>NZ_CAXAOW010000015.1:0-89282 GCF_963970805.1 Pseudomonas sp. EA_35y_Pfl2_R5 | reverse complement strand
TTTCGATCAACACCTAGCTTCTCGTCAGCGGGAGGCGAATTCTACAGCGTTTCAAATCGCTGTCAACCGCCTCTTTTACCGCCTTCGATCATCTCGACCGAACCCCTTCAGACTCAAACACCACCTCATGAAGAGGAGGCGCATTTTACGCAGCTTTCGCTGCTTTGCAAGCCCTCTTTTAAATATAACCTCTTGTTTTATAAGAGGTTTAAAGAGCTGCACACGCCTGAAGAGCTGCGCATTATAGGGACAATGAAACACAGGTCAATCGATTGTTATGCTTTTGTTTCAATAGCCACCTATACCCAGGTCGCCAGCCCCTAAACCGCGCCGCCTGCAGAAACAACAAAGCCGTTGAAGCTGACGCTTCAACGGCTTTGTCGAACCAACTCCGCAGTAACTAGACGCTTTTACCGCGACGCAAGCGCAACAGGTACTGGACAGGACCTGAGGCCGCGTAGGCCAGGAAGATGATCAGCAGGATCCGCGGCGGATCACTGAACACCACGGCAAACACCAGCACCACCGCTAGGATCGCCACAAAAGGCACGCGCCCCTTCAGGTCCAGATCCTTGAAGCTGTTGTACTTGATATTGCTGACCATCAGCATGCCGGCAGCAGCTACCAAGATGGCAACCACAAAGGCCATATTCGAACCTTTGATGCCGAAATCACTGAAGGCCCACACTGTACCCGCCACCACACCGGCAGCAGCCGGGCTGGCCAGACCAATAAAGTAGCGCTTGTCGACGCTACCAATCTGCGTATTGAACCGCGCCAGACGCAGCGCAGCACCAGCTACATAGATAAAGGCTACCATCCAGCCGACCTTACCCATGCTGCCCAGCGCCCACTCAAACGCGAGCAAGGCAGGCGCCACACCAAAGGCGACCATATCGGACAGCGAGTCATACTCGGCACCGAAGGCACTCTGGGTATTGGTCAGGCGCGCCACACGCCCATCCAACCCATCCAGCACCATGGCAACAAACACTGCGGCGGCGGCCACATAGAAGTTGCCGTTCATGGCATTGATGATGGCGTAGAACCCGGCAAACAGGTTGGCCGTGGTAAACAGGTTGGGCAGCAGATAAATACCGCGATGACGGACCTTACGCCCTTCGGCGTCACGCCCCTCTTCTATATGCTCATCGATTGGCAGCAAACTTTCGGCGTCGGCGGGAGACTGGGGCTCATCTGGACGTTCATTCATGAACAACACCTTGCAACGGATTTGAAGAATTTCGACAGACGCTGACGATCAGGGTTCACGCCAGTGCCCATGCAACACTCAGGCTTTATACCAGAAGCCTTGCCGCACCATGAAAAAACGCGGCCTTGGCCGCGTTTTTTCTTACGTCATAAAACCTTAGTTCTTGGCTTTGTCGACGATTTTGTTGGCACCGATCCACGGCATCATGGAGCGCAGTTGCTCACCAATGATTTCGATACCGTGAGCAGCGTTGTTACGACGCTTGGCGGTCATCGAAGGATAGCCGGTGGCACCTTCGCTGATGAACATCTTGGCGTACTCGCCGTCCTGGATACGCTTCAGAGCATTGCGCATAGCCTGACGGGATTCGGCGTTGATAACTTCCGGTCCAGTCACGTACTCGCCGTACTCGGCGTTGTTGGAGATCGAGTAGTTCATGTTGGCGATACCGCCTTCGTACATGAGGTCAACGATCAGCTTCAGTTCGTGCAGGCACTCGAAGTAGGCCATTTCCGGCGCGTAACCGGCTTCAACCAGAGTTTCGAAGCCTGCTTTAACCAGCTCGACGGTACCGCCACACAGAACTGCTTGCTCGCCGAACAGGTCGGTTTCGGTTTCGTCTTTGAAGGTGGTTTCGATGATGCCGGTACGGCCGCCACCCACGCCAGCAGCGTAGGACAGAGCAACATTCTTGGCATTGCCGGAAGCGTCCTGATAGATGGCGATCAGGTCAGGGATACCGCCGCCTTTGACAAACTCAGAACGTACTGTGTGGCCCGGAGCCTTCGGCGCGATCATGATCACGTCGAGGTCGCTACGCGGCACAACCTGGTTGTAGTGGATAGCGAAGCCGTGAGAGAAGGCCAGGGTTGCGCCTTTCTTGATGTTCGGCTCGATTTCGTTTTTGTACAGCGAAGACTGGAACTCGTCCGGGGTCAGGATCATGACCAGATCGGCAGCAGCAACGGCGGAAGCAACGTCAGTCACTTTCAGGCCGTGGGCTTCAGCCTTAGCGACAGTGGCCGAGCCTTTACGCAGACCAACAGTCACGTCAACGCCGGAGTCTTTCAGGTTGCACGCTTGAGCGTGGCCCTGGGAACCGTAGCCGATGATGGCAACTTTCTTACCCTGGATGATCGAGAGGTCACAGTCTTTGTCGTAATAAACTTTCATGTTCTTGTCTCTTTTAATCGAAAAGGGATGGGTGCATGCACCGCGACGGAGACACCTTAAGTGATCCGCCCCATTGCGTAAAATGATATATTTGCAACACAACATGCCGATATTTGAAACAATCATGGATAGTCACGCACTCAAACTCTTTCTCGCTCTAGCCGACAACCTGCACTTCGGGAAAACCAGCCGCGAGCAACACGTTAGCCCTTCTGCGCTCAGCCGCAGCATCAAGCAACTCGAGGACGAACTCGGCGCACCGCTGTTTCTGCGAGACAATCGTTCAGTGCGCCTGACCCGCGAGGGACAACAGTTCCGCGAGTATGCGAGCGAGGTCATAAACGGCTGGCAAGCCATCCGCCAGACCTTCAAGCAGGATCAGCTAGTCCTGCATGGCGAGCTTTCCCTGTATTGCTCGGTGACAGCCAGCTACAGCTTCCTTTACGACATCCTGAGCAGCTTTCGCCAGGACTACCCGCGTATCGAAATGAAACTGCACACCGGCGACCCAGCCAAAGCAGTAGAGCGCGTGCAAGAAGGGCTGGAAGACCTGGCTATCGGCGCCCGCCCCGACAGCTTGCCGGCCGGCATCGAATTTCAACCGATAGCCCGCTCAGCGCTGTGTTTTATCGGCCCGCAGTCACCTCAGCTATTGAGCGAGGAACAGCTTAGGTATCCCACAGCGGAAAGCTGGCTAGATGTGCCGATGATCCTCTCAGAGGAAGGCCTAGCCCGCACCCGCACTGACCTATGGCTGAAAAGCCACAACATCAAACCGCGCATTTACGCTCAAGTAAGCGGTAACGAAGCCATCGTCAGCATGGTGAGCCTAGGCTTTGGCATTGGCGTGGTTCCGCAGATAGTCCTCGACAACAGCCCACTGACCGCACGCATCCGCATCTACGATATTCAGCCACCGTTAACCGCATACGACATTGGTCTGTTTGCGCTGGAGAAGCGTCTTAAAGATCCACTGATCAACGCCTTCTGGAATCGCCAACGCTAAGCGTGTTTAACAACACCCAGCCTGCGCGAGATGCTTACGTAATCTGCTGACGAATAAGCGAAAGCCCAGAAACGCAAAAAGCCCTCAGGGACATCTCTCTGAGGGCTTTTCGTTTTATCAGCACAACGCAATTAGATGCTCAGCACCTTGTCGCCACGGGCAATGCCGGTAACGCCACTGCGCACGGTCTCCAGAATCGACGTAGTGCCGATGGCCTGGATAAAGCTGTCCAGCTTATCGCTCGTACCGGCCAGCTGAATGGTGTACACGCTACTGGTCACATCGACGATCTGCCCACGGAAGATGTCGGTGGTGCGCTTGACTTCAGCACGCTGAGCGCCAGTCGCCTTGACCTTGACCAGCATCAGCTCGCGCTCGACATGAGCACTTTCCGACAGGTCGACCAGCTTGACCACCTCAACCAGCTTGTTGAGGTTTTTGGTGATCTGCTCGATGACTTCATCATGGCCAACAGTGGTCAGCGTCAGACGCGACAAAGTCGGGTCTTCAGTCGGCGCCACAGTCAGGCTTTCGATGTTGTAGTTGCGTTGCGAGAACAGACCGACCACGCGGGACAATGCGCCGGGCTCGTTTTCCAGCAGCAGGGAAATAATGTGTCGCATGATTAGGTACGCTCCGTCTTGCTCAGCCACATATCGCGCATTGCACCGTCTTTGATCTGCATCGGGTAGACGTGCTCACTGGTATCAACCTGGATATCGAGGAACACCAGGCGATCTTTCATCGCAAAGGCTTCCTCCATTTTCGGTTTTAGATCCTTCAGATCAGTGATGCGCATGCCAACATGGCCATAGGCCTCGGCCAGCTTGACGAAGTCCGGCAACGATTCCATATAGGAATGCGAGTGACGGCTACCGTAGTTCATGTCCTGCCACTGGCGCACCATACCCAGCGCACCGTTGTTCAGGTTGACGATCTTCACCGGCAAACCGTACTGCAGGCAGGTCGACAGTTCCTGAATGTTCATCTGGATGCTGCCTTCACCGGTAACGCAGGCAACCTCGTCATCCGGGAAGCTCAGTTTGACGCCCATGGCAGCAGGGAAACCAAACCCCATGGTGCCCAGACCGCCGGAGTTGATCCAACGATTCGGCTTGTTGAAGCGGTAGTACTGGGCAGCAAACATCTGGTGCTGGCCCACATCGGAGGTCACGAAGGCGTCGCCACCGGTGACTTCGGACAGCGTCTCGATCACAGTCTGCGGCTTGATGATGCTGCCGTCGCCCTTGTCATAAGGGAACATGATGCGACCACCGCGCCACTCTTCGATCTGCTTCCACCAGCTCGCCAGTGCATCCTTGTTCAGCTGCTCGCCGATCTCTTTGAGGATCGCGACCATCTCGGTCATCACGCTATCAACCGGGCCGACAATTGGGATATCGGCCTTGATGGTCTTGGAGATGGAGGCCGGATCGATATCGACGTGAATGATCTTGGCATTCGGGCAAAACTTGCTCGCGCCGTTGATCACCCGGTCATCGAAGCGTGCGCCCACCGCAAGGATCACATCGGCGTGGTGCATTGCCAGGTTGGCCGTGTAGCTGCCGTGCATACCGAGCATGCCGAGGAACTGGCGATCTGTGCCTGGATAGCCGCCCAAGCCCATCAGGGTGTTGGTGACTGGCAGATTGAGCATTTGCGCGAGTTCAGTCAGCGGCGCTGCAGCACCGCCCATGATTACGCCACCACCGGAGTAGATGACTGGACGCTTGGCCGTCAGCAGCAATTCAGCCGCCTTGCGGATCTGCCCGGAATGCCCGCGCAGGGCCGGGCTGTAGGAGCGCAGCTTGACCTTCTTCGGATAGACGTACTCGAACTTCTCAGCCGGGTTGGTCATGTCCTTCGGGATATCCACGACCACCGGGCCTGGACGACCAGACTGCGCCAGATAGAAGGCTTTCTTCAGGACTTCCGGGATCTCCGAGGCGTGCTTGATCATAAAGCTGTGCTTCACGATCGGCCGGGAGATACCGATCATGTCGGTTTCTTGGAAGGCATCGGTACCGACCATGGTGCTTGGCACCTGGCCAGACAACACCACCATCGGAATGGAGTCCATGTAGGCGGTGGCAATACCGGTGATGGCATTGGTTGCGCCAGGGCCGGACGTTACCAGCACCACACCGGCTTTACCGGTGGCGCGGGCATAGCCGTCAGCCATATGGGTTGCCGCTTGTTCATGACGAACCAGAATGTGCTGGACTTCCGGCTCTTTAAACAGGGCATCGTAGATGTGTAGGAGAGCACCGCCCGGGTACCCATAGATGTTCTTAACGCCTTCGTCACGCAAAAAGCGGACGACCATTTCAGCGCCGGATAAAAGCTCCACGTTGTTCACCTCTAAAACGCCAGAAAACCGCCCAACAAGGAGGACGGCCTAAGATAGGTTTACTGTCAGCAGAGCATGAGCGACGGTGGTCGCCGACTACGTCAGCTACAACTGAGCAAGTATTGGGAATGCCCCAAAGTGTTGCGGGGTTTTCCCACCCAGCGCGAGGTAACGCGTTGCGGGTGTAACAGGTCGGCGCGGGTGTGCACCTCATGTCTACTGAGCTAAAGCCTGCTTGCGGCGGACTCCACTACAGCGAGCGTGGAATTGTTCGGATTCGGCGCTGCCAAGTCAAGCAATCCGTGATTGAATCTGCAATCTTCTGCTGTGACGCAGCGCAGGATGACGATTCGAACATTTTGGTTATAGTAGTCAGCAGGCACCGCAGCTCAATATAAGGAAACCGCATGCGCCGCATGATTATCACCAGCAGCTTGCTGCTCGCCATGAGCGCCACCGCCATGGCCAGCCAGGTTTACAAGTGGGTTGATGCCCAAGGCGTGACGCACTTCAGCGCACAGCCACCACAGGGCCAAGACGCCACCAGCATCAACACCGCAACACCGCCGCCAAAACCTGCCGTAGCAGAAGAAAAGAAAGCTGCGCCAACATTCGAGAGCATTGCCGATCCTGAGCAGGCGGCCATTGATGAGAAGGTCAAACAGGAGGTTGCCGCCAAAGAAGCTGAACGCAAGAAGTATTGCGAAGATGTGCGCACCAACCTGGCACAACTGCAGAACAATCCGCGCGTACGCGTTGATGTAGACGGTGAAGTGCGGCGTCTAAGCGAAGATGAACGCCAAAGCCGTATCAGCGAAGCGCAGAAGTCGATTACCGAAAACTGCAAGTAAACCACTGGCGCGACTCAGGTCGCGCCAACAATCAGCCGGTCAAATTCGCCCAACAGTTTGATCAGCGCTCTAGCCTTCTTAGCCTGACCACCATACACCTGCTCGGCCATCGGCTGAATCCCGGAAGCACTGGGCAATGCCGCGCCAGCCTCCAGCACCTGCTTCATCCTCGGTAGAAATATCCACTGCAGCCATTGCTCGAACGCCAGTGTATCGACACAGAACGGCTGCTGGCTAGATAACGCCTGCGCACTGGGCGCCTGAGCACCCCACCAGCCTTGCACACGCAGCTCTCGCTCGATCAGCAACAGCTGCTCTGCCACGGTCAACACGCGCGCATCCATCAGAGACTGACTCGCGCCTGCTCACGGGCCTGGGCGGCACCCGCCGCATCACCCTGGCGCTCGCGGGCCTGGGCGATAAGATTCCATAGACTGGCCTGCAACGCGGGGCGACCGCTGGCATAGCTCAGACCACGACGGGCGAACTGCTCGGCCTGCGCAGCATCGCCTTGGGCCAGGCGAACTTCAGCCAAGCGGTACAACACCTGCGGCTCACGCGGCGCAATACGTTGAGCGCGCTCCAGACTGGAAGCCGCACCATTCAAATCCCCGCCGCCTTGCTGTTGCTGGGCAGTCGTCAACAAAGCCAGCACCGGACCATCCAGCTGCTCATCCATGGCCAAGCCACCACTTGGAATACCACTGGGCGCCGGGGCGGAATAGCCGCCTTGGCCTGTGGCGGGCGGCGTAGCGCTCCAGGGCTGCGTGGAGGCACCGGCATCCTGCGGGGCATTGCCTGCAGGGAACGACTGAATCGGCGTGGAACTACCACCACCGCCAGGCACCATTACCACCACCCCAGAGTCCTCCGGCAGGGCTTGAGGCTGTGCAGCGGGTGCACCATAACCACCTGGCGTACCTGACTGGGAGCCGGCTACCGCACTGCCGCCTTCAACTACCGGAATCGAGCCGCGCGGCACACTGCTGCAACCAGCCAACATCAACGAAACCGTTACAGCTGGAATCAACCACTTATTCACGTCACGCCCTCTTTTACTTAATCCAACCAGCCGCGTACCCAATCCATCACTTCGTTGACCGGCGCCTGAATACCACAGGCCGGCCCGGCAACAGGCTGGCTGCCGCGAATATACGGCATCTGTACTGCATTCGGACAACTGGGGTCGGTACCCTGACCGCTACTGGCATCCACCCAGGCCTGTACCACGTTATCCGGCACAGGCATATCCAGCGGCAGCGGATCGGCCTTGCGCATAAATTCCGTCCACACCTGCAGCGCACCAGTCGCACCGGTCAACGGCGTCGGCCCATTGTCATCACGACCGAGCCAAACTACGGCCAGCACATCCTGACTGAAACCGGCAAACCAGCTATCGCGCGAGTCGTTACTGGTACCCGTCTTACCAGCCAATGCCAGAGAACGCGGCAGCTGGCCGTAGACCGAACGCCCTGTACCTTCTGACATCGTGCGCTGCATGGCGTTCTGCAGCAGGTAGATGGCGCCACTGTCAAAACGCTGTTGAATCTGGAACGGATACCGCTTGAGCGGCTCGCCATCTGCCGTCAGCACATTACGAATACCGCGCAATGGCGTATTGAAGCCGCCATTGGCCAGGGTCTGGTACATATTTGCCACGCCCATCGGGCTCAGTCCGCCGGCGCCGAGCAGCATCGACGGATACGCCGGCCATTTCTGCTCGACACCCAATCGATTCAACGTTTTGAGCACTTCTGGCACGCCCATCTCAAGACCAAGTTTGGCGGTGGACAAGTTGTAGGAATTGACCAACCCCTGATACAGGTAAATCGTGCCATGGGCCTTACGGTCGTAGTTCTGCGGGCTCCACACCTGACCGTCCTGACCTTTGATAGAGAACGGCTGATCTTCCAGCAAACTAGTCAAGGTGTACTGGCTAGGACGCTCAAGTGCCGTCAGGTAGATTGCCGGCTTGATCAGCGAGCCAATCGGCCGCACCGCGTCCAGGGCTCGGTTGAAGCCGGCAAACCGTGGCTGACGGCTACCAATCATGGCCTGCACTTCGCCACTCTCAGGGCTGGTGACAACCATTCCCGCTTCGACCTCATCCACACCCTTGCGTCCAGACAGGCGCTTGAGGGTATCGGCCAAGGCACTTTCGGCTTTGAGCTGCATGATCGGATCGAAGCTGGTGAAGATTCGCAGACCTTCTTCGGTAAGGTCCTGCTCTTGGTAATCCTCGCGCAGCTGACGCTTGACCAGATCCAAGAAGGCCGGGAACGAGCTGTCTGCCAGACTGCCGCGTCGGGTAATGCCCAGCGGCTTCTGTTTCGCTGCTTCCACTTCTGCAACACTGGCTACGCCCTGTGCGGCCAGCACATCAAGCACCAGATTGCGCCGCTCCAGCGCGCGCTCAGGGTTGCGCCGCGGATTGTAGTAGGTCGGTCCTTTGACCATCCCCACCAGCAGCGCCACCTGATCAAGCTTCAGCTCGGACAGCGGTTGGCTGAAGAAATACTGACTGGCCAGACCAAAGCCATGCACCGCACGCTGACCGTCCTGACCGAGGAACACTTCATTGAGGTACGCCTCAAGAATGTCCTTCTTCTCATAATGCAACTCCAGCAGCACCGCCATCATGGCTTCAGTTGCTTTACGAACCAGGGTGCGCTCGTTAGTCAGGTAGAAGTTTTTCACCAACTGCTGGGTCAGCGTACTGCCGCCTTGGCGCAGCTGACCGGCAGTGGCGTTGATCCACACCGCGCGGGCGATACCCTTGGGCGACACGCCGAAGTGATTGAAGAACTCACGATCCTCAATCGCCACTAGGGTCTCCACCAGATAAGGTGGCACCTGCTCCAGCTTGATCAGCACACGATCTTCTTGGTGCGCCGGGTACAAGCCACCAATCAACAGCGGCTCAAGCCGCGCCACCGCCAGATTGCCGCCGCCGGCCTGGGTCAAACCCGCTACATAGTCACCGGAGAAACGCACGCGCACGCGCTGCGACGGCTCGGTGCTTTCATAGAATTGAAAACCGCGAGAATGCAGCTCGATATTGTTGCCTGCCACCGACACGCCGCCAGGGCCGCCTACCGCGTTTTCACGACGATAGCCCAGGGCATCCAGCTCCTTGAGGAAGTCATCCTTGGCCAGCTTCTGCCCAACGAATAGCTCCAGCGGCCTGGCATAGACCTTGGCAGGAACAGTCCAGCGCTTGCCGGAGAACTTCTCCTGCACCACTGCATCGAGATAAACCGCAAACACGGCGAGCACCACCAAACCCACCAGACCGAGCTTAATAGCCCAGCCCAACCAGGGGCGCATACCGCCGGAACGGCGTTTAGAACGGGGACGGGAAGATCGGGTACGAGTCATGGCGCGGCATTATACGCACTTTGCCCGCTTGCCAGCAGGCCTGCTCAGCGGTTTGCAGACTGGCGTTGAGCGGCCATAATGGCCGCCTCTTATTTCAGCACAACGCCAAGGATCGCCCGTGAGCCAAGCTCTGATCGCCGCACTGCAGAACCCGGCCCTCTACCCTCATCCCGTAGAGCAATTCCAGGTTATCGAAACCCATATTTCCTGGGTGGTGCTCACCGGCCCCTTTGCCTACAAGCTCAAAAAGCCGGTGAATTTTGGCTTTCTCGACTTCACCGAGCTGAGCGCCCGCGAGCACTTCTGCAAGGAAGAGCTGCGCCTCAACCAGCGCCTGACTCAGGACCTTTACTTGGAAGTGCTGCCGATCAGCGGCAGCATCGATGCCCCGCAACTCAGCGGTAGCGGCCCGGCCATCGAATATGCGTTGAAAATGCGCCAATTCCCGCAAAGCCAATTGCTCAGCGATGTACAGGCGCGCGGCGAACTGAGCGAGGCGCATATTGATGCCCTGGCCAAACAGATTGCCGACTTCCACGGCTCGACCCCTGCGGTCGCGGCCAGCCATGCGCTGTGCACACCCGAGGCAATTGCCGCGCCGATGCGGCAGAACTTCGAACAGATCCGCCCGTTGCTCAGTGATGCGGCTGACCTGCAGCAGCTGGAAGCCCTTGAGGCCTGGACCGAAGCCAACTACGCGCGCCTTGAGCCACTGCTGGCCACGCGTGCGGCCAATGGCTCGATCCGCGAATGTCACGGCGACATCCACCTGGGCAACGCCACCCTGCTGGATGATCAGGTGGTGCTGTTCGACTGCATCGAGTTCAACGAGCCGTTCCGCCTGATCGATATCGCCTCGGACGCTGCCTTCCTCGCCATGGACCTGGAAGACCGCGGCCTCAAGGCCCACGCCTGGCGCTTCGTCAATGGCTGGCTGGAGCACACTGGTGATTACGCCGCCCTGGAATTGCTGAATTTCTACAAGGCCTACCGCGCCCTGGTACGCGCCAAGGTCGCGCTGTTCAGCCTGGCGCATCAGACCGACGCGGTGCAAAAAGCTGTAACCCTGCGCCAATACCGCAACTATGCCAACCTGGCGGAAAGCTACAGCGCCATCCCCTCCAACTTTCTAGTCATTACCCACGGTGTTTCCGCAGTGGGCAAAAGCCATGTGGCCATGCGCCTGGTCGAGGCACTGGGCGCTATTCGCCTGCGCTCGGATGTAGAACGCAAGCGCCTGTTCGGCGAGCAGAAGAATGCCGATCTCGGCAAGCTCAGCGCCGGCATCTACACTCAGGACGCCAGCACCGCGACTTACCAGCGCCTGCACCAGCTCGCCGAAGCGGTCCTGTACGCCGGTTTTCCGGTAGTTATTGACGCTACTTACCTCAAGCAGGCACAGCGTGAAGCTGCCAGCCAAGTTGCCGAAGCCTGCGGCGCGCCTTTTCTGATTCTGGAATGCAGCGCCCCGGACGAAGTGATCGCCAGCTGGCTGGAACAGCGCAAGGCCGCCGGCAGCGACCCGTCCGATGCCACCATGGACGTGGTACACGCCCAGCAGGCCAGCCGCGAAGCGCTGAGTGACGATGAACTGCTGCACAGCAAACGCGTAGACACCCACGAAAGCGCCAGCCTGGATACCCTGATCGCACGCATTCGCCAGCGTCTGACGGGCCTGTAATAAACAGAACGAGCAATAGAGTTGCGGCGCGAGCAGAGCGCGCCGCGGCTTCTATACTGGCGGTGAGTCCATAAGGAGATGCACCATGAGCCAGCCCCGACAACTGGATAACCCGCTGTATATCCTCATCCGCAACGAACAAATCTCCGCTTTCAATGCGCAAAAGCCCAAAGACACTGTCGTCGACCTGAGCGACGGTGATTTTCGCGGCATAGACCTGCGCGCACTGGATGCCCAAGGCATCAATTTCACCAACGCCTACTTTCGCGGCACTGACCTGCGCGGCCTAGACTTACGCAATGCCCAACTCGAAGGGGCCAGCCTGGCCCACGCACAGATTTCCGGGGCGTACTTCCCGGTCGAACTGACTGCTGACGAGATTCTTATGTCGGTAAATTTCGGCACACGCCTGCGCTACAACACCCGTTGAGCGGCAACCCCATCAGCCAACTGTTCGGCGCGCGAGCAGATGCCTACGTCAGCTTCCGCCCGCATTACCCAGTAAGCCTGTTTACCTGGCTGGCTGCGCAATGCCCGGAACGCCTGCACGCGCTGGATATCGCCTGCGGTAACGGTCAGGCAAGTCGCCCACTGCTCAAGCACTTCAAGCAGGTGCTGGCCTGCGATGCCAGCCTTGAGCAATTGCAGGCGGTCGAAGGACAGACAGAATTACAGCTGTTCGTCGCCGAGGCGCAAACGCAACCGCTGCCCAGCCAAAGCCTGGATCTGATCGTGGTAGCGCAGGCGCTGCATTGGTTCGCCACACCGGCGTTCTTTGCCGAAGTACGCCGCCTGCTCAAGCCTGGCGGCGTGTTCTGTGCCTGGTGTTACAGCCTGATCCGCATTGACGCTGAGCTGGACGCGCTAATCGACGACTTTTACTGGAATACCCTCAGCGGTTACTGGCCAACGGGCCGCGCCAGTGTCGATGCCGGCTACCGCGATATCGACAACCCCTTGAAGGCACTCACTCCACCCGCCTCGACTATTGAAGCCAGTTGGACCCTGGAGCAGCTGCTGGGCTACCTGCGCACCTGGTCAGCCGTGCAGCGCTACGAACAACAGAACGGCGCCGATCCACTGCTGCAACTGCAGCCAAAACTGCGCCAGGCCTGGGGTGATGCCAAACAGCCACGTTTTGTCCGCTGGCCGCTACACTTTCTGGCAGGCACGCCAAACTGACTCCATCCGCACGACTGCCCAGCAGCGCAAGGAGGCTTGATGAACGATGAACTGCAACACCTGAAGAACCTCGGTAAAACCTCGGCCCAGTGGCTCCACGCGGTTGGCATTCACAGCGCCAATGACCTGCGTCGCTTGGGCGCGGTCAGCGCTTATCGAGCGGTACGCGCGCGGGGCTTCAGGGCATCCAAGGTGCTGCTGTATGCGATTGAAGGCGCGCTGCTTGACGTACACTGGAACGAACTACCACCCGGCCATAAAGCCGAACTGAATGGTCAGCTCGATGAAACTTCGCCCCACAACAAGAGCTAGCTCACAACCTCTTAGGCTTTTGATTTACCTGAAGCGCGCTGGCAACTATTGTTTTAGGGACGTTCGTGCGGTTTAGTATGCCCAGCCAGTTCAAGGAAATTCGCTCATGTATTTACTCGGGGAGCAACCGGCTTACGCCGATCAGCTGATCAACCGACTACAAAGCATCCCCACTCAATTGCTCGATGGGCTTGCACCTACTGGATCGCCACTACAGCTCGAACGTGCGGAAGACCTGGCCAAGATGCTGCCGGGTAACCAGCTCTTCATTATTGAAAATGGCCTGCTGCATGCCGTGGTTGATGAACGTCCGCTGTTTTATCTGCAGGAAGGCGATCTGGTTGGTTTGCGCCAGGGCCTGGACATGCCCAGCTGCCGCTATAGCAGCGAAGAGCAACTGAGCCTGATTCCCTACTCGCGCAGTGAAGTGTTCAAGCACATCTATGCCAGCGAGCAGCGCCAGGAACTGTTTATCCAATACCTGATCGGCCACACCGCCCTGCTTTCCGACGCCCTGGCGCGCTTGAAGCAGCCGGAAATCCGCCCCTCCACCGGCTTCCAGCATTTTGCCGCAGGTGAAGAGCTGATCCACCAAGGCGATGTCGCCGACAACGTCTTTATCATCATCGAAGGTCATGCCGAGGCGTACGTCGACGGGCACAAGGTCGGTGACGTGCAGAAGGATGAAATCTTCGGCGCCATGGCCGTGTTTACCCGCGAGAAGCGCAGTGCCACCGTGCTTGCCAGCGAACCTTGCACCGTGATGGTCATCCCCAAAGAGCAGTTTCTCAGCCTGATGCAAAGCAACCCGCGAATTGCCCATAGCCTGATCGAGAACATGGCCAAGCGCATCGACCTTCTGAACAAGGAAGTCACCCAGCTGCGCCTACCGGCCGAAGCATCCTGAAACCCGCTTGCGATCTCAACAACCCGGCCTTGTGCCGGGTTGTTTGTTTATGGGTGAACAGACATTTGGCTGGCTGATAAAAAAGTTGGGGTAAGAGTGTTGACATGAAAATGAGAATTGTTATTATTACCGCAACTGGTCGCGAGATCAGCCGATAAGCTTAAGAGACCTTCAGTCGGCCTCTTCAGATTATCTCCTCATCAGGCTAATCACGGTTATTGACCCGGCTTTTGCCGGGTCTTTTTTTGCCTGTAGAAAACTACGCTCAGCAACCTTTAGAAATCGACCTGCGCCAGCCACTCCGGCAGATTGAAGTGCTGGCTTACCCGACAGATCTTGCCGTCACGAATCTCGAAGAAACTCGCCGCCGTCAGCTGGTAACTCTGGCCACAGGCGTCCGGCAGGCCATCATCGGTGCTCAGGTATTCACCACTCAGAGTGAACTCGCAGGCGGCGCGCTGCCCGCTTGGCTCGGTGAGGATCTGCAGGTTATCGATGCTTTCGCGGTAGCAACGCTGGGTGCGTTCTAAGTAGTCGGCAAAGGCTTGAACGCCCTGCTCGCGAGGCCCCTGATTGATATCCAGCAGCACATCGGCGCTGAGCAGCGCCAGGCAGGCACGGCTGTCGCGCTCGTTAAGAGCATTGAAATAGCGGGTAAGCAGGGCATGGGCAGCGGCTGGCATCGGCGGTCTCCGGTAAAAACCGCAGACTACCTGCTCAGCCGCAGGCAAATCGGGCTAGGGTCGCAGTTTTGCGCAGTGGTCCTGCTCGGGTTGCGCCGCTGTGAACCAGACGTAATCGGACGACTCTGCGGCAACCTGGCTGCCGACCTCCGCCAGAATCAGTACCTGCACACCTTCAACTGCCCCTAAATCCTGTAGATGCAGCGGCACACCCAGCTCACGACGCACATGGAAGGCACCGGCAAACAGCAAGCTTGGCGCCGGCGCGACCAGCAGCGCTTCGGCCATACGCCGATCACGCTGTTGCTGCACGGCAAGCATCGCGGGTAGTTGGCTTTCCGGCAGCAGGTTGCAATGCGACTCGCGAATCTGCTTGAACAGCACCTCGCGCACCGGCTGCGCGGTAGAGGCCTGACCTTGCAGCTGTGGCACCTGGGCGTAAATCTGCATGACTTCGCGACGCTCAAGGTTGGCTGCCAGCAACGGATACGGTTGACGCAGCGCATGCTGCACGAGGGGGCCATACAGCGACCAAGCCCAGCCAGGCTGCCAGGCCAGGGCGCTGAGCATGTCCTGCGGCGCCTGCCCGGCCGCGATGGCAGCGCGCACCTGATCGACCTTGGCCTGCTGATCCGGTGTAAGCATTTCCAACAGCAGGCTACCCTGTGGCCGCTGCGCTGCCAGAGCCCGCAACAGCCAGAGCTGCAGCGCGTGGTGATCGGGATTGTCATGTCGCTCGCCCACCAGCACCTTGGGCGCAACGGCCAGGCGCTCAAGCAATTGCGCCGGGGTCAGCTGCGCGCCAGTACGCAACTCGACAATCTGCCCGAGTTCTGGATGCTGCAAACCCTCAGGGCTCTGCCAGGTGGGTAAAGCCGGTAGCGAAGACTGGCAGGCGCTCAACAGCGCCACCACCAGCAGTAATGCAATACGCATAAACACAACCTTAGCGAGCAACGATTAAAGGATGACCCCGTTCAGGATGCTGCTGCACCAGCACCTCAAGCCCGAATACAGCCTGCAGCGGTTCGGCACGCAGCACTTCTTCGGGGCTACCGAGCGCATGTGGTCGGCCGCACTCCAGCAGCAATAGGCGATCGCAGTAGCGCGCAGCCAGGTTAAGGTCATGCAGAATCACCAGCACCGCTGCGCCCTGCTCGACGAACGCGCGGGTGGCCTGCAGCGTGGTGTGCTGATGCAGCGGATCGAGCATTGAGGTCGGCTCATCAAGCAGCAGCATCTGCCCTTCACCGCCAGGCCAGAGCTGTGCCAGCACGCGCGCCAGGTGCACACGCTGACGCTCGCCGCCGGATAACGCCAAGTAACTGCGCCCGGCCAGGTGCAACGCATCGGCTGCTTCCAGCGCCTGCTTGATGATCTGCGCATCGCGCACACGCCCGCTGGCATGGGGCAAACGGCCCATACCGACCACCTCTTCCACGCGAAAGGAAAAATTCAGCGTCGAGGTCTGCGGCAATACCGCCAAGCGCTGCGCACGCTCGCTGCCGGGCCAGTCCTGTAAACGCCGTTGATCCAGCCAGACATCGCCGTGGCTCGGCTGCAGCTCGCCACACAAGGCACCGAGCAAGGTGCTCTTGCCTGCGCCATTGGGCCCCAGCACGCCAAGCACTTCGCCCGGGCGTAACTCCAGATTGATATCCGCCAACACCGTATTCGTGCCGCGCTGTACCGCCAGATTTTCCGCGCGCAGCATCAGGTACGCCCCCGCAGCAACAGATAAAGGAAGAACGGCGCGCCAATTAGCGCCGTGACGATACCGATCGGCAATTCGGCCGGAGCCAGCACCAGCCGCGCCGCTAGATCCGCCAGCAGCAACAGGCTGGCACCCGCCAGGGCCGAGGCCGGCAACAGCACGCGATGATCCGGCCCCACCAGCAGACGCACCAGATGCGGTACCACCAGGCCGATAAAGCCGATCATCCCCGCCGCCGCCACCGCAGCCCCCACACCAAGTGCGGTGCAAAACACCAGTTCGGCCTTGACCCGCTCCACGGCAAAGCCCAAATGACGCGCCTCGGATTCGCCCAGCAGCATGGCATTCAGCGCCTTGGCTCGCCGTGGCAGCCACAGCGCCACTGCAGCCGTCACCAGCAGCAGCGGCCACAGGCGCGCGTAGCTGGCACCATTGAGGCTGCCCAGGTTCCAGAAGGTCAGGGTACGCAAGGTGGCATCATCGGCCAGGTAGGTAAACAGGCCGATGGCCGCGCCGGCCAGTGCGGTCAGCGCAATACCCGCCAGGAGCATGGTCGCCACATTGGTTTCGCCATCACGCCGACCCAGGCGATAGACCAGCGCTGTTACCCCAAGGCCGCCGATAAAGGCAAACAACGACAACAGATAAGGTGCAAAGGCTTCCGGCAAACCGCCAAGGGCTGCGCCGCCGACAATCGCAATCGACGCGCCGAGCGCCGCACCGCTGGAGACCCCGATCAAACCAGGATCGGCCAGCGGATTGCGAAACAGCCCCTGCATCGCCACCCCGCACAGCGCCAGCACCGCGCCGACCAGCAGCCCGAGCAAGCTGCGCGGCAGACGAATCTGCCCGAGTATCAACTCAGCCTGGGCCAAATCATCACCCGGTGCTGCCAAACCAAGCAGGCGCAGCGCCGCCTTGAGCGTGTCGAGCAGCGGCAAACTGACCGGGCCCAGGGCGAGGGATAGCCAAAGCGCGAGCGCCAGCAACAGGCTCAGTGCGATAAACAGTGAGCGCGGTCGAATAACAGGATTCATGGCGTGGGCTTAGCTTCGGCGACCAGAGGTTGGCTGGCAGGATAAAAGGCTACGGACAAGGCCGCCAGCCCATCCGGCAAACGCGGGCCGAGGCCACCGACCAGCAGGGTCGGGTCGAGCATCAACAAACGTTGATTACGCGCCGCCCGGGTCGCCGCCAGTGCCGGGTTCTGCTGCAGCAGCGCCTCACGCGCAGCATCACCGGCCAGGCTGCGATCGGCGATGATCACCACCTCGGGATCAAGCGCCAGCAGCGCCTCGGTGGACAGCGTCTTATAACCGCCATGGCTGGCCAAATTGCGCCCACCGGCACGCTCAATCAGCCAATCGGCAGAGGTGTCCTTGCCGCCCGCCATCGGGCTACCACCCGCATGCCCGAGCAACAGCAGCACACCTGGCGCCGCCTGCTGACGCTGTGCAGCCGCCAGCCAGTCGGCCTGCTGCTGCAAGCGCTGCTGATAAGCCGCGAATGCCTGATCGGCGCGTTGCGGCTCGCCCAGTAGGTTGCCGATGCGTTGCAGGCTGGCTTGCAAGCTGGCCAGATCAGCCTTGGACGAGAGCATTTCCACCCGCACACCGGCGCCGCGCAATTGCGCCAGCACTGGCGGCGGGCCCATTTCTTCGCTACCTATGAGCATATCCGGGCGCAGGGTCAGCATGCCTTCGGCCGCCAGCTGACGCTGATAACCGATGCTCGGCAGCGCACGCAGCGACTCTGGATGCTGGCTGGTGCTGTCCACCCCGACCAGTCGGCTTTCGCCGCCCAGCACCACCACCCACTCACTGAGCGAACCACCGGAACTGATCCAGCGTTGCGGCAACGGCTCGGCGGCCATCAGCGAGGCACAGAACAACAGGCTCGCGCACAGGGCGAACAAAGTATTAAGGGGTTTCATGAGCACTCTCTAAGAAAACAGACGTGAACGCCGACCGTGGTAAAGCCAGTGGCACGGCGCTGCAACTACAGGCGACAAACCGAATCAGGCCGACAGAGCCACGGCTTCTTCAGCCAGAGCACGCCAGTCTTCACGCTCTGGAATGCCCGGCTTGCGCGCACCAAACAGCTGCACCACCAGCTCGCCATCGGCATCAAAGGCTTCCCAGCTGGTGATCACACCATCGCTGCTGGGCTTGCGCACACGCCACAGTTCGATCACGCCAGTGGTCTTGAGATGCAGGTTGAACTCAGGGTCCAGCACATTGAACCAAGTGTCCATCCAACGCAGGTTCTGCACCGGTCCGGAGTGGATCTGGATGCAGTGACGATTGCCGACAAACACCATGATCGGCACTTCACGAGCGCCAGCCTGCTCCATCAGCTTCGGCAGTTCGCGTATATCCAACGGCTCGGCCCACTCACGACCCGCCAGACGCAGCGCCTGGGTACGTGTCGTGCCGTGCTTTTTCAACAGGGCAAAGAAATGGTGCGTGTCCTTCAACGCTGACCATCCGACGCGCAAGGCATTGGCATCAATCACCGCATCAGGCTGGCTCGGTGTAGTGGATGGCTGGGGCTGCAGATCCAATGCAACGCTTTGCTGCGCCTCGGCGAAACGCTCAAGCAAAGGCTCCCAGGCGGACAACTGGCTGTCCTCGGTGAGAAACACCTTGTGCACGGCCGTACCCTGGCGATCAAACACCTGAATGCTGCGCTGAGTGCCCTTACTGGTTTGCTCTTCAATCGCAAACACACTAGCCCATCCGCCGAGGAACAGGCGCAGGTCGATATCCGCCGACACCACCAGGCCCATCTGCCCATTCGCCATCACGGTTACTTCGCGGTAATAGCCTTTGCGCTCATGCACGCAATGCTCGTTACGCGTCAGCGCCATCACATACCCCAACTCGCCCAACGCAGGCAGCAATTCCGCCCAGACGGGCCGAAGGCGCAGGGTATCGACGCCCATGCGGCTGGCGACCAACTCGGCCTCGCTGACCGCCAATTGCTCAGCAGCATCCCGCGCACGCAAGCGCGGCTGCTCGCTGCGCAGCACTTGCCACGCCAGGTAGAGGTCATTGGCCGGTAGGCCGGGGGCTTGGGTATTGATCATGAAAACTCCTTCATCACGGGCATGCCTGAGCGACAAACAGGCCATTTAGTTATTCGCGCACGACCACCCAACTGCCGTGCAAAAGCACGTACAGGAATGGGTAAAACCTTGCCATGCAGAAGGGACAGCGCTGGCTGACCTTTAAGACGAAAGCTATTTGATAATCATTTGCATATGACTGTCAATCTCATTATGGTTTGCGCCGTCGCCAACCCGAACGGTCACAGAACCCGTCCGCATGTTCTTGGAGTAGTCCCATGCCCATACGCCCTCCCTTTGCCCGCCGCCCCTGGCTTGCGCTGCTGTTACTCACCCCGTCGCTGGCGTTGGCCGAACAGCCGGCGACCCTGCCCGACACGCAGATCATCGGTAACGTGGCTGAAGAGCCTCTGCCCATCACCACCCGCACTGACGCGCAAACCTTGGATAAGCGCCAGATCCGCAACTTTGACGACCTTGGCAAACGTGCCGAGCCGGGGGTGAACTACAGCCGCAGCAGTGAAAGCATCAACATTCGCGGCCTGGATCGCGACCGCGTGCTGACCACCATCGACGGCATCCGCGTGCCATGGATGACTGACGGCGCGCGCAGCCAGGGCCCAACCGGCGGCGCCCAGGGCGGCTTGGACTCAGTCGATTTCAATGGTTTGTCCTCGGTGGACATCGTGCGGGGCGCCAACTCAAGCGTGGTTGGCTCTGGCGCGCTGGGGGGCGCAGTTGAGCTGTACACCCTCAATCCAGAGGATCTGCTGCGCGTGGGCAAAGACTTCGGCACCTTGATCAAAACCGACTACGACAGCGCCGACCACAGCTGGGGCCTGAATGGCGCGCTAGCGGGTCGCTACCAAGACACCGCCTGGCTGCTCCAAGCTGGTCAGCGCCAAGGTCATGAATTGGAAAGCCGCGGTCGCGACAACAGCTACGGCACCTCACGCACCGAGGCCAACCCGGCCGACACTGAACAGCAGAGCCTGCTGATCAAGCTGCAGCAACGCTTCGACGGTGGCCACAAGCTCGGTCTCACCGGCGAACTCTTCGAGCGCGAAAACGCCATCGACAGCCGCACCGGCCAAGGCAGCAACTACCTGATCGGCGAGAACGGCACCGATGAACACGTCAAACGCCAGCGCCTGTCCGTGGATTACGCCTTCCGCGCCGAAGATGACAACAGCCTTTTCGACAGCGCCAATGCCATCGCCTACTGGCAAAAGCTGCGCCGCCATGACGACCAGAGCGGTATCCGCACCGTCACCGACGCCCGCGCCGCGATTCCGGATTTCGTCTTCGGCCCCAGCGGCAACCCGTACAAATACCCAAGCGGCGCCTTCGGCCGCGATAACCAGATCGAGAAAGAGCTGTACGGCGTATCCGGCGATATCGGCAAGACCTTCGAGATTGCCGGCCTGCCCAACGACCTGACCCTCGGCGGCGAGCTGTATCAGGTCAATACCGAACAGGTTTCTGAGGGCTATGACAACTGCCCAGCGGTGCTTAACGAACTGATGGGCCCCAGCGCCTGCAGCTTCCTGCACACCAACCAGGCCGACATGCCCAAGGCTGAAGGCACCCAGTGGGCGCTGTATGCCACTAACGAGATCAGCTTCGCCGACGGCCTGGTCAAGCTGACTCCCGGCCTGCGCTACGACCACTACGAGCAGAACCCACAATCCACCAGCGACTTCGCCAACAACATCAACCCGGCCAATCAGCAAACCCTGGAGACCAGCAGCGACCACAAACTCTCCGGCAACTTGCTGGCAACCTGGCAGATAGCCGAAGAAACCATGCTGTATGCCCAATGGGCGCAGGGCTTCAAGGCACCAGACGCCACCCAGCTGTACATGAACTACGGCGCCGAGAGCAGCTACTTGCGCCTGGGCAACGCCGGTCTAAAACCCGAAGAAAGCAGCGGTTATGAAATTGGCGCACAACTGGGTAACGACAAGCTCGGCGGTTCGATCAGCCTGTTCGACAACCACTACAAGAACTTTATCGACGACGATGTGCCGATCACCGATGCCGCCACCCTGGCCGCCATTGGTCTCGACCTCGCGGACTACCCGCTGGGCGTAAGCCGCACCGAGAACCGTGCCAAGGTGCAGATTTACGGTGCCGAACTGGCCGCCCATTGGGAATTCGTGCCGCACTGGAAGGTCTGGGGTTCGCTGGCCTGGGCTGATGGTCAAGATCGCGAAACCAATCAGCACCTCAGCTCGGTGGCACCGCTCAGCGGCCTGCTCGGCCTGACCTACGAGCGCGACCACTATGGCGCCGACCTGATGCTGCGAGCCGCTGCCACGCGTGACAAGGTGGAGAGCGACGGCGACTTCGAGGCGCCCGGCTACGGCGTGGTCGACCTCACCGGTTACTGGCAACCCACCGAACTGCAAGGCGTGAAGTTGCAGGCTGGCCTATTCAACGCCTTCGACAAGAAGTACTGGAACGCCCTAAACGTGCCGACCGGCAATCTGGTGCAACCCGACGACTACTACAGCGAAGTCGGACGTAACGTCCGCCTCTCTGTCTCCTGGCAATACTGAGTTCCACTTGGCGCACGGATGCGCCCTCCTCTTTCACTTCCTCGCCAGCGCGGCATAATGCCGGCCTGTCGTGGAGATCACTATGTTGCGTTTATGTGCGTCGGATGAACTGGCCGAGGGCCAAAGCCGGGGCTTTGAGGTTGCTGGCAAGAAGCTGTTTGCCGTACGCAAGGACGGCCAGCTGTATGCCTATCGCAATCGCTGCCCACACCGTGGCATCCCACTGGAATGGCTGCCCGACCAGTTTCTCGATCACAGCGCCAGCCTGATCCAATGCGCCACCCACGGCGCACTGTTTCTGATCGAATCCGGCGAATGCATCGCCGGCCCCTGCGCCGGACAATCGCTGCAAGAGCTTGCCATCCGCGAGGATGATCAGGCCATCTGGGTCGAGCTAAACGAACTCTAAAGGCCTGCAGCCTGCAGGCGCTGCGCATGCTCGACAAACAGCTTTACCGGCTCGGCACCTTTGCCGACCAGGCCGAAGGTCTGATTGATGATGTCGAAGTGATCCATCGGGTACTGATCACCGATCACCGTGCCCAAGTGTGAGCTGTAGCGCCCGACCATGCCATCGCACTGCCCAACCTCGCGCTGAAAGGTTTTGGCAAACATCCGGCAGGCGACATTCGGCCCGTCGAAGCGGTTACCGCCTTTATCGGTGATCCCCGGCTGAATGGTGCCGGACCAGGAGTAGTAGCGCACACCATTGACCTCGGCCGCACCCTCACCGCCCCAGACTTCCGGCAAGCCCTGCGGATATTGGGCATTGAAGGCCGCCACGCCTTCGCTGGTCAGCGATTTCTGCGCAGCGTCCACATCCATCGGCAGGGGCTCGCCTTTGTAACCACGCTCCAGCCAGGCCATGCAACGCGCCACACCACGCAACAGCCGCGCCAAAAAACGCTCGCGCCAGCTGCCGTGCGGGGCTTTGCGCTTGAGAAAATCCGCCAGTTCCGAGCCATGGTTAGGCCCTGCCACCGAGGTAACGGACGCTACCCACTCGGGCTTTAGCGCAGCTGCATAGCGCGCCGTCAGGGCTCCCTGGCTGTGGCCGATCAAGTGGACCTTTTCGGCGCCGGTCTGCTGCATCACATCGGCGATGCGCAGTAGCAGTTGCTCGCCGCGCACCTCGGTGGAATGCACCGAAGACACCAGCACCGGGAAGACTTTTGCACCGATGCGGCGCAGCGCCGTGACGATGCCGTACCAGTAGGGGTAACCGAGCAGACTGACAAAGCCGAGTAAACCAGGCACCAGGACCAGGGGATAACGGGGTGCAGAAGATGTCGTCATAGCAAACCATCCTTGTGTCATACCGCCGAGAAAGAAAGTGCTGAACCACGAAGCATGCCAATGCAGCTCGTGGGCAAAGTGCGCTGCCTGACATATAGTCCTGGCTCCTCTTTGCGCTGCCATGACCATGCATACCATCGAACGGATTTACCCGAAGGATCTCAACCCGCAGAACCCAGACGACCAAGCCAGCCTGCACATTCACATGCAGCGCTATGAGTTCGCCGCCAAGCACCTCAGCGGCCAGCGCGTGCTGGATATGGCCTGCGGCTGTGGTTATGGCACGGCGCTGCTGGCCGAGCGCAACCCAGACAAGCAGATCACTGGGGTGGACATTGACCCTGCGGCCATCGCCTACGCTCGCGAGCATTACCAGCTGACCAACCTGCGTTACGAATGCGCCGATGCCGAACAGTTCAACAGCGACCAAGGCTTCGATTGCATCGTCAGCCTGGAAACCATCGAGCATCTGCCGCGCCCGCAACAACTGCTGGCCAACTATGCGCGCTTATTGGTCGAGGGCGGCAAGGTTATAGCCTCGGTGCCGATTACCCCGACCCTGGACGGCAACCCCCATCACCTGCACGACTTCAGCAAACGCAGCTTTTATGCACTGTTCCGCCAGCAAGGGCTGCATGCCAGCCAGCACTTGGAACAGATTCAGTGGTGGCAGTTCAAAGGGCTGTTCTCGAAACAGGCCGACCAACACAAGCAGCACCGCTCCGAAGGGGTCGGCAATGCGGTGCTGCTGTATTACCGCAAGCGCCCGCTGTACCTGTTTAGCCGGCTGTATTCGATGCTGCGCTATGGCTTTAGCAACCGCTATCTGACTTGCGTGTTTACCAAACCCATGTAGGGTGGATGACGCTTCACCCATCCACCAACGGCAAAAAGGTGCATGAAAACAGCGTCAGCTACGCGCCCCGATCCACCCTAGTAGCCCTAGTAGCCCGGCTTGAGCGTTAACCCCCGGCCGGCATAGCCTCGACCGGACGCCGGCGGTAGATCCAGATCCGCTTAAGCACCGTGGCGAATTGGCTCCACAAGCTGCCGTTGTTATAGACCTGGCCGTAACGCTCGGCGATCCCGCGTACTTCCACGGCCAACGCCGCATAACGCCGCGCCGGCAGATCGGGGAACAGGTGGTGCTCGATCTGGTGGCTAAGGTTGCCGGTGAGGATATGGAACAGCGGTCCGCCGTTGAGGTTGCTGGAACCGCGCAGCTGACGCAGGTACCAGTGACCGCGGCTCTCGCCGACCACCGACTCCTTGCTGAACACCGCCGCCTGCTCGGTAAAGTGACCGCAGAAGATCACCGTAAAGGTCCACAGATTGCGGATCAGGTTGGCCACGGCATTACCGGCCAGCACCGCCACGGCATTGGCCCCAAGCGGCAGCGCCAGCAGCGGGAAGAACAGGTAATCCTTGCCCCACTGCCGCAGGATCTTGGCGTTGAACTGCTTGATCAGCGGGCGCACCTCGTCCTTGCTCATTCGCCCCTTGTAGACCTTGTCCAGACGCAGGTGCTGCACCGCGATCGAATACTGGAACAGCACCGCCTGAATCGTCACCCACAGCGGCTGCCAACGGTAGAACGGCTTCCAGCGCTGCTCAGGGAATAGCCGCACCACGCCATAGCCGACGTCATCGTCCATGCCCAGCACATTGGTCCAGGTGTGGTGCACGTGGTTGTGGGTGTGCCGCCAAAAATCACTCGGCCCGGCGATATCCCACTCGTAGCTGCGCCCGGCGAACTCGGGATCGTTCATCCAGTCGTACTGGCCGTGCATTACGTTATGGCCCAGCTCCATATTCTCCAGAATCTTGCCCAGGCCCAGTAGCAGCGTGCCGAGCAGCCAGGTCGGCGGAAACCAGCCGAGCATCAGCAGACCGCGCCCACTCCAGCAACAGCAGCGCACCGCCGCGCGAATACGGCGGATATAGCGCGCATCCACCTCGCCCAGATCGGCCAGCGTACGTTGGCGCAGAGCGTCCAGCTCGTTGCCGAAGGCGTTCATTTCATCAGCAGAGAGTTCGCAATCACGACGCATGGGGATTCCCTCGCAAGTTAAAGATCAATCTCAACATCAGTGTGCGGCGCGCTGACACACAAGCGGATCGGCTGACCCGGCTCGCTAAACAGCACGCCGCTGCGCAAGTCGCGCACCGTGCCGCTAAGCAAGGTGCAGGTGCAGCTGGCGCAGATACCCTGGCGACAGCCATGCACCGGCTGCAGACCATGAGCCTCGGCCTGTTCCAGCAAGCTGTGCTGATTATTGGCAGTCGCCTGCTGATGGCTGCGGACAAACCCCAGGCGCACCTGGCGCAGGCTGACGTCGGCGCGCAGCACATGCGCAGTGAAGGCCTCGACCTGCAGCGCACCGGGCAAGCTGGCGGCCTGCCACCACTGCTGCACCTGGGCGACAAACCCCGCCGGACCGCAGGCCAGTACACGGCGCTGATCCAGCTCCATCACCTCGGCCAGATGCTCGCCGGTGAAGCGTCCAGCCAACCCTTCCGGCTCAACACCAGCGGCGGTCAGCGACCAGCGCACCTGCAGATTGCTGTGCTGCGCCTGCAAAGCCTGTAACTCGGCGACAAAACCGCGCTGGCCCTGCTTACGCACGTAATGCAGCAGCGTGATCGGCGCACTAAAACCCTGAGCCAGCGCAGCGCGCAACATGCCCAACAGCGGCGTGATACCACTGCCAGCGGCGAGCAGCAGCACAGCCTGCTGCGCCCCTGGCCAGCTCAGCTCGCCATACACCGGCCCCAGCTCCAGCACATCGCCCACCGCCAGATGCTCCAGCAGATAGGGCGAAACGAGGCCACCCGCCTGATGCTTGACCGCGATCTGCACACGGCCATTCGGCTGCACCGCCGTCAGGCTGTAACTGCGGCTCAGGCGTACGCCATCACGTTCGAGATACAGCTGCAGATGCTGCCCCGGCTGCGCGCCGCGCCAGTTGCCGTTGGCCTGCAGGGTCAGTTCAAGCATGTCATCGGCAACCCACTGGCGCTGGGTGACCCGGGCGAACACCCGATTCAGCCGCAGCGCCGGGTGCAGCAACTTCAACCCGGCATCGACATCACTTTCCCGCAGCCAGCCGTGGGCGACCAGCACGCGCAATGGATACAGCAGGCTGGCAAGCCCGCGTACCCAGGCAAAAGGAAGAAGGGCCATGGCGAGACTCCAGTGAACAATTGCTCACCAGATTGGCAGAGCACACCAATTCAGTCAACAGATGTACACTCAAAGCCAGGAACGCATGCACGGTTCGACGTAAACAATGAGCGTTTGTTAGAGTGCTGCGCTGATTTCGCCATGCAGAGCCATGCCCGCTTGAAACCACTACAACCGCGCGCCGAACAAAAACTGCAAACCCGCCACGCCCTGATGGACGCAGCGCGCAGCCTGATGGACAGCGGCCGTGGCTTTGGCAGCCTGAGCCTGCGCGAAGTGGCGCGCTGCGCCGGCATCGTGCCGACTGGCTTCTACCGGCACTTCGAGGATATGGACGCCCTGGGCCTGGCGCTGATCGCCGAAGTCGACGAAACCTTCCGCGAAACCATCCGCCAGGTACGCCATCACGAGTTCGAAGTGGGCGGCGTGATCGACGCTTCGGTGCGCATCTTCCTCGACGCCGTAGCAGCCAATCGCTCGCAGTTTCTGTTTCTCGCCCGCGAGCAGTACGGCGGCTCACTGCTGGTACGCCAGGCCGTGGGCGCGCTGCGCGAACGCATCACCGCCGACCTGGTGGCGGATCTTGCGGCCATGCCGAAACTGCAACACTTCGACGCCCCGGCGCAGAATGTGATCGCCGACCTGGTGGTAAAAACCGTATTCGCCACCCTGCCCGAGCTGATCGACCCACCTGTAGCAACCCTGCCAATGCACGCCTCCCCCGAGGTGAAGATGATCGAGCAGCTGCGTTTTATCTTTATCGGTGCCAAGCACTGGCAGGGTCTGGGCCAGCACAACAACTAAATCAGCAACGCACCAAAAGCGCGCGCGAACTCAACGCACGCACCAAAGCACAGCTCATCACGCTCTAATTTCAGCCACACACCCCCTGGCGCCGCGCTCTGCGTGGTGCAAAGGCAGCTTGGCAAGGCACTTGCTCTATAACCGGCATTGAACTGCCGGAAACTGCCCCATGTTGGTGATCCACCGCCGTATTGCCGCCCAGCCACACTGGGACGCCGAACTCGAACTGAGCTTCGAGGCCCGCAGCAAAAGTCGCCTGCGTTGCTTCAGCCGCACGGGCGAGGATGTCGGCCTGTTCCTTGAGCGAGGCCAACCGGCCCTGCACGACGGCGAATGCCTGCAAGCCGAAGACGGCCGCATTGTCCGCGTCGTCGCCCGCCCCGAGCCGCTTCTGCACGTCACCTGCGCCAACCCTTTCGAACTGATGCGCGCCGCCTATCACCTGGGCAACCGCCATGTCGCCCTGCAACTCGGCGATGGCTGGCTGCGCCTGCCGGATGACTACGTGCTCAAGGCCATGCTCGAACAGCTCGGCGCGACAGTGGAGCTGATCGAAGCGCCCTACCAACCCGAGCAAGGCGCCTATGGCGGCGGCCATCACCACTCGCATGCCGGCGATGCCGAATTCAGTTATGCGCCGCGCCTGCATCAGTTTGGTGCGCGCAAGTGAATAAAGCCTGGCAGCTATTGAGGCTCGCCAGCCCGCAGCTGCCGATTGGCGGTTATAGCTATTCCCAGGGTCTGGAAATGGCGGTGGAACAGGGCCTGGTCGATAACGCAGAAAGTGCCGAGCGCTGGATCGCCGATCAGCTGCTGCTCAATCTCGCCCGCTTTGAAGCGCCGTTGCTGCTCGCCCATTGCCAGGTCGCCGCGAGCGAGGATTGGGCACAGCTGCGTAACCTCTCCGAACAACAACGCGCCAGCCGCGAAACCCGCGAGTTGCGCCTGGAAAGCCGGCAGATGGGTTACTCCCTGCAGCAACTGCTGAGCGGTTTGCCGGAGCTGGATCAGCCGGCGCAGCAGCTGTTTAGCGAGTTGGACGAACCCGGCCTGGCCGTCGGCTGGGCGCTGGCGGCGCGGGCCTGGCAGATCGAGCCAGAGGATGCCCTCGCCGCCTGGCTCTGGGGCTGGCTGGAAAACCAGCTGGCGGTGCTGATGAAAACCCTGCCGCTGGGCCAGCAAGCCGCCCAGCGCCTGACCTCGCAACTGCTGCCACTGCTGGATCAGGTGCAGCGCCAGGCCAGCGAACTGCAACCACAACACTGGGGCAGCGCCGCCTTCGGCCTGGCCCTGACGAGCATGGCGCACGAGCGCCAGTACAGCCGTTTATTCAGGTCGTAACAGATAAACCTGTAGGAGCGGGCCATGCCCGCGATCAGCTTTCGCGGGCATGGAACTAGGCGTCGCCCCCGCTCCTACGTGAACGAACTCAGTCGCCCGTGGCAATAGCCTCGGCCGACACTCAAGTGAAGATGGGAGTGAGACAACGCTATGAACAGCCAACCCCTGCGTATCGGCATCGGTGGCCCGGTCGGTTCCGGCAAGACCGCCCTGACCCTGGCCCTGTGCCTGGCCCTGCGCGAGCGCTACAACCTGGCGGTGGTGACCAACGACATCTACACCCAGGAAGACGCGCAGTTTCTGGTGCGCAATGAAGCGCTGGCGCCGGAGCGGATCATCGGCGTAGAAACCGGCGGCTGCCCGCACACGGCGATCCGTGAAGACGCCTCAATCAACCTGGAAGCGGTCGACCAACTCAACCGGCGCTTTCCGGGGCTGGATCTGATCATCGTCGAGTCCGGCGGCGACAACCTCTCGGCCACCTTCAGCCCGGAGCTGTCAGATCTGACCATCTATGTGATCGACGTATCGGCCGGCGACAAGCTGCCGCGCAAAGGCGGCCCTGGCATCTGCAAGTCCGATCTGTTGGTGATCAACAAGGTCGACCTGGCCCCGCTGGTCGGCGCCTCACTGGAGGTGATGGAGCGCGACACCCTGAAGATGCGTGGCGACAAGCCATTCGTGTTTAGCAACCAGAAGATCGGCCAGGGGCTGGAGCAGATCATCGCCTTTATCGAACAACACGGAATGCTCACCGCAGCCTGAGAACCTGCTTACGATCTGCTGCGCGTCGGCCATTCGGCGTTAAAAACAACCTCGGAATGCTCATTTACAGCTCGTAAACTCCGCTTCCTCGGCTGTTTTTGCCTTGACTGGCTCTAGCTCGCGAGATCGTAAACAGGTTCTAGATACACCCATACTCAGTCAAGGAGACACCCCATGAACCTGCGCAAAACCCTGTTCGCCATTGCCCTGTTTCTCAGCCCCGCTGTGGCCTTCGCCCACGCCGGCCACGACCACTCTGGGCTGATGGCCGGCCTGGCCCACCCGGTATTCGGTCTCGATCACCTGCTGGCGATGCTCGCCGTCGGCCTGTGGGCCGCGCAGCAAACCGGCGCGGCACGCTGGGCGCTGCCGCTGACCTTTGTCGGCAGCATGCTGGTCGGCGGCCTACTCGGCTTTAACGGCCTGCAGATTCCGCTGATGGAAACCGGCATCGCCGCCTCGGTACTGGCTTTCGGTCTGCTGGTGGCCGTGGCCATCCGCCTGCCAATGGTTATCGCCATCGCCCTGACCGCACTGTTCGCCCTGACTCACGGCGTCGCCCACGGCCTGGAGCTGCCGGAACCGGCCAGCCCATGGGGCTATGCCGCAGGTTTCGTGGTCGCCACCGCCGCTCTGCACGCCAGCGGCTACGCCCTGGTACGTCTGCTGCCGCAAGCTGCCGCGCCAGTGGTGCGCGTACTCGGCGCCGCCTCGGCAGTAACCGGCGCCTGGCTGCTGGCAGGCTGAGTTGCTTGCGCGGGTGGACGACCAACGTCCATCCATATCCGCCACGCCAGCCTCCCCTGACCGCAAAGGTCGCTAGGCTGGCGCATTTCGCCTCTCGCTCAGCCGCCACGGCTTTGTCATAGTCGAGGCGTATTAAACCCCCTCCCCCATTGACTGCCCTGGACCGTGACCATGCTGCGCGTCGCCCGCTTTCTCTCTGTTCCACTGCTGTTGCTTGCCATCGCCCTCGGCGTACTGGCCCTGACCAGCAAACCGGCCCAACCGGCGGCGGTGCTCAGCAACTTTGCCGAACAACCGCTGGTTATCGCCCATCGTGGCGGCAAAGGCCTGTGGCCGGAGAACAGCCTGTTTGCCTTCCAGCGCGCCAGCGCCCTGGGCGTGGACATGCTGGAGATGGACCTGCACCTGTCCAGTGACGGCGAGCTGGTGGTGATCCACGACAGCACCCTGGAGCGCACCACCGATGGCGAAGGCCCGGTTGCCGCGCTCAGCCTGGCGCAATTGCAAGCGCTGGACGCCGGTTACCGCTGGAGCGCCGATGGCGGCCAGAGCTACCCCTACCGTGACCAGGGCGTGCGTATCCCGACCTTTACCGAGGTGCTCGAACGTTTCCCCAGCATCCCCAAGGTGATTGAAATCAAGGTGCCGGATGTCGGCATGGAAGCGCTGCTGTGTGATGCCCTTGAGGCGTACCAGCAACGCGACCGGGTGATCGTCGGCAGCTTCTATGACCGCAGCCTGCAACTGTTCCGCGAACAGTGCCCCGGTGTGGCCACCTCCGCCGGGCCAGGCTCGGTACGCCTGCTAGTGGCGCTCAACTGGGTCGGCCTGGGTAGCCTGCTGTCACCCTCTTACCAGGCGCTGCAGATTCCCGAAGCCCACGGCGGCCTGCCCGTTGCCAGCCCAAGCCTGCTCAAAACCGCCGCGCAGCGCGGGCTGAACGTGCAGCTGTGGACCATCAATGAACAACCGGACATGCGCCGCCTGCTCGACCTCGGTGCCCACGCGCTCATCACTGACTACCCAGACCGCGCCCTGCAGGTGCTGGGGCGCTCGACACAAATCAGCGCCTTGGAAGACTGAGCACCCCACTCTGTACAAAAAACAACCTATCGCGTTCAGGCCACGCCCGCTATGGCCTGAACACAAGCGTGCGCAGCTTATCCACAGATCACTCCACAGCAACCTGGGATAAGTTATCCACCGCGCGCCGCAGCCCTGCGGCAAACCCTTGAAATAACGTGATTAATGCTTGACTCGGCAGAGCGGAAATGACGTATTTCGAGACTTCGGCAAGCTGCTCAAAAATCGATCAAAACGCGCAAAACCAGGCCTTATCAGCCTCACAGCCAGGCATACCAGAGTTATCAACAGCTCTACCCACAGTAGTCGTGGACAACTTTAGCGCTACCCCATAACGACCTGAATAACCAGGCTAACCTGTTGTTTTTACGATAAATAACGGGCTGATCAAAAAGCGTACAAACATCGCAAGCGGCTATACGACTAGGCCTACAAGCGCCTACGCCCACCTTATCCACAGCTCGCTCCACAGTCTTTGTGCACAACTGAACAAGTTCTGCCGCAATGGCTGTACATAACACTAAAGCGGCTTTCGGCTATGACCCTCATCAAGACAATCAACAGCCCAACAGCAGGGTACAAGCGTAACGTCACTCCACCCACCAAGGAGATACGTCCATGCCGCTCAATGACCTATTACGCAGCCTGCTCGCCGCCTATGCCAGTGGCGCCTGTGGTTCGTGCGGAAATACCAGCGACTGAACTGTACCGGCGATTTTTCGTGTACTGCGGCAAAACTGGGTTTGTCGCCTATGGCTGATGCGTGCTGACTCACGTATAAATCTGCGCACTATTGCCTACAGATCTGCCTACAGATCTGCCTGCAGATCTGCCTGCAGTTCTGCCAGGCGATTCGCCCCAGAAACCGTAGAAAGGAATCCGACCCATGGCCGGCGCTAGCCTGTTAACCCTGCTCGATGATATTGCCGCCGTTCTTGACGATGTGGCGGTAATGACCAAAGTCGCCGCCAAGAAAACCGCCGGCGTACTCGGCGATGACCTGGCGCTGAATGCCCAGCAGGTCAGTGGCGTGCGCGCCGAACGTGAGCTGCCGGTGGTCTGGGCGGTGGCCAAAGGCTCGTTCAAGAACAAGCTGATTCTGGTGCCGGCCGCCCTACTGATCAGCGCCTTCGCACCTTGGGCGATTATCCCGCTGCTGATGTTCGGCGGCGCCTTCCTCTGCTACGAAGGCTTCGAGAAGCTGGCGCACAAATTTCTCCACAGCAAAGCCGACGATCAGGCGCAGCACGCAGAACTGCTGCACGCCGTGGCCGACCCTGAGGTAGATATGCTGGCCTTTGAGAAGGACAAGATCAAAGGCGCGATCCGCACCGACTTTATTCTCTCGGCGGAAATCATCGCCATCACCCTCGGCACCGTGGCCCTGGCCAGTTTCGGCAAACAAGTGGCCGTGCTGTCGGGCATTGCCATCGTGATGACCATCGGCGTGTATGGGCTGGTGGCGGGTATCGTCAAACTGGACGATGCCGGTCTGTACCTTAACCAGCGCGGCGGCGAAGGCTTGGGCGGCCGCCTGCAACGCAGCTTCGGTCGGGGCATTCTATTTACCGCACCGTACATGATGAAGGGCCTGTCGATTCTCGGCACCGCGGCGATGTTTATGGTCGGTGGTGGCATCCTCACCCACGGTGTGCCTGCGTTGCACCACGGCATCGAACACCTCGCCGTCGAACTGGCAACTAGCAACGGCCTACTCGCGGCCCTGCTGCCAACCTTACTCAACGCCATCGCTGGGATAATCGCCGGCGCCATCGCCCTGCTGCTGGTCAATCTAGCCACGCGCCTGCGGAAAACCATCAAGCGCTAGGCCGACAGCGGCCTGCCCGCGCCCCTGTCTAGGGGCGCGATAGATTCAAACTCAGCAATCCCCTTGCAGGCTGGCAATCCAGCGCTGCAGCACCTCGACGCCTTCGGCATGCACAGTGGAGCGGCCCAGCTCCGGCATCATAATGCTTGGATCGACGCTCTCCACACGAAACAGCAGCACCGACTTGTCCGGTTGGCCTGGGTGAATATCCACCAGCCGGTCACCCGAACCTTTACCGGCGGCCACCGGCTGTTTGCACAGACCGTAGCTGATGCCGATGGCCGTGGCCGGGTCGAGCAGCAGCCCTGAAGTACGCCCCGGACCCTTGGGGTTGTGGCAGTGGCTGCAGTTGGCATCCAGGTAACTGCGCGCCTGCTGCTCCAGGCTCTCGTCTGGGCGCGGGGCCGGCCATAAGGCGTTCTGCGGCACGCCCTGCAACTCGGCCGGCAAACCCTGCAGGCGGCCCAATTGCTGCCAGTGCTGCAACTGATTGTGCGTGCCATCGGCATAGGCAAAATCCTTGTTCAGTTGGCGCGCCTTGGGGCCCAGCGGATTAACGCCCTTGCCTGCGGTTTCCTCATGGCAACCAGCGCACTGGTTGGCGTCCGGCACCTGATAAGCCACCGCCTGAGTCGTGTCCTGGGCATCCAGCAGGCTCAGCTGGCGGCTGTCGCCAGCCCATTCCAGATGCGCCTCCTGTTGCTGTTCATCCCACACATAGGGCAATGCGACCCAGCCGTCCTGCTGTTTAAGCAGGATGCGCGTTTCGATCAACTGCACCCGTGCCAACTCCAGGCCGCGCTGCGGATCGCGATCATCCTGTTCATTAAGCAGCAGCCGGCCCTGGGCATCCTTGGGGTAGTAGAAGGTCTTGCTCAGCACCGTGCCAACCGGGTAGTCGAAATGCGCCTCGGCGTAGGTTGCAGCCGTGCCCGCCGGCATCCAGACGGTGCGCAGCTTGTGTGCGTAGTCGGTGAACAACGGGGTATTCAGGTCATAGGGCAACGCCTCGGCAATCGGCGCAATAAAGCCGTCGGCGCGTTGCAGCATGCCCCACTCGCTGAGTGTTTCTGGGTAGTTGTCACCTTGCGGTAGGTACAGCGGCGCCGGCTGCTGCTCGCAACCGGCGAGCAGCAATAACGCTCCCAGTAACAAGCGACGCATCAAGTCCCCTGGTCGGCGTCAGCCGAAGCCAGTTTGACTGCCGGCAGCGGCGGCAGGCTGCAACGGTAGTCGGCCATTTCCGTGCTGATGTTCTTGTAGTTGTTCGGCCCGTCGACGTTGATCATCCCCGCATCGCCGTTGTTGATGCAGATCGCTCGATCAGCCGGCAGCTTGCCGTCGACCAGAATGTCGAGGTTGACGTAGCCATCCCAGAGAATATCCGGCAGGCGGCCGTTCAAGCCGAACTGGCTGACCTTCAGGGCCTTCAGCTCCAGGTGATCCGGGCTCTCGCCACCAGGGCCAAAGCGGTTGCCGTGAATATGGATACCTTCGGGATAGGGGTCGAAGTTCTCGGCGGTGGAGAGGTCGGTGTAACCGGTGCTGAAGTAGCTGCTGATGATCACGTTGGCGGTCTTGTGGTCGCCAATATCGTTGTCGAACACCTCGACATCATCGTTGGAGTTGATCACCACACCGGAACCTGCTGGCACGCTGGCCACCGGCGTACCCTTGTGGCCGAAGTTCTTGTGGTTGTTGCCTTCGATCTTGTTGCGGAACACCCGCGTTACTCGGCCGGCCTGCGGTAGGTTGGGCATGTTGAACACCAGAATACCGCCGGTGTTGCCAGTGGCGACGTTGTCATACACGTCGGCGTCGATGGTGTTTTCGATCTCGATGCCGGCGACGTTGCGCTCGGCGCGGCTGTTGCGTACCACCACATTGCGCGACTGGCCGACATAGATGCCGGCATCGGAGGCGCCAATAGCCACCGCACCGTCGATCAGAGTGTTCTCGGTCTGCACCGGGTAGATGCCGTAGGCGCCGTTTTCGGTAGCCGGGCCGTTGGTCCACTCGGTGCGCACGCGGCGGATAATGATGTTCTTGCCGCCTACCACTTTCAGCGAGTCACCCAGGGTGTCCTCGAAGGCGATGTCTTCGATGGTGAAATCCGAAGCGTCCACCAGCAGGCCTTCGGCGCCGGACTTCTGCCCCTTGAAGCTCAAGATGGTCTTGTCCATGCCCGCGCCCTTGATGGTCACACCGCTGACTTTCAGGCTCAGGCTGCGGTCAAGCTGGTAGGTGCCGGCAGGAATCTCGATCACGCTGCCAGGCTTGGCCTTGATCAGCTGGGTCTGCAGGTCTTTCTGAAAATCCAGATCGGCCACCGGGGCCGGTTCTTCGCTACAGGCGGCAAGCAGCACGGACAGGGTGAGCACGGAAAACGGGGCAAGGCGCATGGCAATCTCCAGCGTTTTTCTTATTAAGTGGAACGATAGTACCAATTAATAAGAAAAAGCCAAGCCCCGCACCAGCACAGCGCAACCCTCCCGACCAACAGCCAACCTACGCAGAGCGCCATGCATCCGTTACCATCGTCGGCAATTAAGCGAAGAGATGCGGTATGTATATCTATCGATTGGTACTGATCCTGGTGGTGGGGATCTACCTGTTCTCCCCGGCCATCATGGACTGGTGGATCGACCCCAACGGGGCCTGGTACCGCCCCTATCTGCTGTGGCTGATCCTGATAGTCGTGACCTTCATCCTTCAGAGTCAGCGGGATGCCGATGAACTCTGACCTGCTGCGGCGCGACGTACGTGACCACTCCTCACCCTTATTCGCTTCAGAGCCAACGTGATGCTGACGAGCTTTAGCCTGAGCCAGCTGATCCTGATCAGCGCGGCCTACCTTCTTATCCTGTTCGGCGTGGCCTGGATCAGTGAACACGGCCTGATTCCGCGCTGGGTGATCCGTCACCCGCTGACCTACACCTTGTCACTCGGCGTCTACGCCAGCGCCTGGGCCTTTTACGGCACAGTGGGCCTGGCCTACCAATATGGCTATGGCTTTCTCGCCAGTTACCTGGGGGTGTCCGGGGCGTTTCTGCTGGCTCCGGTGCTGCTCTACCCGATTCTGCGCATCACCCGCACCTACCAGCTGTCATCACTGGCCGACCTGTTCGCTTTCCGTTTTCGCAGCACCTGGGCTGGCGCCCTGACCACGTTATTTATGCTGGTCGGCGTATTGCCCTTGCTGGCGTTGCAGATTCAGGCGGTGGCCGACTCCATCGGCATTCTCACCCGCGAGCCGGTGCAGGAGCGTGTGGCGCTGGCCTACTGCGGGCTGATCATTCTGTTCACCATCCTGTTCGGCGCTCGGCATATCGCCACCCGCGAAAAACATGAAGGGCTGGTGTTCGCCATCGCCTTCGAGTCGGTGGTCAAACTGGTAGCAATCAGCGCTATTGGCCTGTACGCCCTGTATGGCGTATTCGATGGCCCGCAAGAGCTGCAATCCTGGCTGGTGCAGAACCAGTCCTCGCTGACCAGCCTGCACACCCCGCTGCAGGAAGGCCCCTGGCGCACCCTGTTGCTGGTGTTCTTCGCCTCAGCCATCGTCATGCCGCACATGTACCACATGACCTTTACCGAGAACCTCAACCCGCGCGCCATGGTCAGTGCCAGCTGGGGCCTGCCGCTGTTTCTACTGCTGATGAGCCTGGCGGTGCCGCTGATTCTCTGGGCCGGGCTGAAGCTGGGCGCAACCACCAACCCGGAATACTTCACCCTCGGCGTCGGCATCGCGGTCAACAGCCAAACCCTGGCGCTGATTGCCTATGTCGGTGGCCTCTCAGCCTCCAGTGGATTGATCATCGTCACCACCCTGGCGCTGTCCGGCATGGTGCTCAACCATGTGGTGCTGCCGCTGTATCAGCCACCGTCGGAAGGCAATATCTACCGCTGGCTGAAGTGGACCCGCCGCGCGCTGATTTTGCTGGTCATCATGGCCGGCTACGGCTTCTATCTATTGCTCGGCGCCGAACAGGATCTGGCCAACCTGGGCATCGTTGCCTTTGTCGCCACCCTGCAGTTCCTCCCTGGCGTACTCTCGGTGCTGTACTGGCCGACCGCCAACCGCAAAGGCTTTATCGCTGGGTTGCTGGCGGGGATCGGCGTGTGGGTGGTGAGCATGCTGCTGCCGATGCTCGGCAACCTGCAGGGGCTGTACCTGCCCTGGTTCAACGTCATCTATGTACTGGATGACAGCAGCTGGCACCTGGCGGCCATCGGCTCGCTGGCGGCCAACGTACTGGTGTTCACCCTGGTGTCGCTGTTTACCGAAGCCAGCCCGGAAGAAAAAAGCGCCGCCGAAGCCTGCGCCGTGGATAACGTACGCCGCCCGCAGCGCCGCGAACTGCTGGCGGCCTCGCCGCAGGAATTTGCCGCGCAACTGGCCAAACCCCTGGGCGCCAAGACCGCCCAGCATGAGGTCGAGCAGGCCCTGCGCGACCTGCATTTGCCGTTCGATGAAGGCCGCCCCTATGCCCTGCGTCGCCTGCGTGATCGCATCGAGGCCAACCTCTCCGGCCTGATGGGCCCCAGCGTGGCCCAGGACATTGTCGAAACCTTCCTGCCTTATAAAGCCGGCAGCGAAACCTACGTCACCGAAGACATCCACTTTATCGAGAACCGCCTGGAGGACTACCACTCGCGCCTCACGGGCCTGGCGGCCGAACTCGACACCCTGCGCCGTTACCACCGCCAGACCCTGCAGGAGCTGCCGATGGGCGTCTGCTCGCTGGCCAAGGATCAGGAAATCCTGATGTGGAACAAGGCCATGGAGGAGCTCACCGAAATCCCCGCGCAACGCGTGGTCGGTTCGCGCTTAAATACCCTGGGCGAGCCCTGGCGCGGCCTGCTGCAGAACTTTATCGAACTGCCCGACGAGCACTTGCACAAACAGCGCCTGGCCCTTGATGGCCAGACACGCTGGCTCAACCTGCACAAGGCGGCCATCGACGAGCCCCTGGCGCCCGGTAACAGTGGCCTGGTGTTGCTGGTTGAAGACCTCACGGAAACGCAGATGCTCGAAGACAAGCTGGTGCATTCCGAGCGCCTGGCCTCCATCGGTCGCCTGGCCGCCGGGGTGGCGCATGAGATCGGCAACCCGATAACCGGTATCGCCTGCCTGGCGCAGAACCTGCGCGAAGAGCGCGAAGGCGACAGCGAGCTGACCGAGATCAGCGAGCAGATCATCGAACAGACCAAGCGCGTGTCGCGCATCGTGCAGTCGCTGATGAGCTTTGCCCATTCCGGCAGCCATCAGAACAGCGAAGAGCCGGTGTGCCTGGCCCAGGTGGCACAGGACGCCATCGCCCTGTTGGCCCTCAACCGGCGCAGCGTCGAAGTGCAGTTCTTCAATTTGTGCGATTCCGACCACTGGGTGGTCGGTGACCCGCAACGCCTGGCCCAGGTGCTGATCAACCTGCTGTCCAACGCCCGCGATGCTTCACCGCCGGGCAGCGCGATCCGCGTCAAGAGCGAACGTTTCGAGCACACCGTCGACCTCATCGTCGAGGACGAAGGCAGCGGTATTCCCAAGGCGATCATCGATCGTTTGTTCGAACCCTTCTTCACCACCAAGGACCCGGGCAAAGGTACGGGACTGGGCCTTGCACTGGTCTATTCGATCGTGGAAGAGCATTATGGACAGATAACAATCGACAGCCCGGCCGACCCCGAGCTTCAACGCGGCACCCGCATTAGGGTCAGCCTGCCGAGGCATGTCGAGGCGACGTCCATAGCGACTTAAACCAGCTACCAGCGAGCATGCCTGCCAGGCCCCTTAGCCCAGCGGCATGCCCCGAGACCGTCGAGAGACCGAATTGATGCCTCATATTTTGATCGTCGAAGACGAAACCATTATCCGCTCTGCCTTGCGTCGCCTGCTGGAACGTAACCAATACGAAGTCAGCGAAGCCGGCTCGGTGCAAGAAGCGCAAGAGCGCTTCAGCATCCCTAGCTTCGACCTGATCGTCAGCGACCTGCGCCTACCGGGCGCACCCGGCACCGAGCTGATCAAGCTCGGCCAGGGCACGCCAGTGCTGATCATGACCAGCTACGCCAGCCTGCGTTCGGCAGTCGACTCGATGAAGATGGGCGCGGTCGATTACATCGCCAAACCCTTCGACCACGACGAAATGCTTCAGGCCGTGGCACGCATTCTGCGCGACCACCAACAGGCCAAAAACACACCAGCGCCTGCTACCGGCACGGCGAAACCCAGCGCCGACAAGGTGGTGGATAACAGTAACGGCGAAATCGGCATCATCGGCTCCTGCGCCTCCATGCAGGAGATGTACAGCAAGATCCGCAAGGTCGCGCCCACCGACTCCAACGTACTGATTCAAGGTGAGTCCGGCACCGGTAAAGAGCTGGTTGCCCGCGCCTTGCACAACCTCTCACGCCGCGCCAAAGCGCCGCTGATTTCGGTAAACTGCGCCGCCATCCCGGAATCGCTGATCGAATCCGAACTGTTCGGCCACGAGAAAGGTGCCTTTACCGGCGCCAGCGCCGGCCGCGCAGGCCTGGTCGAAGCCGCTGACGGCGGTACATTGTTCCTCGATGAAATCGGTGAACTGCCCCTGGAAGCCCAGGCCCGTCTGCTGCGCGTACTACAGGAAGGCGAGATTCGCCGGGTTGGCTCGGTGCAATCGCAAAAAGTCGATGTGCGACTGATCGCCGCAACCCACCGTGACCTGAAAACCCTGTCGAAGATCGGCCAGTTCCGTGAAGACCTGTATTACCGCCTGCACGTGATCGCCCTGAAACTGCCACCGCTGCGTGAGCGCGGGGCTGACGTGATCGAAATCGCCCGCGCCTTCCTGATCCGTCAGAGCACTCGCCAGGGCCGGCTCGACCTGAGCTTTGCCAACGATGCCGAACAGGCCATCCGCCATTACCCCTGGCCAGGTAACGTGCGCGAACTGGAGAACGCCATTGAGCGCGCGGTGATTCTCTGCGAAGGCAACAGCATCTCGGCCGAACTACTGGGCATCGATATCGAGCTGGACGACCTGGAAGACGACTTCACCGGCCTGCCCACGCAAAGCGGCGGTCTGGGGCATGAGCCGAGCGAACCGACCGAAGACCTGTCACTGGAAGACTACTTCCAGCACTTCGTACTGGAACATCAGGACCATATGACCGAGACCGAACTGGCACGCAAACTCGGTATCAGCCGAAAATGCTTGTGGGAGCGCCGCCAGCGCCTGGGTATTCCACGGCGCAAATCTTCGGGCGCAACAGCAGGCTAGAGCGTCGCAGCTGGGTGACAGATGCGTGCGACAGAGGTTCCACAGTCTGTTACCCATTCAACACTTAGTAACAAAAGCCGGGTCTTATGGTAACGAGAACCCGGCTTTTTTATGCCGCACCGCCACCCCCATACCAGCTCAAGTCATTGTTTTTAAAGGATTTGTAAAAGCTGGCACGGGTTCTGCTTTATTGCTGGCACAACAACAATAACAAGCACGCTTCAAACCTAATAAAAATAAGACGTACCGACTCCAGCACAATAAAAACAACAACGCGGAGGCGCAGCTAACTGATTCTTTTGGAAAGGAATTGCCTTTGGGGTTCGCCCCAAAACCAGGCTGAGAATAATAAAACTGCCCTAAGGCAGCGCCAGAACTGGTTGGGTCACTGTGTGATCATGGCAGCATCAGCATCCAAAGAAATCCGTTTGCTCTTGATTCCCAGCTTGGGAAGTTTTCCAAAAGTCCTTGACTGGATGGAACGGGTAAATCAACAAAAACAACAAGCCCGCCATAATAATAAAAAAAGAGCACGCACCAATTTGGGGGGGAGCTTCGGCTCCCCCAGTAGCTTCAAACTCCCCGCCTGCAGTAGTCTCCCGCCGTTTCCTGCATCAACCCCCGACTCAATGCTAGAATCCGCGCCATTCCTGCGGCCGGCATATACTCTGGCCAGTCATTTAGTCAAACAGTGCCTCCCATGCTGAAAAAGCTGTTCAAGTCCTTTCGTACCCCCATCCGCCGTGGCAAACACTCGCACAGCACGCCCGAAGTGTTGAGCCGCAGCCAGCACCCTATCGAGCGCGGTGAAATCAGCCGCTACGCCATCAGCGTGGTCGAACGCCTACAACAGGCCGGCTACCAGGCGTATCTGGTCGGTGGTTGCGTGCGCGACCTGCTGCTGGATATCGACCCCAAGGATTTCGACGTGGCCACCAGCGCTACGCCGGAACAAGTGCGTGCCGAGTTCCGCAACGCGCGGGTAATCGGTCGGCGCTTCAAGCTGGTTCACGTGCATTTCGGCCGCGAGATCATCGAAGTCGCCACCTTCCGCGCCAACCATCCCGAAGGCGATGAAGAAGAGAACAGCAGCCTGTCCTCACGCAACGAGAGCGGACGCATCCTGCGCGACAACGTGTATGGCAGCCTGGAAGACGACGCTCAGCGCCGCGACTTCACCATCAATGCGCTGTATTACGACCCAAGCACCGAGCGCATTCTCGATTACGCCAATGGCGTGCACGATATTCGCAATCACCTGATCCGCCTGATCGGTGACCCGACCCAGCGCTACCAGGAAGACCCGGTGCGCATGCTCCGTGCCGTGCGTTTTGCCGCCAAGTTGGATTTCGACATCGAGAAACACAGCGCCGCGCCGATCTACAAACTGGCTCCGCTGCTCGGCGGCATCCCCGCCGCACGCCTGTTCGATGAAGTGCTCAAGCTGTTTCTCGCTGGCTACGCGGTGTACACCTACGAGTTGCTGGTCGACTACGGCCTGTTCGGTCAACTGTTTCCGGCCAGCGCCGAAGCGCTAAAACTCAACCCGGACTACACCGACCTGTTGATCCGTAACGCGCTGGATAATACCGACCTACGTATCCATCAGGGCAAGACAGTTACTCCGGCGTTCCTTCTTGCAGCACTGCTGTGGCCAGCTCTGCCGGCCCGCGTGATCAAACTGCAGGACCGCGGCATGCCGCCGATCCCGGCCATGCAGGAAGCGGCTCACGAGCTGATCAGCGAGCAATGCCAGCGTATCGCCGTGCCCAAGCGCTTCACCATGCCGATCCGCGAAATCTGGGATATGCAGGAACGCCTGCCGCGTCGCAGCGGCAAACGCGCCGATATGCTGCTGGAAAATCCACGCTTCCGCGCCGGTTACGATTTCCTTCTGCTGCGTGAAAGCGCCGGCGAGCAAACCGGCGGCCTCGGCGACTGGTGGACCCGCTATCAGGACGTCAGCGACAGCGAACGCCGCAATATGATCCGCGACCTCAGCAGCAAGGACGACGGCCCCGGTGCGCCGCGCAAGCGCAAACGCAGCAACAGCAAGCGCAAACGTGGCCCAGGTAGTGACGCCAGCAGCCCCGCCGCGAGTGAATAATGGAGCGCGTGTATATTGGCCTGGGCAGTAACCTGGCCACCCCGCTCGAACAACTACGCAGCGCCCTGGCCGCCCTGGCCGCGCTGCCGCACTCCCACCTGATCGCTCAATCGTCCTTCTATGCCAGCGACCCACTGGGCCCCGCGGATCAGCCGCGCTATGTAAACGCGGTGGCTGCGCTGGATACCCAGCTCAGACCTCTGGAGCTGCTCGATGCCCTGCAAACCATCGAGCAGGAACAGGGCCGCACGCGCAAAGCCGAACGCTGGGGACCACGCACCCTCGATCTGGATATCCTGCTGTTCGGTGAACGCCAGCTGAATGAACCACGCCTGACCGTGCCGCACTACCATATGCACGCCCGTGCTTTTGTCCTTTACCCGCTGGCTGAGATCGCCCCTGACCTACAGCTGCCGAATGGCCGAACACTGGCTGAGCTGCTTGATGCCTGCCCTTACATAGGGCTGGAGCGCCTCAGCGCAGCAGAGCTGACCTGAAAGCAGGGCGATCTCGACTGCCGGGTCATGCAGCCGCTGCAGCACTAACCCCGGCGGCCAGTCGGCACATTGGCGGTAACGCCAGTAACAGGCCGGTAACACCTGCAATTGACTTCGAGCCCCCCCATCAGGACTATAGGCGTCCCGTTGCCCCGCACCGGTGCAATTCGCGGCCAATGCAGGCCAACTTGAAGCAGCACAACTGCTGACTGAACGCCTGAGTGAGGACAGTTTTCATGCCTGATGTAACCCTGACCACCCTGCAAAGCCTCAAGCAGAGCGGCGAGAAAATCGCCATGCTGACCTGCTATGACGCCACGTTCGCCCAGACGGCCTGCCAGGCCGGTGTCGATGTGCTGCTGGTGGGCGATTCCCTCGGCATGGTCTTGCAAGGCCATGACAGCACGCTGCCCGTCACTGTCGCCGAAATGGCGTACCACACCGCCAGCGTCAAGCGTGGCAATCAGGGCGCGCTGATCCTCGCCGACCTGCCGTTTATGGCTTACGCCACCCTTGAGCAAACCCTGAATAACAGCGCAGCGCTGATGCAGGCGGGCGCGCATATGGTCAAGCTCGAAGGCGCGGCCTGGCTGGCCGAGCCGATTCGCCAACTGGCCGAACGTGGTGTACCGGTGTGCGCCCACCTCGGCCTCACCCCACAGGCGGTGAATATCCTCGGCGGCTACAAGGTTCAGGGCCGTCAGGAAGCCCAGGCTCGGCAGATGCGTGCCGACGCCATGGCCCTGGAGCAGGCAGGCGCCGCCATGCTGCTGCTCGAATGTGTGCCCAGCGATCTGGCCGCAGAAATCAGCCAGGCGGTGAAGATCCCGGTGATCGGCATCGGTGCTGGCGGCGCAACAGACGGCCAGGTACTGGTGCTGCACGACATGCTTGGTCTCTCCCTGAGCGGGCGCACACCGAAATTCGTAAAGAACTTTATGGCCGGCCAGAGCAGCATCCAGCACGCTATCAGCGCCTACGTCAAAGCCGTTAAAGACCAAAGCTTCCCAGCAGCCGAACACGGATTTTCTGCATGAACACAGTTAAGAGCGTGCGCGAATTACGCGCCGCTATCGCCCAGGCTCGCGCCGAAGGCAAACAGATCGCCTTCGTTCCGACCATGGGCAACCTGCATGCAGGCCATGCCGCGCTGGTGGAAAAAGCCGCGCAACGCGCCGATTTCGTGGTCGCCAGTATCTTTGTCAATCCACTGCAGTTCGGCCCCAGCGAAGACCTCGACAAATACCCGCGCACCCTACTCGCCGACCAGAAAAAACTGGTAGAAGCCGGTTGCCAACTGCTGTTTACCCCGGACGTCGAGGAAATCTACCCGCACGGTATGCAAGGCCAGACCCGCGTCAGCGTGCCGGGAGTTTCTGAGGGCCTGTGTGGCGCAAGTCGTCCAGGGCACTTCGAAGGAGTCGCCACCGTAGTCTGTAAGCTGTTCAATATGGTGCAGCCGGACCTGGCAATTTTCGGTCAGAAAGACTTCCAGCAACTGGCGGTGATCCGCACCCTGGTGCGCGACCTGAATATGCCGATCCAGATTATCGGCGAGCCCACCGTTCGCGCCGAAGATGGCCTGGCGCTGTCCTCGCGCAATGGTTACCTGAATGCCGAACAGCGTGAAGCTGCGCCAGTGCTGTACCGTTCACTGCAGGAGATGGCCGCAGCAATTCGCGCTGGCGAACGTGACTACGCCAAGCTGGTTACCACTGCTCAGCAGCAACACAGCGCCGCTGGCTTTCGTCGGGACTACTTGGAAGTGCGTGAAGCAAACAGCCTACGACCGGCCACTGCCGATGATCGCCAGCTGGTGATTCTGGTGGCAGCCTTTATCGGCAGCACCCGCCTGATCGACAACCTGGCCTTCGATCTCGACACGCCAACCTGAGCAGCAGGTTGCTTCCCCCCCACACCCTCCAGTTACACTCAAGGCCCGGATCATCCGGGCTTTTTTGTATGATTTGCCGCACCTAGCACAAGGAACACGCACCAATGGCCTATTACCAGCAACCGCATGACGTCACCACCTTGCCCGCCTGGCAAGCGCTACGCGAGCAGCGAGAGCAGATGAACGACTTCAGCATGCGCGAGGCCTTTGCCAGCGATCCGCAGCGTTTTAACCGCTTCTCCCTGAGCAGCTGCGGCCTGCTGCTGGATTACTCGAAAAACCTGATCGACGAAAAGACCCTCGAGCTGCTGGTGCAACTGGCCGAACAGACCCAGCTACAGGAGTCCATTCAATCCCTGTTCAATGGCGAGCAGATCAATGCGTCCGAAGGCCGAGCCGCCCTGCACACCGCTCTGCGTAGCCCGATTGGTCGCAGCCTAGAACTCGATGGCGTCGACCTGATTCCGCAAGTTCACCGTGTGCTGCATCAGATGACCGAACTGGTCAGCCGCATTCACAGCGGCCTGTGGCGCGGCTACAGCGAAAAACCGATCACCGAGGTGGTGAATATCGGTATCGGCGGTTCGTTCCTCGGCCCACAGTTGGTTTCAGAGGCGCTGCGTCCTTTTACCCAACGCGGCGTGCGCTGCCATTACCTGGCCAATATCGATGGCAGCGAGTTTCGCGAACTGACCGCCCGGCTGGACCCGGAAACCACCCTGTTTATCGTGTCATCAAAATCTTTCAGCACCCTGGAAACCCTGAAAAACGCCCTGGCCGCACGCGACTGGTACTTGGCTATGGGCGCCCCGGAAGCCGAACTGCACAAGCATTTTATTGCCGTCACCAGCAATCCCACCGCCGCGATCGAGTTTGGCATCAAGGAGGAAAATATCTTCCCGATGTGGGACTGGGTCGGCGGGCGTTATTCGCTGTGGTCGGCCATCGGCCTGCCGATTGCTCTGGCGATTGGCGTCTCCAACTTCAAGGAGCTGCTGGCTGGCGCCTACGCCATGGACCAGCACTTTACCCAGGCGCCACTGGCCGAGAACATGCCGGTACTGATGGCTCTACTGGGCATCTGGTACGGCAACTTCTGGGGTGCGAAAAGTCAGGCGATCCTGCCCTACGACCACTACCTGCGTAACTTCACCAAGCACTTGCAACAGCTGGATATGGAGTCCAATGGCAAGAGCGTGCGCCAGGACGGCAGCCCCGTGGACTTCAGCACCGGGCCGGTGATCTGGGGCGGCGTCGGCTGCAACGGTCAGCACGCCTACCACCAGCTACTGCACCAGGGCACCGAGCTGATCCCGGCGGACTTTATCGTGCCGGTCAACAGCTTCAGCCCGTTGGCCGACCATCATCAGTGGCTGTTCGCCAACTGCCTGTCGCAGAGCCAGGCATTGATGCACGGCAAGACCCGCGCCGAGGCTGAAAGCGAGCTGCGCGGCAAGGGGCTGGATGAAGCTGAAGTACAACGCCTGGCGTCGCACAAGATGATTCCTGGCAACCGGCCGAGCAATATCCTCGTGCTCAACCGGATCGACCCGTTCGGCCTCGGCGCACTGGTTGCGCTGTATGAGCACAAGGTCTTTGTGCAGAGCGCCATCTGGGGCATCAACGCCTTCGATCAGTGGGGCGTCGAACTAGGCAAGGAGCTGGGCCAGGGCGTCTACCAACGCTTGACCGGGCAGCTCGACGCGCCAGCCAGTGACGCTTCGACCGAGGGACTGATCCAGCACTTCCGTGATCGTCACCGCGGCTAACTGCGGCAGAATCGCTGACGATACTCATCCGGAGTAACCCCCAGGCGCTGACTAAAGCAACGCCGCAGGTTGTACAGCGAAACAAAGCCGCATTGCTCTGCCACTCGTTTGAGTGAGCGTGCGCCCTGCTCCAACTGACGACAAGCTGCCTCCAGGCGCAGTTGCTGCAGAAAGTGCCCCGGCGTCATCTGCAGCTCCTCACGGCAGCGGCGGTGCAAGGTACGCACCGACAGCGCCAGCCCCGCCGCCATCGCCTGGGTATCCAGTTGCTGCTGCAGCCTGGGCTGCAGCCACTGTTTGAGGCTTTCCGCCAGACCGCCGGGCGCCCCGGTCTGCGCCAACAATTCGGCACTGAACTGGCGTTGCCCACCGCTGCGTCTGAGCGGCAGCACCAGGTCCTTGGCCACGTCCAAGGCCATTGTCGGCCCGCAGTCCTCCTCTACCAGCGCCAGGCACAGGTCAATCCCGGCAGTCACGCCAGCCGAGCTGTAGCAGTTGCCATCCTTGATAAACAAGGCATCGGCGCACACCTCAATTTGCGCAAAGCTGCGCTGCAGCAGCTCGACATAGCGCCAATGGGTAACCGCCATACGGCCATCCAGCAGCCCGGCCTGACCCAACAGAAAAGCCCCGGTGCACACCGAACAACAACGTGCCAGCGGCTCGGCGGCCTGACGTAACCAGGTGGCCAGTTGTCCGCCAGCCAGCGCCTGCATTACGCCGAAACCACCGGCCACCAGCAGCGTCGCCCCAGCCAGCTGGGCAATTGCCGGCAGGGGCTCGGTCAGCATCACCACACCCGCCGAAGCACGCACCTCGCCGCCATATTGCGAGACTAGGCGCAGGCGATAACGCGGCGGCAAGCCGGCAGCCGCCAGCCGATCATTAACCACGGCAAAGACTTCCAGCGGCCCACTGGCATCGAGCAACTGGAAGTTGTCGAAGACCAGCAGCAAAACATCCTGCAGCTCACCAGGCGGCGACAGTGGCAATTCGTGCATCTCAATCATCCTTGGCGCCTGTTCAAAGGCGCGCGAGCCCGCGGCACTGGCAGATATTCACTCAACAATGGCATTACTGCCAAACACAGACAGGCGAGACTCAAACCTCGACTGGAGACTACCCATGCCTACTCGCCTTCTGCTGCTCAGCCTGTGCCTTAGCCTATTGCTCGACACAACCACAGCGCACGCCGCAACCTCGCCACCGATAAGCGACGAAGCCATCGCCGCCTATGTGCCGCGCCACGGCCGCACACGCCCGGTGATTGCCGTGCTGGGCGAGAACCGCATGACCGAACTGGTCGACTTCGTGGTGCCCTACGGGATTCTCAAGCGCGCCGATATTGCCGAGGTGCTAGCCGTCGCCCCCGACCCCGGCACCATCAAAATGCTGCCGGCATTGAGCGTTGCCGCCGACATCAGCACAGCCGAATTCGACGCACGACATCCGCAGGGCGCCGACTACCTGATCGTGGCGGCGACTCACCATAACGACGATGCGCGCCTGCTCGCCTGGATCCGCGCGCAAGCGGGCAAAGGCGCAACCCTGCTGGGAATTTGCGACGGCGTATTCAGCCTGGCTCACGCCGGCCTGCTGAACGGGCGGCGTGCTACCGGGCATTGGTACTCGGCCAACAACCGCCAAGCACAATTCCCCAAGACTCAATGGCTGGAGCAGCGCCGCTATGTGGTCGATGGCCCGATAATCAGCAGCTCGGGGGTCAGCGCCGCCATGCCAGTATCCCTGGCCCTGGTCGAGGCCATTGCCGGACGCACACGGGCGCAACAGCTGGCCGATGAACTTGGGCTGGCCGATTGGTCGGCCACACACGATAGCCGCGCCTTTACCCTGCAGCGCGCCGACTACCTGACCCTGGCCGGCAACTGGCTGGCGTTTTGGGGGCATGAAACGCTGATCATCCCCGTACAGGCCGGGATTGATGAAATTGCCCTGGCCCTGACTGCCGATGCCCACGCCCGCACCTACCGCTCACAGGTACTAAGCAGCGCCACCGCGCCGCTGCTGACGCGCAGCGGCCTGCGCCTGATACCTGACCGCGTACACGGCGAGCCGGGCATGCACAGCCTGAGCATCGGCAAGGGCCCGGCAAGCCATGCCTTGCACCAAGCCCTGGCGGATATTGCCAATCGTCATGGCGCAGCGACTGCGCGCCTGGTCGCCCTGCAGCTGGAATACCCCAGCCCCTACCTTGCCTCGGTCACGGCGCCCTGAGCGGCCACAGCACTTGTACCAAGCACTCGCTTGGGTGCACCCTTATGGGCATCGCGGAACACAACGACAAGGACCCGCCATGTTCGACATTACCCGCCACCCCGTGCCCGACGCCGTGCGCCAACACGCCCACCTGAACAACGACGACTACTTGCGTCTTTACCAGCAGTCGATTGAACAGCCGGAAATTTTCTGGGCCGAGCAGGCCAAGGCCTTCCTCGACTGGAGCAAGCCCTGGACCAGCGTGCAGCAGGGCGACCTGCTCAGTGGTCAAGGCTCCTGGTTCAAGGGTGGCCAGTTGAACGTCAGCTACAACTGCATCGACCGCCATCTGGAGCAACGCGGCGAACAGATCGCGCTGATCTGGGAAGGCGACAACCCCAGCGAGTCGGCGCATATCACCTACAACAAACTGCACCATAACGTTTGCCGACTGGCCAATGTGCTGAAAAGCCGTGGGGTGAAGAAAGGCGACCGCGTGTGCATCTACATGCCGATGATCCCCGAAGCCACCTACGCCATGCTCGCCTGCACGCGCATCGGCGCGGTGCATTCGGTGGTATTTGGCGGCTTCTCCCCGGACGCGCTGCGCGACCGCATCCTGGACTCCGACTGCCACACGGTGATCACCGCCGATGAAGGCGTGCGCGGCGGCAAGTATGTGGCACTCAAAGCCAACGTCGACAAGGCACTGCAAAGTTGCCCGGCTGTCAGCACCGTAGTGGTGGTTGAACGCACCCAAGGCGAGATCGACTGGGTAGAGGGCCGCGATATCTGGTACCACCAGGCACTCAAGGATGTCAGCGGCGAATGCCCACCAGAGCCGATGGACGCCGAAGACCCGCTGTTTATCCTCTATACCTCTGGCTCCACCGGCAAACCCAAGGGCGTGCTGCACAGCACCGGCGGCTATCTGCTGATGGCGGCCATGACCCACAAATATGTGTTCGACTACCACGAAGGCGATATCTACTGGTGCACCGCCGACGTCGGCTGGGTCACCGGGCACAGTTATATCGTCTACGGCCCACTGGCCAACGGCGCGACCAGTCTGATTTTCGAAGGTGTGCCCAACTACCCGACAGCCTCGCGCTTCTGGCAGGTGATCGACAAACACCAGGTGAATATCTTCTACACCGCGCCCACCGCCCTGCGTGCGCTGATGCGTGAAGGCAGCGGCCCGGTCGAATGCACCGAGCGCACCAGCCTGCGCCTGCTCGGCTCGGTGGGTGAACCGATCAACCCGGAAGCCTGGGAGTGGTATTTCAATGTAGTCGGCGAGCGCCGCTGCCCGATCGTCGATACCTGGTGGCAGACTGAAACCGGCGCCATCCTGATCACCCCGCTGCCCGGTGCCACCGACCTCAAGCCCGGCTCGGCCACCCGGCCGTTCTTCGGCGTGCAGCCGGTGCTGCTGGATGAACAGGGCAAGGAAATCGAGGGGCCAGGCAGCGGCGTGCTGGCGATCAAGGACAGCTGGCCGAGCCAGATCCGCAGCGTCTACGGTGACCATCAGCGGATGATCGACACCTACCTCAAACCCTACCCCGGTTACTACTTCAGCGGCGACGGCGCACGCCGCGACGAGGACGGTTACTACTGGATCACCGGGCGGGTGGATGACGTGATCAACGTCTCCGGTCACCGCATCGGCACCGCCGAAGTGGAAAGCGCCCTGGTGCAGCACGACGCCGTGGCCGAGGCCGCGGTGGTCGGCTACCCGCACGACCTCAAAGGCCAGGGCATCTACGCCTTCGTCACGCCGATGAATGGCGTGGAAATCAACGACGCGCTGAAGAAGGAATTGCTGGCCCTGGTCGGCAAGGAAATCGGTAGCTTCGCCAAACCCGAGCTGATCCAGTGGGCACCCGGCCTGCCGAAAACCCGTTCGGGCAAGATCATGCGGCGTATCCTGCGCAAGATCGCCTGCAACGAGCTGGAAAACATGGGCGACACCTCGACCCTGGCCGACCCTGCTGTAGTGGACGGACTAATCGAGCAGCGCCTGAACCAATAACCGCAATCTCGGATGTAGGGTGGATGACGTTTCGCTCATCCACCCTTCGCCCCGCGTGGTGGAGCGCCACCCGGTGGATCACCACGCGGCGGATCGGTGAAGCGAGCCACCCTACACCAGCAAGCGAACAGCCAATTCCATGGAATTCCTGCGCCGCCGTATCGAAAGCCAAGTTCTTAGCCTCAGCGGCATCGCCCTTGGCCAAATCGACTTCGAACAGCCCCAGGGTGACCCCGGCCTGTTCGGCCCCAACTCGGTGAGCTGGCAGGTGCATGGCGACTTCACCAGTATGCTGATCGGCGGCATCAGCGCCCTGCTCTTGCAGGCCCTGCATCCACTGGCGCTGGCCGGGGTGTGGGATCATTCGAATTTCCGTGACGACCTGCTCGGCCGCCTGCGTCGCACCGGGCAATTTATTTCCGGCACCACCTACGGTTCACGCGCCGATGCAGATTGGCTGATCGACAAGGTCAAGACTATTCACCTCAAGGTTACGGGCACCGCTCCGGATGGCCGACCCTACGCCGCCAGTGATCCGGCGCTGCTGACCTGGGTGCATGTGGCCGAGGTACACAGTTTCCTCCAGGCCCACCTGCGTTACCGTAACCCGCAACTGAGCGAAGCCGATCAAGACCGTTACTACGCGGAAATCGCTCTGATCGCCGAACGCCTGGGCGCCACCCAGGTGCCGCGTTCACGCGCCGAAGTCGCCGCCTACCTAGCGACGGTGCGCCCTGAGCTGCTCTGCGACGAACGTTCGCTGGAGATTCTGCGCATTCTGTTAAACGCCCCTGCCCCCAGCTTTATCGCAGCACCGGTGGCCAAATTATTGATGCAAGCGGGCATCGACCTGTTGCCCGGCTGGGGACAGAAGATGCTCGGCCAACAGGTCAGTCCGGCACGCAGCCGCATGATCCAGGCCGGCGTACATAGCCTGGCCCCTGTGCTGCGCTGGGCCGTACGCAGTGGCGCCATCCACCGCGCGCGCAAACGCCTGCAACCGCCATGCAACAGCTGACTGGCCAGTTCGCGTGCTGGTCGTGCACAAAGCCGCTGTGCCAACATAGCGGCCTTTCGCGGCCTAGCCCGCACCGGCTATTTGAGAGGATCACGCTATGCAAGACGTCGTCATCGTTGCCGCCACCCGCACCGCCATCGGCAGCTTCCAAGGTTCACTGGCGAATATCCCGGCCCCTGAGCTGGGCGCAGCGGTGATCCGCCGCCTGCTTGAACAGACAGGTCTGGACGGCGCGCAGGTTGATGAAGTGATCCTCGGCCAGGTGCTGACCGCCGGCAGCGGCCAGAACCCGGCGCGCCAAGCAGCGATTCTTGCCGGCCTGCCCCACGCTGTGCCGGCCCTGACCTTGAACAAAGTCTGCGGCTCGGGCCTCAAGGCCCTGCACCTGGGTGCTCAGGCGATTCGTTGTGGCGACGCCGAGGTCATCATCGCCGGCGGCATGGAGAACATGAGTCTGGCCCCCTACGTCATGCCTGGTGCGCGCACCGGCCTGCGCATGGGCCATGGCAAAGTAATCGACACGATGATCACCGACGGCCTGTGGGACGCTTTCAACGATTACCACATGGGTATCACCGCCGAGAACTTGGTGGACAAGTACGACATCAGCCGCGAAGCGCAGGACGCCTTCGCCGCTGCCTCGCAGCAGAAAGCCGTGGCGGCCATCGAAGCCGGACGCTTTGTCGCTGAAATCACCCCGGTCATGATCCCCCAGCGCAAAGGCGACCCAGTGGCTTTCGCCACGGACGAGCAGCCACGCGCCGGGACAACCGCCGAGTCCCTGGGCAAACTGAAACCAGCATTCAAAAAAGACGGCAGCGTTACCGCCGGCAACGCCTCCAGCCTGAATGACGGGGCCTCGGCCGTACTGCTGATGAGCGCTGCAAAAGCCCAGGCCCTCGGCCTGCCGGTACTGGCAAAAATCGCCAGCTACGCCAACGCTGGCGTCGACCCAGCCATCATGGGCATCGGCCCGGTCAGCGCCACCCAGCGTTGCCTGGCCAAGGCCGGCTGGCAGCTGGCCGACCTGGACCTGATCGAAGCCAACGAAGCCTTCGCCGCGCAAGCCCTAGCAGTGGGCAAAGAGCTGAACTGGGATTCCAGCAAGGTCAACGTCAACGGCGGCGCCATCGCCCTCGGCCACCCGATTGGCGGTTCCGGCTGCCGCGTGCTGGTCACCCTGCTGCACGAGATGATCAAACGCGACGCCAAGAAAGGCCTCGCCACCCTGTGCATCGGCGGCGGTCAGGGCGTGGCACTGGCGATCGAGCGAGCCTGATAACAGCGCTTAGTTATAGCTAGAAAAAAGCCGGCCCCATCAATCAGAGGGCCGGCTTTTTTATTTACCATCGACAGCAATGATGATTGCTATTGACCACCTGCGTTTCTCAAGAGTCGGGCTGCGGCGCAACATTAGCCCCGTAGCCACTTACCCCACTCTTCCGAGGACACCCAGATGAACAAGTACCTGATCGCTTCCCTGCTTGCCGCCAGCCTGACCAGCAATGTGTTCGCTGCTGATGGTGCCGAACGTACCCTGAGCAACCGTATCGCCGCCGACGGTTTTGACCGTACCAGCATCAACCGTATCGCCGAAGGTGGTGCTGATCGCACCGGCCGTAACCGCGTAGCTGCTGACGGCGCTGACCGTACTGGTGCTAACCGTATCGCAGCCGACGGCTTCGACCGTACCAGCATCAACCGTATCGCCGAAGGTGGTGCTGATCGCACCGGCCGTAACCGCGTAGCTGCTGACGGCGCTGATCGCACTGGTACTAACCGTATCGCAGCCGACGGCTTCGACCGTACCAGCATCAACCGTATCGCCGAGGGTGGTGCAGACCGCACCGATGGCAACCGCGTAGCCGCTGATGGTGCCGACCGCACCGGCGTCAACCGCATCGTCTGATTACCTAGTTACTCGCAAATTGAAGGGCACCTTAGGGTGCCCTTGCTGTTTTTACCGACCCTGCGTCCCCGCAGGTGAATCTTGATAAACTGCGCACCCTCCATTTTCGAGTCGCCGCGCATGTCCTCTCTCGATCAGGCGCTGCGCGCCGCACTGCTCAACCGCCAAGACCTGCTGGCCGAACTGCATAGCCAAGGCACAGATTGTTACCGCCTGTTCCATGGTAGCCAGGAAGGTGCCGGCGGCCTGACCATCGACCGTTACGGCCCACAATTGCTGGTGCAGAGCTTCCACCAGAGCCTGAACCGCGACGAACTGCTGCAACTAACCAAGCAGTGCCAGGCCAGCCTCGGCACGCAACTGCTACTGGTGTACAACGACCGTTCCCAGGGCAACTCGCGGATCGACCGCACTGATTCGGTCTACCACGCCGAGCCTGCTGCTTTGGAAGATATGATCGGCCATGAGTGGGGCCTTAATTACCGCGTACGCGGCCGCCATGCCGGGCAAGACCCGCTGCTGTTTCTCGACCTGCGCAACGCCCGTGGCTGGGTCAAAGCTCACAGCAGGGGCAAGTCGGTGCTCAATTTGTTCGCCTACACCTGCGGCGTCGGTTTGAGCGCCGCCGCAGGCGGAGCCAGCGAAGTCGTCAATCTGGATTTTGCTGAAGGCAATCTGGCGGTCGGTCGTGAGAATGGTCAGCTCAACCCGCAGCTGGCACCCATGCAATTTGTCCAGTCGGACTATTTCCCGGCGATCCGCCAACTCGCCGGCCTGCCAATCAACGCTCGGCGCGGGCAAAAGCTGCCGCATTATCCGCGCCTTGAGCAACGTCAGTTCGACGTGGTGCTGCTCGACCCGCCCGCCTGGGCCAAGAGCGCTTTCGGTACGGTCGACCTGCTGCGCGATTACCAGAGCTTGCTCAAGCCAGCGATCCTCGCCACCGCCGATGATGGCGTGCTGATCTGCTGCAATAACCTGGCAAAAGTCGCCATGGCCGATTGGCGCGAACAGGTGCTGCGCTGCGCGGAAAAACTCGGACGTCCGGCGCGGGATTGCCAGGTACTGCCACCAGCCGGCGACTTCCCCTCTCAAGACGGCCAACCGCCACTGAAGACGCTGATCCTGCATTTCTGACCCCCCGGCAATTCAAAGGAAAACGCCACCTAGAGCCTCTGCGGAACTGCCCACGCGTGCCATACTCCAAGGCACTTCTCGTCGGGATAGATGACGTTTTTATGCTTAAAGGAATCAAGCGCGCTGCCAGCGCCATTGCCATCGCCGTTGCCCTTTACAGCCTGCTGGGCTTTCTGATTCTGCCCGGTATCGGCCTGCGCATCGCCAACCAGCAGCTGGCTCAATACGCCGAAGTACCCGCCACGCTGCAGCGCCTGCAACTCAACCCATTCAGCCTGGAGCTCAGCCTCTGGGGCCTACAGATTGGCGAAGCCGACCAGCAGCAGATCGCCTTCGAACGCCTGTATGCCAATCTGCAACTCGACAGCCTATGGAGCGGTGCACTACATCTAGCCGATATCGAGCTGGATCAGCCACACAGTGAAGTGCTGTTCGGCAAGGACGGCCGGCTCAACCTGTCCCAACTGTTCAAGGTCCCGCCCATCCAGCAATCTGCGGACGAAGAACCGGCCGGCGAACCGTTCCCACTGCGTATTTCGCGGATCAAGCTAAATGGCGGCAACCTGCACTTTCAGGATCTGCGCCCCAGCGAGCCGATTGAGTTTATCTACGACGATCTGAATTTCGAACTGCACAACCTCAGCACCCTGCAAGGCGACAATGCCGACATGAATCTGGTCGCCACTGGCCCCCAGGGCGGGCGTATCGACTGGGTCGGGCAAATCGGCCTGGTGCCGATCAGCTCCAGCGGCAGCCTGAAAGTCACTGACGGCAAGCTAAAAGGCGTGTGGCCCTACGTGCGCGACGCCGTACCACTGGTGCTGGAGGATGGCACCGTCAACCTCAGTAGCGACTACAGCCTAAATCTCGCCAAAGGTACCGAACTGCTGCTGAGCAACACCCAGCTCAGCGTCAGCAGCCTTGCCATCAAGAGCCCGACTGACAAACCGCTGCTGCGCCTGGAAAGCCTGGAGATAAGCGAAGCCAGCGTGGACTTGGTCAAGCAACAAGTCATAGTCGGCAAGGTTCGTAGCCAAAAGCTGGAAACCTGGGCCGCGCGCGAAGCCGATGGCCAGCTCGACTGGCAAAAGTTGTTGGCCAGCCAACCCGCTAAACCGGCTCCAGCTCCAGCTCCAGCTCCAGCTCCAGCTCCAAATGAGGGTGGCGCAGGCTCGATAGCGACGGAACCCGAGCCGGTAAAGAACCCAATTGAACCGGCTACAGCACAACAATCAGCGGAGCTGGAAACCGCCACTGCTGGCCAGCCGGAAGAGCCCAGCAAACCTTGGCAAGTCATCCTGCGTGACGTGCAATTGCGCGACTATCAGGTGCACCTGGCCGACCGCGCCGGCGGTGCGGAAGTCAAAATCGACCTCACTCCACTCAATCTCGATCTGAGCGACTTCAACAGCCTTGGCTCCTCGCCCTTCGCTCTCAAGCTCGACACCGGAGTAAACAAAACCGGGCAGATCAAGGCCGACGGTCAGGTGCAACTGACCCCGACCACGGCCAAGTTGCAGGTTGCCACCCGCGATATCGACCTGCGCCTGGCACAGACCTACCTGAGCCCCTTCGTGCGCCTGGAACTGCGCAGTGGCAAGCTCGGCAGCGACCTGACGGTTGACCTGCAAAGCATCGAGCCGCTGGCCTTCAGCATTGGCGGGCACGCCGAGATCAACCAGCTGCATACCCTCGACACGCTCAAAGACCGCGATTTCCTCAAGTGGCAACAGGTCGTGGTAGAAGGGCTCGATTACCAGCACGGCAAGGGCCTGGCAATCAGCCAGGTCAAGCTGCAACAGCCCTATGTGCGCTTTATCATCAACGAAGACCTGAGCACCAATATCAACGACCTGATGGTGCCTCAACCGGCCAGCACCGAGCCTGCCAAAGTACCGACCGAGAAACCGCTGCCAATCCGCATTGACGGCATCAGCATCCAGAATGGTTCAGCCAACTTCGCCGACTTCAGCCTACGGCCCAATTTCGCCACTGCGATTGGTCAGCTCAATGGCCAGATCGGCACCCTGGATAACCAGAGCCCAAAGGCCGCCAGCGTGGACGTCCAAGGTAAAGTCGACAAGTACGCACCGGTCAGCATCAAGGGGCAGCTCACCCCGTTCGACCCGATGAACAGCCTGGATATCGCCACCAGCTTCAAGAACGTCGAGCTGACCACCCTCACGCCCTATTCCGGCAAGTTCGCCGGCTTCCGTATCCGCAAGGGGCGGCTCAACCTTGATCTGCATTACCAGATCGAAAAAGGCCAGCTGAACGCCACGAACAAGCTGCTGCTGGAAGACCTGCAACTGGGTGAGAAAGTCGACAGCAAGGACGCCATGGATCTGCCGATCCGCCTGGCCGTGGCCCTGCTCAAGGACACCAAAGGCAATATCGAAATTCAGCTGCCGGTGCAGGGCAACCTCAACAGCCCGGAGTTCAGCGTGATGCCGATTGTTTGGCAAACCCTGCGCAATCTGGTGCTGCGCGCGGCCCAGGCGCCGTTCAAGTTTATCGGCGGGCTGGTCAGCGGCGGCAGCGATGTCGACCTAAGCACGGTGCACTTTACTGCCGGCAACAGCGAGCTCAACGATGACGCACAGAAGGCGCTGGATACCCTGGCCAGTGCCTTGAAGGAACGTCCAACCCTGCGCTTGGAAGTCGAAGGCATGAGCGCGCAGAGCAGCGACGGCCCGCCACTAGCTAACGATCGCCTGGAGCGCGAATACCAGAACACCTGGTACAAGATGCTGCAACGCCGTGGCGATGATGTGCCTGCCGAAGCCAGTGAACTGGTGGTGGAGAATGACGACAAAGCGGTGCTGCTCGAAGGCATCTACCGCACCCGCCTCAAGCAGCAACCGCCGGCCGAATGGGCCGAACTAGAAGATGAAGTGCGCAGCGCGAAAATGCGTGACGCTGTGCTGCAGTCCTGGGCACAGAGCAAACTGCTACAGCGTCAGCTGGCTCAGGCACGGGCAGCAGAAATAAAGAGCTATCTGGTCGAGCGCGGCGGTCTGGCCGCCGAACGCATCTACCTGCTGGATGTCAACATTGCACAGGCTGGCGCCGATGGCCGCGTCGCCACCACCCTGCACCTCGGCAGCGAGTAAGGTTTCATATATGCGCATATTGGCAACAACGCTGCTCTTTACCCTGGTAGGGGTATCGTCCCTGGCCCAGGCCGAAACGTTACGTTGCGGCAGCCAACTGGTAAGCCTGGGTGATAGGCGCTTCGAGGTACTGCAGAAATGCGGTGAGCCGGCCTTTCGCGATTTAGTCGGCTACTCCCTCGGCCCGAACGAGCGCCGCGAATACCAGATCGAGGAATGGGTCTATGGTCCCGATAACGGCATGCTGAGCATTCTTACCTTCGAGGGCACGCGCCTGCGTGCCATCGAACGTCGTCGTAGCCACTAACCAATGAAAGCACTGATTAGCGCCCTGCTATTACTGACGCCCCTCTACGCACAGGCCTCATCAACCCTGCGCTGCGACAGCGGGCTGGTCAGCCTTGATGACACCACCAGCGAAGTCAGCAGCAAATGCGGCGAACCACTGAGCCGTGACTTTCTCGGCTACCGCGAAGTGCTGGATGAATATGGTTTCTACAATGAAGTCGCGGTCGAAGAGTGGTCATACGGACCGCGCAATGGCATGTACCAATTTCTGCGTTTCCAAGGCAATCGACTGATCAAGATCGACAGTAAACGCCGTAACTAGCAACACAAAACACTCACCCAATCCAACGATAAGGACATTGCACCATGCAACGGATAGCACTCAGCCTCACCCTGCTCGCGCTGGCAACCAGTGCCCAAGCAAGCACCTTGCGCTGCGAGAAAGGCATCGCCAGCACCGGTGATCGAACTACAGAGGTCTCCAGTAAATGCGGCGAACCGGTAGCCCGCGACATGTTGGGCTACACCTTGGATGCCCACGGCAATAACGAGTTTCTTGTCGAAGAGTGGGTCTATGGCCCGCGTAACGGCATGAATTACTACCTGCGATTCGAAGGCGGTCGGCTGAAGAGCGTGGAAAGCAAACGCGGCAGCTAACACCTGCCGAGTAACCATTGGCAGCAGTTGAGAGCGCTAACGAGGCAGCCAACGCAAGATGAAAGCGGCGTTTAAGAGCCGTAAATGGGCGATTTTAAACGCAGCCTTACAAGGTAGTGGCGTTGCAAGCGCCTACTAAAAAGCCCCGCAGGCATTACCTGCGGGGCTTTTTTACGCCTGATTACAGCTTGCTGCTGAAATCACGCAGCTCTTCCTGAGCCTTTTCCTTACTCCAGCCATAACGCTCTTGGAGTTTGCCGGTTAGATACTCGGTATGGCCTTCGGCGACATCCAAGTCATCGTCAGTCAGATTGCCCCAACGCTCCTTAATGCGGCCGTTGAGTTGCTTCCATTTGCCTTTAATTACGTCGCTATTCATCGCTCAATCCTCGTAATAGTAGGGACGGAGAGCTCTTGTGCGAGCTCGCTCAGGGCATGGGTTTAATCTGCAGTTTTCAACGCTTCAGCAGATACTGCAGTTACACCTTTGATTTCTTTGGCCTTAGCTACAGCCAGATCGTGCTCCTCGTCATTGGCGACAACGCCTGACAGGGTAACTACGCCTTTGTTGGTTTCAACTTTGATATCGATACCGCTCAGCTTGCTGTCTGCCAGAAAGGTCGACTTCACTTTGCTGGTAATCCAAGTATCGCTTACCGCATCTTCCGCGTTATCCACCGCTTCACTGGCTGCCAGCATAATTGGCTGTACGGACGGGGCATCGGCAGCCATTACCGGCCCGGTAAGTAGCAGGCCCAGAGCGGTTGCTGTCATGGCGGTTACGGCGAAATGCTTGATTGGCTTTTTCATGGGTAATGCCTCCTGCGTCTACTAGTAATCTGCAAGCCTCTACAAGCTGCAGCCTCCCCAGTAATATCGCAAGTGCTGTGCCAATTTTCTTTTAAAAAATATTCTTTATAAATCAATAAGTTAATTTAAAATAAAAGTTATAACCCTCGTGCAACTTGCATGCTGGAGGCAACTCTGCAAGGCATATTGCACGACACTCTTGAGCCACACCATGGCCAGACATAGCAGTCTTTTCTCAGGCAAAAAAAAGAGCCCCGAAGGGCTCTCTTATATAGTTGCGAAGCAACCGGACGATTAAACGCCCGACGCTTTTGCAGCTGCAACATCCTTGATCGACAGCTTGATACGGCCGCGGTTGTCCACGTCCAGCACCAAAACTTCAACTTCCTGACCTTCTTTAAGAATGTCAGTCACCTTCTCAACACGAGCGTCGCTCAGCATGGAGATGTGCACCAGACCGTCTTTGCCCGGCAGGATGTTGACGAATGCACCGAAGTCGACGATGCGCTCAACCTTACCGACGTAGATCTTGCCGATCTCAGCTTCCGCGGTGATGCCCAGTACGCGCTGACGCGCAGCCTCGGCCGCTTCCTTGGTTTCGCCGAAGATCTTGATCGAACCGTCGTCTTCGATATCGATCGAGGCCTTGGTTTCTTCGCAGATCGCGCGGATGGTCGCGCCACCTTTGCCGATCACGTCGCGAATTTTGTCCTGGTCGATCTTCATCGCAATCATGGTTGGGGCGTTTGCCGACAACTCGGTGCGCGAGGTAGCGATAACCTGGTTCATCTGGCCGAGGATATTCAGGCGCGCTTCCAGGGCTTGGCCCAGAGCGATTTCCATGATTTCTTCGGTGATGCCCTGGATCTTGATGTCCATCTGCAGAGCAGTAACGCCGTTAGCGGTACCTGCAACCTTGAAGTCCATGTCACCCAGGTGATCTTCGTCGCCAAGGATGTCGGTCAGAACAGCAAACTTCTCGCCTTCCTTAACCAGCCCCATGGCAATACCTGCAACCGGCGCCTTCATCGGCACACCAGCGTCCATCAGAGCCAGGGAAGCACCACAAACGGAAGCCATGGAGCTGGAACCGTTGGACTCGGTGATTTCCGAAACCACACGAATGGTGTACGGGAATACGTCAGCAGCCGGCAGCATGGCAGCGATGGAGCGACGAGCCAGACGGCCGTGACCGATTTCGCGGCGGCCAGTAGCGCCCATACGACCACACTCACCAACCGAGTACGGTGGGAAGTTGTAGTGCAGCATAAAGGGGTCTTTACGCTCGCCTTCAAGAGTGTCGAGCAGCTGAGCGTCACGCGCGGTACCGAGGGTGGCAACGACCAGCGCCTGGGTTTCACCACGGGTGAACAGCGCCGAACCGTGGGTCTTGTCCAGCACACCCACTTCGATGTTCAGGCCGCGTACGGTACGGGTGTCACGGCCATCGATACGCGGCTTACCGTTAACGATGTTCTCGCGCACGGTACGGTATTCGATTTCGCCAAAGATTTCTTTAACTTCACCAGCCGAAGGCTGGCCTTCTTCACCTGCGAACTTGGCAACGATTTCATTGCGCAGCTCACCCAGACGGGCATAACGCTCGTGCTTAACGGTGATGGTGTAAGCCTGGGAGATGGCATCACCGAACTCGCCACGAATAGCGCTCAGCAGTGCAGTATTCTCGGCCTTCGGCTGCCAGTCCCACGTAGGCTTGGCGGCTTCAGCAGCCAGCTCGGCAACCGCGTCGATGACAACCTGGAACTCGTCGTGGGCGAACAGCACGGCGCCCAGCATCTGGTCTTCGGTCAGCTCTTTGGCTTCCGACTCAACCATCAGTACGGCGTCTTTAGTACCAGCTACGACCATGTCCAGGCTGGAAGCCTTGAGCTGCTCATAGTTCGGGTTCAGCAGGTAGCCAGTTTCCGGATGGAAGGCAACGCGCGCAGCACCGATTGGGCCGTTGAACGGAATGCCGGAAATGGCCAGGGCAGCCGAGGTACCGATCATCGCAGCGATGTCCGGATCGGTTTTCTTGCTGGTGGATATCACGGTGCAGATAACCTGCACTTCGTTCTGGAAACCTTCTGGGAACAGCGGACGGATCGGACGATCGATCAGGCGCGAGGTCAGGGTTTCTTTCTCGGAAGGACGGGCCTCACGCTTGAAGAAACCGCCTGGAATCTTGCCGGCTGCGTAGGTTTTTTCCTGGTAATGCACGGACAGCGGGAAAAAGCCTTTGCTTGGGTCGGCAGTCTTGGCGCCGGTTACGGCGACCAGTACGGCGACGTCGTCGTCAACGGTGACCAGCACTGCGCCGGAGGCTTGACGGGCGATACGGCCTGTCTCGAGGGTAACGGTCGATTGACCGAACTGGAACTTCTTGATTACCGGGTTCACGGTGTTTTCCTTCTCTTTGTTGCCCTTGGGGAAAGCGGTTCTTGCAACCGTTCTATCACTGCAACGTGAACAAACGGGTCTTGCAGAATGTGCGGGCGGTTACGGGAATCGGACCCGCTATCGTCCAAAACAGCTAAAGCAGAAAAGCAAAAGCTGGAAGCAGGGGTGAACCCCACTTCCAGCTTCGGCAGTCAGCTACGCGTAAGCATTGCTTAGCGACGCAGACCCAGGCGACCGATCAGGGCGCTGTAACGACTAACATCCTTACCCTTCAGGTAATCCAGCAGCTTACGACGCTGGTTAACCATACGGATCAGGCCACGACGCGAGTGGTGGTCTTTACCGTTGGCCTTGAAGTGGCCTTGCAGCTTGTTGATGTTGGCGGACAGCAGTGCAACTTGCACTTCCGGGCTACCGGTGTCGCCAGCAGCTTGCTGGTAGTCAGTTACGATCTGGGCTTTTTCTTCAACGCTGAGTGCCATGTGGGCAATCCTCTCAGTTAGGCAACTGCCGAAACAGTCGCAATAGGCCGGGAATCGCTTCCCGTGTTTTTAAGTGAGGTATGACCGTGCCTATTAACAGCCACCCTCGATACACGCAGACCAGAGCCGAAACCCCTTGTCTACGCTACGGTCATGCCGACCGAATCAAACGACGCGGCGCTATGCGCCCGTCTTCACTCACTTCACCGATACCGATAAAGCGACCGTTGTGATCTTGCACCCGAACCATGCCGAACTTCGGCGCTTCCGGGGCGCGTACCGGCTGCCCTTGCAGCCAGTAAAACGAACTGTGCTCGGAGAACTGCAGCAGCGGCCAGTGTTGCAGACCGCTGTCGACCGGTTGCAGGAACTGGTCAACCGCCTCACAGCCACCTTCGCCATGCACCCGCTCCAGCTCTTCGAGCGTTACGGTGCGGCTCAAGTCGAAGGGACCGGCTTTGGTTCTGCGCAGCTCTGCAACGTGTGCACCACAACCCAGCAGGTGGCCAATGTCTTCGACCAGGGTACGGATATAGGTGCCTTTGCTGCAATCGACCGCCAGGCGCGCCTGCTCCGCCTCACAGCCCAATAATTCCAGGCGCGCAATAGTAACAGAACGCGGCTCGCGCTCCACTATTTCACCAGCACGAGCCAGCTTGTAAAGTGGCTGGCCGTCGCGTTTGAGCGCCGAGTACATCGGCGGTATCTGGCTGATTTCACCACGAAAACCGGGCAAAACCGCTTCGATATCGGCGCGACCAACGGTCACCGGGCGACGCTCCAGCACTTCGCCTTCAGCATCGGCGGTGGTGGTAGTGACGCCCAACTGCATCAGAGTTTCGTAGCCCTTGTCGGCATCCAGCAGGTACTGGGAGAACTTGGTCGCCTCGCCGAAGCACAGCGGCAACACGCCAGTTGCCAAGGGATCGAGACTGCCGGTGTGCCCGGCCTTCTCGGCATTGAGTAACCAACGCACCTTTTGCAGCGCCGCGTTGGAGCTAAAGCCTTTGGGCTTATCCAGCAGAATGATGCCATCGACGGCACGACGAATACGTTTGACCTGGGCCACGCGCTTACTCCTTGGCCTCGGGGTCATCACCGTGCTGACGGTCTTCGCTGACTGCCCGCTCGATCAGCGCCGACAGCTGCGCACCGCGAATCACGCTTTCGTCGTAATGGAAACGCAGGTTCGGCACGCTGCGCAGCTTCATCGCCTTACCCAACTGCATGCGCAGGAAACCGCTGGCATCGTTGAGCACCTTGAGACTCTGCACGACGGGATCGACACCCTCTTCAGGCTCGTTACCCATGATGGTGACGAACACCTTGGCGTGGCTGGAGTCACGGCTGACCTCCACTGCCGTCACGGTCACCAAACCACCCAGACGCGGGTCTTTGACTTCCAGGCGGATCAACTGCGCCAATTCGCGCTGTATCTGGTCGCCGATGCGCTGGGCCCGGCTAAATTCTTTGGCCATTTCTACTACCTTCACTCGTCACGCTGCTCGATAAAGCAGCGGACCTAAAAGCGGCAAACGCCCGGCCGCGCAAAAGCGGGGCCGGGCGCTGCATATTGCGACTCGTGCTTAGAACCAGTCTCGGATCAGCTGCGCGTCGGCGATACTGCGTTAAAAATGGCCTCGGATGCTCATTTACAATTCGTAAACTCCGCTTCCTAGGCCATTTTTGCCTTGTCTCGCTCTAGCTCGCTTGAACCCGAAACAGATTCTTACAGGCTACGAGCCACTTGGACTTTCTCGAACACTTCGATCTTGTCGCCGACCTTGACGTCGTTGTAGCTCTTCACGCCGATACCGCACTCCATGCCATTACGCACTTCGGAGGCATCGTCTTTGAAGCGACGCAGGGATTCCAGCTCGCCTTCGAAGATCACCACGTCATCGCGCAGTACACGGATCGGACGGTTACGGTGAACCGTACCCTCGACCACCATACAACCGGCAATCGCACCGAACTTCGGCGAACGGAACACGTCACGCACTTCGGCGATACCGAGGATGTTCTCGCGAACATCGCTGCCGAGCATGCCGGTCAGGGCTTTCTTGACGTCTTCAATAATGTCGTAGATCACGTTGTAATAACGCATATCCAGACCTTCCTGCTCGACGATCTTGCGGGCGCCAGCATCGGCACGCACGTTGAAGCCGAACAGTACAGCGTTGGAGGCCAGCGCCAGGTTGGCATCGGATTCGGTGATACCACCGACGCCGCCACCGACCACACGCACTTGCACTTCATCGTTACCCAGGCCGCCGAGCGAGCCCTGCAGTGCTTCCAAGGAACCACGGACGTCAGATTTGAGGACGATATTGAGCGTCTTCTTCTCTTCCTGGCCCATGTTCTCGAAGATGTTTTCCAGCTTGCCAGCGTGAGCACGGGCCAGTTTCACTTCGCGGAACTTGCCTTGACGGAACAGCGCGACTTCGCGGGCCTTCTTCTCGTCAGCCAGCACGCTCATGTCATCGCCAGCTTCCGGCGTGCCATCCAAGCCAAGAATCTCGACTGGAATCGACGGGCCAGCTTCTTTAATCGGCTTACCGTTTTCATCGAGCATGGCGCGAATACGGCCGTAGTTGGAACCGATCAACACCATGTCGCCTTGGCGCAGGGTACCGTCTTGAACGAGTACGGTAGCAACTGGACCGCGGCCTTTATCCAAGCGCGACTCAACCACCACACCACGACCCGGAGCTGACGGCGTAGCTTTCAGCTCAAGAACTTCGGCTTGCAGCAGTACAGCTTCGAGCAGGTCATCGACACCAGTACCGGCTTTTGCCGACACGGAGACGAACGGTGTATCACCACCCCACTCTTCCGAAGTCACGCCGTGCACAGACAATTCGCTACGGATACGATCGAGATCAGCACCCGGCTTATCGATCTTGTTCACCGCGACCACTAGCGGCACACCAGCCGCCTTAGCGTGCTGAACAGCTTCAATGGTTTGCGGCATCACGCCGTCGTCCGCTGCAACTACCAGAATCACGATGTCAGTCGCCTTGGCACCACGGGCACGCATCGCGGTAAACGCGGCGTGGCCAGGGGTGTCGAGGAAGGTGACCATGCCGCGGTCGGTTTCTACGTGGTAGGCACCGATGTGCTGGGTGATGCCACCAGCCTCGCCAGCAGCAACCTTGGCGCGCCGAATGTAGTCGAGCAACGAGGTTTTACCGTGGTCAACGTGACCCATTACGGTAACAACCGGCGCACGAGCAAAGGTCTCGCCTTCGAACTTCAACGATTCAGCCAGGGAGTCTTCCAAAGCCGTGTCGCTGACCAGGGTGACCTTGTGACCTAACTCCTCAGCAACCAGCTGGGCAGTTTCCTGATCCAGAACCTGGTTGATGGTCGCAGGTGTACCCAGCTTGAACATGAACTTGATGATTTCAGCAGCCTTGACCGACATCTGCTGGGCCAGATCGCCCACAGTGATGGTCTCGCCAATCTTCACTTCACGCACGATCGGACCTGTTGGGCTCTGGAAGCCGTGAGCATTACGCTTCTTCAGCTTGGCCTTGCCACGACCGCCACGACGGAAGCTATCGCTTTCCTCGTCGATAGTGCGCGGGGCAACACGTGGTGCAGGAGCTTTTTCCTTGACGGTCGGACGATGCTGGGTGGTCTTGCGCTCACCACCACGACGATCGGCATCATCGTTACGCGCCTTGTCCGGACGACGCGGCTCGTCCTTCTTACGCTCGTCTGCCGCAGGAGCAGCCACTACCGGCAACTCAACTGCTGCAGCCGGGGCCTCTTCAACGACCGCCTCACCAGCAACTGCCGCTGGACGCTGTGCTTCTTCAGCGGCGCGGCGCTTGGCTTCTTCATCAGCCTTTGCCTTGGCAGCTTCAGCTACAGCACGCTGCTCAGCCAGCTCACGCTGCTTTTCAGCTTCGATTTCTTCAGCGCTGCGCTTGACGAAGGTTTTCTTCTTGCGCACTTCAACGCTGATGGTCTTGCTACCGGCAACTCGAAGGGTGCTGGTAGTTTTGCGCTGCAAGGTAATCTTGCGCGGCTCTTCTGTCTTGCTGTCGCCGTGACTGCTCTTGAGATGGGCCAACAGGGCCTGCTTCTCGCTGTCGGTCACCGCTTGCTCAGCACTCTTGTGCGGCAAACCAGCCTCACTCATTTGCTGGAGCAGGCGTTCAACCGGCGTATTGACCACTTGGGCCAGTTCTTTAACCGTGACTTGCGTCATGCATTTCTCTCCTCAGGCCGCAACTGCTTACTCGAACCAATGGGCTCGGGCGGCCATGATCAACTTGCCGGCTCGCTCAGCGTCGATACCGTCGATGTCGAGCAGGTCATCAATCGACTGCTCGGCCAGGTCTTCGCGGTTAACAACGCCGCGCACTGCCAGTTCATGCGCAAGCGCCTTATCCATCCCCTCAAGCGAGAGCAAGTCTTCGGCTGGGTGGGCATCTGCCAGCTTTTCCTCGTTGGCGATGGCTTTAGTCAGCAGGCGATCTTTGGCACGGGCGCGGAGCTCGTTGACGATATCCTCGTCAAAGCCATCAATGCTGAGCATTTCTTCCATCGGTACGTAGGCAATTTCTTCAAGGCTGGTGAAGCCCTCTTCGACCAACACCTGGGCCAGCTCTTCATCGACTTCCAGCTCGTCGATAAAGCGCTGCAGGATGTCGCCTGTTTCCGCTTGCTGCTTGGCCTGAATGTCCGCCTCGGTCATCACGTTGAGGGTCCAACCAGTCAGCTGACTGGCCAAACGCACGTTCTGACCGCCGCGGCCAATGGCCTGAGCAAGGTTGTCTGCGCCAACGGCGATGTCCATGGCGTGGGCATCTTCGTCAACAATAATGGCGGCCACTTCAGCAGGCGACATGGCGTTGATTACGAACTGCGCAGGATTGTCATCCCACAGCACGATATCCACACGCTCACCCGCCAACTCACCGGAGACCGCCTGCACGCGCGAACCGCGCATACCGATACAGGCACCCTGCGGGTCGATACGCTTGTCTTTGGAACGCACGGCCAGCTTGGCGCGCGAACCTGGATCACGGGACGCGCCCATGACTTCAATAAGCTCTTCGGCAATTTCCGGCACTTCGATGCGGAACAACTCAATCAGCATTTCCGGCGCGGTGCGCGAGAGGATCAGCTGCGGACCGCGGTTCTCGGTGCGGATTTCCTTGAGCAGGGCACGCAGGCGCACACCGACACGGAAGGTTTCGCGGGAGATGATGTCTTCGCGAGCCAGCATGGCTTCTGCGTTGTTACCCAGATCAACGATCACGCTGTCACGGGTAACTTTCTTCACGGTGCCGGAGATGATTTCACCCAGACGCTCGCGATAAGCCTCGACCACCTGAGCACGCTCAGCTTCGCGAACTTTCTGCACAATCACTTGCTTGGCGGTTTGCGCGGCAATACGACCGAACTCGATGGAGTCGATCTTCTCTTCCAGCACTTCACCAACTTTTGCATTGGCTTCAACTGCACGCGGCATGTCAGTGGTGACCTGGTGTGCAGGATCATCAAAGTCAGCTTCTTCAACCACTGTCCAGCAGCGGAATGTCTCGTAGTTGCCGGTCTGACGATTGATCGCCACACGCAACTCGACTTCATCTTCAAAACGCTTCTTGGTAGCAGTGGCCAAAGCCAGCTCCAGCGCTTCAAAAATTACGCTAGCCGGTACGCCCTTTTCGTTGGATACCGACTCAACAACCAGCAGTACTTCTTTGCTCATCGTACGCCTCGCCTTTCGCAATCCATTGGATCCGCGCTATCCGCGCCACTTGCGGGGGATCCGCGTCTCAATCAAACCTGGGGATAATGTTGGCCTTGTCGATCATGTCGATCGGCAACAGGAACTCGTGGTCATCCACCTGCACTACCACGTCCTGCTCTTCCACACCGCGCAGAAGGCCCTGGAAGTTGCGTCGACCTTCAAAAGGCGAACGCAGCTTGATCTTCACTTGCTCACCGGCATGACTGGCGAACTGTTCAAGGGTGAACAGCGGCCGATCCATACCTGGCGAGGACACCTCAAGGGTGTACTCGGCACTGATCGGGTCCTCGACATCGAGAACACCACTGATCTGCCGACTGACAACTTCACAGTCTTCGATCAACACGCCGTCAGGCTGTTTATCAATATAAATTCGCAGCAGAGAATGCCGCCCTTGTGACAGGAACTCGACACCCCAGCATTCGTAGCCAAGAGCCTCGACTACCGGGGCCACCAAGGCCTGCAACTGTTCTAGCTTGCTCGACACCTGAACCCCTCGCGCATGCTGTAAAAATAAAAAATGGGCGAATCGCCCATCATCAAACCGCCCTCTAAAGGCCGGCAAAGCTGTCGCCCAGCTAGCAAAAAGCCCCTTAAAAGGGGCTCCTCTGCAACTCAATGCGGGGGGCTGGTTTTACCCAGCCAGCTTCGGATTAAACATCCGAGGAGCGACCTTGCTGCTCAATCCCACATCAAAGCTGGGGCCGGATTATACGACTGAACCTTAAGCAGGGTCAATCGACACTCCAGCAACAAAAAGGCCCGCATCGAGCGGGCCTTTTTGAAAATTGGTACCGAGAAGGGGACTCGAACCCCTACAGCCTATGGCCACTACCACCTCAAGGTAGCGTGTCTACCAATTCCACCACCTCGGCAAAAATCATTTACTGCGTACAACCTACTGCGTATTACTGCTGCTCAGGAGCCTGAGGTACGTCCGCCGCTTCAGTAGCCGGCTTAGCTGCATCAAGAACAGGTACATCTTCAACAGCTGGCTTAGCCTGTTGCACTTCCAGAACTGCCGGATCAGGCAAACCAACCTGAGCCATACCATCAGCTTTTTCTTTAGCAAAGTAGCCTAAGCCCAAGCTAGTCATGAAAAAAGCGGTGGCAAGTATAGCAGTAACGCGACTCAAAAAGGTAGTAGTTCCTTGACTACCGAAAACGGTAGATGAAGCACCAGCACCAAAAGAAGCGCCTGCATCAGCACCTTTACCCTGCTGCAGCAGAACCAGCGCAACAACACCGATAGCACCCAGCAGATGAAGAACAACGATAACTGTTTCCAGCATTTCTTTAGCTTCCTGCGGCGCGACAGATCGCACCGAACTCATCCGCATTCAGAGAGGCTCCACCTACAAGCCCCCCATCGATATCCGGCATACCGAACAACTCGGCTGCACTGGCGGCCTTGACACTGCCGCCATAAAGAATCCTTACCTTGCCCGCCAACTCAGCGCTTTTCGCCGCCAACTGCGCGCGAATTGCCGCATGCACTTCCTGCGCTTGCTCTGGCGATGCCGTCAGACCAGTACCAATGGCCCAAACTGGCTCATAGGCAATGACTGCATCGGCAAACACCTCAACACCCAAAGCATCAACCACCGCAGACAACTGCGCAGCAACCACCTCAAGTGTTTGCCCCGCCTCACGCTGAGCTAGGGTTTCACCAACACACAGCACCGGAAGCAGACCTGAAGACTGCGCAGCCGCAAATTTGCGCGCCACAATCTCATCACCCTCACCCAGCAGCGATCTACGCTCGGAGTGACCGACCAGCACCAGCGAACAGCTCGCGTCATGCAACTGACTTGCCGCCACTTCGCCAGTCAAAGCACCTTGTTGCGCCTCTGTTGCGCAATCTTGCGCACCTACCGCAACAGCCTTGCCTGCCAGACCATCAACCACCTGACAGAGATGCAAACAAGACGGGAAAACCGCTATATCCACATCAGCAGGCAATACCTGCTGAGTGAGACCGTTGATCAGCTCTGCAACGCTGGCGCGGGTACCGTGCATTTTCCAGTTACCAGCAACCATTGGGCGACGCATGCTTTACCTCGTCGGTCAAAGAGGGCGCAGATGTTACCCAACAGCTACCCGACTGGCAAGCCGAATCAAGCACATACATCCGCAACAACTTTAGCCAATTCATCGGCATAGCCGCGCACCTGGCCTTCATCGTCGCCTTCGACCATAACCCGCACCAACGGCTCGGTGCCGGACTTACGCAGCAGCACCCGACCCCGTCCGGCCATTTGCTCGGTCACCCGCGCGCTAGCCTGCTGTACAGCCGGATGTTCCAACGGATCAACACCGCCAGCAAAACGCACATTGATCAGCACCTGTGGGCACTTCTGCATACCCAACCGCGCCTCGCCCAGGGTCTGCCCGCGGCGCTTAAGCGCCATCAGCACCTGCAACGCAGCAATGATCGCATCCCCCGTGGTGGTGTGCTGGAAACACACCAGATGGCCAGAGTTTTCCCCGCCCAGCTGCCAGTTGCGCGACAACAACTCGGCAATCACATAACGGTCGCCGACCTTGGCGCGGACAAACAGAATGCCAAGATCAGCCAGGGCCAGCTCCAGCCCGAGATTGCTCATCAGCGTACCAACCACCCCGCCCTGCAGCTTGCCGCGCTCCAGCAGGTCACGGGCGATGATAAACAGCAACTCATCGCCATCAACCACCGCACCGGAGTGATCGACCATCAGCACGCGATCCGCGTCACCATCGAAGGCGATCCCCAGATCGGCCTGCTGCGCCAGCACTTCAGCCTGCAGCGCCTCGACGTGGGTCGAGCCGCAGTTGTCATTGATATTCAAGCCATTGGGCTGCGCCGACAGTACGGTCACCTCCGCACCCAATTCACGAAATACGCTTGGCGCCACCTTATACGCCGCACCGTGAGCGCAATCGACAACAACTTTCAAGCCGGCAAAGTCGGTGCTGCTCGGTACGCTGCTCTTACAGAATTCGATATAGCGGCCGGCGGCATCATTGATCCGCGAGACTTTGCCCAACTGCTCGGAATCCACCACAGTCATCGGTTGATCAAGCAGTTCTTCGATCATCAGCTCGATCTCATCCGGCAGCTTGGTGCCCTGCCCCGAGAAGAACTTAATGCCATTGTCGTGATGCGGATTGTGCGAGGCGCTGATAACAATTCCGGCCTCAGCATGAAAAGTACGGGTCAGATAGGCGATTGCCGGCGTCGGCATCGGGCCGAGCAGCATTACATCGGCACCTGCTGCAGACAGACCCGCCTCCAGGGCAGACTCGAACATATAACCGGAGATGCGCGTGTCTTTGCCGATCAGAATGCGGCACTTACCCTGCTTGCGAAACGCCATCCCGGCCGCCCAGCCGAGCTTGAGCATGAATTCCGGGGTTATGGGGAAGTCACCGACACGCCCACGAATACCGTCAGTACCGAAATATTTTCTACCCATCCCACAATTCCTTTCTAACTTATTCGGCCGCTTCAACCGCAGCGATCATCCGTACTACATCAACCGTTTGCGCCACGTCGTGGACCCGCAGGATGTGCGCACCTTTGCTCAACGCCAGCGCTGCCAAGGCCAGGCTGCCATAGAGGCGCTCGCCCACTTCATGCCCCAACACCTTACCGATCATACTCTTGCGCGACACCCCGACCAGCAAAGGTCGCCCCAACGCATGCAACGCAGGCAGATGTTTGAACAGCGACAGATTGTGCTCAAGGGTTTTCGCAAATCCAAACCCCGGATCAAGAATGATGCGTTCAGCGCCAATCCCTGCCGCCTCACAGGCAGCCAGCCGATCCAGCAAAAACTCACGCACTTCTGCCACGACATCAGGGTATTGGGGATTTTGCTGCATGGTGGTGGGCTCGCCGCGCATATGCATCAGGCACACCGGCAAGCCACTATCCGCCGCCGCATCCAGGGCGCCGTCGCGCTGCAGCGAACGCACATCGTTGATTAAGCCAGCGCCCAGCCTTGCAGTTTCGCGGATGACTGCTGGTGTTGAGGTATCCACCGAGATGATCACATCCAACTCGCGCGCGATGGCCTCAACGATGGGCGCAACCCGCTCCAACTCCTCAACCGGAGATACCGCACGAGCACCGGGTCGCGTCGACTCACCACCGACATCAATCAGCGTCGCCCCCGCCCGCAGCATCGCTTCGGCATGGCGCAAGGCCGCATCACGCTGACCATAGCGCCCACCATCGGAAAACGAGTCAGGAGTAACGTTGAGGATACCCATCACTTGCGGACGGCTTAAATCAAGAAACCGGCTGCCACAGGGCAGCCGGTCAAAGGTTGGCGCTACAGACATGGAGAACCCTAAAGCTCGGCGGCTGGACCACCAATTGGCTTCTCTTTGGACTCAGCGACTTCAACAGGTGCCGTCGGCGTACCGTTGTTGTCGTCACCGCCTTGCCAGCCTTTCGGCTCACGCGGCGCGAGACCATTCATGATGTCTTCGATTTGCTCGGCATCGATGGTTTCGTACTTCATCAGCGCTTCGGCCATAGCATCGAGCTTGTCGCGATTTTCCAGCAGCAGGCGTTTGGCTGTGCCATAACACTCATCAATGATGCTGCGCACTTCCTGATCGATCAGCTTGGCGGTGTCGGCAGAGACGTTGCTCTGGTTACTGCCCATGCTACGGCCGAGGAAAACCTCACCCTCTTCTTCTGCATACATCAGCGGGCCGAGTTTTTCCGACAAACCCCACTTGGTGACCATGTTCTTGGCCAACTGGGTGGCGCGCATGATGTCGTTGGACGCACCAGTGGTGACTCCATCGAAGCCCAGAGTCATTTCTTCGGCGATACGACCACCAAACAACGAGCAGATCTGACTGGTCAGCGCACGCTTGCTAAGACTGTAACGATCTTCCTCGGGTAGGAACATGGTCACGCCCAGAGCACGACCGCGCGGGATGATCGACACCTTGTAGACCGGATCATGCTCAGGCACCAAGCGCCCGACAATCGCGTGGCCGGCTTCGTGGAATGCGGTGTTGAGCTTTTCCTTGTCCGACATGACCATAGTCTTGCGCTCGGCGCCCATCATGATCTTGTCTTTAGCCAGCTCGAACTCTTTCATCTCGACGACGCGCTTACCCGAACGGGCAGCGAACAGCGAAGCCTCGTTGACCAGGTTAGCCAGGTCGGCACCGGAGAACCCCGGCGTACCGCGCGCAATCACCGCAGGGGCAACGTCTTCGCCCATCGGCACTTTGCGCATGTGTACTTTGAGAATCTGCTCACGGCCACGGATATCCGGCAAGCCAACCACGACCTGGCGGTCGAAACGACCTGGGCGCAGCAATGCAGGGTCAAGCACGTCAGGACGGTTGGTGGCGGCAATCACGATGATGCCATCGTTCATTTCGAAGCCGTCCATCTCAACCAGCAACTGGTTGAGAGTCTGCTCACGCTCGTCGTGACCACCGCCCATGCCAGCGCCACGATGGCGACCCACGGCGTCGATTTCGTCGATAAAGATGATGCACGGCGCGTGCTTCTTAGCTTGCTCGAACATGTCGCGCACCCGGGACGCACCGACACCAACGAACATTTCAACGAAGTCCGAACCGGAAATGGTGAAGAACGGCACCTTGGCTTCGCCAGCAACAGCCTTGGCCAGCAAGGTTTTACCGGTACCTGGCGAGCCAACCATTAGCACGCCACGCGGGATGCGCCCGCCAAGGCGCTGGAATTTGCCCGGATCACGCAGAAACTCGACCAGCTCGCTGACTTCCTCCTTGGCTTCGTCGCAACCGGCGACGTCAGCGAAGGTGGTCTTGACCTGATCTTCCGAGAGCAGGCGCGCCTTGCTCTTACCGAAACTCATCGGCCCGCCTTTGCCGCCTGCGCCACCTTGCATCTGGCGCATAAAGAACATGAACACGGCGATAATCACCAGAATCGGGAAGCTGGCCACCAGCAATTGAGTCCATATGCTCTGTTGCTCAGGCTGCTTACCGACGATCTCGACGTTGTTGTCCATCAGGTCCTTGATCAGGCCGTTGTCCTGAATCGCAGGACGCACCGTCTCGAACGAGGAACCATCAGTACGGGTACCGCTGATGATGAAGCCATCCACCGTCACCCGCTTAACGCCGCCATCCTGAACCTGCTGGATAAACTGCGAATAGTTGAGTTTATTCGACTCAGTCGGGCTGGAAAAATTGTTCATCACCGTCACCAAGACGGCGGCGATGATCAGCCACAGGACCAGATTCTTTGCCATGTCGTTCAATTAGCTACCCTCTGAAGCAGGCCCCGTGTCGAAGCGCGCTTCGCATGACGACCAGTTATGTACCGATCTAACTTACTACACAACGCCCACCCCTGGCAGACGCCGTCTGTAACCCTTTATTTGCTGTGAGACCGCAAAGCCCCACCACAATTCGCCGTAAAGCCTGCAACCATCAGATACCGCGAAAGCCCCGAGCCAGCATATATTGCTCGCGCGAGCGATCACGCGAAGACAGCGGCTTGCGCATCTGCACCTTGTCGAACAGCTGACGCACCTGCTTGTGGTACAGATCGAAACCTTCGCCCTGGAAGATCTTGATCAGAAAGTCGCCGCCCGGACGTAGCACCCGAGTCGACAGATCCAGCGCCAACTCACACAAGTACATAGCGCGCGGCTGATCCGATTCCCTCACTCCACTCATATTGGGGGCCATATCGGAAATCACAAGGTCTACCGGGTGTTCACCGATAGCATCGAGAATCTGCGCGAACACCGCATCATCGGTAAAGTCGCCCTTGATGAAAGTAACGTCAGGGATGCTGTCCATCTCCAGAATATCTGAAGCGATCAAACGCCCTTTGTCACCGATCACCCGACTGGTGACCTGCGACCAGCCGCCCGGCGCTGCGCCCAGATCGACTACAGTGATGCCAGGCCGCAAGATGCGATCCTTCTCCTGAATCTCCAGCAGCTTGTAGCTGGCGCGCGAGCGATAGCCATCCTTCTGCGCCATTTTGACGTAGGGGTCGTTGAAATGCTCTTTCAGCCAACCTTGACTGGTCTTGGAACGGGCCACGCAATACCTCGAATGTGCAACGCATGAATATCTGGGCGGCCCCGAAGGCGCTCGGGTAAACTAACCGCCGTTTTTTACCAGATTAAATGCAGGAATCAGATTATGCCGCTCACTCAAGAGCAGAAGAAACAATTCAAATCTATCGGTCACCATTTGAAGCCTGTATTGATCGTGGCTGACAACGGTCTGACCGAAGGTGTGCTGACTGAACTGGAACGCGCACTGAGCGATCATGAACTGATTAAAGTGCAACTACGCATCACTGAGCGTGAAGACCGCCTAACGGCCATCAACGAACTGTGCAAAACCAGCAAAGCCGACCTAGTTCAGGTGATTGGCAAGATGGCGCTGATCTACCGAAAAAACCCGAAAGTGAACAAGAACCTGTCCAACGTTCATCGTCATCACGGCTGATAACTCAGCCGCTGCAAGGCGCGCTCAGCGCCTTTGCAACCTCCCATCCTGCCCAATCTTACTGCTTAGAGCCTATGCCTGAGCTTTGCGGCACTGGCTGCAAGACCAATAACAACCCGCAAAACGCCATGACCATGTAACTGAACATCAACCAAAGTTCTGCTCCTGGCAGCAGCTGGCGCACCGCGAAGTAACTGCCCGCCATTGTCACAACAACCAGCAGCAACTGCCCACGGCTATCACGCCACAGGCCTGCCAGACGCTCGGCGCGAATCAGCACCAGCACCTGCAACCCGGCGCATACCGCCGCTAAGCCAACTAACAATGGCCGCAGGGTATTGCTGATCTCTTCGACCAGCAACGAAGCCAGGCCGATCTTGGCAATTGCCGGCAACAGCAGAAAATGCAGCAACCAGAGGCCACCAACCCAAAGCGTCTGAGCCAGCAGCCAGCTGATCGCGCCGGCATCACGCGCGCCCGACTTAGAGATGGCGAACCTCGACGATCTCATACTCCAGCGCACCGCCTGGCGTCTGCACCACCACCACGTCACCTTCGCTCTTGCCGATCAGGGCGCGGGCGATAGGTGAACCCACGGAAATCTTGCGCTGTTTGATGTCCGCCTCGTCCTCACCGACGATCTGGTAAGTCACGCTTTCATCGGTTTCGCAGTTGGCGATTTCAACGGTGGTACCGAAAATTACCTTACCGGTGTGCTCAATGGTGGTGACATCAATGATCACTGCATTCTGCAGACGACCCTCGATATCTCGCACTCGCGCTTCAACCATGCCCTGCTGCTCACGCGCGGCATGATATTCGGCGTTTTCCTTGAGGTCACCGAGCTCACGCGCGGTGCCGATATCCTGGCTGAGCTTGGGGCGCACGACCTTGGTCAGGTGCGCCAGCTCCTCTTCCAGGGCGCGCGCGCCCTGAACGGTCATGGGGTATTTAGTCATGCCTTGATTCCTGCATGCAGATCCTGCAGCCGGCGCACGGTCTTCTCGGGACCGAACTTCAGCGCCTCACAGATCGCCTGACCCGCCGCAATGGTGGTGGTGCAGTAGATCTTGTGCTGCAGAGCGTTACGACGAATGGAGTAGGAGTCAGCGATGGACTGGCGACCCTCGGTGGTGTTGATGATCAGGGTGACTTCGTCATTCTTGATCATGTCGACCACGTGTGGGCGGCCTTCGGTCACCTTGTTCACGCGACGCACTGGCAAGCCAGCGGCCTCGATCAGCTTGGCGGTACCAGCGGTGGCCACCACTTCAAAGCCCAGGTCAATCAGGTCGCGAGCAACGCCTTCCACCAACGGCTTGTCGTCATCACGCACACTGATAAAGGCCACGCCGGCGTTTGGCAGAATCTCGCTGGCACCCGACTGCGCCTTGGCAAAGGCCTCGCCGAAAGTATCGCCGACGCCCATCACTTCACCAGTGGACTTCATTTCTGGGCCGAGGATCGGGTCGACGCCTGGGAACTTGGCGAACGGGAACACCGCTTCCTTGACGCTGAAGTACGGCGGGATGATTTCCTTGGTGTAACCAGCCTCAGCCAGCGACTTGCCTGCCATGACGCGGGCAGCCACCTTGGCCAGCGAGACACCGACGCACTTGGAGACGAACGGTACGGTACGCGAAGCGCGCGGGTTCACTTCGATAACGAAGATGTCCTCGCCCTGTACGGCCATCTGCACGTTCATCAGACCAACTACATTAAGCTCCAGAGCCATTTTCTTGACCTGGTCACGAATCTCGTCCTGGATGTGCATCGGCAGCGAGTAAGGCGGCAGCGAGCAGGCCGAGTCACCGGAGTGCACGCCAGCCTGTTCAATGTGCTGCATGATCGCGCCAATCACCACGGTTTCGCCGTCGCACACCGCATCCACGTCCACTTCAATGGCGCAGTTGAGGAAGTGGTCGAGCAGCACCGGGCTGTCGTTAGAGACTTTTACCGCTTCGCGCATATAACGTTTGAGCTCGTCTTCCTGGTAGACGATTTCCATCGCCCGGCCGCCCAGTACATAGGACGGACGCACCACCAGCGGATAACCGATGGTCTTGGAGTGAGCCAGGGCTTCATCTTCGCTGCGCGCAGTGGCGTTAGCCGGTTGACGCAGACCGAGACGCTGCACCATCTGCTGGAAACGCTCGCGGTCTTCGGCGCGGTCGATGGCGTCAGGGCTGGTGCCGATGATCGGCACGCCGGCTTCTTCCAGAGCGCGACAGATCTTCAGCGGAGTTTGCCCGCCGTACTGCACGATCACGCCTTTCGGCTGCTCGACGCGGACGATTTCCAGTACGTCTTCCAAGGTTACTGGCTCGAAGTACAGGCGGTCGGAGGTGTCGTAATCGGTGGAGACGGTTTCCGGGTTGCAGTTGACCATGATGGTCTCGTAGCCGTCTTCACGCAGCGCCAGCGCCGCGTGTACGCAGCAGTAGTCGAACTCGATACCCTGACCAATACGGTTCGGGCCGCCACCCAGAATCATGATCTTGTCGCGGCTCGACGGATTGGCTTCGCACTCTTCCTCGTAGGTCGAGTACATGTAAGCGGTGTCGGTGGCGAATTCGGCGGCGCAGGTGTCGACGCGCTTGTACACCGGCAGCACTTTCAACTTGTGACGCTGGCTACGCAGGGTCTTCTCGGTCACACCCAGCAGCTTGGCCAGGCGAATATCGGAGAAGCCTTTGCGCTTGAGCTTGTACATCGAGTCACGATCAATGCTGGACAGTGCCAGGGTCTTGATGCGCTCTTCGTCCTTGATCAGATCTTCGATCTGCACCAGGAACCATTCATCGATATTGGTCAGCGCGAAGACTTCGGCCACGGTCTTACCCGCACGGAAGGCATCGCCGATGTACCAGATACGGTCAGCGCTTGGCACGGTCAGTTCGCGACGCAGGGTGCTTTCGGCTTCAGGATCGGCCAGATCGAGCATCGGATCGAGGCCCGAAACACCCACCTCCAGACCGCGCAGGGCTTTCTGCAGGGATTCTTGGAAGGTGCGACCGATGGCCATGACTTCACCGACGGACTTCATCTGGGTGGTCAGGCGGGCATCAGCTTTCGGGAACTTCTCGAAGGCAAAACGCGGGATCTTGGTTACGACGTAGTCAATGGCCGGCTCGAAAGAGGCCGGGGTACGACCGCCGGTGATGTCGTTGCTCAGCTCATCAAGGGTGTAACCCACCGCCAGCTTGGCGGCGATCTTGGCGATCGGGAAGCCGGTGGCCTTGGAGGCCAGCGCCGAGGAACGCGACACGCGCGGGTTCATCTCGATAACGACCATACGGCCAGTGTTCGGGCAGATGCCGAACTGCACGTTGGAGCCGCCGGTTTCCACGCCGATCTCGCGCAATACCGCCAGGGAGGCGTTACGCAGGATCTGGTATTCCTTGTCGGTCAGAGTTTGCGCCGGGGCCACGGTGATCGAGTCGCCGGTGTGCACGCCCATCGGGTCGAAGTTTTCAATGGCGCAGACGATGATGCAGTTGTCCTTTTTATCGCGGACCACCTCCATCTCGTACTCTTTCCAGCCGATCAGCGATTCGTCGATCAGCAGTTCGCTGGTTGGCGACAGATCGATACCGCGGGCGCAGATTTCTTCGAACTCTTCACGGTTATAAGCAATACCGCCGCCGGTGCCACCCATGGTGAAGGACGGACGGATGATGCACGGGAAGCCAACCTTCTCCAGCACGCCGTAGGCTTCTTCCATGTTGTGCGCGATGCCGGAAACCGGGCAGGCCAGACCGATGTCTTTCATCGCCTTGTCGAAGCGCGAACGGTCTTCGGCCTTGTCGATGGTGTCGGCATTGGCACCGATCATCTCGACGCCGAATTTCTCCAGGACGCCGTGCTTTTCCAGGTCCAGTGCGCAGTTCAGCGCGGTCTGGCCACCCATGGTCGGCAGCAGCGCATCCGGACGCTCCTTCTCGATGATCTTGGCCACGGTGGACCACTTGATCGGCTCGATATAGGTGGCGTCCGCCATGGCCGGGTCAGTCATGATGGTGGCTGGGTTGGAGTTCACCAGAATGACGCGGTAACCCTCTTCTTTCAGCGCTTTACACGCCTGGGCACCGGAATAGTCGAACTCGCAGGCCTGGCCGATAACAATCGGGCCAGCGCCGAGGATCAGGATGCTTTTAATGTCTGTACGCTTTGGCATTTTCTCTCTCTCGAATCCTGGGTCAGTCGGCTGGCTTAACGGCGCTTGGCCATGGCTTCGATAAAACGGTCGAACAGCGGCGCCACATCGGCTGGGCCGGGGCTCGCTTCGGGGTGACCCTGGAAGCTGAAGGCGTCCTTGTCGGTACGCTCGATACCCTGCAGGGAACCGTCGAACAGCGACTTGTGGATGGCGCGCAGGTTGCTCGGCAGCGTGGCCTCGTCCACGGCAAAGCCGTGGTTCTGGCTGGTGATCATCACCACACCCGTATCCAGATCCTGCACCGGGTGGTTAGCACCATGGTGGCCGTGGCCCATTTTCAGGGTCTTGGCACCGGAAGCCAGGGCCAGCAGCTGGTGGCCGAGGCAGATGCCGAATACCGGGATCTCGGTTTCCAGCACATCCTTGATCGCGGCAATGGCGTAATCGCACGGTTCGGGATCGCCTGGGCCGTTGGACAGGAACACGCCATCTGGATTCAGCGCCAGCACATCGCTAGCAGGAGTCTGCGCAGGCACCACAGTCACACGGCAACCGCGCTCGACCAGCATGCGCAGGATGTTCAGTTTGACGCCGTAGTCGTAGGCAACCACGTGGTACGGCAGCTCACCGGCTGGAATTTCTGGATGGCTGTCGTCTTTCAGATCCCACACACTGGAACGCCACTCGTAACGCTCGGTGCAGCTGACCACCTTGGCCAGGTCCATGCCTTTCAGCCCGGGGAAGCTGCGCGCCAGTTCCAGCGCCTTCTCTTCGGTGGCGTCATCGCCAACCAGAATGCAGCCGTTTTGCGAGCCTTTCTCACGCAGGATGCGGGTCAGGCGGCGGGTGTCGATACCGGCAATGGCGACGGTGCCGTTTTCCTTGAGATATTCATCCAGTGGCTGCTTGTTGCGCCAGTTACTGGAGGTCAGCGGCAGGTCACGGATAATCAGGCCAGCTGCCCATACGCGGTTGGACTCGGCGTCTTCCGGCGTAGTGCCGGTGTTGCCGATGTGCGGATAGGTCAGGGTGACAATCTGCTGGGCATAGGAAGGATCGGTAAGGATTTCCTGATAGCCGGTCATGGCAGTGTTAAAAACCACCTCACCAATAGTCTGGCCATCGGCACCGATGGCCTCGCCGCGAAAAATACTGCCATCAGCAAGAGCCAAAATGGCAGGTTTAAGGGCTGGCTTACTCAAGAAAACCTCCGGAAATCAAAACGTGAAGCAAACGCAGATTGTAAAAAAGCGGGATGACGTATCAACCGTCACCCCGCTTTTTTATCTGATTCATTCTGCGCAACTTTAGTGGACACACTAAAGCAGGAAGCTTACAGGAAACTGCCTTTTTGGTCCACCGCCAGTTAAGCCTGAGACCCAGGCAAAAGGCATTCCTGCGACAGAATGTCTCAGTTGAGACCCAGAACGTCCTGCATGTCGTACAGGCCTGGCTGACGCTGGCGCAGCCACAACGCAGCGCGCACAGCGCCTTTGGCGAAGGTCATACGACTGGATGCCTTGTGGGTGATTTCCACGCGCTCGCCATCGGCAGCAAACAGCACGGTGTGATCACCGACCACATCACCAGCGCGCACCGTGGCAAAACCGATGGTTTCGCGCTCGCGCGCACCGGTCTGACCTTCACGACCATACACCGCGACTTTCTGCAGATCGCGCCCCAGGGCATTAGCCACTACCTCCCCCATACGTAGGGCGGTGCCGGACGGCGCATCGACCTTGTGGCGGTGGTGGGCTTCGATGATCTCGATATCCACATCATCACCGAGCACCCGCGCCGCGGTGTCGAGTAATTTCAGGCAGAGATTGACACCGACGCTGAAGTTAGCGGCAAACACAATGGAAATCTGTTTGCCGGCCTCAGCCAGCAGCTGCTTTTCTTCCGGCGAAAACCCGGTAGTGCCGATCACCATGGCCTTGCCGGCCTGGCGGCAGATTTCCAGGTTTTTCAGGGTGACCGACGGGTGAGTGAAGTCGATCAGCACATCAAATTGATCGAGCACCGCAGTCAGATCGCCGGACAGATTGACGCCAATCTTGCCCTGCGCCACCAGCTCACCGACATCCGCGCCAACCAGGCTGCTGTCGGCACGATCAATCGCCGCGCTCAGGCTTGCGCCATCGACCAGCTGCACGGCTTCGATCAGAGTCTTACCCATGCGCCCGGCGGCACCCATCACAGCAATACGTTGCATAGCTATCAGCTCCAAGCTGTTGTCCCAGGCTGCAACCGCCGCTCAGCGACCAGCGCAGCCTGTCTGCGGGGTTTACAAATCGCCAAAGAAACGTTTAACGCCCTCGAACCAACCATTGGCTTTCGGCGAATGTGAGCTATCGCCCTCCAAGGTCTTGCGAAACTCGTCCAACAGCTCGCGCTGACGCCTGCCCAGGTTGACCGGGGTTTCCACCGCCACCTTGCACATCAGGTCGCCTGCACCGCCGCCACGCACCGGGGCCACGCCCTTGCCACGCAGGCGGAACATCTTGCCGGTCTGCGTGCCTTCCGGGATCTTCAGCTTGACCCGACCATCCAGAGTCGGCACTTCCAGCTCACCACCCAGGGCCGCATCGGCAAAGCTGATCGGCACTTCGCAGTACAGGTGCTTGCCGTCGCGCTGGAAGATCGCGTGCTCACGCACATTCACTACCACATACAGATCGCCAGCCGGGCCACCCATGGCACCCGCCTCGCCTTCGCCGGACAGACGAATGCGATCGCCGGTATCGACACCAGCCGGGACTTTCACCGACAGGGTTTTGTGTTCTTCTACCCGGCCATGGCCATGGCAGGAGCCGCAAGGATCGGTGATCATCTTGCCGCTGCCGTGGCAGCGCGGACAGGTCTGCTGCACCGAAAAGAAGCCTTGCTGCATACGCACCTGGCCAATACCGCCACAGGTGGTACAGGTCACCGGCGTAGTGCCCTTCTTCGCGCCTGAGCCATCGCAAGGCTTGCAATTGACCAGGGTCGGTACGCGAATGGTTACCGTAGTGCCACGCACCGCCTCTTCCAGATCCAGCTCCAGGGTGTAACGCAGATCGCTGCCGCGCTGTGCGCCGCCCCGCTGACCGCCGCGACCACCGCCACCGAAGAAATCACTGAATACATCACCGAAGATATCGGAGAAGTTGGCGCCGCCAGGACCGCCACCCATCTGCGGATCAACACCGGCATGCCCGTACTGATCGTACGCCGAGCGCTTGCCCGCGTCGGACAACACTTCATAGGCCTCGTTGGCTTCCTTGAACTTCTCTTCCGAGGCTTTATCGTCAGGATTGCGATCCGGGTGATGCTTCATGGCCAGGCGGCGGTAAGCTTTTTTCAGCTCCGCTTCACTGGCACCGCGCTCGACACCGAGCACCTCGTAAAAGTCACGTTTAGCCATAAGTCTTCAACACCTTAAAATCGTCTACTCCAGACACGCCAACGCGGGAGCAAGCTCCCGCGCGACGAATCATGCCGGGCGCAACTTGCGTCACACCCGACCAGAACGGCATAAGCTCGCGCTTACTTGTTGTCCTTGACCTCTTCAAACTCAGCATCGACCACATCATCGCCTGCGTCCTGAGCTTGCTCTGCGCCTTGCTCGGCAGCACCTGGCTGCGCCTGCTCGGCGTACATCTTCTGCGCAAGTGGTGCGGTCACTTCGGACAGCGCGGTCATCTTGGCTTCGATTTCAGCCTTGTCGTCGCCCTTCACTGCTACTTCCAGTGCACTTAGCGCAGCCTCGATAGCAGTCTTCTCGTCAGCGGTAGCCTTGTCGCCAGCTTCGGTGATCATCTTACGGGTGGCGTGCACCAGTTGATCCCCTTGGTTGCGTGCGGTCGCCAGCTCTTCGAACTTGCGATCTTCCTCAGCGTTGACTTCGGCGTCACGGACCATCTGCTGAATTTCTTCTTCAGACAGACCGGAGTTGGCCTTGATCACGATGGACTGAGTCTTGCCAGTGGCTTTGTCTTTCGCGCCAACATGCAGAATGCCGTTAGCGTCGATATCAAAAGTCACTTCGATCTGCGGCACGCCACGCGGTGCTGGCGGAATCTCAGCCAGATCGAATTTACCCAGCGACTTGTTACCACTGGCTTGCTTACGCTCGCCCTGCAGTACGTGAATAGTCACAGCGCCCTGGTTGTCGTCGGCAGTCGAAAACACTTGCGATTTCTTGGTTGGAATCGTGGTGTTCTTTTCGATCAACGCAGTCATCACGCCGCCCATGGTTTCGATACCCAGGGTCAGCGGGCTAACGTCGAGCAGCAGCACGTCTTTCACATCACCCGACAGTACCGCACCCTGGATAGCAGCGCCCATGGCCACAGCTTCGTCCGGGTTAACGTCTTTACGAGCTTCTTTACCGAAGAACTCAGTGACCAGCTTCTGCACCAACGGCATGCGGGTCTGACCACCGACCAGGATCACGTCGTTGATCGCGCCAACGTCGATACCGGAGTCTTTCAGCGCAATACGGCAAGGCTCGATAGTGCGCTGAACCAAGTCCTCTACCAACGCTTCAAGCTTGGCGCGGGAGATTTTTACGTTCAAATGCTTAGGGCCGCTGGCGTCTGCAGTGATGTACGGCAGGTTCACATCGGTCGAATTGCTCGAAGACAGTTCGATTTTGGCTTTTTCAGCGGCTTCTTTCAGGCGCTGCATGGCCAGCGGGTCACCTTTAAGGTTAATGCCGCTTTCTTTCTTGAACTCGTCAACGAGATAGTCGATCAGACGAATATCGAAATCTTCACCGCCGAGGAAGGTGTCACCGTTAGTGGCCAACACCTCGAACTGGTGCTCGCCATCGACTTCGGCAATCTCGATTACGGAAACGTCGAAGGTACCGCCACCCAGGTCATATACGATCACGGTGTGATCGCCCTTGGCCTTGTCCATACCGTAAGCCAGCGCAGCTGCGGTCGGCTCGTTGATGATGCGCTTGACGTCCAGACCGGCGATACGGCCGGCGTCTTTGGTGGCCTGACGCTGGCTGTCGTTGAAGTAGGCCGGTACGGTAATCACCGCTTCGGTCACCGCTTCACCGAGGTAGTCCTCAGCGGTTTTCTTCATCTTTTTCAAGATTTCAGCCGAGATTTGTGGCGGCGACATTTTCTGGCCGTTCACCTCAACCCAAGCATCACCGTTATCTGCCTTGGAAATCTTGTAAGGCACCATCTGGATGTCTTTCTGCACGACTTCTTCGTCAAAACGACGACCGATCAGACGCTTCACCGCATACAGGGTGTTGTGCGGATTGGTCACTGCCTGACGCTTGGCCGACTGGCCAACCAGGATCTCGCCATCATTTGCGTAGGCAATGATCGACGGCGTAGTACGCGCGCCTTCGGCGTTCTCAATAACTTTAGCGACACCATTTTCCAGAACCGAGACGCACGAGTTGGTGGTCCCCAGGTCGATACCAATAATTTTGCCCATCTTTACTCTCCCGAAACTTTGATAATCCCGCCGCTGATCGTTGTCAGCGGCGGTAGCACTAAAACGCTTGACTGTTTAATGGGGGCAGCTCGGCGAATTTCAAGCCTGCTCATCGATCGATGGCGGCGCGTCCACCGGAGCCTTGCTGACCACCACCATGGCGGGGCGCAGCAGACGACCATTGAGTATGTAGCCCTTCTGGAACACCTTGAGCACGCTGTTGGGCTCGACGTTGGTGCTTTCCTGCATCGCCATCGCCTGATGGTGCTCGGCATTGAACGGCGCGCCATGCGGATCAATCGCTTCCAGCTGGTGGCGCTTGAGGGTGTCGCCAAACAGCTTGAGCGTCAGCTCCATGCCCTCACGTACGGACTTGATCGCCTCATCATCCGGATTCGACAGTTCAAGGCCACGCTCCAGGCTATCCACCACCGGCAACAGATCGTTGGCGAATTTCTCCAGAGCGAATTTGTGCGCTTTTTCTACATCCTGCTCGGCGCGGCGGCGCACGTTCTGCAGATCGGCAGCCATGCGCAGCGACTGATCCTGCGCAGTGGCCAGTTGCTCTTCCAGCGCTTGCACGCGGGCAACCAGGTCATCACCCGCAACCGCTTCGGCGGTTGTTTGTACATCGGGGTTCTGCGTATCCAGGGTCTGTTCGTCAGCCATGCGTCTCTCCTCTTAAAATCCGACGCGAGCCTTAACTCACGTGCCTGACCGCTATATGGGGTCAAAAAATGTGGTTTCAAGGACAGCAGACGGATTGTCAGCCTACAAAAAAACACTGTATAAATAACCAGACATGAACTTGGGAGGCCCTCGCCATGCTGGTGCACCTGTCCGTACACAACTACGCCATCGTTGAACACCTTGATCTAGAGCTGGACGCCGGCATGAGCGTAATCAGCGGCGAAACCGGCGCCGGCAAGTCGATCATGCTCGACGCCCTCGGCCTGACCCTGGGTGATCGCGCCGACAGCGGCGTGGTACGCCCAGGCGCGGACAAGGCGGACATCCTCGCCAGCTTCGACCTGCACGATATTCCCGAAGCCCGCGCCTGGTTGGCCGAACGTGATCTAGACAATGACGGCCCGTGCATCCTCCGTCGCGTGATCACTGCAGAAGGCCGCTCGCGTGGCTATATCAACGGCGCGCCTAGCCCGCTAGGTGACCTCAAGGCTCTGGGCGAACTGCTGATCGACATCCACAGCCAGCATGAGCACCAATCCCTGCTCAAGCCCGACACCCACCGCCGCCTGCTCGACGAATACGCCGGCAGCCAAGAGTTGGCGCGCCAGGTGCAGCTCGCCGCGCAGCGCTGGAAACAAACCAAGAGCGAGCTGGAGCGGATTTCCAGCATCGGCGACGAACAGCGCGCGCGCCATCAACTGCTTAGCTACCAGTTAGAAGAACTCGACAACCTAGCCCTCGGCGAAGACGAGCTGGACAACCTGGAGCAGGAACACAAGAACCTGACCAACGCCGAAAGCCTTCTCAGCGCCTGCCGCCTGGTAATCGAGCAATGTAGCGAGAATGACGCTGGCAACGTGCTGTCCGCCCTGACCAGCAGTCTTAATCGCCTCAGCGCCTTCCAGGGCCAACCCGGCGCACTAAGCGAAGCCACCAACCTGCTGGCCAGCGCGCAGATTCAGGTAGAAGAAGCCGTCGGCGAGCTGAACCGTTTTCTCGATCATTTCGACGCCGACCCTGAGCGCCTGCGACAGATGGAAGAGCGCCTGGACGCGATCTACACCCTGGCGCGCAAACACCGCATCCAGCCAACAGAGCTGAGCGTCATGCAGCAACAGTTGTTCGAAGAGCTGGAAAGCCTCAATGCCGACGACCAGGTCGCCGAACGCCTGAGCGACGAGCTGGCCGCCTTCGAGCGGCATTATCAGGAAAAAGCGGCGGAGCTCAGCACCCTGCGCAACAACGCCGCCAGTCAGCTGGCCAGCGCAGTCGAGCAGGAAATGCAAACTCTGGGCATGCCCGGCGGGCGTTTCAACATCAAGCTGAGCGCCAACAGCAACAGCGAACCGCACCCCAACGGCCTGGAACAGCTGGAATTTCTGGTTAGCGCCAACCCTGGCCAACCGCTGAAAGCCCTGACCAAGGTCGCCTCGGGTGGCGAACTGTCGCGCATCAGCCTGGCGATTCAGGTGATCACCGCGCAAACCTCGCGGGTGCCAACCCTGGTATTCGATGAAGTCGACGTTGGCATCGGCGGCCCCACCGCCGAAGTGGTCGGCCAGCTACTGCGCCGCCTCGGTGAACGCGGCCAGGTACTCACCGTCACCCACCTGCCGCAAGTTGCCGCGCAAGGACATCAGCACCTGTTCGTGCACAAGGTGCGTGAAAGCGATGCCACCCGCACCGCGGTGAGCAAACTAAGCCCAGCGCAGCGGGTCGAGGAAATCGCCCGCATGCTCGGCGGCGTGGATCTCACCGAAGAATCCCTGGCCCATGCCCGGCAGATGGTGGGCAGCGCTCAGGCCTGATTGCGCAGGCCCTAGAAAGCACAAAGGCGACCCTAGGGTCGCCTTTGTTATGCCTGCATCAATCAGGTTTTCTTGCGCACATACAGCACAAGATTGTGATCGACCAGCTCGAAACCGTGCTCTTTGACGATTTCTTTCTGACGTTTTTCGATCTCGGCGTCGAAGAACTCGATCACGTCACCGGAATCGACACAGACCATATGGTCGTGATGGCCGCTGTCCGCCAACTCGAAGACCGCATGACCGCCATCGAAGTTATGACGAACCACCAGACCTGCTGCTTCAAACTGGGTCAGTACGCGGTACACAGTCGCCAAACCTACATCGTCACCCGCCTCCATCAGCGCCTTGTAGACATCTTCAGCGCTCATGTGACGCTGACCGGCGTGGTCGAGCATTTGCAGTATCTTGACCCGTGGCAGGGTCACTTTCAGGCCAGCCTTGCGTAGTTCGCTATTTTCAACCATGGTCTGCTTTCTCACGGAAGCGGCTTCGCAGCTTCCTTTATTGCGGGTATGATCCGGGGTTATATTGCCCAGCCAAGATAGTGGAAGTCGCCCACCGATGCAAAAAACCAAACTCCTGCTGACCAGCCTCACCCTTACGGGGCTACTCGCACTCGCCGGTTGTTCATTCCCCGGGGTTTATAAAATCGACATCCAACAGGGCAATGTCGTCACGCAGGACATGATAGACCAGTTGCGGCCGGGAATGACCCGCAAGCAAGTGCGGTTTATCATGGGCAACCCCCTGCTCACCGACACCTTCCACGCCAATCGTTGGGATTACCTCTACAGCATCCAGCCAGGCGGTGGTCAACGTCTGCAGGAACGCGTCAGCGTTAACTTCAACACCGAAGACCAACTGGTCGGTCTGTCCGGCGACTTTATGCCGGGCGTCAGCCGCGATCAGGCTATCCTAGGCGAAGACAGCGGCGTTACCACGCCACAAGCTACACAGCGCCCTCAGGTAGAAGAGAAACCCGCTCCAGGCTCACTGCTTGAACAGATTCAGCGCGAAGTGGACGACGTGAAAGTCGTGCCAGTGCCGACGCCAGAGCCCCTGGAAAGCACCCCGCAGTAAAATTTACTGATAAAAAAGGCTATGTCCCAATCGCGTGTTGCATGGTCCGACCAACCGCCTCCTGGATACAGTGAACGGGCTGAATACGCTGCTGATAGCGTTCAAGCATGCGGCGCCAGCCCAGGTAGTTCGGGAG
>NZ_CAXAOW010000014.1:0-95438 GCF_963970805.1 Pseudomonas sp. EA_35y_Pfl2_R5 | reverse complement strand
CTCCCGAACTACCTGGGCTGGCGCCGCATGCTTGAACGCTATCAGCAGCGTATTCAGCCCGTTCACTGTATCCAGGAGGCGGTTGGTCGGACCATGCAACACGTAATTGGGACATAGCCATAAAAAAGGCGGCCCGCAGGCCGCCCAATCACGGAGTAACACGATTACAAGTTTCGCGGTTAGCGCACACCGCTATTACGCAGCGCGGCTGGAGTGAAATCCGCGGCACTGGCTTTGAAGCCGAAGAGATAGGCATGTTTCTCTTCGTTTTTCATGCCCAGCGCCAGGTAACGGCCAGCCGTCAGGTCATAAAGCGCTTCAAGGGTGTAGCCTGGGGTTTTATGGTTGTAGTAGTTCTGCGCGTGCCCTTCGGCAACACGCCACAACTGACCACGACCGTCGTAGTGATCAACCAGAGCCAACTGCCAGGTGTCTTCGTCGAAGTACATATGGCGCTTGGCGTAGATATGGCGCTCACCCGATTTGAGGGTCGCCTCCACTTCCCACACTCTGTGCAATTCGTAACGAGTCAGGTCCTGATTGATATGACCGGCGCGAAGGACGTCATCGTATGTCAGCGATGGCGAGTCCAGCTTGTAGGCGTTGTAGGGGATGTACACCTCCTTCTTGCCAATCAGCTTCCAGTCATAGCGATCTGGGGCGCCGGAGAACAGGTCGAAGTTATCCGCGGTGCGCATACCATCTGCGGCGGTACCTGGCCCGTCATAAGCCACCTGCGGCGCACGACGAACACGGCGCTGACCAGCGTTGTAGATCCACGCCAGACGAGGCTCTTTCACCTGATCAATGGTTTCGTGCACCAGCAGTACGTTACCGGCCAGACGCGATGGCGCAGTAACCCGCTGCTTGAAATACAGCAGCACGTTGGCCGACTTGGCCGGGTCGATATCGGGCATGTCCGACGGCACGGCGACCTCGTCAGCGAACTTAACAATGCTGAATGAGCCATTGGTCTGCGGCGTGGCCTGCGCAATCAGGCGCTGGACGTTGCCACCACGGTAGCGGGTGATGTGGTTCCAGATAACCTCGACACCGGTTTTCGGGATCGGGAAGGCGTAGTAACGGCTATCGCCGAAGTTCTGCAGGCCGTTGCCGCCATCAATGGTGGTGGTATTCAGCGCGCTTTTTTTGGCTGCGGCATAAACAGCATCCGGCACTGCAGCGGTGCGATGGGTCGGATACACCGGAATTTTATAATCGGCGTAGCGCTGCAGCATCGCCAGCTGCCCAGGCGAGAGCTTGTCCTGATACTGCGCCGCATTGGCAGCGGTAATGGTGAACAGGGGTTGCTCACTGGCAAATGGGTCAGCGAGGAAACCCTTGCCATCTACTGCACCGGCGTCAGTCGCCAGGCCACCGGTCCAGGCGGGAATGCTGCCATCAGCATTACCGGCCATCTCCGCGCCCAGCGGCGTCAGACTGGTGCCCAGCTGAGCTGCTTCTTGCTCAGAGACTGCGGCCATCACGCTGCTGGCTAACAAAGTCAGCACCAGCGCACCAGCTTGCAGGATTCTTGTATTTTTCATGGTGTACGGATCCTTTTGCACTGCGTTGATCAGAAGTTCACACCAAAGCTCAGGGCAACAAAGTCACGGTCGACGTTGGTGTTGTAATCACCACCAAAGAAGTCGGTGTAACTGAGGCTGGCGTTATAGGTGTTCTGGTAGTCAGCGTTCAGGCCCAGGCTCACCGCCTTACTGCCCTCGCTGAAGTTGGGGCCATAACCATCGACGTCATGCGACCAGGCAATGCTCGGCGTCAGGTTGACCCCGGCGAAAACGTTGCTGTACTCGGCGCTGGCCCGTAGGCGGTAGCCCCAGGAGCTGCTGGTGAAAAAACCATCGTCATTACACTGATCAGGGTTGGCAGCGTTCACCCCTAAAGTACAGGTCGTATTGGGGTTGAGCTGACCAATGCCATAGACCGGATCGCGACCGAAGCGCAGTTCACCGACATCATCACTGATACCACTGACATGGTTGTAACCCACCTCACCCAGCAGGGTCAGGCGACTGGCCCCCAGCACCCGGTCAAAAAACTGCACCGCCGTAACTTGCGCCTGGGTCACCGGCTTGCGCACGTAACCGGATACTTCCTCGCCCACGGCGTTTAAACCATGGCCACTGGTAAATACCGGCGAAAAACCCTGCCGAAGGGATGCAAAGGTCATGTCAGTGGAGTTGATGCCAATTGGCATATTTGGTCGGTAACTGAGTTCACCCGACAACGCCGTGCCTTCGATATTGGTCTGGAAACTTACGCCATAGAGGCGAATATCCTCCGGGTACTCCAGAAAGTAGCGGGCAGCCTGCGGCGCTCCAGTCCCAACAATGATGCTGCCGCTCGGGGTGCGGCTGTGGTAATTCATCGCGTACAGGCCGAACTCAGTGTCATTCAACGACTCGGCAAACCAGCGCAAGGCAACGCCGAACTGACCGCTGTCACGAGCATCACGGTCACCCGCGCGTGGAATGAAGACGGGGTTGCCCGGCGCACCAGTGTTGTTTGACGCGTCCGGCGCGACATCGGCCCCCGCTACAACCAGGCGGTCATTACAGCCATCGGCGGCTGTGTCGCTGGGCGCAAAGAACGTTCCGCAGTTATCGATAACAGTCTGATCCCACTCCAGCTGGTAGAACGCCTCCATGCTGATGGTGTCGGTCAAGCTCTGCGAGACATAGAGCATGTTGACCGGAATCAACCCCTCCTTGATCTCCGCGCCAGGCCGGCGGAACGCTGCCGCATCCACTGGGTTGATCGAGTTGATCGAGTTACCAATAAAGGTACTTTCACCCCAGCTGACCACTTGCTTACCCACCCGCACACTGCCCGGCATGCTGCCCAGGCTGTAGTTGTGATAGATGAAGGCATCGAGAATTTCGGCACCGGAGGCCTGTGCCGCTGTTTTGCGGTTGTGGTCATCGATGTCATACAGCAGACGGCTTTCGTCCTTGGTCTCGAAGTCGTACCAATACTTACCGCGAACAAACACGCCGGTATCGCCGTACTTCAATTCAAGGTCGTGAATACCTTTGAATATCTTCGAAAAGGTTTCACCTTTTTTGAAGTTCAAGCGTCCGTCATCGTTGGTTTGAGAAGATGCCTTACCACCGTTGCGCGTGCCGATAAAGTCAGGATCGGCCCCACGCACGCTCCAACTTGCCCCCACAGAAAGCGATGAATCGAACTGCGCTTCGACCTCACCAATATTGAACGTAATAGCCTGGACAGGCCCTACACAACCGACAGCGATGGCTATTGCCAAGATGCTGGGCTGGAAGATGGCATGTCTTGTTGTTGTTCTCATGCGGCTCTCCTAGAAAGCGGGTTTCGTGTTGAGCCTCCACGCTACCCAGGCACCAGATCCTGGATAAGCGCCCGAAAGAGGTATTTGCCTTGTCAGCCGAAAGAGTGAACGCGCCTCTAAAAAGCCGCTCTGCGCCCGACCCATGAGCCATTTCAATAGAGCTTTATAGGGTGGGTGAATGGCCCTGCCGGCTCTGCGCCAAAATTGGTCATTGCCGGCGCGACGGCGCAGGCCGCATTACAGCGCCAGCGCCGTGGCTGACAGTGAAGCGAAACGAGCCACTGTATCGAATTAAGTACATCGTAATGAAAGCGACACAAAGCGTTCAGCCCACGACGCCAGAGCTTTAGCGCTGTGCTTTGCGTATGAATCGATCGCGCGTGTATCTATATCGATACACGCTTTACAAAAGCAAACTTACAACAACTAACTAAGTCATTGTTTTTGTTGATAAAAATAACAATGGCACCTACCTTGCTAAGGTCTTTTCACCTTCCGCTCGTGCCCGCCACGAGCATCCAGCACATCGCCCCCAGTAGAAAGGGCGAGTCACCACCCTTGAGGAGTTCACATGAGCGAATTGCGTTTTACCGTTGAGCACGAATGGCTGCGTCAGGATGCCGATGGTCTGGTTACCGTGGGCATCACTGCCTATGCCCAGGAGGCCCTGGGTGACGTGGTATTCGTGCAGCTGCCGGAAGCCCAGAGCTACGCTGAAGGCGCTGAAGTTGCCGTGCTGGAATCGGTGAAAGCTGCAAGCAATATCGCCATGCCGCTGGACGGAGAGGTGGTTGAGGTCAATGGCGAGCTAGAATCCAGCCCTGAGCTGGTCAACGAAGATCCCCTGGGCAAGGGTTGGTTCTTCCGTTTCCGTCCGGCCAATGCCAGCGCGGTAGCCGACCTGCTCGACCAGGCCGCCTACGAGCGCCTACTCAACGCCAATGCTGACGCCTGAGAGATTGCAATGACCAAGTTGACCACCCAGAACGAATTTGTCGCCCGGCATATCGGCCCGCGTGACGCCGATACTGCGGCCATGCTCGAACTGCTCGGCTACGCCAGCATCGACGCACTGACCGACAACGTGATTCCCGAGAGCATCAAGGGCACCAGCGTGCTGGGCGCGCTGCCGGGCCTGTCGGAAGCCGACGCCCTGGCCAAGATCAAAGCCATCGCGGGTAAAAACCAGCAATTCAAAACCTATATCGGTCAGGGCTACCACGGCACCCACACGCCGAGCCCGATCCTGCGCAACCTGCTGGAAAATCCGGCCTGGTACACCGCCTACACCCCCTACCAGCCGGAAATCTCCCAGGGTCGTCTGGAGTCCTTGCTGAACTTCCAGACCTTGATCAGCGACCTCACCGGTATGCAGATCGCCAACGCCTCGCTGCTGGATGAAGCCACCGCCGCTGCCGAGGCCATGACCTTCTGCAAGCGTCTGTCGAAGAACAAAGCCAGCAATGCCTTCTTCGCCTCCCAGCATTGCCACCCGCAGACCCTCGACGTGCTGCGCACCCGCGCCGAACCGCTGGGTATTGACGTGGTGGTCGGCGACGAAGCCAGCATCACCGATGCCAGCGCCTACTTTGGCGCCCTGCTGCAGTACCCGGCGAGCAATGGCGACATCTTCGATTACCGCGAACTGGTTGAGCGCTTCCACGCCGCCAATGCCCTGGTCGCCGTGGCCGCTGACCTGCTGGCCCTGACCCTGCTCACCCCACCGGGTGAGTTCGGTGCCGACGTGGCCCTGGGCAGCGCCCAGCGTTTTGGTGTGCCGCTGGGCTTCGGTGGCCCACACGCCGCCTACTTCGCCACCCGCGACGCGTTCAAGCGCGACATGCCGGGCCGCCTGGTCGGCATGTCGATCGACCGTTTCGGCAAGCCGGCTCTGCGCCTGGCCATGCAGACCCGCGAGCAGCATATCCGCCGCGAGAAGGCCACCAGTAACATCTGTACCGCCCAGGTACTGTTGGCCAACATCGCCAGCATGTACGCCGTGTATCACGGCCCAGCCGGCCTGACCCAGATCGCCCAGCGCACCCACCAGTTCACCGCGATCCTGGCCAAGGGCCTGCGCGCACTGGGTTACAGCGTCGAGCAGGAATTCTTCTTCGACACCCTGACCCTGGCCACTGGCGACAAGACCGCGGCCCTGCACGCCGCTGCGCGCAAGGCAGGGATCAACCTGCGGGAAATCGATGGCGAGCGCCTGGGTCTGTCCCTGGATGAAACCACCGATCAGGCTGCCATCGAGGCACTGTTGGCGGTATTCGCCGAAGGCAAGGCTGTGCCGGCCTTCGCCGAACTGGCTGCCGATGTAATCGCCCAGCTGCCGAAAGGCCTGTTGCGCGAATCGGAAATCCTCAGCCATCCAGTATTCAATCGCTACCACAGCGAAACCGAATTGATGCGCTACCTGCGCAAGCTGGCCGACAAGGACCTGGCGCTGGACCGCAGCATGATCCCGCTGGGCTCCTGCACCATGAAGCTCAACGCCGCCAGCGAAATGATCCCGGTGACCTGGGCCGAGTTCGGCAACCTGCACCCCTTCGCCCCGGTCGAGCAAAGCCAGGGCTACCAGCAGTTGACCACCGAACTGGAAGCCATGCTCTGCGCGGCCACCGGTTACGACGGCATCTCCCTGCAGCCGAACGCCGGCTCCCAGGGCGAGTACGCCGGCCTGATGGCCATCCGCGCCTACCACCACAGCCGCGGCGATGATCAGCGCGACATCTGCCTGATCCCGCAGTCGGCCCACGGCACCAACCCGGCCACCGCCAGCATGGTCGGTATGCGCGTAGTGGTCACCGCCTGCGACAGCAGCGGTAACGTCGACATCGCTGACCTCAAGGCCAAGGCCGAAGAGCACAAGGATCGTTTGGCCGCGATCATGATCACCTACCCGTCGACCCACGGCGTGTTCGAGGAAGGCATCCGCGAGATCGCCCAGATCGTCCACGACAACGGCGGTCAGGTGTATATCGACGGTGCCAACATGAACGCCATGGTCGGCCTCTGCGCCCCGGGCAAGTTCGGCGGCGACGTCTCCCACCTGAACCTGCACAAGACCTTCTGCATTCCGCACGGCGGTGGCGGCCCAGGCGTCGGCCCGATTGGCGTCAAGGAACACCTGATTCCGTTCCTGCCCGGTCACGGCCATATGGCCCGTAAAGAAGGTGCGGTCAGCGCCGCGCCGTTCGGTAGCGCCAGCATCCTGCCGATCACTTGGATGTACATCAGCATGATGGGTGGCGAAGGTCTCAAGCGTGCATCGCAGATGGCCATCCTTAATGCCAACTACATCGCCCGTCGCCTGGAAGAGCACTACCCCGTGCTGTATTCGGGCAGCAACGGCCTGGTAGCGCATGAGTGCATTCTGGATATCCGCCCGATCAAGGACAGCAGCGGCATCAGCGTTGACGACGTGGCCAAGCGCCTGATCGACTTCGGCTTCCATGCCCCGACCATGTCCTTCCCGGTGGCCGGCACCCTGATGATCGAGCCGACCGAGAGCGAGTCCAAGGAAGAACTGGACCGTTTCTGCGACGCCATGATCGCCATCCGCAACGAGATTCGTGCGGTGGAAGCTGGCCAGTTGGATGCCAACGACAACCCGCTGAAAAACGCTCCACACACTGCCCTGGAACTGACCGGCGAGTGGACTCACGGCTACAGCCGCGAGCAGGCCGTGTACCCAGTGGCCAGCCTGATCGAGGCCAAGTACTGGCCGCCGGTCGGCCGCGTGGACAACGTGTTTGGCGACCGCAACCTGATCTGCGCCTGCCCGTCCATCGAGGCGTACCAGGACGCGTGATGAACCTCCCCTCTCCCCAAGGGGAGAGGGAATGGTTCGGCGTTTAGCTTCCCCCCAATTTTCAACTCACCCCTACCCGGGGCGGGTCAGTTGCATCCCGAAGAACAATAACGAGGGCCTCACCATGTTTAGCAAGCACGACCAACTGCAAGGCTACGATGATGCCCTGCTCGCCGCGATCAACGCCGAAGAGCAGCGCCAGGAAGACCATATCGAGCTGATTGCCTCGGAAAACTATTGCAGCCAGCGCGTGATGCAGGCCCAGGGCAGCGGCCTGACCAACAAGTACGCCGAAGGCTATCCAGGCAAGCGCTACTACGGCGGCTGTGAGCATGTCGACAAGGTCGAGGCCCTGGCCATCGAGCGCGCCAAGCAGCTGTTCGGCGCCGACTACGCCAACGTCCAACCGCACTCCGGTTCCTCGGCCAACAGCGCGGTGTACCTGGCCCTGCTGAATGCCGGCGACACCATCCTGGGCATGAGCCTGGCCCACGGCGGCCACCTGACCCACGGCGCCAAGGTGTCGTCCTCTGGCAAGTTGTACAACGCGGTGCAGTACGGCATCGACGAGCAAGGCCTGATTGATTACGCCGAGGTCGAGCGCCTGGCCGTCGAACATAAGCCGAAGATGATCGTCGCCGGCTTCTCCGCTTATTCGCGCACCCTGGACTTCGCCCGCTTTCGCGCCATCGCCGACCAGGTTGGCGCACTGCTGTTTGTCGACATGGCCCACGTCGCCGGCCTGGTCGCCGCCGGCCTGTACCCCAACCCGATTCCCTTTGCCGATGTGGTCACCACCACTACCCATAAGACCCTGCGCGGCCCGCGCGGCGGCTTGATTCTGGCCAAGGCTAATGAAGCCATCGAGAAAAAGCTCAACTCCGCCGTTTTCCCTGGCAGCCAGGGCGGCCCGCTGATGCATGTGCTCGCCGCCAAGGCCGTGTGCTTCAAGGAGGCGCTGGAGCCTGGCTTCAAGGCCTACCAGCAGCAGGTGATCGACAATGCCCAGGCGATGGCCGAAGTGTTTGTGCAGCGCGGCTATGACGTAGTCTCCGGCGGCACCGACAACCACCTGATGCTGGTCAGCCTGATCAAGCAGGGCCTCACCGGCAAGGCCGCCGATGCCGCCCTCGGCGCAGCGCATATCACGGTGAACAAGAACGCCGTGCCCAACGATCCGCAGTCGCCGTTTGTCACTTCCGGCATCCGCATCGGCACCCCAGCCGTCACCACCCGCGGCTTCAAGCAGGGCGAGTGCCGCACCCTGGCCGGCTGGATCTGCGACATCCTCGACGACTTGGAAAACCCGACGGTAATTGAGCGCGTTCGTGGTCAGGTTGCGAACCTATGCGCCAGCTTCCCGGTCTACGCTGACTAGAGCGGTACGCAGTTTTTGCCACTCGCGGCGCGGTTATCCAGCGCGCCGCATCAACGCTGCCCCACAAGGGCGGCAGCAAAACACGCAGTCGGAGCAAGCATGTCACTAAGCGTTTTTGACCTTTTCAAGATCGGCATCGGTCCGTCCAGCTCGCACACAGTCGGCCCAATGCTGGCCGCCCTGCGCTTTGCCGAAGGCCTGCGCCGCGATGATCTTTTGACCACCACAGATAGCATCAAGGTCGAGCTGTACGGCTCCCTCGGTGCTACCGGCAAGGGCCATGGCAGCGACAAAGCCGTGCTACTCGGCCTGGAAGGCGAACAGCCGGACAGCGTCGACACCAGCAATGTCGATACCCGTCTCGCAGCAATCCGCAGCAGCGGCGAACTCAAACTGCTCGGCGAGAAAGCCATTCGCTTTGCTGAAAAACAGCACCTGGCGATGATTCGCAAGCCGCTGCCTTACCACCCCAACGGCATGATCTTCCGCGCCTTCGACGCCGCCGGCTTGCAGATCCGCTCGCGCGAGTACTACTCGGTTGGCGGCGGTTTTGTGGTCGATGAACAAGCCGCCGGCGCCGACCGCATCGTCGAAGACACCACCCCGTTGCAGTACCCCTTTACCACCGGCAAGCAACTGCTGGCCCACTGCGCCGAGCACAACCTGTCGATCAGCCAGGTGATGCTGGCCAACGAAGCGGCCTGGCGACCGGAAGCGGAAACCCGCGCGCGCCTGCTGCAGATCTGGCAGGTGATGCAGGATTGCGTCGAAGCCGGCTGTCGCAACGAGGGCATCATGCCGGGCGGGCTCAAGGTCAAACGCCGCGCCGCCGCCCTGCACCGCCAGCTGTGTAAACACCCGGAAGCCAGTCTGCGCGATGCCTTGAGTGTGCTCGACTGGGTAAACCTCTACGCCCTGGCGGTGAACGAGGAAAACGCCAGCGGCGGCCGCGTAGTCACCGCACCGACCAATGGCGCGGCCGGCATCGTGCCGGCGGTGCTGCATTACTACAGCCGTTTTATCCCCAGCTCCAACGACGACGGCGTGGTGCGCTTTCTGCTCACCGCCGCCGCCATCGGCATCCTCTATAAGGAAAACGCCTCGATCTCCGGCGCCGAAGTCGGCTGCCAGGGTGAGGTCGGCGTGGCTTGCTCGATGGCCGCCGGTGCCTTGTGCGAAGTGCTCGGTGGCAGCGTCAACCAGGTGGAGAACGCCGCCGAGATCGGCATGGAACACAACCTCGGCCTGACCTGCGACCCCATTGGCGGCCTGGTCCAGGTGCCGTGCATCGAGCGCAACGCCATGGGCTCGGTGAAGGCGATTAACGCCGCGCGCATGGCCCTGCGCGGCGACGGCCAGCACTTCGTCTCGCTGGATAAAGTGATCCGCACCATGCGCCAGACCGGTGCCGATATGAACAACAAATACAAGGAAACCGCCCGCGGCGGTTTGGCTGTAAATATTGTCGAGTGCTAAAGCCAACACCCCTGTAGGAGCGGTGTGACGCCTAGTCCCGTGCCCGCGAAAATTGCTGCAGAAAAGCATCGCGGGCATGGCCCGCTCCTACCTTGAATCTCTATCCGTCATACAGACACTTAGCTTTGGAGAACCGCATGACCACTGAAACCCTGGCGAAAACCCCGCTACACGCCCTGCATCTCGAACTGGGCGCGCGCATGGTGCCGTTCGCCGGCTACGACATGCCGGTGCAGTACCCGCTCGGGGTGATGAAGGAACACCTGCACACCCGTGAAGCCGCCGGCCTGTTCGACGTCTCGCACATGGGCCAGATCATTCTGCGCGGCCCGCAGGCGGCGCAGGCCCTGGAGCGCCTGGTGCCGGTGGACATCATCGACCTGCCCGTGGGCATGCAGCGCTACGCCATGTTTACCGATGACCAGGGCGGCATCCTCGACGACCTGATGGTCGCCAACCTGGGTAACGACACCCTGTTCCTGGTGGTCAACGCAGCCTGCAAGCACCAGGACCTGATGCACCTGCAACTGCAGATCGCCAGCCAGTGCCAGATCGAAGCTTGTTTCGATCGCGCCCTGCTCGCCCTGCAAGGGCCGAAAGCGGTCGATGTACTCGCCCGCCTGGCACCTGAAGTGGCCAAGATGACCTTTATGCAATTCGCCCCCGTGCGCCTGCTGGGTGTTGACTGCTACGTCAGCCGCTCCGGCTACACCGGCGAAGACGGCTTCGAAATCTCAGTGCCGGCCGCCCACGCCGAAACCCTGGCTCGCAGCCTGCTGGCCGAACCGGAAGTGGCCGCCATCGGCCTTGGCGCGCGCGACTCGCTGCGCCTGGAAGCCGGTCTGTGCCTGTACGGCCACGACATGAGCACCAGCACCACACCGATCGAAGCCAGCCTGCTGTGGGCCATGTCCAAGCCGCGCCGCGCCGATGGCGCACGCGCTGGCGGTTTCCCCGGTGCGGCGCGGATCTTCGCTCAGCAGCAGGAAGGCGTGGCCAGCAAGCGCGTCGGCTTGCTGCCGCAGGAGCGTGTACCTGTGCGTGAAGGCGCGGAAATCGTCGATGCCGACGGCAATGTGATCGGCACTGTATGCAGCGGTGGCTTCGGCCCGACGCTGGCTGCGCCGGTAGCCATGGGTTATCTGCAAAACAGCCATATCGCCCTGGATACCGAGGTATGGGCCATGGTGCGCGGCAAGCGCGTGGCGATGAAAGTAGCCAAGACCCCGTTTGTGCCGCAGCGCTACTACCGCGGTTAACCACTGGATCTGCAGCACCGCCCGCCAGGCCGGTGCTGCTGGCGCTCAACGCTATGCAGCATTGATATCGGTAAAGATCAGCCGATTGCCAAACGGATCGGTCACAGCCATATCACGCCCCCAAGGCTGGTTGGTGATACCCGGCCGCGCATTGCCATACGCCCGCGCCGTCAGCTCGGCGTGCAGGGCATCCAGATCATCGACACTGATACGCAGCGCAGCGCCAGGGCAGCAATCGCCGTGGTGTTCGGACAGATGCAGCACACACCCCGCCCTGGACACTTGCAGATAGAGCGGTAAGCCCGCCTCGAAGCGATGCGCCCAGTCCTCGCAAAAACCCAGAAACTCGCAATAGAAGGCCCGCGCCTTGGCTTCATCGAAGCTGCGCAGAATGGGAATCGGAGCCGCCAGCTGCATAGACACCTCTGCCTGATTATCTGTCGGCACTCTATTTCAGCCCTAGGCGTATGTCACCGGCTCAGTCCGGCAGCAGACAATTGCGCTTGTTGCTGAAGACCTCTCGGTCGATGTCACGCACGTCCAGCGACACGGCATTAACGCTTGGCAAACGCTCGACCAGCGCCCGCACGATCTGCCGCGAGAGCAGGCGCTTCTGCTCATCGGTGCGCCCGGCGAGGATGTAGAAAATCAGGTGAACAAAATCTTCCTGGCGACCGCCCACGCTGAAATGCTCATACAGACTTAGGCGCAGTTTGACCTCGCCCGGCTGGAACAACTGGGTAGCAGTCGCAGCATCCTCGACGACGCCAAGCAGTTCGGACGGAGTGATCAAACGCGTGAGGGTAAGCGAGCCTTCAACCAAGCAATGCGGCATGTTCGTCTCCAATGGCTGGACCCGGGCGGCAGTAATCCAACCGGGGAAAATTGTCATACGTTATCGCACAACCAAGTTATCCGAAATATCCAGCGTGGTATCGACAGCAGGTGACTGAACGTGGCCATAGCCTGTTAATACATAACGTTTAGGCCGATTTACAAGCCCATGCAGGCCTTAAAAACAAAGGAATTAACCTGTTACCCCGCCTCTCTCTGGATGGCTACACGGCAGCTAGCCCATACAACTTTGGTCTGGCATGCGTTGACAAACCCGGCAGAGGCTGTCGATAATCCGATCAATGTTGTATGACAACATACAACAAATCATAAAAACAAAAATAAAGGTCCCGTCATGACGATTGTCGCGCTCGCCACATCGCTCACCCTGTGCCCTGCCACAGCACGCAACGCCACGCCGCTCTATCGACCGAGCCGCCGGCAACTCGCGTATCGCCCTACTGAATTCGCCGACGGCTAAGCCTGAAGCAGAGGCGCACCCCGACCGAGGGTGCGTTTGTCGCCCTGGCATGGGGCAACTCACTCGTTCCTTTCGCCGCTGGCAACTCAGGCCGGCAAGGGAACGGCTTGTTCAAAAATGGGAGCACAACAACAATGACTGCACGCAATGCCCTCTCGCTCGCCCTGCTCACCACTGCAGGCAGCATGGCCCTCGCTCTGCCACTCAGCAGCCAGGCTGCCGGTTTTATCGACGACGCCAAGGTCAACATTGGCCTGCGCAACTACTACTTCAACCGTAACTTCCTCAACCACACCGGGGCGAATGACCAGGGTCAGGCCGCCGAGTGGGCGCAGAGCATGATCATCGATGTACGCTCTGGCTTTACCCAAGGCACCGTAGGTTTTGGCCTGGACGCGCTGGTTCTTGGCGCGATCAAGCTCGACAGCGGCGGCGGCTCTACTGGCAGCGGCTTGCTGTCGACCGACCGCAGCGATGGCGAGTCGGCCGATAGCTACGGGCGCATTGCCGTTGCAGCTAAAGCCAAGCTGTCAAAAACCGAACTGAAAGTCGGCGAGTGGTTTGCCGTGCTGCCTATCCTCCGCGCGGACGACGGTCGTGCCCTGCCGCAAACCTTCCAGGGTGCACAGCTCACCTCCAACGAAATCGACGGCCTGAGCCTGTACGGCGGTCAATTCTGGAAGAACAGCCAGCGTAACAATGCCAGCCGTGAAGAAATGAGCTACAGCGGTATCGAAGGCGATGATTTCAACTTCGCGGGCGGTGAGTACAAATTCAACGCCAACAACACCCTGGTTGGCGTCTGGCACGCCCGCCTGGAGGACGTTTACCAGCAGAGCTACGTGCAACTGACCCACAGCCAACCGGTCGGCGACTGGGTGCTGAGCACCAACCTAGGCTACGTCGACGGCAAGGATGAAGGTGCGGCCAAGGCCGGCAAGCTGGACAACAAGGTCTACCAGGGCAGCCTTACCGCCAAGACCGGCAACAACGCTTTCACCCTGGCCTACCAGCACCTGGACGGCGACACCAAGTTTATGCGTATCGACGGCGCCAGCGGCGGCACGCTGGTCAACGACGGGTTCACCAACTCCTACGACAACCCCGAAGAGCGCTCCTGGCAGGTGCGTCACGACTACAACTTCGCCGGCCTTGGTGTGCCGGGTCTGACGCTGATGAACCGCTATGTCAGCGGTGACAACATCAAAGCAGCGGGCCGCGATGACGCCGAAGAATGGGGCCGTGAATCCGAGCTGGCCTATACCGTGCAGAGCGGTGCGCTGAAAAACCTCAACGTGAAATGGCGTAACTCCAGCGTCCGTCGTGACGTTGGCCAGGATATTCACGAAAACCGGCTGATCTTCAACTACCCGCTGTCCCTGCTGTAAATCCACCGCTCCATCGGCATCGATTACTCCTCGTGTGTGAAACCTTCAGCCCGTCCTTGCGACGGGCTTTTTTATGTCCTGCTATCCATGGCACCCACCCTGCGGGCCGTCGCTACGCGACGTTAAAAATAGCCCTCGGTGATTTCTATGCCTTAGCGCAAATCGTCGACCATCGCCGCAACAACGCTAAGCACATCCTTGCCCAACTGCATCGAGCGCTCGCCGTTCCAGCCCGTGTGCGGGTTGGGGTTGTCGTCGTGATCCTTGAACGGCATTTCGATGGTAAAGGCCAGGCAATCGAACTCCATGCCGACAGCGTTGCAGGCCAGGCTGGTGTTGGCTTGGCCGAACTGATCGGGGGTGTAGCCGAAGGTGGTCTGGAATTCGGCGCCGTTATCGATCAGCAACCGCTTGAACTGGTTTTCCAGACGTTCCAGGCGCGGGCTGTAACTCGGATTGCCTTCGCAACCGGCGGCAAACACATGAGGGATTTCCTCATCACCGTGGATATCCAGAAACAGATCGACGCCCACCGCGCGCATCTGCTGCTGGACGAAAAACACCTCGGGGCTGTCCGCCTCACTGGCTGATTGCCAGGCGCGGTTGAGGTCGCGCCCGGCGGCGTTGGTGCGCAGATGCCCCCGGAAGGCGCCGTCCGGGTTCATATTCGGCACTAGGTACAGGTCGGCCGTATCCAGCAGGTCATTTAGCTCAGCATCGTCGCGTAGTTGCAGGCGCTCAAGTAGACCTTGCATAAACCACTCGGCCATATGCTCGCCGGGATGCTGCTGGGCAATCAGCCAGATCTTGCGCTGCGCCTGTGGGTTGCGGCTGATGCGCAGCAACTCGATGGGCCGACCTTCTATGCTCTTGCCCGTGGCAAACAATTCAGCACCGGCCAAACGCTGCGCATCCTCAATCAACTGGCTATGGCGCTCGCGGCTGTAAGGCTCGAAATAGGCGAACCAGACCTGCTCGTCCTGCGGCTCGATGTCGAACTTCAGTGCGCCTTCTTCAAAGCGGCTCGGCACCCGAAACCAGTTGAACTGATCGTAAGAGGCCACAGCGTGATAACCGCTCCAGGCATCCTTGTAAGACGACTGCCCGGCGTTGCTCAGGCTAAAGCCATAGCGCTGCCCAGGCTGCAAGCCTTCAACCTTGAAATGGAACCACTGGAAATGTCCGCTGTTGAGATCCGGACGAATCGCCAGCACCACTTGCTGCGGGTTGCTGGCGTCGATGACCTCGATATTGCCGCTGTCGAAGTTGGAGCTGATCTGCATGGATACCTCGGAGGCTTGGATGCACGAAAAGACACGAATATGACCAAGAATCGCAGCTCTGGTGCATGGGCGAAACGCTGCAGGCGACAAACTGATATGGATTGTGCAACCTGCAACACAACCGATCACCCGAGCGCCGCGCAACTTGCGTGCGAGCCTGCAGTCTGGTGTTTACCTGCCACAGGTTCAACTCAAGTGCCAAGGCAATATCAAAGGAGCAGCCATCCGTATGAACATTGCGCCATTACGCCAACGCCCACTGTTGTTACTGCTCTGCGCCGGCCTGTTGCTGGGCGGTTGCGCCAGCCAGCCGGAACATAGCCAGACCGAACAGCCCACCCTGGAAGCTGATGCCCCCAGCGAAAACCGTGCTGCCGAGGCCAACCTGCGCAGCCAGGCCAATCGCGGCGACCTCGACAGCCAGTTCCAGCTCGGCAGCCTGTACTTCGTCGGCAAGCCTAATAAGGACCTCAAACAGGCCGAATACTGGTGGAAGCTCGCCGCCGACAAAGGCCACGCCATGGCCGCTGTCAGCCTGGCCTACCTGTATACCGGCCGCGACAACCCGGATTTCAACAACCCGCCGCTGATGCTCAAGTACCTCAACCAGTCCGCCGCCGGCGGCAACCCGATGGCCCAGCACATCCTCGGCAACCTCTACCTGCGCGGCGAACAAGGCGTACCACTGGACGCCAACCAGGCCCGACGCCTGTTTACCAGCGCCTGCCAGCAGAACTACAGCGCCAGTTGCGAAGCGCTAAAAACACTGCCTTGATACCCACGGCCCGAAGCGTTTCGCGTCAATCAGTCGGCAGGCGCGAACGCAGATGCTCCAGGCTGACATGCCCCTGAAATGTGCCGCTTCCTGTGACCGCGTCGCCCTGCTCGATGGCGCTGGCAAAGCGCACCGCAGCGTCGCTACCCAACCGGTCCAGATAACGCGCTAGGTTCGGGTAATCCGCAGGCAGGTCGAACAACTGGTGATAGCTCACCCAGCGCGCTACTCCCGCCAGATAGGCATCGGCCAGGCTGCGCTGCTCGCCGAGCAGCCACGGCCGCTCAGACAGCAGTTGGCTCAGATAGCGACAGGCGTTGCTGACCTGTTCGCGGCCGACGGCTTGCAAAAGGTCACGTTGATCCGCGCTCAGCTCGGCCTTCTCATAGGCGATCCATAGGGGACTGAAGGCGCTGAAAAAATCAGTCACCAGATAGGACAGCATCTGATTGAGCTGGTCGAACGCCGCACTGCCCTGCCGCGGACCGAGACCATCCGCAGCTGAACGAGCGGCCACGTGCAGCAAAATGGCCAGGCTTTCATTGACCACTGCACCGTTCTCGGTCAGCAGCGACGGGGTCTGATACAGCGCATTGATCTGGCCGTACAACGGGTCCCAGGGTTGCTCGAGCATCTCGATACGGCAGAGCTGGTAGGGCTGGCCCAACCATTCCAGAGCCACGATAGAGCCGAACGAGCAGCCCTGGGGAACGCCATAAAATAGAACCGGGTACATAGCTTGTCTCCTTGACGGGGGCTTGCCGCAGCGCCTTTCGCTGCGGCGTTAAACACAAGCTAATGGACTAATAGGCTATATTCCGCCCTATTAAAAAACCGAATTCAATTTTTTATGAGCAACCCCACCACCCGCGTGCTGGCCCTACTGGAGCTGCTGCAAAGCCAGGGGCAGATCAGTGGTCGCGAACTGGCGCAGCGCCTGGAGGTCGATGGCCGCACCCTGCGCCGCTATATCAGCAGCCTGGAAGAACTCGGCATCCCGCTGACCACCGAGCGCGGCCGTCACGGCGGTTATCGGCTGGTCGCCGGCTTCAAGCTGCCACCGATGATGTTCAGCCCCGACGAGGCCCAGGCCATTGCCCTCGGCCTGCTCGCGGCGCGCAGCCTGGGCCTGAGTGACAGCGCACCGGCGCTGGCCAGCGCCCAGGCCAAGCTAGAACGGGTGATGCCGGTTGCCCTTAAGCAGCGGGTTCGCGCCCTCGGCGAAAGCGCGACCCTGGATATACCGCGCAGCCGTGACGAAACCGACCATCAGCTACTGGACGCACTGGCTTTCGCCGCGCAAGCCAGGTTGCGGGTACGCCTCACTTACGAGACAGCGAACCAGGCCAGTAGCGAACGCGAAGTCGACCCCTATGGCCTGGTTTACCGTTGGGGGCTCTGGTACCTGAGCGGGTTCTGTCATCTACGTGGCGACCTGCGCTCGTTTCGTCTGTCGCGCATTCAAGACCTGCAGCCCATGGACATCCCCTTCGAGCGCCCCGCGGACTTCGATGCCGCACAGCACCTGAGTGCCAGCATCGCCAACCTGCCGCGCAGCTATCCGCTGGAAATCCAGCTGCTGACCGATCTACACAGCGCAACCCTGGAGCTGGGTGGCAATGCCGGCATGCTGGTGCCCAATGCCCAGGGCGTACGACTGGTCAGTAGTACCGACAGCCTGACCTGGTTTTCCCGCCAACTGGCGCGCCTGCCATTCGATTTCAGGGTGATCAGCCCGCCCGAACTGAATGCCGCGCTGCACGCCCAGGGACAACGCCTGCTGCGCCTGAGTCAGTAAGGCGTGGTAAAGAGGAATTACCCAGCGCGCTTGTGGCGCGCCGGTCACGCTAGGAGGTGGGGGTAAAACACCCCGCCGCTTGTGGCCGCGAGGCTGATAAGTGCGCCGAGCAGGCTCGGTGCGCTTATTAGGGAAGGCCAATTGCTTACAGCGGGGTAAGCAACTCGCCGCGTTCGATAAAAGCCTGCAGATTGGCCAGCACCAGCTCTTCCATCTGCAAGCGGGTCTCCACGGTACCGCTGCCAACATGTGGCAACAGCACCACGTTAGGCAGGGCGAACAGCGCCTCCGGCACCTTGGGTTCACCTTCAAATACATCCAGCCCGGCGCCGCCCAGCGTGCCGTTGACCAGCGCTGCGACCAGCGCCGATTGCTCGACCACGCTGCCGCGGGCGATATTCACCAGAATGCCCTGCGGCCCCAGTGCGCCCAGTACCTCGGCATCGATCAGATGATGAGTCGCGGCGCCGCCTGGGCAGGCCAGCAGCAGAAAATCCGCCCACTGCGCCAGGGCCAGTAGATCCGCCTCAAAACCATAAGGACTGCTCGGGTCCTGGCGGCGCTTGTGGTAGCGCACCGGCATGGCAAAACCTTCGGCGCGCCGGGCGATGGCCTGACCGATGCGGCCAAGGCCAACGATGCCGAGCTTCTTGCCGCTGACCTTGCGCGTCAGCGGGTAGTTGCCCGCCAGCCACTGCCCTTGCCGTACAAAGCGATCAGCTGCACTCAGTTGTCGCGCCGTATCAATGATCAGGCCCATGGCCAGGTCGGCGACACAGTCGTTGAGTACATCCGGGGTGGTGCTGATAGCGATACCACGCTCGCGCAAAAGCTCCAGCGGATAGGGGTCGTAACCCACGCCAAAGCTGCAGATGGCACGCAGGTTCGGCAGGCACGCCAGCTGCTCAATGCTGCAACCGAAGCGCGCCGAAGACACCAGCAGCTCGAACTGCTGGCCCTGCTCGTGCAGAAAGGTCAGGGGATCGGCCTGTTGCCATAGCGCGGTGACCTTATATTGCTCGGCCAGCGTGCGATTGAAGCGCTCGCTTAACGGACCGATCTGCAGTACCTGGGGTTTGCTCATGGAAGCTCCTTGGTTGAGCGCGGTATCGGTGACGGCTGATGCCTGTGGCACACCGGCATTCAGGTCACGGGGGCCGGGTTGAACAGGGTCAGGTCGTTGTGCAGCCTGTGCTTCTCGGCCCAGGTCTGTTGCTTGCCGCTGGCGACATCCAGGTACAGCTGAAAGATATGCCAGCCCATTTCGTCCAGAGTCATGCGCCCGGAGGTAATCTGCCCGGCATCGACGTCGATCAGGTCGGGCCAGCGCTCGGCCAGCTGGGTACGGGTGGCGACCTTGATCACCGGCACCATGGCCAGGCCGTAAGGCGTGCCGCGGCCGGTGGTGAAGATATGCAGGTTCATCCCGGCGGCGATCTGCAGGGTGCCGCAGATAAAGTCGCTGGCCGGTGTGGCGCAAAACCACAGGCCCTTGCCGCGCACCCGCTCACCCGGTGAAACCACCCCGGCAATGGCGCTGGAACCGGACTTGGCGATGGAGCCCATGGCCTTCTCGACGATATTGTTCAGCCCGCCCTTCTTGTTGCCCGGCGTGGTGTTGGCGCTGCGGTCGGCCATGCCGCGCTGCAGGTAGCGGTCGTACCAATCCATCTCGCGGATCAGCGCATCGGCCACTTCCACCGTGGCGGCCCGCGGGGTCAGCAGGTGGATACCGTCACGCACCTCGGTGTTCTCCGAGAACATCACCGTAGCCCCGGCGCGCACCAGCAGGTCGGCGGCGACACCCAGGGCCGGGTTGGCGGTGATACCGGAAAACGCGTCGCTGCCACCACACTGCATGCCCACCGACAACTCCGACGCCGGCACCGTCTCGCGGCGGCGCTCGTTCAGCACCTGCAAACGCGCTTCGATCATCGCCATGATCTGCTCGACCATGCCGGCAAAGCCGCTGCTGGAGTCCTGCAGGCGAAACAGCCACTCCTCCTCGTCCATGCCATTGGTGAGCTGATCACCATCCATCAACTGGCTGGCCTGCAGCTTCTCGCAGCCGAGGCTGATCACCAGCGCCTGACCGCCGAGGTTGGGGTTGCGGCTGATGTTGTACAGCGTGCGGATCGGCACCACCGCGTCCGGCGCATTGATCGCCACGCCGCAGCCATAGCTGTGCGACAGCGCCACCACATCATCAACGTTCGGGTACTTGGGCAACAGCTCCTTGCGCACTCGGTCCACGCAGTGATCGAGCACCCCGACCACGCATTGCACGGTGGTGGTCACGCCGAGAATATTGCGCGTGCCGACGCTGCCGTCCGGGTTGCGGAAACCTTCGAAGGTGTAGCCGGTAAGCATTTCGACAACTGGCGCGGGCAAGGTTGCCTTGGGCAGGTTGTCCAGCGCCGGCGGCTCCGGCATGCGCAGCTGCGCTTCGGTGACCCAACGCCCGGCGGCGATGGGCTCCAGGGCATAACCGATGACCTCGCCGTAGCGCACCACGTCGCCGTCCACGGCGATGTCCTGCAACGCCACTTTATGGCTCTGCGGAATACCTTCGACGGCCACCAGACCATCGGCAAAGCGGCCGCCCTTGGCCACGCCCTGCTCGTTGACCACCACGCCGACGTTGTCGGCCGGGTGCAGGCGGATATAGCGCGGCGAATCCTGATGGGGAATCAACTGCATGGACATGTTCTCCTCTAGTACTGATCAGGCGCGCGAAATGGACGCCGACGGAGCTGGCGGCTCGTCCAGCTCGATCCTGTGAATACGACCGACGATAAACAGGTAACTGATGACCGCCAGCACAGCGTTGGCGCCGACATAGATCAGCGCCGCATCAAATGAGCCGGTGTGGCTAACCAGGTAACCGACCACGATAGGTGTGGTGATCGCCGCCAGGTTGCCGAAGGTATTGAACAGCCCGCCGGAGAGGCCAACGATCTGCCGTGGCGAGGTGTCGGCCACCAGCGTCCAGCCGAGCGAACCAAAGCCTTTGCCGAAAAACGCCAGGGCCATCAGGGCGATCACCGCGCTATCACTCTCGACATAGATGCTCAGCACGATGCAGCTGGCCAGCAGCATGCCAACAACGATGGGCAGCTTGCGCGCCAGGGTCAGGGAATAGCCGCTGCGCAGCAACCCATCCGACACCAGGCCGCCAAGCATGCCGCCGACAAAGCCGCTGATTGCCGGCAGCGCGGCCATCAGGCCGGCGGTGAGAATGCTCATGCCGCGCGCCTGCACCAGGTACACAGGAAACCAGGTGAGGAAGAAATAGGTAATAGCGTTGTTGCAGTACTGCCCCAGGTACAGACCGATCAGCGTGCGCTGGGTCAGCAGCAGTTTGAGGGTGCGCCACTGCGAGCCGCCCGCAGCGGCCGGCCGTGGGGCCAGGTCGATCAGGCCGCCGCCGTCTTCGATATGAGCGAACTCGGCCGCCCCCAGACGTGGATGTTCACGCGGGCTATGCATCAGCTTGAGCCACACGCCACAGAGCAGCAGGCCCAGGCCGCCCAGCACGAAAAACACATACTGCCAGCCCATGTCCTGCACCACCCAGCCCATCAGTGGGGCAAACACCGCAGTGGCGGCATATTGCGCCGACGTGGACATGGCGGTGGCGGTGGCCCGCTCGCGGGTGGGGAACCAGGCGGCGATGATCCGCGCATTGCCGGGGAAGCACGGTGCCCCGGCAAAGCCTACTGCCAGGCGCAGAAGGAACATGCTGCCAATTGCCCAGGCCAGCGGCAGCATGTCGACAAAGCCCTGCAACAGGGTGAACAGCGACCAGCACAGCAGCGTGATGAAATACACGCGCTTGGCGCCAAAGCGATCAAACAGCCAGCCACCGGGAATCTGCCCGATCACATAGGCCCAGCCGAACGCGGAAAAGATATAGCCGAGCATCACCGCATCGATACCCAGATCCGCCTGCAGCGCGGCACCGGCAATCGACAGGCTGGAGCGGTCAGCAAAGGTGACCGTGGTGACGAGGAACAGCATCAGCAGAATGGAATAACGCACCCGGCCTGGTTTGACTGCTTGCATCTGGCCAACTCATCGAGAAATTCGCGTGGAACGGCCCGGTGTCGTTGGACACCGGGCCGCTAGACCGCCGGGACGCCGGACCGAGGTTTAGCGCACCAGGCAGGGGCGCTTGTTATCGAACTGCCAGTTGGGGATCAGGTACTGCATGGCCACGGCATCGTTGCGCGCGCCCAGACCCATGCCCTTGTACAGCTCGTGGGCCTTGGCCAGCGCATCCCAATCCAGCTCCACACCCAGACCGGGAGTTTTCGGCACCTGCACCAGGCCGCCTTCGATCTGCAGCGGGTTGTGGGTCAGGTACTGGCCGTCCTGCCAGATCCAGTGGGTGTCGATGGCGGTGACCTTGCCCGGCGCGGCGGCAGCCACGTGGGTGAACATCGCCAGGGAAATGTCGAAGTGGTTGTTGGAATGCGAGCCCCAGGTCAGGCCCCACTCGTTGCACATCTGCGCCACGCGCACCGAACCCTGCATGGTCCAGAAGTGCGGGTCGGCCAGCGGAATATCCACTGACTGCAACTGGATGCAGTGACCCATCTGCCGCCAGTCGGTGGCGATCATATTGGTCGCGGTCGGCAGGCCGGTGGCGCGGCGGAACTCGGCCATCACCTCGCGGCCGGAGTAGCCGTTTTCCGCACCGCAGGGGTCTTCGGCATAGGCCAGCACGCCGTGCAGATCGCGGCACAGGTGCACGGCTTCGGCCAGGGACCAGCCGCCGTTCGGGTCGAGGGTTACCCGCGCTTCGGGGAAGCGCTCAGCCAGGGCACGAATCGCCTCGACTTCCTCGGCGCCTTGCAGCACGCCGCCCTTCAACTTGAAGTCATTGAAGCCATAGCGCGCATGGGCCGCCTCGGCCTGGCGGACAATAGTCTCGGGGCTCAGTGCTGTTTCGTTACGGGTACGGAACCAGGCGTCGTCGGCATTGCGCTCATCGCGGTAGCCGAGGTCGGTCTTGCCCTTGTCGGCGATAAAGAACAGGTAACCGAGCATCTCCACCGCATCGCGCTGCTGGCCTTCGCCAAGCAGGGCTGCGACCGGCACACCGAGGTGCTGGCCGAGCAGGTCGAGCAACGCCGCTTCGAGGGCGGTGACCGCGTGGATGGTGATACGCAGATCGAAGGTCTGTAGGCCACGACCGCCAGAATCGCGGTCAGCGAAAGCCTTACGCACTTGGTTAAGCAAGCCGTTGTAGTTACCTATGGACTGGCCGATCAGCAGCGCGCGGGAATCTTCCAGGGTCTGGCGAATGGCTTCGCCGCCCGGTACTTCGCCAACGCCGATATGCCCGGCGTTGTCTTTGAGAATCAGGATATTGCGGGTAAAGAATGGGCCGTGGGCGCCACTCAGGTTGAGCAGCATGCTGTCGTGGCCGGCGACCGGAACCACCTGCAGCTCAGTGATAATCGGGGCACCTGCAAAGGCGCCGGCAGTATTCAGTGCACTCATGACCGTTCCCTTTTTATTGTTAGGCGGGATGCTTACAGCACGGAGTAAATAACCTGAGGCCCGTAGGGTGGATGACGCTTTTTCATCCACCACAACGACGCTGTGGTGGATCGGTGAAGCGTGATCCACCCTAAGTGGGCTAGCCGATATAGGTGGTCTTCACCGTCGTATAGAACTCCTGGGCGTATTTGCCCTGCTCGCGGCTGCCGTAGGACGAGCCTTTGCGGCCACCGAACGGCACGTGGTAATCCACCCCGGCAGTGGGCAGGTTGACCATGACCATACCGGCCTGAGCATGACGCTTGAAGTGATTGGCGTATTTGAGCGAGGTGGTGCAGATACCGGCGGACAGACCGAACTCGGTGTCATTGGCCATGGCCAGTGCGGCGTCGTAATCGGCGACTTTGACGATATTCGCCACCGGGCCAAAGATTTCTTCGCGGCTGATGCGCATATCGGCGGTGCTGTCGGCAAACAGCGTCGGCGCCAGGTAGTAGCCGTCCTGCTCGCAGGAAACGCGCTCGCCACCGCAGACCAGGCGTGCGCCTTCCTGCTTGCCGATTTCGATATAACGCAGGTCCTGTTCCAGCTGCGCCTGGGAGACCACGGGGCCGACGTCCACGCCTTTTTCCAGGGCGTTGCCGACCTTGATCGACTTCATCCGCTCGGCCATGGCCGCGACAAACTGGTCGTAGATACCGGCGGTAACGATCAAACGGCTGGACGCCGTGCAACGCTGGCCGGTGGAGTAGAAGGCGCTCTGCACCGACAGCTCGACAGCAGTTTTCAGGTCCGCGTCATCGAGGATCACCTGCGGGTTCTTGCCGCCCATTTCCAGCTGCACCTTGGCGCCACGCGCCACACAGTTGGCGGCGATAGTGCGGCCGACGCCGACCGAGCCGGTAAAGCTCACGCCATCGACCTGGCTGTTCTGCACGATGGCTTCACCGACCACGCGGCCGCTGCCCATCACCAGGTTGAACACGCCGGCCGGGAAGCCCGCGCGGGAGATGATTTCGGCAATCGCCCAGGCGCAGCCCGGCACCAGATCGGCCGGTTTCAACACCACGCAGTTGCCGTAGGCCAGCGCCGGAGCGACTTTCCAGGCGGGAATGGCGATGGGGAAGTTCCATGGGGTGATCAGGCCGATCACGCCCAGCGGCTCACGGGTGACTTCTACCGAAACACCGGGACGCACCGACGCCAGCAACTCACCGGCCTGACGCAGGCATTCGCCGGCGAAGAACTTGAAGATATTGCCGGCGCGGCTGACTTCACCGATGGCTTCGGGCAGGGTCTTGCCCTCTTCCCGAGCCAGCAGGGTGCCGAGCTCTTCGCGGCGGGCGAGAATTTCACTGCCGACTTTATCCAGCGCATCGCTGCGCGCCTGGATGCCGGAGGTCGACCAGGCCGGGAACGCGGCGCGGGCGGCAGCGATGGCCTGCTCAACCTGGGCAGCATCGGCCTGGGCGTACTCGCCGATCACATCGGACAGATCCGACGGGCTGGTGTTGCTCGAGTAACTGGCAGCAGCGACCCATTGGCCGCCGATAAAGTTGTCGTAACGCGATGGATTGGCCACAAGTGCCTCCTGTTGCGAAGCGGCGCATAACGCGCCGCTATCAGATGACGGGGTTTATTGCGCGCCCTGGGTTTCGATCAGCGCGGCGAGCATCTCGTACTCTTCCGGCAGCAGGTCGGTCAGCGGCGTGCGCACGGGGCCGGCGTCATGCCCAACAATCTTCGCACCGGCCTTGATGATGCTGACGCCATAACCGGCGCAACGATTGCGGATGGCCAGGTACGGCAGGAAGAACTCGTCGATGATCTTGCCAACGGTGGCGTGATCGTCACGGGCCATGGCGTGGTAGAAGGTCATCGCGGTTTTCGGAATAAAGTTGAACACCGCCGAGGAGTACACCGGCACGCCCAACGCTTTATAAGCAGCGGCGTAGACTTCAGCAGTCTGCAAGCCGCCGAGGTAGCTCAGGCGATCACCCAGACGACGGCGGATGGAGACCATCAGCTCGATATCGCCGATGCCGTCCTTGTAGCCGATCAGGTTCGGGCAGCGATCCGCCACCTGCTCCAGCAGCGGCGCGTTCAAGCGGCAGACGCTGCGGTTGTACACCACCACACCGATCTTCACCGACTTGCACACGGCTTCAACGTGCAGCGCCACGCCTTCCTGGCTGGCTTCGGTCAGGTAATGCGGCAGCAGCAGCAGGCCTTTGGCCCCCAGGCGCTCGGCTTCCTGAGCCATTTCGATGGCCTGACGGGTCGGGCCACCGACGCCAGCGAGAATTGGCACGCTGCCGGCGCAGGTATCGACCGCAGTCTTGATTACAGCCGAATACTCTTTGCCCGTCAGCGAGAAAAACTCACCGGTACCACCGGCAGCGAATAGCGCAGAGGCGCCGTAAGGGGCCAGCCACTCCAGGCGGCGGGCATAGGTATCGGCGCGGAAATCGCCGGCAGCATCGAAGTCGGTCACCGGGAAGGACAGCAGACCGGAAGAGAGGATGGACTTCAGTTCTTGTGGATTCATTATTCGAACACCCTGTAGAGCAATTGTGAGGGGAAGCGTCAGCCGCAGCTGTAGAGATACGTTATCGTACAACAATCACTAGCGCCATACCTTTACGCTACCGACCATCGTCGATAGCCGCCCTCGCGTGCCGGCCACACGCCGTGTAGCAATCGCCACACTTCGCATCAGCCCTGATCTAGACGCCCGCTATCGCAATGGCGAAGCACCGCGCAAGGCAGCTGTGCAATCCACTGATTCCGTCCGTAGCGAAAACCAGTGGTCGCTCATCGCACTTTTCAGCCCAGGCTGCGTTGACAAGCCCGGCAAACGCTGCTGATAATCCAGCCAAGTTGTACGACAACGCATAACAACTCTAAAATAAAAGATCAGGCCCAGCCATGATTACAGCAACCCAGGCCCACGTGCCTTTGACATGCCCGACCGCCGCCATCCCGCGAACTTCACTGGGTGTCCGCCAGCCTAATGCATTGCGCCTGCGATGCAGTTCGACCTTCGTCTGCCTTCCTGCCGGCCGATTGCCCCTGCAGCAAAGCGACAGCCCAGCACCCCTCTTTCTATTTGCCCCCATTGCCCAGCGCCATGCTGGTAATGCCGAGCGCCCGAACCGTTAGCGGTTAAGCCCATCACTGCACCGTGCTGTCATCAGGAGAACCATGCGTATGTTTGAACAGGCCCCGACACACACACCGCACGTGGTGACGATGCAGGTCATCCCGGTGGCCGGCCGCGACAGCATGCTGCTCAACCTGTGCGGCGCCCATGCGCCGTATTTCACCCGCAACCTGGTGCTGCTTACCGACAGCGCCGGACGCACCGGCTGCGGTGAAGTGCCGGGCGGCGAAGGCATTCGACAGGCACTGGAACGCTGCCGCGACCTGGTCATCGGCCAGCCAATCGGCCGTTACAACCGCGTGCTCAATCGCCTGCGCCAGGCCATCGCCGGTCGCGGCAATGGCCCGCAAACCACCCAGCATCAGGTCACCTCGGAATCCGAAGCGCGGGTGCTGCAGCAACCCCACGAAATCAACTTGCGCCTGGACAACGTGATCACTGCTGTAGAAGCTGCCCTGCTCGACCTGCTCGGCCAGCACCTCGATGTGCCGGTGGCCGAACTGCTCGGCAACGGCCAGCAACGCGACCGCGTGCCGATGCTGGCTTACCTCTTCTATATAGGTGAGCGCCAGCGCACCGACCTGCCCTACCTGACAGGCAAGGGTTCGACTGAGGACTGGTATCGCCTGCGCCACCAGGCCGCGCTAACGCCAGATGCCATCGCCCGCCTGGCAAAAGCCGCGCATGCGCGTTACGGCTTCAACGACTTCAAGCTCAAGGGCGGCGTAATGCGCGGCGAGGAGGAGATGGACGCGATTCGCGCGATCAAGGCGAGCTTCCCCGACGCCCGCGTGACCCTCGATCCCAACGGCGCCTGGTCACTGGCCGAGGCCATTGAACTGTGTCGTGGCCAAGGCCATGTGCTGGCGTATGCCGAAGACCCCTGCGGCCCGGAGAACGGTTACTCGGGTCGCGAAATCATGGCCGAATTCAAACGCGCCACCGGCATTCCCACCGCCACCAATATGGTGGCCACCGACTGGCGGCAGATGGGCCATTCGCTGCGCCTGGAGTCTGTGGATATTCCGCTGGCCGACCCGCACTTCTGGACCATGCAGGGGGCGGTGCGCCTCGGCCAGGTCTGCGAGGAATTCGGCATGACCTGGGGCTCACACTCCAACAACCACTTCGATATTTCCCTGGCCATGTTCACCCATGCCGCAGCCGCCGTACCGGGGCGCATCACCGCCATCGACACCCATTGGATCTGGCAGGAAGGCGAAGAACGCCTGACCCGTGAGCCGTTGCAGATCGTCGGCGGCCAGGTCGAAGTGCCCAATAAACCCGGCCTCGGCATCGAACCTGATATGCAGCGGATCATGGCCGCCCATGAGCTTTACAAGGAAGTGGCCAGCGGTGCGCGCGACGACGCCATGGCCATGCAGTACCTGATTCCAGGCTGGCAGTACCACCCCAAGCAACCGAGCCTAGGCCGCCAACCGGCCTAGCGCGCAACGCACCCCAGCAACACCTCACCACCGGAGACTTACAATGAAAAAAACACTCTGCGCGTCCCTGATGTCAGCCATGCTGACCTTTACTGCCGGCAGCGCCTTGGCTGCCGACGCCGCCAACTGGCCGACCCGCCCGGTGCAAGTGGTGGTTATCGCCAACGCCGGCGGTGACACCGACTTCAACGCCCGCATGATGGCCAAGTATTTCAACCAGATCACCGGCAAGAACATGGTGGTAACCAATATGGCCGGCGGCGGTGGCACCTTGGCCGCCGAGCAGGTCAAAGGCGCCGCAGCGGATGGCAACACCATCCTCTTTACCCACACCGGCCAACTGATCGTCAACGAAGTCGCCGGTCTGTCCGAAGACAGCTTCGAGGCCTTCGACATTGCCTGTATTGCCGGCGTGGACAAGGGCGCGATCTTCGTTGCCGCTGAGCAAGCCGGGGTGAAAAGTCTGCAAGAGCTGATCGACAAGGCCAAAGCCAACCCCAACAGCGTCAGCTATGGCACCGAGATGGGCAGCTTCTCGCACATCCAGGGCCTGATGTTTGAACAGCTGGCCGGGGTGAAGCTGAAAATGGTCGATGCCGGCACCGTGTCCGAGAAGGTAGTGGCGCTGCTTGGCGGGCGTATCGACCTCGGCGCCATCAGCTACGGCTCCGTGCAGGACTACGTCAGCGGCGGGCAGATGTATGCCCTCGGCCAGCCGAATCAGGAGCGCAACGCACTGCTCGGGGAGGTGAAAACCTTCAAGGAGCAAGGCGTCGACTTCACCATCGACAAGCCTTACGTGGTGGCTTTCCCGAAAGGCACCGACCCGGCAATCGTGCAGAAAATGGCCGGCATCATGAAGCAGATCACCGAGCTGCCTGAATACGCCGACGAGCTGAAGAAGTCCTTCAAGCAACCGGTTGCCTACTACGACAGCGAAAAAGCCGTTGCCGTACTGAGCAAAACCCGCGACGACTTTATGCAGTACAAAGACGCCCTGCGCCAATCCAAGTAATGCCAACGTTAGCCGGCTACCCCAGCCGGCTGGCCGTTACCCATCATGCGAGGTTTCCTGATGGTTATCCGTAATAAGAAGGAGCTGCTGATCGGCGTCGCCATGCTTGGCGTCGGCCTCGGCTACCTGTTTATGACCAGCAAACTGCCACGGCATGCCGGCATCGATGTGGCGTTTGTACCCTACCTGCTCTCAGCCATGCTCTGTTTGCTCGGCGCCATACAGCTGGTCAGCGGCTTTACCGCAGCCAAAGCGACTGAGCAGGGCGCGGATGACGAAACGCTAACCAGCGCGGAGGGCATCGACGTCAAGACTGTGATCAAGACCATGGCGCTGATCATCGGCTATATCGCGCTGCTGAAAACGCTCGGTTTCCCAATCATGACCGTGATCTACCTGTATCTGCAGTTCTGCGTCCTCACCCCGCTCGGGCAGAAGATCAATCACCTGGTCTACGGCCTGATTGCACTGATCAGCTCGGCGACGATTTACCTGCTGTTCCGCGAGGCCTTCGATCTGATGCTGCCATCCGGATTACTCGGCCTTTAGGAGAATCGACCATGCTCGACTTACTGCAGCAAGGCTTCGGCGCCGTGTTTTCGTTTCACATCCTGTTTTTGATGGTGGCGGGCGTGGCCGTGGGCATTGTCTTCGGCGCCGTGCCCGGGCTTTCGGCGACCATGGCGGTGGCCCTGTGCCTGCCGCTGACCTTCACCATGGGACCGCAAGCCGGCCTGTCACTGCTGGTGGCACTGTTTATCGGCGCGACCTCGGGCGGGCTGATCTCGGCGATTTTGCTGAAAATTCCCGGCACGCCCTCCTCCATCGCCACGGTTTTCGACGGAGGCCCGCTGATGGAGCAAGGCCATGGGGTCAAGGCTCTCGGCGTCGGTATCGTGTTCTCTTTTCTCGGCACCATTTTCAGTATCGTCGCGTTGATGTTTATCGCCCCGCAGCTGGCCAAGGTCGCCCTGCGCTTCGGCCCGCATGAATACTTTGCCATCGCGGTGTTCTCCCTGACCCTGATTGCCACCCTGTCTGCCGGCTCCATGGCCAAGGGCCTGTTCGCCGGCGCCCTGGGTTTTGCAGTTTCCACCGTGGGTATCGCCCCCGTGGAAGCGGTTCGGCGCTTTACCTTCGGCGTTACCGAACTCAATGGCGGCTTTGCCATGCTCACGGTGATGATCGGCATGTTTGCCGTCGCCGAAATCATCAAGGTGGCCGAACGTGGCCGCACCGTTAGCCAGGGCAAGGCGCAGTCGGTGAGTATGAAAAACATCAAGGGCTTCGGTTTCTCGCTCAAGGAATTTCGCGAGCAGGTGCCCAATGCCTCGCGCTCCGGCCTGATCGGCCTGGCCATTGGCATTCTGCCGGGCATCGGCGCCGGCACCTCGAACCTGGTGGCCTATATCATTTCCAAGAAGCGCGCGAAAAACCCGGAAACCTACGGCAAAGGCAATATCGGCGGCATCGTCGCCAGCGAGACGGCCAACAACGCAGGTATCGGTGGCGCCATGCTGCCGCTGATGACCCTGGGCATTCCCGGCGACACAGTCACCGCGATCCTGCTTGGCGGTTTTCTGATTCACGGTATCCAGCCCGGGCCGCTGCTGTTTATCAGCCAGGCGCCACTGGTGTACACCATCTTCGCCGCGCTGATCATGTCCACCGTGCTGATGCTGTTTATGGAGTTCTACGGCCTGCGGTTGTTTATCAAGCTGCTCGATATTCCCAAGCACATCCTGTTGCCGATCATCCTGGTGCTCTGTGTCGTCGGCGCCTTTGGCCTCTCCAGCCGGCTGTTCGATGTCTGGTCAATCCTGCTGTTCGGCTTGCTCGGCTATGCCTTTGTCAAAGCGGGGATGCCGGCCGCGCCCTTTATCATCGGTTTTATCCTGGGCCCCATGGCGGAGACCAACCTGCGCCGCGGCCTGATGCTGTCGGATGGCAACTTCGGGGCGTTCCTTAGCAACCCCATCGCGGCGTCGTTTCTCGGCCTGGCGCTAGCGTTCATCATCTGGCAGGGGTTCAGCTCGCTACGCACCAAGAAAAGCAGGGTCAGCGAGATCCTGCGCACCTGACGCTGCTAGCTGCGATGCCGCCCACCCCATGCTCGGTGAACGGCATTGCACACGCACCTAACGCCAGCCTGAGCGCGGCCTCTGTCAGTAAGACCGTACAGCAAAACGATAAGTCGTCGTACAACTAGACATTTATTGGCTTCCTATCGTCCTGCCGCGTGACGGCTCAAGGTTACTACGCTTCACGCTGCTATCCAGCTCCTGATAAAAGCAGCAAAAGCACCGATTTAGAGCGCCTTATCTGAGAATAAAGGCGTAATACCACACGGGTAATACGGCTACTACGCGCGCTACTTAGCCTGCAATTCGAGCAAATTTTCGACCATAGTCGCGTTGACAAAGATCAGCAACACTCCCGATAATCGGAACAAGTCATACGACAACAGATGACACCTCAATAACAACAAGCAGAGACGCAGAGACTGCCATGACCACATCCTACACACCCTTCAATCGCCTGCTGCTCACCGGAGCGGCAGGCGGCCTCGGCAAGGTACTGCGCGAAAGCCTGCGACCTTATGCCAACATCCTGCGCGTATCCGATATCGCGGCCATGAGCCCTGCCACAGGCGCCCATGAAGAAGTCCAGGTCTGCGACCTCGCCGATAAAGCGGCAGTTCACCAGTTGGTCGAAGGCGTGGATGCAATCCTGCACTTCGGCGGCGTATCGGTGGAGCGGCCCTTCGAGGAAATTCTCGGCGCCAATATCTGCGGCGTGTTCCATATCTACGAAGCGGCGCGCCGGCATGGCGTGAAGCGGGTGATCTTCGCCAGCTCCAACCACGTTATCGGTTTCTACAAGCAGGACGAAACCATTGACGCCAACTGCCCACGCCGCCCGGACAGCTACTACGGCCTGTCCAAGTCCTACGGCGAAGACATGGCCAGCTTCTACTTCGACCGCTACGGCATCGAGACCGTGAGCATCCGCATCGGCTCCTCGTTCCCCGAGCCGCACAACCGCCGGATGATGAGCACCTGGCTGAGCTTTGCCGACCTGACGCAGCTGCTTGAACGCGCCCTCTACACCCCCAATGTCGGCCACACCGTGGTCTACGGCATGTCCGACAACAAGACCGTCTGGTGGGACAACAGCCTGGCCGCGCATCTGGGCTTTGCGCCCAAGGACAGCTCCGAGGTGTTCCGCGCGCAGATCGACGCGCAACCGATGCCCGCCGCTGATGACCCGGCGATGGTTTATCAGGGTGGCGCCTTCGTCGCAGCCGGGCCGTTCGGCGACGACTGATCGCACGACAGCGACGCGCAACCTTCATAACAAGAACACACCAGAGAACGAGCTGCCATGCACGCTGAACTGATTCTCGACGCCCGCAATGCCACAGGTGAAAGCCCGGTGTGGAGTGCCGCCGAACAGGCGCTGTACTGGGTCGACATTCCGGCCAAACGCCTGCACCGCTGGAGCGCTGCCGACGGCCAGGCACAGAGCTGGCTTGCCCCGCAAATGCTCGGCTGCATCGCCCGCAGCAGTGACGGCGGCTGGATCGCCGGAATGCAGAGCGGCCTGTTCCACCTGCATCCCCAGGCCGATGGCCAACTGAGCAGCAGCCTGCTCTGCGAGGTCGAGCATGCTCGGCCGGGCATGCGTTTCAACGACGGTCGCTGTGACCGCCAAGGCCGTTTCTGGGCTGGCAGTATGCTGCTCGATATGGCCGCCGCCGCTCCGGTCGGCGCCATGTACCGCTACAGCGCCGGCCAGGACGAGCCGCTCAATGCGCAACTGAGTGGCTTTATCGTGCCCAACGGCCTGGCGTTCAGCCCGGACGGCCGCACGATGTACCTGTCCGACTCGCACCCCTCCATTCAAGCCATCTGGGCCTTCGATTACGACATCGACAGCGGCACGCCGCACAACCGCCGGCTGTTGGTCGATATGCATGACTATCCCGGCCGCCCGGATGGCGCCGCCGTGGATGCCGAAGGCTGCTACTGGATCTGCGGCAACGACGCCGGACAAATCCATCGTTTCACCCCAGGTGGTCGCTTGGACCGCTCCCTCACTGTGCCGGTGAAGAAGCCGACCATGTGCGCCTTTGGTGGCCGCAACCTGGACACCCTCTACGTCGCCTCGATTCGCCCGGATGGCATCGACCTCGCCGATCAGCCGCTGGCCGGCGGCGTGTTCGCCCTCAACCCGGGTGTTACTGGCCTGGAGGAACCCTATTTCAACGACTGAGGCGTACCCGCTGCGCCTCAGTCATCGCAACGCTGCACTCCCAACAACAACAATAGACTGGAGCTTAACCATGACTTTCAAACGCAAGTTGCTTGTCGCCGCCCTGCCCTTTGCTTTCTGCCTGACAGGCCTGGCGCAAGCCACCACGATGAAGATGGCCGAGATCCACCCGGCCGGTTACCCGACCGTGGTCGCCCAGGAAGCCATGGGCAAGAAGATCGAAGCAGCCACCAATGGCGAGCTGAGCTTCAAGATGTTTGCCGGCGGCGTGCTCGGCTCGGAAAAGGAAGTGGTCGAACAGGTGCAGATCGGCGCCGTGCAGATGACCCGCGTCAGCCTGGGCACCGTCGGCCCGGTAGTGCCTGACGTCAACGTGTTCAACATGCCGTTTATCTTCCGCGACACCGCGCACATGCGCGCGATCATCGACGGTGAAATCGGCCAGGAAATCCTCGACAAGATCACCAACTCCGAATTCAACATGGTCGGCCTGGCGTGGATGGATGGCGGCACCCGCAACATCTATTCGAAGAAGCCAGTACGCAACCTTGAAGACCTCAAGGGCATGAAGATCCGCGTGATGGGCAACCCGCTGTTTATCGAAACCTTCAACGCCATGGGCGCCAATGGTGTGGCCATGGACACCGGCGAAATCTTCAGCGCCTTGCAGACCGGCGTGGTCGATGGCGCGGAAAACAACCCGCCAACCATGCTTGAGCACAACCACTTCCGCACGGCCAAGTACTACAGCCTGACTGGCCACTTGATCCTGCCGGAGCCACTGGTGATGTCCAAAACCAGCTGGAACAAGCTCACCCCAGAGCAGCAAGAAATCGTCAAGAAGTACGCCAAGGAAGCGCAGTTCGAGGAGCGCAAGCTGTGGGATGAGAAATCCGCCAGCAGCGAAGCCAAGCTGAAGGAAGCCGGCGTCGAATTTATCGAAGTCGACAAGAAGCCCTTCTTCGACGCCACCGCGCCGATTCGTGCCAAGTACGGCGCGCCCTACGCTGAGCTGATCAAGCGTATCGAAGCGGTCCAGTAACTCGGCATCTCTGAAGAACCCCGTGGCGGCGGCTCAGGCCGTCGCCACGCGCGTGGTGAAGTCTCATGAAAAACTTGCTGTTACGCATCAACGACGTGATTTACCAAGCCTGTATCTGGGTAGCTGGCACCGCCATCGTGGTGATGGCGCTGATCATTCCCTGGGGCATTTTTGCCCGCTACGTGCTGGGCAGCGGTGCCGGTTGGCCGGAACCCATTGCGATCATGCTGATGGTGCTGTTCACCTTTATCGGTGCCGCCGCCAGTTACCGGGCCGGTGCACACATGGCCGTAACCACCTTTACCGACCGCCTCTCGCCCACCTGGCAGCCCTACATCAGTCTGCTGGTGCAACTGCTGATGGCCGCCATCGCGCTGTTTATGACCATCTGGGGCATCAAGCTGTGCGCGGCCACTTGGAACCAGTTTATGAGCACACTGCCGACACTGCGCGTAGGCATCAGCTACTCGCCTATTCCGATTGGCGGTTTTATCACCCTGATCTTCGTCCTTGAGCGCCTGTTCCTCGGCGACCAAAGCCATCGCCGCGTGGTCAACTTCGAGCTGGTTGAAGACAGCAAGGAGGCCGTGTAAATGGACGCTCTGATCCTGCTTGGCAGCTTTATGCTGCTGATTCTGCTGCGCGTACCTGTGGCCTATTCGCTGGGTTTATCGGCCTTGCTCGGTGCCTGGTACATCGATATTCCGTTCCACGCGATCATGATTCAGATCAGCGGCGGCGTGAGCAAATTCTCCCTGCTGGCCATCCCGTTCTTCGTCCTGGCTGGCGCGATCATGGCCGAGGGCGGCATGTCGCGGCGCCTGGTGAATTTTGCCAACGTGCTGGTGGGCTTCGTACGTGGCGGCCTGTCGCTGGTCAACATCCTCGCCTCGACCTTCTTCGGCGCAATCTCCGGTTCGTCCCTGGCGGACACTGCCTCGGTCGGTTCGGTGCTGATTCCAGAAATGGAAAAGAAGGGCTACCCGCGTGAATACTCCACTGCGGTCACCGTCAGCGGGTCGGTACAAGCGCTGCTCACCCCGCCCAGCCACAACTCGGTGCTGTACTCGCTGGCGGCTGGCGGCACGGTGTCGATCGCCTCGCTGTTTATCGCTGGTATCGGCCCTGGCCTGCTGCTCAGCGCGGTGATGATGAGCCTGTGCCTGTTCTTCGCGCGCAAACGCAATTACCCCAAGGGCGAAGTCATCCCGCTTAAAGATGCACTGAAAATCTGCGTGGATGCGCTGTGGGGCCTGTTCACCATGGTGATCATCCTCGGCGGCATTCTCTCGGGCATTTTCACCGCCACCGAGTCAGCCTCGATTGCCGTGGTCTGGGCATTCTTCGTGACCATGTTTATCTACCGCGACTACAAGTGGCGCGAGCTGCCCAAGCTGTTGCACCGCACGGTGCGCACGCTGTCGATCGTGATGATCCTGATCGCCTTCGCCGCCAGCTTCGGTTACATCATGACGCTGATGCAGATTCCCTCGAAGATCACCGCGCTGTTTCTGACCCTGTCGGATAACCGCTACGTGATCCTGATGTGCATCAACTTTATGCTGCTGGTGCTCGGCACATTGATGGACATGGCGCCGCTGATTCTGATCCTCACGCCGATCCTGCTGCCGGTGGTGATGGACATTGGCGTCGACCCGGTGCACTTCGGCATGATCATGCTGGTCAACCTGGGCATCGGTCTGATCACTCCGCCGGTGGGTGCGGTGCTGTTTGTCGGCGCGGCCATCGGCAAGGTCACCATCGAAAACACTATCAAGTCGCTGCTGCCGTTCTACGCCGCGCTGTTTATGGTGCTGCTGGCGGTAACCTATGTTCCGGCCATTTCGTTGTGGCTACCGAGTGTGGTGCTGTAAGCCAGCCCCCAAGCTGTCGCAATGCGTCATGATCCCCTGGAGCCGCCGACCTGGCGGCTCCTTGTTTTGTAAGGACACTGCATGTCTGCCGCGCTCTTCCCCCGCCATATTGCGGTGCTGATTCTAGCCACCCTGGCCTGCTCGTTCGCTGGCGGGCATATCGCCGCACGCATCGCCTTCGACCATGACACCGGCCTGTTGCTGGCGATGCTCTGCCGCTCCGGCGTGACCATGCTGGCGCTCATCGCACTGGTGCTGTGGCGCCGTGAATCACTGCGGCTGAAACCGCAAACCTGGGGCTGGCAACTGTTGCTTGGTTTGCTGATCGCGGTGCAGAGTTTCTGCATTTACTCGGCGGTGGCGCGAATTCCGGTGGCCCTGGCGCTGCTGGTGGTCAACCTCGCACCGATCATGCTGGCACTGCTGACCTGGGCCCTCGGCGGGCCACGGCCAACCGCGCGGGCGGCGTTGCTGATGGGGCTGATTCTATTCGGCTTGGTACTGGTGCTTGACCTGCCAGCGCGGCTGTCGGGGGCAACCCAGATCGATGCCACCTGGATCGAAGGCGTATTGTTCGGGCTGACGGCGGCGGCCGTGTTTGCCTGCGCCCTGTGGGTCACCGAAAACCGCCTAAGCGCAATGCCGGGTACGGTGCGCAGCATGCTGACCATGCTGGTGGTATTTATTGCATCAGCCCTGGCCGGTGCTGGCGGCTTGCTACCGGGCGGTATGGGCCTGCCGTCGGCCGGCCTCGGCTGGGTCGCCCTGGCCTGCCTGGTACTGCTTTATGGCACGGCGTTTTCCACGTTATTTATCCTGGTCACGCGGCTAAACATCGCACGCAATGCGCCAGTGATGAACATGGAGCCGGTGGCTGGGCTGATATTTGGCTGGCTGATTCTCGATCAGCTCCTCGGCGGCATACAGATTATCGGCGGGCTGATCGTGGTCAGCGGCATCGTGCTGCTGACCTACCGCCGGCCGGCCTGAAGCATGTCAGGCCAGCGTGGTTCAGGCCTGCTGAGCTTGCGCCTCGGCGGCTTCGTGAGCCTGGCGCAGGCGCTCGCGGCTGTTGGTCAGATGCAGGCGCATGGCCGCGCGCGCGGCATCGGAATCCTGGCGGGCGATGGCTTCAAAAATCTGCTCATGCTCGCGGCTCAGACGCGCCATGTAATGCTCCTGATCATCGTGAGCAATGCGTGCCGAGTTCAGCCGCGTGCGCGGAATGATGCTGGTGCCCAGGTGGCTCATGATGTCGGTGAAATAGCGGTTGCCGGTGGACTCGGCAATCAGCAGGTGGAACTGGAAATCCGAGGCCACCGCATCGCCCGCCTGCGACACGCTCTGATACAACACATCCAGCACCTCGCGCATGGACGCCAGTTGCTCGGCGCTACGGCGCTGCGCCGCCAAGCCGGCCGATTCAACTTCCAGGCTGATGCGCAGTTCGAGAATCGCCAGCACATCGCGCAGGGTAACGATGGTTGCTGGATCAATACGAAAACCGCTGGGACTCGGCGTATCCAGCACAAAGGTGCCGATGCCGTGACGCGTTTCGACCAGGCCGGAAGCCTGCAGCCGCGACAAGGCCTCGCGCACGACAGTGCGGCTAACGCCCTGCTCTTCCATGATCGCCGACTCGGTCGGCAACTTGTCGCCGCGCTTGATCACCCCATCACGGATGCGCTGCGACAGCTCGGTCACCAATTCCTGAGCGAGGCTGCGGTGCTTTCTGCGGGCGCGTGGCGGGGTGTTCAGATTATCCATATCGGCGGTCTTTCTCGGCTGACGGCTAAAGCGCAATCATAGCCCAGGCAGTTGTACGATGACACACTCCTTGAGTCGCAGTTCCCGCACAAACTCGATTTATCCATCACGGTGAATTTTCTGCCCGAGCGCAACCGCCATGCTGAGCAAACTGCTGATCCTCGAAGACCAATTGACGCGCCTAGTTCTGGCCCCAGAGCTCGGTGGCAGCATCGTCAACTGGACCCTGCGCGCCAACGGTCACGCGCTGCTGCGTTCCAGTGATCAGCAGGCCTTGGAAGCGGCTAACCCACGCCGTCTGGCCTGCTACCCGTTGGTGCCCTGGTCCAACCGCATTGGCCAGGGCGGCTTCAGCAGCCCGGACGGCTGGTTTGCCCTGGCGGCCAACAGCCCCAACGACCCGCTGCCGATCCACGGCAGCGCTTGGCAGCAGCCCTGGCAGGTCATCGAACAGAGCGCGAACGAGGCCTGTCTGCAACTGCAAAGCGCCGTGCCTTTTGCCTACCGCGCGCAACAACGCTTTCGCCTGCATGACGGCTGCCTGCTGATGCACTTGCAGGTCACCCACCTGGACCCACGCGCGGCCTGGCATGGCCTGGGCTGGCATCCGTATTTCCCGCGTACCGCCCACACCCGCCTACGCGCCGTAGCGCGACAATTCTGGCAATGCGACCAGGCGCGCCTATCCAGCGAATTGGCGCCATTGCCGGCTGACTGGAACTTCGCCGAAGCTCAACGCTTGCCAGCCGAGCAGATCGACAACGCCTTTACCGGCTGGGATGGCAGCTGCGAGATTATTCAGCAAGACGCCGGCTATCAGCTGCACTGCCGCAGCCAGGGCACCGACTATTTCATCCTCTACACCCCAGCGGGGCAGGATTTCTTCTGCTTCGAGCCGGTAAGCCATCCGGTCAATGCTCACCATCTACCAGGGCAGCCAGGCTTGTATTTGCTACGCCAAGGACAAACCTGTCAGCTGTCCCTTGAGGTGCAGTACCGGGCGCTGCCCAGTTAGTTCTGATGCCAACTACTTGGCAGAGCCGCCAATAAACTTAATAAAGCGAAGAAAACCCGAGGCGAATTATCCCCACCACATCCAGCAGGATGATTTACGCAACTGCCTAGCGGCGTCTATGGCCTTAGGCATTTCATTGGTGCTGCAGAAAAGCTTAAAAACATATCCGATATCAACCCGCGTAATGAGCCTCAATAACCAGCGTCAGTTATTGAGGCTCAATGCCAGATGCTTTGCCGAGTAGGAATAGTCGTGCTTAGTCGCGATGTGGCCTGTGACTTAATCGAACGCGCAAATATGGATTAATGGCGCCCACCCGGGGATGTCTCACCGAGTTCATATGGCATTGGTTTTCAAGCAAAAGTCAGCCCCGCACAGCCCATTGCCCGCAATCGCAGGCTGAGACACCGTATAAAAACGACCAGCTCGCAATCAATGCGCAGAACGATGGTCTGCAGCTAGCGCATTAATACGCAGGCTGGACTTTTGATCGGGCTTCGCCATAATTGCCAGGCGCAGCCAAATAGCCCTTCAACAAACCTGACAATTCGCTCAGGTACCCACGTTTAAAGGGCAACGGGTGACAACGCGATAGTCACTGCAACTATTCGCCGCGCCTATAAATGCGTTTTATCTAAAACTATTTGGCCGCTTCAGGTGTCTACGCGTTATGCCTGATATTCAGCCAACATCTATTCAAGACCATGGGTAACTACGTGACGAAAGACGAACTGCGCGCCGAACTTGAGCGCCAGGCGCAGCGTTACAAGGATGTATACGGCGGGGAAGTGATTACCTACGCCGCTCAACCGGATCCCGAGCGCAAGCCATGGCGCAAGAAGGCTAACCTTCTCGACCAAGCGTTTGAAAAAGAACTGGAAAAAATCGAAAAAGAGCTGCAAAGCAAAGCCGACGAGGCCTCTGGCTGACGCCCCGCCGCCTGCTGCCGGATCACCTGGCCATCCCTGCTCCGGGATGGCCACTTGGCTCAACGCCCTTTACCACCCATCAGCGAGCCCAACAGACCGCGCACGAGTTGACGGCCGATCTGATTGGCCGCCTGGCGCATGGCTGTTTTCATCACCTGACTGGCCAGGCCACCGAGTAGCTCGCCAGCAGCACCCGCAATCCCACCACTGGTCTCCGCCTTCTTGCCGGCAGCGCTCGGCTTGCTTGGCTCTGCCTGTTGCGCGGCCTGCTCGGCGCGGGCGGTCAGCAATTCATAGGCGGACTCACGATCAATTGGCTTGTCGTAGCGCCCCCGCAACGGCGACTGCTGAATCAAAGCGGCGCGCTCACTCTCGCTCAACGGCCCGATACGCGATTGCGGCGGCGCCACCGCAACACGCTGAACCATGGCCGGGGTGCCTTTAGCCTCTAGCGTGCCAACCAGCGCCTCACCGATCCCTAGCTCGGTAAGCACCGTCAGCGTGTCGATGGCCGGATTGGGCCGGAAGCCATCGGCCACCGCGCGCAGCGATTTCTGCTCTTTGGCGGTAAAGGCGCGCAGGCCGTGCTGAATTCGTAGGCCAAGCTGCGCCAGCACATCTTCGGGCAGATCACCCGGCGACTGGGTGACGAAATACACCCCCACGCCTTTTGAGCGAATCAATCGCACCACCTGTTCCAAGCGTTTCTGCAAGGCCTTGGGCGTGTCGGCAAACAATAGATGCGCCTCATCGAAGAATAGCGCCAGCAGCGGTTTGTCGGCATCACCACGTTCCGGCAGCTGTTCGAACAGCTCGGCCAGCAACCACAGCAGGAAGGTCGCGTAGACCTTCGGCGCCTCGTGCACCAGGCGGCTGGCGTCAAGCAGATGGATGCGCCCGCGACCATCGCGATCCGGATGCAGAATGTCTTCCAATTGCAGCGCCGGTTCGCCAAACAACGCCTCGGCGCCCTGCTGTTCCAGGCCGGCCAATTTGCGTAATAAGGCTTGTGATGAGGTGGCGGTAAACAACGCGCTGTCTTCACCCAGCACCTGGGGATGGCTTTTCAGGTGCGCCAACAGCGCTTTGAGATCTTTCAGATCAAGCAGCAGCAAACCTTCGCGGTCTGCCACCTTGAATGCGGCATAGAGTGCGGCTTGCTGGCTATCGGTCAACTCCAACAGCGCACCGAGTAGCAAAGGCCCCATCTCACTCAGCGTGGTGCGCAGCGGATGGCCGCTCTTGCCCTGCACATCCCATAGCGTGACTGGATAAGCCGTAGGCTGGTGACTGAGCCAGGGCATGCTGGCGATACGTTCAGCCACCTTGCCTTGCGGCGTGCCGGCAGCGCCCAGGCCACAGAGATCGCCTTTGACATCAGCGGCAAACACCGCCACGCCTGCATCGCTGAAGGTTTCGATCAAGCGCTGCAGGGTCACTGTTTTGCCGGTGCCCGTTGCGCCTGCAATCAGTCCATGACGATTGGCCAGGCGCAATGCCTGCCCCACCGGCAGTCCCTGAGGATCGGCCCCTACAACAAACTGCTCGGTTTGCGCCATCTTGTTATCTCCATGGTTAAAGCTTTACTTCAACTAGGCCGACATAGTCAGCATGCCGCATACGTGCGACAGCACTGCCTTACATCAGCTCAAGACTGATGCCAGAACTTACCGGACGCAAGAAGCCATGACTAACAACCTGAAGTTCAGCCACAAGATCCTGCTCGCCGCCTCGCTGGTGGTGATCGCCGCATTCTCACTGTTCACGCTCTACAACGACTACCTGCAACGCAACGCCATCCGTGATGACCTGGAAAGCTATCTGCATGAAATGGGCAATGTCACCGCCAGCAACATCTCAAACTGGCTGTCGGGGCGCATCCTGCTGGTGGAGAACGTTGCCCAATCGGTCGCCCGGGATTCGTCCGCAGACGCCCTGACGGGCCTGCTGGAGCAGAAAGTCCTGGCGTCCACTTTCGCCTTTACCTACCTGGGCAGCGCCGACGGTAGTTTCACCATGCGTCCAGACGAAGACATGCCCGATGGCTACGATCCGCGCCAACGGCCTTGGTACAAGGACGCCATGGCTGCGGCCGGTAGCACCCTAACCGAACCCTATGTCGACGCTGCCACCAGCGAGCTGATCATCACCATCGCCACACCCGCCAAAGCGGCCGGTGTTGTTGGCGGCGACCTGAGCCTCAACACGCTGGTCGAAATCATCAACTCGCTGGACTTTGCCGGCATGGGTTATGCCTTTCTGGTCAGCGCTGACGGCAAGATTCTGGTACACCCAGACAAGTCCCTAGTGATGAAGAACCTCAGCGAGGTTTACCCGCAGAACACTCCACGAATCAGCAGTGATTTCAGCGAAGCAGAACTCAACGGCGAAGACCGAATCCTCACCTTTACTCCGGTCAAGGGGCTGCCTTCGGTGAACTGGCATGTCGGTCTGTCCATCGACAAAACCAAGGCCTACTCGATGCTCAGCGAGTTCCGCGCCTCGGCGATTGTTGCGACCATCATCGCCGTGGTGCTGATCATTCTGCTGCTGAGCATGCTGATCAGCGTGCTGATGCAACCACTGAATGTCATGGGCAAAGCCATGGAGGACATCGCCCAGGGCGAGGGCGACCTGACCAAGCGCCTGAGCATCCAATCCAATGACGAGTTCGGCCGCCTGGCCACAGCCTTCAACCGCTTCGTCGAACGTATCCACAGTTCGATTCGCGAAGTGTCATCCGCCACCAGCCAGGTTAATGAAGTGGCGAAACTGGTGGTCGGCGCCTCCAACTCGTCGATGATCAACTCGGATGAACAAGCCAGCCGCACCAACAGCGTGGCTGCAGCGATCAACGAACTGGGCGCCGCCGCTCAGGAGATCGCGCGTAACGCCGCCGACGCGTCGAATCAGGCTTCCGACGCCCGGCACCTGGCTGAAGACGGCCGCCAGGTCGTGGAAAAAACCATCCAGGCAATGAATGAGCTGTCCGGCAAGATCAGCGCCTCCTGCAGCAATATCGAAACCCTCAACGGCAAGACGGTGAATATCGGCCAGATTCTCGAGGTGATCAAAAGCATCTCCCAGCAAACCAACCTGCTGGCGCTCAACGCGGCCATCGAAGCGGCCCGCGCTGGTGAGGCCGGCCGTGGCTTCGCCGTGGTAGCCGATGAAGTACGCAACCTGGCCCACCGCACCCAGGAATCGGCGCAGGAGATCGAGAAGATGATCGAGGAGCTGCAAGTCGGCTCCCGCGAGTCGGTCACCACTATGACCGAAAGCCAGCGCTACAGCGAAGAAAGCGTGGAGATCGCCAATCAAGCCGGCGCACGGCTGAGCAGTGTGACTGAACGCATCGGAGAGATTGATGGCATGAACCAGTCGGTAGCCACCGCCACCGAGGAACAGACCTCGGTGATCGAATCGCTAAACGTCGACATCACTGAAATCAACACCCTTAACCAGGAAGGCGTGGAAAACCTCAACGCTACACTGCGCGCCTGTGGAGATCTGGAGCAACAGGCCAGCCGTCTCAAACAACTGGTCGACAGCTTCCGCATTTAAGGTATTGACCACAATCAGCTGCGCTTGGGCCCTGCGGCGTTAAAACAGGCTCGTAGGACTCAAGCTCGCAAGGTCATAGCCGGCTGTAGCGGGAATAAAACAAACGGGGCGCTCACTGAGCGCCCGTTTTATTTCGGCTTATCGCTGTTTGTTGGCGGCTGGTGGGCTTGCTGCAATTGCCACCACAACTCGGCAGCATCGGCAAACTCGGTGCCGTCTTCAGGGCTCAACGCCTTTGGGTCATAGCGCTGCGTACAACCCTCCCCGAGCACAGGTGGCGCACTGGATGTTGCACGCTCAAGGGGATCAGTCATAACGCCTCCAGTGCATGTCGTTCAGGCCTCAGTTAGTCGCCAGATGCCCTTCGTCATGCTGGGCGAACTCCTTGACTGCACGCAGTACATCGCTGCGGCTGACCTGCCCGATCAAACGGCCCTCTTCGACCACCGGCAAACGCCGACGTCGACCGCGCAGAAAGCGCTCAGAGATTTCGATGATGTCCGCCTCAGGCGAAATCACTTCCACCTCGGTGGTCATATAAGCGCTGACATCACCGCCTGCTGACTCGTAATAAGCCCCGGACAGAATGCCGCGTAAGCAATCGCCCTCCGACAACAGCCCAACCAGGTGCCCTTGCCCATCGACCACCGGTGCGCCGGAGATACGGTGTTCAAGCAAACGGTTGATGGCGGTAAACAGGTTCATTTCAGGCCGGAAAGTCACCAGATTGCGAGTCATGTAATCACGTACTTTGATTGACTTGAGCATCAGTAAACACCTCTGTCTGCGCTGAACCGAACCGTTATCTGTGCCTCAGTCAAACACCACTGTTTTGTTATCGTGCACCAGCACTCGGTCCTCTAAGTGATAGCGTAGACCACGCGACAGCACCATCTTCTCTACATCCTTACCCAGGCGCACCATTTCTTCGATGCTGTCGCGATGGCTGACGCGCACCACGTCCTGCTCAATGATCGGCCCGGCATCCAATTCCTCGGTCACGTAGTGCGAGGTCGCACCAATCAGCTTGACCCCACGCAACGACGCTTGGTGATACGGCTTGGCCCCGACAAATGACGGCAGAAAGCTGTGATGGATGTTGATTACCCGCTGGGAGAACTCCGCGCACAGTGGCGCAGGCAGAATTTGCATATAACGCGCCAATACAATCACGTCAGCGGCATGGGCTTTTATCAAGTGCGCCACTTCGTCAAAAGCCGGCTGTTTATCCTGCGGATTGACCGGCACATGGAAGTACGGAATGGCATGCCACTCAACCATACTGCGCAGATCGTCATGGTTAGAAATCACGCAGGGAATATCGCAATCCAGTTCGTCGCTGTGCCAGCGGTGCAGCAAATCGGCTAGGCAGTGAGATTCTCGACTGGCCATCAATACCACGCGTTTCTTAACCGCCGAGTCGGTCACCCGCCACTCCATGGAAAACTCGCGGGCAATCGGCGCAAAAGCCTGGCGAAAACCATCCAGATCAAATGGCAACGAGTCGGCGCGGATCTCATGGCGCATAAAGAACCAACCACTCTGGTTATCCGAGTGATGGCTCGCCTCAGTAATCCAACCGTTATAGGTGGCCAGAAAGTTACTGACCTTGGCCACGATCCCGACCCGGTCCGGACAGGCAATGACCAATCGAAAAGTACGCATCAACGGCTCCAGCACTCAAATAAAGTCGGCCATTCTAGTCACAGCCAGAAAAAACTGCAGTACTCAAACAGCGCTTGCCAGCTTAGCAATAGTGCACGATTGAACAGTAGCCGCTACGCAAACAGCACAAAATACCGCTGCCATAACTGACCAATAACTAGGCATGTACAACAGGCCACGCACTCAACTAGTTACTTAACAATACAATTCATAAAAAATACCAATAAAGCGGTTTACTTGTGAAAAGTGCCTGACTACTATTGCTATCACTTAATCGCCAATCCCGAATACAGGTACCCACCATGTCGTTGATCAACGAATACCGCGCCACCGAAGAAGCCATCAAAGAACTGCAAGATCGCCTGAAGAACCTGTCGCAAGACGACAAACTGAAAAAAGAACTGGAATTCGAAGGCAAACTGCGCGCACTGATGGGTGAATACCAGAAGTCACTGCGCGACATTATCGCCATGCTCGACCCAGACGCTAAAGGCAGCAAAGCCACTCGCGCTACCAAAACCACCGGCACCAAGCGCGCTCGCAAAATTAAGCAGTACAAAAACCCGAACACTGGCGAAGTTATCGAAACCAAAGGCGGCAACCACAAAACATTGAAAGAGTGGAAAGCCAAGTGGGGCGGTGACGTAGTTGAAGGCTGGGCAACCCTGCTGGGCTAAGCCTGCCGCTCAAGCGACACGCGCTTTAAGCAAAAACGCCAGCAATGCTGGCGTTTTTTATGGGCGCTATTTCAAGAGAACCCCTGGCATTTACCGTATGGACTACAAGGCATAACGCTGACGTAACTGTTCTGCGTAATCACGCCATTCAAGCAAGATGGCTTGCTGCTCTGCGCTAAGATCAGGCAGTACTGCGGCTAGTGCCTGACTGAATTGTTCGAGCGTATTCGGTGCACCATATTCGGTCTGACTCAAACGCTGTTGGCAGAATGTCCACCAACGCTGTTGCTCTTCAGCGTTCAGCGTCGCTGCAAAGTTTCGCGCCCGGTAACGAAACAACAGCTCGGGTAAACGCTCATCATCAAATGGCCACGCGGCTTCGGCCAAACGCTGCGGCTCGGCACGCCGCACCTGTTCGCACAATCGACGATCACGATCACCAATAAAACCACCGTATAACTGCTGTTCGGGATCTTGGTTGGCCGCAAACTGCTCTTCGGCATACACCTGCGCAAGTTTGTCCTGCCACAGTCCTGGATTGCTGCATAATTGTTCGGCTTGCGCCTGATAAGCCGACACATCGAGTTGCAGGCGCTGAATATCCTCCGCGCGAAATACCTTCATCGGCGCAACAACCGGACAACGATTGATATGCAACAACTTCAGTGGCACCGGCAACTCACCCTCAGCCAGTTGATCACGGCGTGTGTATAAACGCGTACGCAATGTTTCAGCTGACTCATTGAGCAACGGCGAGATCTCAGCCTGCAAGTCACAGACAATCAGCGCATTGCGGTTGCGCGGGTGCCAAGCCAACGGCAACACCACTGCCAGGTAATGCCGTGCCCCGGCGTAACGCCCGGAGATATGCACCAACGGCTGCAACAGGCGTATTTGATCCTGCACACGCTGTTTACTGCGCAGTTGATACAAGTAGTCATAGAGTTTGCGCTGTTTGCTGCGCAGCAAGCGTGCCAGAGCGATGGTGGCACGCACATCAGACAACGCGTCGTGAGCCTGGCCATGTTCGATGCCGTTGGCAGCGGTCAGGCGCTCCAGCTTGAGGGTCACCCGACCCTCTTCTTCCGGCCAGACGATACCTTCCGGGCGTAACGCATAAGCCGTACGCACCAGATCGATCAGATCCCAGCGGCTATTGCCACCCTGCCATTCACGGGCATAGGGGTCGAAGAAATTGCGGTACAGGCTGTAACGCGTCACCTCATCATCGAAACGCAGGCTGTTGTAGCCCACCCCGCAAGTACCGGGCAGCGACAGCTCGGCATGCACACGGCTCATAAACTCGGCTTCATCCAGGCCATGCTGCGCCAGCTTGCTCGGGGTAATGCCGGTTACCAGACAGGCTGCCGGATGCGGCAGGATGTCATCGCTGGGCTGACAGTAGATGTTCAGCGGCTCCGCAATTTCATTGAGGTCTTCATCGGTGCGAATCCCCGCCACCTGCAGCGGCCGGTCGCGCCGCGGGTCAATACCGGTGGTTTCGTAGTCGTACCAAAAGAGGCTGGAAGTCACTGTCATGTCCTGATGCTGAGGCGCTGGCAGTCTACCACCCCGCCAGCATCACGCAGACAAGCGCAGAACCTTGCGCCAGCGCACGCCCCGCTCGGTACCTGTACCTTGTGGGGAGTCCTGGCGGCAACTAGAGTGGGAGGCTCGTTAACCACTCAACACAAGGACGCCCCATGAGTGATATAAGCCCCAGCAATCCATACGCCGCTCCCGCCAGCGCGCTGCAGGAAACGCCACGTGAGAGTCAGGTACCCAGCATCGAAGAAGCCTTGAGCCGTGGCTACGACTTCACCATCAGTGACCTGCTCAGTGAAGCCTGGGGGCGGGTAAAAGGCACCAAAGGCATCATCATCGGCGGCTTTCTGGTGTTCTATGTGGTGCTGCTCGCTGCGTCTTTTCTGATTGGCGGATTTTTCGGTTTGCTGGGCGTAGTTGGCGACAGCCCGATGCTGACGGTAGCGGCCGAGATGATTATTGGTATTTTCGCCTCGGCACTGGCTTACCCCTTCATGGCGGGGATCAACATGGTCGGCATCCGCCGCGCCGCCGGCCAACCGATCAGCTTCAATGAGATTTTCAACCACTTCGGCCGTACCATGCCGCTGGTGATTACCGCCATTATCAGCATGCTGCTGATCTACCTCGGCATGTTCTTGCTGATCATTCCCGGCCTGTACCTGGCCATCGCCTATATGCTGGCCATCCCGTTGGTGGTGGAGCGCGGCCTGACGCCATGGCAGGCACTGGAAGCCTCACGCAAGGCGATTACCCAGCGCTGGTTCAAGGTTTTTGGCCTGTTCCTGCTGCTCGGTTTGATCAGCACCATCAGCGCAATCCCGCTGGGCATTGGCCTAGTCTGGACCATTCCGCTGTTTGTCATTTCAATGGGTGTGCTGTATCGCACCATTTTCGGCGTATTGCCTGCACCGCAATAGTCCTCATAAATAGCACCACTGCGCCGGTTCAGATCACTGAGCCGGTTGCTTCCCTGCCTGCTGCTGGCTAGCATCGGGCTTTCCTCGACGCAGTCTGCCGATGTCGCCCACGCCAACCCCTGCTTCAGTCGCCGCTTGCCCGCTGCTGGATACCCGCTATAAGGTGGAAACACCGGAAGGCATCGACCTGATCCTGCGCCCGGCGGGTGTGGTGCCGCGTGCGCTGGCATTCAGCATTGACCTGCTGATTCGCGGTGCGCTGCTCGCTGCCTTGTTTGCCGTGCTCGCCTTACTCGGCCAGTTCGGCATGGGCCTGGGTACCATCCTGCTGTTTCTCGTAACCTGGTGGTACATGGTGCTGTTTGAAGTGCTCAACCAAGGCCGCTCACCGGGCAAGCAAATGATGGGGCTAAGAGTGATTCATGACGACGGCACGCCAATTGGCTGGGCCGCTTCTCTTACCCGTAACCTGTTGCGCTTTGTCGACATCCTGCCCTTTGGTTACACCCTGGGTATTCTCAGCTGCCTTAATCACCCGGCGTTCAAGCGCCTGGGCGATATCGCCGCCGGGACCCTGGTGGTCTATCGCGATAACGCCCCAACAATCCCTGAACTGCCGCAAGCAGAAGCCCTGCGAGCACCGTTCAGCATGAGCCTGAGTGAACAGCGCGCCCTCCTCAGTTTTGCCGAGCGTGCACAGAGCCTGTCCAGCGCACGGCGTCAGGAGCTGGCAAGCATTCTTGCCGACCCCTTGCAGGTACCTGCCGAGCAGGCCGAGCAGCAGATCCACGGCATAGCCCGTGGTTTGTTGGGGCCGACATGAAACAGAGCCAGTTTGAACACCAGCACCAGACCGACTGGCAAGCCTTCAACACGCAGCTCGAAGCCCTTGAACGCGGCAAGGCCGATAGCCAGCAATGCAAGGCTTTTGCCGCCAACTACCGCAGCCTGTGCCAACACCTGGCCCTGGCGCAGAGCCGTGGCTATAGCAGCCACCTGATCGAGCAGTTGCAGCTGCTGGCCATGCGTGGCCATAAGCAGTTCTATCGCCACCGCAGCCCATTGGGGGCGCAACTGCTCGGGTTTATCCTGGCTGGTTTTCCACGCTTGGTCCGGTCCGAATGGCGCTTTGTCGCGGCCGCCAGCCTGCTGTTCTTTGGCAGCCTGCTGCTGATGGGCACGCTGGTGTATCACTTCCCCGACCTGGTCTACGGGGTGATGGCACCCGATCAGGTCGGCGAGATGGAAAAAATGTACGACCCCGACGCCAGGCGCATCGGCCGCTTCAGCGAACGCGACTCCGGCGATGACTGGATGATGTTCGGCTACTACATCATGAACAACATCGGCATTGCCTTTCAGACCTTTGCCAGCGGCCTGCTGTTTGGCCTCGGCAGCCTGTTCTTTCTGCTATTCAACGGGCTGATGATTGGCGCTGTGGCCGGCCATCTGACACAGATCGGCTACGGTGAAACCTTCTGGTCATTCGTCATCGGCCACGGCTCTTTCGAGCTCACGGCCATTGCCCTGGCCGGCGCGGCGGGCCTCAAGCTCGGCTGGGCACTGCTGGTCCCCGGCCGCCTGCCACGCGGTGAAGCCCTGCGCATAGCCGCCGGCAGCAGCGTGCGGCTGGTCGGCGGGGTGATCGTGTTTCTTCTGCTGGCGGCGTTTATCGAGGCCTACTGGTCATCCATGGACTTGGCCAGCCCGGCGATCAAATACGCAGTCGGCGCCGCGCTCTGGTTGCTGGTACTGGCTTATCTGCTGTTGGCTGGCCGAGGTGTGCATGCGCCTGACTGATGCTAGCGTCGCCATTCGCCCGCGCAGCGCCTGGGAAGCCGTCGACCTCGGCGTGTTGCTGGCCAAACAGCATGCAGGCGTATTGATGCTCAGTTGGGCCTTGGTCACCGTGCCGATTTTCGCCCTACTGTGCCTGCTGCTATGGGATTACCCGAGCATCACCGTGCTGGTTTTCTGGTGGCTGAAACCGGCCTTTGAGCGCCTGCCGCTGTATATCCTCTCGCATGCCCTGTTCGGCGCCACGCCGAGCCTCAAACAGGCACTGAAAGCCCTGCCCGGTCTGCTCAAACCGCAACTGCTGGCCAGCCTGACCTGGCGCCGGCTAAGCCCCACACGCAGCTTCGACTTGCCGGTGATGCAGCTGGAAGGCTTGTCCGGCAAGGCGCGCAGCCAACGCCTGATCGTCCTCGGCCAGCGCGATGCCGGCGGCGCCAGCTGGCTCACCATCGTCGGCGTGCACCTGGAAATGGCGCTGTGGTTCGGCATCATCAGCTTCGTCTATATGCTGCTGCCGGCGCAGATGGAGCTGGACTGGACCTGGGACAGCCTGATCAATGCGGCCTCGGGCGAGTGGTTGTGGCTGGAGCACCTGTCCAACCTGATCTACGTCCTGCTGCTGATCCTCTGGGAGCCAATCTACGTCGCCTGCGGCTTCACCCTCTACCTGAATCGCCGCACCGCTCTGGAAGCCTGGGACATCGAACTGGTCTTTCGTCAGCTACGCCAGCGCCTGACGGGCGTGGCCTATGCCCTGCTGCTGGGCTGCGGCCTGCTGTTGATGCAGCTGCCAAGCAGCGCCATGGCCGCCACAACCGTAAACAGCTGCCCGCTACCGGTTGAAGACCCTATGGGGCCAGAGGCCGAACGACTGCTCAAGCAGCCATTGACCAGTGCCGAAGCGCAAAAGAGCATCGGCCAACTGCTCGATCAGCCGCCCTTCGAACACCGCGAAACCGTCACCCGCTGGCGTCTCGGCGAAGAGCCCAAGGAACCGAGCGAGGAAGACGCCAAGGCCCTGATCGAACTGCTGGAAAAGTTCTTCAAACTCACCGAGTTCTGGAAAAGCGTCGATGCTGTGGCGCTGTTCTTCGAGGTGCTGCTATGGGCAGTGCTGTTCAGCCTAATCGCCTGGCTGCTGTGGCGCTACCGCGACTGGCTGAGCGCCTTTGCCCGGCGCCTGCGTTTGCCGCAGGGACGCACCTATCAACCACCAGAACAGCTGTTTGGCCTGGAAGTGGCGCCACAAAGCCTGCCAGCGGATATCCCCGGTGAAGTGGAACGACTTTGGGACGAGCAGCCACGCGCCGCCCTCGGCCTGCTTTACCGCGCCCTGCTCAGCCGCATGTTGCACGAACAGCGCCTGCCGCTGAAAAGCTCGCACACCGAAGCCGAAGTGCTGCAACTGGTGCAGGCGCTGCAGCAGAAAGACCTCAGCCACTTCAGCCAGGCCCTGACCCGCCACTGGCAGAACCTCGCCTACGGCCATCGGCTGCCGCCAGCTGCGCTCAAACAGGGCCTGTGCAATGCCTGGCGACGCCTGTTCGAACAAGGAGCGCAGGCATGAACCGGCGCATCCAATTTCTTCTCGGTGCTGGTCTGTTGCTGGTACTCGGCCTGCTCGGCATCTACTTGCTGGGCAAACTCACGCCTTATGAGGAAACCCTCGAACACGGCCCAGCCCCCGAGGCCCGGGCCAACCCTTACCTCGCCGCTGAGCACTTTCTGCGCAAACAGGGCCTGCAGGTGCAACGCGCCGATGGCCTGGAGGTCATGAAAGACCTGCCGAGCGCTGGCCAGACCCTGCTGCTGCTCGGCGATCGCAACCGCATGACGCCCAAGCAGGCCGAACGCCTGCTGGCCTGGGCGGCCAAGGGCGGCCACCTGCTGTTTGTTGCCGAACGGTTGTGGGATGAAGATGAAGGCAAGAGCGGCGACCTGCTGCTCGACAGCCTGGGCATCCAGCAATACGAGAGCGAAGAGCTTGACGAGGACGCCAGCGAAGCAGCGGAAGAAGACGCCGCTGCAGAGGACACGGCCGACGCTGAGCCACAAGCCGAACCGCAGGCTGAGGCTGAGGCTGAGGCAAGTGCAGGTTCAGACAATGTCTACCCGGAGCTGACCCAGCTGTATCTGGAAAACGAAGAGGCGCCGGCCTACTTCAACTTCGACACCGATTTTCACCTCTACGATTCCGAGAACCGTGCCCACGCCTGGGCCAACAGCGACGCCGCCACCCACCTGTTGCAGCTCTACCATGGCGATGGCCTGATCAGCGTGGTCAGCGACAGCTGGATCTGGCAGAACCAGAGCATCGGCGAATACGACAACGCCTGGCTGCTCTGGTACATGACCCAGGACAGCCAGGTCACCCTGCTCTACCGTGCCGACCGCGATGACCTGTTCAGCCTGCTGCTCGAACACTTCCCCCAGGCGCTGGTCACCCTGGCGCTGTTGCTGGCATTCGGCCTATGGCACCTGGGCATGCGCCAAGGCCCGCTACTGTTGCCCGCCAGCCGTAATCGCCGCCAATTACAGGAACACCTGCGCGGCAGTGCCGACTTCCTGCTGCGCCACAACGGCCAGCACAGCCTGCTGCAAGGCTTGCAACAAGACATCCAGCGCCGCGCGCGGCATCGTCACCCCGGTTTCGAACGCCTCGCCGTAGCCGAGCAGTGGCAGGTGCTTAGCCGCCTGACCCGCCAACCGTCCAGCGTTATCAGCCAAGCCATGCGGCCGCTGCCCAAGCAGCGTCTGGCCGCCGCCGACTTCACCCGCCAGGTCGCCAACCTGCAAACCCTCAGGAATGCCCTATGACGAGCGAACACACCCCCGAACAGCCGGATAGCGACACCCAACCAGCCCCTGTCGCCGCCGAAACCGTCGAACCTGCTGCCGCCGAAATGCCTGTACCAGCCCCAACACCAGCTGCCCCGGCAGCCGCAGCGGCCAACCCGAATGCGCAGCGCCAACGCGCCAGCCAGTTGGCTCAGGCGCTACGCGCCGAGTTGCAGAAAGCCCTGATCGGCCAGACGACGGTGATCGATGACGTGCTCAGCGCCCTGATCGCTGGCGGCCATGTGCTGGTCGAGGGCGTTCCCGGCCTCGGCAAGACCCTGCTGGTGCGTGCTCTGGCGCGCTGCTTTGGCGGCGAGTTCGCGCGCATCCAGTTCACCCCGGACCTGATGCCCAGTGACGTCACCGGTCATGCCGTGTACGACCTGCAAAGTGAGCAGTTCAAGCTGCGCAAGGGCCCGGTGTTCACCAACCTGCTGCTGGCGGATGAAATCAACCGCGCCCCGGCCAAAACTCAAGCCGCGCTGCTGGAAGTGATGCAGGAACGCCAGGTCACCCTGGAAGGCCGCGCGCTGAATGTGCCGCTGCCCTTTATGGTGCTGGCCACGCAGAACCCCATCGAGCAGGAAGGCACCTACCCACTGCCGGAAGCCGAGCTTGACCGTTTTATGCTCAAGCTGCGCATGGATTACCCCGAGCAGAGCGAAGAGCTGAACATGGTTCGCCAGGTGGCGCGCTCGAGCAAAGCCGACATGCTCGAAGTCACCCCGCTGCGCACCCTGCTGCAGGCCCGCGATGTACTCGCGCTGCAGAAGATCGCCAGCGACCTGCCGATTGATGAGCAGGTACTCGACTACGCCGTGCGCATCGCCCGCGCCACCCGCGCCTGGCCTGGTTTGGCCATCGGCGCCGGGCCGCGCGCCTCGATTGCCCTGGTACGCTGCGGCCGCGCCCGCGCGCTGCTGCGCGGTGGTGATTTCGTGCTGCCAGATGACATCAAGGGTTGCGCCCTGGCCGTATTGCGCCACCGCGTGCGGCTCTCGCCTGAACTGGATATCGAAGGCCTCTCGGTGGATCAGGTGCTGCAACAGCTGCTCGACCAGGTTCCGGCACCGCGCCTATGACCCGTACCTGGCAAAAGCCCGCATTGAAAGGCGCCCCCGCATGAAGCCCTCGCGCGTGCTACTGGCGCTGCTCGCTGGCCTGTTCGCCCTTGGCATTGCCCTGGGCATCTGCAGTGCCCTGGCCATCGCCGTGCCGCGCAGCTTTACCCCAATCTACTGGGGTCTGCTGCTAGTGCTGCTTGGCCTGGCGCTGGTCGACGCCCTGCTGCTGCGCCAAGTGCCGTCGCCACGCATCGAACGCCAGTTGCCCGGTAATCTGCCGCTGGGGCGCTGGAGCGAAGTGCGGCTGAATCTGCACCACAGTTACAACCGTGCGCTGCAGGTTGAGGTGTTCGACCATCTGCCCGGCGATATGGCCTTCGAGCACCTGCCGCTCAAGGTTGATCTACATCCCGGCGAGCAGACTCAGGTCAGCTACCGGGTGCGCCCGCTGCTACGTGGACACTTCCACTTTCCCCAATGCGAGGTCAGCCTACCCAGCCCCATGGGGCTATGGCGGGCCCGCCGTTATTTGCCGCTGGCTGCGGAAACCCGCGTCTACCCCGACTTTGCCCGCCTATATGGCGCGCAGTTGATGGCAGTGGATGACTGGCTCAGCCAGCTTGGCGTGCGCCAACAACAGCGCCGCGGTCTAGGTCAGGAGTTTCACCAGCTGCGCGAGTTTCGCGACGGCGACACGCTGCGGCAGATCGACTGGAAGGCCACCGCGCGCAAACGCACACCGATTGCCCGCGAATACCAGGATGAGCGCGATCAACAGATCATCTTCCTGCTCGATTGCGGCCGACGTATGCGCAGCCAGGACGGCGAGCTGTCGCACTTCGACCACGCCCTCAACGCCTGCCTACTGCTCAGCTATGTGGCGCTACGCCAGGGCGATGCGGTGGGCCTGTCGACCTTTGCCGGCGAGCAGAATCGTTTTCTCGCCCCGGTCAAAGGCCAGGCGCAGCTGAATGTGCTGCTCAATGCGCTGTACGACCTGCACAGCACCCAGCAACCGGCGGACTTTACCGCCGCAGTGGAAAACCTGCTCAGCCGCCAACGCCGCCGCGCCCTGGTGGTGCTGGTAACCAACCTGCGCGATGAAGATGATCAGGCGCTGCTCGGCGCGGTCAAACGCCTGAGCCGCCAGCACCGCGTGCTGGTAGCCAGCCTGCGCGAAGAAGTGCTGGACACCTTGCGCCACACCCCGGTGCAGGACCTCTCCAGCGCCCTGGACTACTGCGGCACCCTGGATTATCTGAGCGCCCGCGCCGGCCTGCACGAGCGGCTGAGCGCAAACAAGGTGCCAGTGCTGGATGCGCGCCCCAGCGAATTAGGGCCGCAGCTAGTGAGCAGTTATCTAGCATGGAAAAAGGCCGGCGTGCTGTAAGAGTCCGGCCATTTCTGCCTTGTCTCGCTCTAGCTCGCGAGATCCGAAACTGTTTCGCGAGCAATAACCTATAGCCAGGTGACGTGCTGCTCCAGCGGAAAACGCAGACGCGGGTTGTACACGCCCTTCTCATCCTGTTTGCCCACCGCCAACAGCATGATCGGCAAGGCCTGACGCGGGATATTCAGGGCTTTGCGTAGGCGCACTTCATCGAAGCCTTCCATTGGGCAGGTGGCATAGCCATGGCTCTGGAAGGCCAGCATCAGATTCTGCGCCGCCAGCGCCGTGGATTTCACTGCCCAGATACGCATCTGCGCCTGGCTGTTGGGGGTACGCATCAGCGGCTTGCGCCAAGCCGCCACGCGCAGCAGCTGACGCTTAAACAGCCCCAGTAAGCCAAATGGCCCCTGGTTGTACTGAAAGGGTGCGGTCTTGTTGTAGAAGCTGTGAATCCGCGCCGGCACTTGCGGCTCCGGCCAGTAGTCAATGATGCTCTGGCAGGCCTGCTTCCATGTATCCGGACGCGCCAGCACGGCAATGATCAGCGGCGCCTTGGCGGCGTTCTGACTCATGCACACCGGGTGTAAACGGGCCAGCAACGCCGGATCGCGAATCACCTGAAAGCTCCAGGGCTGCAAGTTGCAGGAATTGGGTGCGAGCACCGCCAGCTCCAAACAATCACGCACCACATCATCAGGCACCGCTTCGGCGGTAAAACGACGCACCGCGCGGCGACGCTCGATCAGCTCACGCAGCGCGGCGGGGGTAGCGGGGGAAATGGCAGTGTCAGCGGGAAACAGGCTCATCGGGGGCATCCTCGGCAGTTGCCCGATTAAGCCGCGATGCCCGGCCACGAACAAGCCGTATACCGACTTAGTCCGCAGCCTTGGCGCAAATGGCCTTAGCCCAAGGCCTTTTCGATAGCCTGGATGATGCTCGGATCATCCGGCGTGGTACGCGGCGAGAAGCGCGCCAGTACACGGCCGTCATGGCCAACGAGGAACTTTTCGAAATTCCAGGTGATATCACCCGGAAACTCGGCCCCCTCACCCGCCAACAGACGGTACAACGGGTGACGCTCCGGCCCGTTCACCTCAAGCTTGCTGCCCAGGGGAAAGGTTACGCCGTAGTTGAGGCTGCAAAACTCGCGAATGGCTTCCTCGCTGTCGGGCTCCTGCTCGGCAAACTGGTTGCACGGCAGCCCCAGCACGCTGAAGCCCTGCCCCTTGTACTGCTGATAGAGCTTTTCCAGGCCAGCGTACTGCGGCGTCAGGCCGCATTTGGAGGCCACATTGACCACCAACACCACCTGCCCCTTAAAGGGCGCCAGCGGCAGCTCTTGGCCATCCAATGCACGCAGGTTGAGGTCGTGAAAGGCACTCATGGGTAACTCCTTGAGAACACACAGGTTACGTATAGCGGCCAAAAATGGCCGGGAGCCATTTTTAACGTCGCACCGCGACGGCCCGCAGGGTGACCGCCAAGGATGGCGGGTCATAAAAAAGGCGCCTATCTGAAGGCGCCTTTCTTCTGTTGCAGCTTAGCAGTCGAGCCAGCGGTTGATACGACCATAAGTCGACTCGCGGCTATGACATAAGGCTAAACCTTAGTGGTGATGACCACCTTCGCCATGGATATGCCCATGAGCGACTTCTTCTTCGCTGGCATCACGCACGCTGACAACCTTGACCTTGAAGTGCAGGCGCTGGCCAGCCAGTGGGTGGTTACCGTCAACGATCACATCATCACCGTCCAATTCGCGGATGGTGACGATCTGCATGCCGCCATCCGGGCCGGAGGCGTGAAACTGCATGCCGACTTCCAGCTCATCAACGCCTTCGAACATCGAACGGTTAAGGGTGGCTACCAGCTCGGCGCTGTATTCGCCGTAGGCGTCTTCCGGTTCGACTGCAACGTCCAGCTCATCGCCAGCTTGCTTGCCCAGCAGGGCTTTTTCCAGGCCGCCGATGATGTTGCCGGCACCGTGCAGATAAGCCAGCGGCGCGCCGCCTGCGGAACTATCGATCACCTCACCGGCATCGTTAGTCAGGGTATAGTCGATGGAGACGGCCTTATTGGCGGCGATCAGCATGGGGCGAGACCTTTTGCTTGGAAATAAAGAGCGAGCAAGTTTACCCAAGGGCACGCGCGAAAGCGAACCGCACGCAGACGGACGGCCAAGCGCGGCCTTAGTGCGCGTGCTTGATTTTCGTCAGGATGAGCACGGCGATTGGCTGGCAGTATTGTCCTGCGGCCATACTCAGCACCTGCGCCACCAGCCGCCCTGGCAAAATCGCGCCTGGGTCTTGGATGCCCAGCAGCGCCAGACGCAGCTGAAGAAACCTTTCCTTTGCGGCTGGTGCGCGGCTGAAAATTCCGCAAGCGAGGCGCTGACAGAGCGCTCGAACCAAGATTTGAACAAGGAGCGGTAAATGCCCGCGCGCAACATTCTGGTGATCAACTGCGGCAGCTCATCGATCAAGTTTGCCCTAATCAACGACGAGCAAGACGCCTTTATCCTTAGTGGCCTGGCCGAGCGCTTGGGCAGCCCGGATGCGCAAATCCACTGGCAACAGGGCGACAATAACGACAGCCTGATTCTGCCTCATGCCGATCACCGCGCCGCTCTTGCCCAGGTGTTGCCGCTGGTACAGACCGCAGCAGATGGCCGGCTGCACGGCATCGGTCACCGCGTGGTACATGGCGGCGAGCACTTCACCACAGCCTGCCGTCTAGATGCACTGAGCCTTGCCGCGATTCGCGCCACAGCGCCGCTGGCACCACTGCACAACCCGGCGAACCTGCTGGGTATTGAAGCGGCGATCAAATTGTTCCCGACCCTGACCCAGGTGGCGGTGTTCGATACCGCGTTTCACCAGACCCTGCCCGAACACGCTTACCGCTATGCCCTGCCCGACCGTCTGTACCGCGAGCATGGCGTACGCCGCTATGGCTTCCATGGCACCAGCCACCGCTTTGTCAGCCAGCGCGCCGCAGAAATGGCCGGATTAGCGGTGAATGCCAGTAGCTGGCTGGTGGCGCACCTGGGCAACGGCTGTTCAACCTGCGCCATCGTCGACGGCCAGAGCCGCGATACCAGCATGGGCCTGACGCCGCTGGAAGGTGTGGTGATGGGCACACGCAGCGGCGATGTCGATCCCAACCTGCATAGTCATCTGGCCCGCACCCTGGGCTGGAGCCTGGAGCAGATCGAAACCATGCTCAATAAAGACAGCGGCCTGCAGGGCCTTTCCGGCCTGTCCAACGACATGCGCACCCTGGAGCAGGCCCGTGAACAGGGCCATGCTGGCGCCACCCTGGCCATCGAGGTGTTCTGCTACCGCCTGGCCAAATCCCTGGCAGCCATGAGCTGCGCACTGCCGCAACTCGACGGGTTGATTTTTACCGGCGGTATCGGCGAGAACTCGGCGCTGATCCGCAACAAGACCGTCGCTCACCTGAAATTGCTCAACCTAGTGCTCGACGAGCAGGCCAATGCCCGCACCGTGCGCGGCGCGGCCGGGCCTATCCAGGCCCACGGCCATCCGCGCGTGCTGGTCGTGCCGACCAATGAAGAACGCCAGATTGCCCTCGACACCCTCGCGCTACTCGAAGCCTGAGCACATAGCATTCCATTGGGCTTCGCTACGCGAAGCGCCACCCAATACCTGGAGACAGCATGCATACCTTCTTTATTGCTCCCACCGGTTTCGGCGTTGGCCTTACCTCGATCAGCCTGGGCCTGGTCGGCGCCTTGGAGCGAGCCGGCCTCAAAGTTGGCTTCTTCAAGCCCATCGCCCAGCCGCATCAAGGCGACATGGGCCCGGAGCGCTCCAGTGAGCTGATCGCCCGTACCCATGGCCTGCACTCACCGAAACCGCTGGCTCTAACGCATGTCGAGCGCATGCTCGGCGACGGTCAACTGGATGAACTGCTGGAAGAAATCATCAGCCACTATCAGCAAGCGGCTGAAGGCAAAGACGTGGTGATCGTCGAAGGCATGGTGCCGACGCGCCAGGCCAGCTATGCCGCGCGGGTTAACTTCCACCTGGCCAAGAGCGTGGATGCCGAGGTAATTCTGGTCTCCGCACCAGAGCAGGAAAGCCTCAGCGAACTAAGCGATCGGGTGGAGATCCAGGCCCAGCTGTTTGGCGGGCCGAAAGACGAGAAAGTGCTCGGCGTCATCCTCAACAAGGTGCGCAGTGACGACGGCATTGAAGCCTTCGCCAACCGCCTGAAAGAGCTCTCGCCGTTGCTCAAGGGCGATGACTTCCGCCTGCTCGGCTGCATCCCCTGGCAGGACGAACTGAACGCCCCGCGCACCCGTGACATTGCCGACCTGCTCGGCGCGCGGGTGCTGAATGCCGGCGATTACGAGCAGCGGCGCATGCTGAAAATCGTGCTCTGCGCCCGCGCTGTAGCCAACACCGTGCAACTGCTTAAACCCGGCACGCTGGTGGTGACGCCGGGGGACCGCGACGACATTATCCTCGCCGCCAGCCTGGCCGCCATGAATGGCATGCCGCTGGCCGGCCTGCTGCTGTGCAGCGATTTCGCCCCCGATCCACGAATCATGGAGCTGTGCCGTGGTGCGCTGCAGGGCGGTTTGCCGGTGATGACGGTGAGCACTGGCTCCTACGACACCGCGACCAATCTCAACCGCCTGAACAAGGAAATCCCGGTCGACGACAAAGAGCGTGCGGAAACAGTGGCCAACTTCGTCGCCAGCCATATCGACCACGAATGGCTGTTCGCCCGCTGCGGCACGCCACGCGAACTGCGCATGTCGCCACCGGCGTTCCGCTATCAGCTGGTACAACGTGCCAAGGCTGCGAAAAAGCGCATTGTCTTGCCGGAAGGCAGCGAACCACGCACCGTGCAGGCCGCTGCCATCTGCCAGGCGCGTGGCATCGCCCGCTGCGTGCTGCTGGCCAAACCGGAAGATGTTCACGCGGTGGCGCACGCCCACGGCATCGAATTGCCGGAAGGCCTGGAAATCCTCGACCCGGACCTGGTCCGCGAGCGCTATATCGAGCCGATGGTTGAGCTGCGCAAGGGCAAAGGGCTGAATGCGCCGATGGCCGCCGCACAACTGGAAGACACCGTGGTACTGGGCACCATGATGCTCGCACTGGATGAAGTCGATGGCCTGGTTTCCGGGGCAATCAACACCACCGCAAACACCATCCGCCCGGCACTGCAGCTGATCAAGACCGCGCCTGGTTACAAACTGGTGTCCTCGGTGTTCTTTATGCTGCTGCCCGATCAGGTGCTGGTCTACGGTGACTGTGCGGTAAACCCCGACCCGACAGCGGTGGAACTGGCGGAAATCGCCATACAAAGCGCGGCATCGGCCAGTGCCTTCGGCATTACTCCGCGCGTGGCGATGCTCAGCTACTCCACCGGTGATTCCGGCAGCGGTGAAGAGGTCGAGAAAGTTCGCGAGGCCACCCGCCTGGCCAAGGCCATCGATCCGCAACTGCTGCTCGACGGCCCGCTGCAATACGATGCGGCGGCAATTGAAAGCGTCGGCCGGCAGAAGGCACCCGGCAGCCCGGTTGCCGGACGTGCCACGGTGTTTATCTTCCCCGACCTGAATACCGGCAACACCACCTACAAAGCGGTGCAACGCAGCGCCGATTGCGTCAGCGTCGGACCGATGCTGCAGGGCCTGCGCAAGCCGGTAAATGATCTGTCGCGCGGCGCACTGGTCGATGACATCGTCTACACCATCGCCCTGACCGCAATTCAGGCCGCCAACCTGCCGCAGTAACCAACAACTACCAACAGAGCCGTCTACGGCCAGCCCTGCCCAGGAAAAGAGCTAAAAATACGCGAAAGGCAGCGATCACCAGCGTTTCGAAAGGCTTGCAGTTCGGTGCACAGGCGTTAACCTGTGCGCCGACCGATCTGTGGTGGAAAACCACAGGCATAGATAAGTCGGAGCAGTTCCGCTGAGCACCACCCCATCGTTCTCAGCAGAACTGCTCCATTTTTTGGAGGCACCTGCCCCAATGCTGCATTTTCTGCCTGCCCCTGTTCGTGGCTGTCTCGCCGCCCTGATGCTCGCTCTGAATACCCTGATCTGCTGCTGGCCGCTGTTTGCTGTGGCCTTGCTCAAACTGCTGCTGCCTATTCCCGCGATCCAGCGAGGCTTGCGCTTTGTGATGCATGGGATTGCCGAGTTCTGGATCAGCACCAACAAATTCTGGATGAACCTGGTTGGCCGCACGCACTGGGATGTGGCTGGCCTCAGCGGCTTCGACAAGCAGCATTCCTATCTGGTGACCAGCAACCACCAGAGCTGGGTGGATATTCTGGTGCTGCAATACCAGCTCAACCGACGCGCTCCTTTTCTGAAGTTCTTTCTTAAGCGCGAGCTGATCTGGGTGCCGGTAATTGGCCTGTGCTGGTGGGCGCTGGAATTCCCGTTTATGAAGCGCTTCAGCAAGGAATACCTGGCTAAACACCCTGAGAAACGCGGCCAGGACCTGGCCACCACGCGCAAGGCCTGTGCGCGCTACAAGACCAACCCGGTGGCGGTGTTCAACTTCCTCGAAGGCACGCGCCTGTCTCCCGCCAAGCACGCGCAGCAGCAGTCACCCTTCAAGCACCTGCTCAAGCCCAAGGCTGGCGGCATTGCCTTTGTTCTCGATGCCATGGGAGAGCAACTGCACAGCCTGGTCAATGTCACCATTCATTACCCGCAGGGCAACCCTGGCTTCTGGGACCTGTTGTGCGGGCGAATTGAGCAGGTGGTAGTGCGCTTCGATCAGCTGCAGATTCCCGAAGAATTTATTGGCGGCAACTACGATCAGGACGAAGCCTACCGTCTGCAGTTCCAGCAGTGGGTCAACCAGCTGTGGCTGGACAAGGATGCGCAACTCGATGAGCTGAAGAAGCGCTACCCCGCGCGTTAACTAAGCACTGCAACAACCTCAAGTCCGCTTAATCTGCGGACTTTTCATTGAGCAACGGCAAATTCTGCCAATCCAGCTGTGCGGGGAAGGTCTTCAATTGATCGGCGCTCAGACCCGGCGCGACCAAAAAGCCCTGCATGATGGCGCAGTTATGCGCCGCCAGCCAATCGCGCTGAACCATGGTCTCCACGCCCTCGGCAATCACTTCCAACCCCAGGTTACGCCCCAGGTCGATGATGGTGCTGACCACCGCAGCGTCGCGCGGCGAGTCGAGCATATTGGAGATAAACAGACGGTCAATTTTCAGCGTATCCAGCTCGAAATGGCGCAGGTAGGCCAGTGATGAGTAGCCGGTACCGAAGTCATCGATGGCGATCTTCACGCCCAGCTTACGCAACTGGCGTAACTGCTCCTGACTGGTTTCCAGATCCTGCATCAGCGCACTTTCGGTCACCTCCACCTCCAGCTGCTGGGGATCTAGCTGGTGCTCTTCGAGCACCCGGCGCAAGTCTTCGACCAGCTGCGGCATGCCGAACTGCACCGGGCTGACATTCAGGCTAAGCACCAGCTCAGTACCGTACTGCTGGCTAAGTTGCCGGCATTTTTCTACCCCTGCCCGAAAGATCCAGCTACCCAGGCGATTGATCAGGCGGGTCTCTTCCAGCAGTGGAATAAACACCCCTGGCGCCACGGTACCGGCAACCCGGTGCTGCCAACGCAGCAACCCTTCGAAACCACGCAAGCGCCCGCTTTGCAGATAGATCTGCGGCTGATAGACCAGCACAAAATCGTCATTGTCGATGGCACTGCGCAGGCTCTCCTCAAGCATCAGCCGTGAGCGCGCACGCCCGTTCATTTCCGTGGAAAAAAAACGGTACTGCTGGCGGCCGGCACGCTTGGCCTCGTACATGGCCATGTCCGCGGCACGTAGCAAGCCTTCCACGGTTTGCCCGCATTCGGGGAAACAGGCAATGCCCACGCTCGCCCCCAGGGTAACGTCTATGCCGTCTAGGCTATGCCTTACCGACACCTGCTCAATCAGCTTTTCGGCAATTCGCGCAGCGTCTTCAGGATGCTCCAGGCTGTCGAGCAAGGCGGTGAACTCATCACCGCCAATGCGTGCCAGGCTGTCATAGGGGCGCAAGCTGATCTTGAGTTGCTCACCGACCAGCTTCAGTAAGCGGTCGCCTACATCGTGACCGAGTGAATCATTGATACGTTTGAAACCATCCAAATCGAGATAAAGCACGGCCATACGCTGGCCACTGCGATCAATCCGCGCCAACGCCGAATCCAAAGCCTGATAGAAGCCGCGGCGGTTGAGCAGGCCGGTCAAAGCATCGGTAATCGCCTGCGACTCCAGCTGCTGGTGCAAATGGCGCACCACCGACATATCCAGCGCCATGATGACCATGGCGTGCTGCAAGCGTGGCAAGGGTGAACAGGAGAGCGCCACCGGGACCTGCCCCCCCGTCAGCGTACGTAGGCTGGCATCGTGTAGACGATATGACTCACCGCGCCGCCACTGCCGGTAGAACTCTGACATGCGCCACTCGCAAGTCACCTGAGGGTTGAGCAGGTAGGAAAGCATTTCACTGCCTTCCAGATCGCTAATCGCACCATCAAGCATGCGCGCCATGGCTGGGTTGGCGAAATTGATACGGCCATCTTCACCGACCACCATAATCCCTTCGGCGGCGTTATCCAGCACCGACGCATTGAACGCCCGTGCCGTATCCAATTGCTGGGTCAGCTGCAACAGCTCACTGCGGTTGCGCTCGTGTTCCAGCAGGGCATGAATCTTGTGGCGCAAGATGTTGGAGTCGAACGGCTTAAGCATGAAGTCCACCGCGCCGGTGGCATAGCCTTTGAGTACCGACTCCTGAGTCTGGGCGATAGCGGAAACAAAAATGATCGGGGTATAGCGAGTACGCGGATTACCGCGCATCAACCGGGCAACTTCGAAGCCGTCCATGTTGGGCATCTGCACATCCAGCAGTACCAGGCCGACGTCTTCTTCGAGGAGACATTGCAAAGCTGCCTCGCCCGAGTCGACACAGCGCAGCTGCCAGTCGCCTTCCTCCAGCAGAGCTTGCATGGCCTCCAGATTTTCCGGACGGTCGTCTACTACCAATAGAATCTGTGTACTGGCGGCAATTTTCAGCTGCACATGTGCCATATATCCTCCCTTGTCCCTGGCGAGCGCCTTGCGACTCCTGTTGCGGTACAGGGTAGCAGGCCGCGACAAAACTACTGCGGCGGCGCTGCAGGCGCCTCGAATGAGCCAGTATGCGGGTCAGCAGTAGCCAGCCAACGTACCAGCAGCTCCAGCAAGGCTTCGCGGCTGACTGGTTTGGCCAGATAATCATCGGCCCCCGCGGTGATGCATTTCTCCCGATCGCCTTTCATCGCATGGGCAGTCAGGGCGATGATCGGAATGCTGCAGCCATGCTCGGTCTTGAGCAGCCGGGTGGCCGTGTAGCCGTCCATGGTCGGCATGGCCATATCCATCAGGATCAGGTCGAACGGCTCACGCTCGTAACAATTGATAGCTTCCTGGCCGTCCTTGGCCGAGCTGATGATCAGCCCCACCTCATCCAGCAAGGCCGTCAGCGCATAGACATTGCGCACGTCATCATCCACCAGCAACACGCGCAGCCCCTCCAATGGATTCTGTGCCCTTGGCACGCCAACCCGCGAGGAATCACTTACGCCGCCCAGAAAACCCTGTACCGCTTCGCTGAGCGCCTGCATATCCTCACCATGCTTGTGCACCACTACCGCGCTATAACGGCGAAGTCGTTGAAAGGCCTGACGTGTGACGTCGACACCGGTATTGATCACCACCCGCGTGCCATTCAGCGGCCGCTGCCGGTTGAAGCTTTCCAGCAATTCAAAACCGTCCTGGTCGGGTAGATCGAGATCGATCACCAATGCACTAAACACCCCGTCGGCATAGGCCTGTTGCGCTTCATCGGCGCGGGCACAGGCCTGTACGGTGAAACCCAATTGCTCTAGGTGTTCACGGTAATGCTCGCGCTCAACCTCAACATCCTCGACCAGTAACAGGCGCTGTACGGGTAGCTGGTCAATCTGCTGCAGGTCGACAAACACCTGTTCCAAATCCGCCCGCTGGATGGGTTTGACCAAATAACGCGTACCGTCATCGTTCCAATCCACCGGTTGCGGTACGCAGGAGATGATATGCACCGGCGTGCTGCGGTGGCTGGCCTGGCTGCGCAGGCGGCGAAACAGCTGCCAACCGCTGATATCCGGCAGCAGAATATCCAGGATCACCGCGCTAAATCGTTCGCTTTGCAGCACACTGAGTGCCTGCACTCCAGAGCGGCAATGCACGCTGGCAAAGCCGTGGGCGTGGGCTTCCTCGGCGAGTACGGCGGCAAAATTCACATCATCCTCGACAATCAGCACAGCTGGACCCTCGCCACTACGCTGTGGCGCTTCTGCTATTGGCTCCACCGACGCCTGTGCCACCACCCGCACCGGCAGCTGCACGGTAAAGCAGGAGCCTTGGCCTGGGGTGCTTTGCAAGCCTATTTCGCCGTCCATCGCCAGCACCAGCTGACGGGTAATTGCCAGCCCCAACCCGGTGCCGCCAAAACGCCGGCTGGTGGAGCCGTCGATCTGCTGAAACGCCTGAAAAATCTGCTCATGTTGCTCGGCAGGGATACCAATACCGCTGTCGCGCACGCTGAAATTGAGCAGTTCATGGCCCTCCTCCGGCTCGCCTCTGGCGCAGGACACGGTCAGGCTGACCTCGCCATGCTCGGTAAATTTCAGGGCGTTGGACAACAGATTGCGCAAGATCTGCTGCAGGCGGATGCGGTCCGTGTGGATCACCCGCGGCACACCGGCCTCCAGCTGGGTATGCAACCGCAGCCCCTTGATCTCAGCCATTGGCCGCAGGCTGGCATCCAGCTCGACGAGAATGTCCTGCATGTTCAAGGGTTCGAGCTTGAGCTGCATACGCCCGGATTCGACCTTGGCCAGATCCAGCACATCGTTGATCAGTTGCAGCAGATCACTGCCGGCACGGTGCACGATATCGGCATGCTTGGCCTGCTTCTCGGTCAGGTTGCCAGCACTGTTCAGACGCAGCTGGTCGCTAAGGATCAGGATGCTGTTGAGCGGCGTGCGCAGCTCATGGGACATGTTGGCGAGAAACTCCGACTTGTAGCGGTTGGCCAAAATCAACTGCTCGGCCTGGTCGCGCAGGCGCTGCTCGGCCGCCTTGCGCTCGCTGATATCAATAATCACCGCCTGCACCAGAGCATCCTCACCACCGCGGATAGGCGACAGCCCCACCTCTAGCGGAATCAGCCGTCCATCGCGGTGCTGCCCGAACAGCTCACGGTTACTACCCATACGTCGCGGCTCCGGGGATTTTTGATACCCCTGACGCATCGGCACATGACTACCACGCAGGGCCGCAGGCAGCAGAGTCTCAACTGGCTGCGCCAGCAACTCCTCCCGGGCATAGCCAAACAGCTGCTCGGTCTGACGATTGACCATGGCAATACAGCCTTGGTTATCGACCAATACGATGGCGTTGGGAGATGCCTCGACCACCAGGCGAAAACGCTCTTCAGCGCCTTTGCGGGCGCGCAGGTCAATCAGATTGATCAGGTAATTGACCCCACCCGAATCACCCAGCACGCTCAGGCTAAGCCCCACCGGCACCTCTTCACCCAGGTCTCGGCGCGCCAGGTACTCATTGACCAACTCGGCACTGTCGTGATCGATGGCCAGCTCACTCAACTGCTCGACCGTCGGCAGAAAGCGTTTGACCCGCTCTCCGATCAACCCCTCAGGCGTCGAATCGAGCAAGTCAGCAGCACTGCGGTTGGCCATTTCGATACGGCCCTGGGCGTTGCACAGCAGCGTTGCCACCGGCAAGCGCTCGACCAACAGACGAAAGCGCTCCTCGCGTTCGCGCAGCTTATCGGTGGCCAGGTGATTGGCGTGCAGCTCACGCTCACGCAGGTACAGATAGCCGCCGACCAACAAGGCCAGTAAGGCCGCGGCCACCAACCCGACCCACAGGCTGATGCCACCACGGCTTGGCATGGCCGCCTCATACGCAGCCGTGCTGGTCACTTCCAGCACCCAGTGGCGTCCATAGAGTGGCAACTCCAACACATGCTGAAACTGCGGCGGCCGCATGGAGGCTTGCGCGTCGACGCTTAACAACGGGGTTTTCAAAGCCTGCTGGTCCTTGATCGCCACATCGAAGCGCTGCCCTTGCGCGCCGAGAATGCCTTCCATCAGCTCATGACTGCGAAACGCTCCATGCACCACGCCCAGCAAGGCCGCCCGGCGCTCCTCGGCAGTACTCTGCGGCATGTTGGGCAGGTATACAGGCAGGAACAGCAGTACCCCGCCCTGCACATTGGTATCGGTTTCCTGGCGCAGGGTGACGGGCGCACTGAGTATCGCCTGGCCCGTATCGATAGCCTGCTCAACCGTGGTGCGGCGTACGGTTTCGCTGAGCAAATCAAAACCCAGCACCCGGCGATTACGCCAATCCAGCGGGCTGATGTAGTCGATCAACAGGTAGTGTTCGCGCGTCCCCGTGGGGAGTGCGCGGTAATCGGCGCGTCCCTGGCTCTGCTGTGAGGCCAGATAGGCATCAAGCTGCTCGGCACGCAAGTAGCGCGACCATGCCAGGCCGAGGATGCCTGGGTAGCGGTCCTGCAGTTGCAGCTGATCGATAGCACGGTCCCATTCCGCCAGGGACACATAATCACTGCCAGTCATCAACCCGGAAACGCCACGCAGAACCATCTCATAAGCGCGCATGCGGCTTTTCACCCGCTGGCCAATGTCCTGCGCCTCCAGCTCAAAGCGCTGCTGGTGCTGCTCGCGCTCACGCTGCTCGAAGACTTGCCACTGCCAAACGATCAACGCCCCCAGACCAAGCGACAAGGCCAGGGTGACCCATAACGGCAACCAGGGTTTACGCGAGGTGGAAGCATGCCTGTCGTCCATGATTTCTCCAGTTTTCGTCCATGTCCGGCGCGTCGATGCGGCAGGGTTATTGGTACCACTGCCAGCAGTCTAGACATGATTTGAACGGCTGACCGAGTCTAAATCGCAGGCATAAAAAAGCCGCGCATTCGGGCCAATGCGCGGCTTTTTTACAACCTGCGGCTACAGTGGGCGCAGGTTGATTTCTACCCGGCGATTCTGTGCGCGACCTGCCTCATTGGCATTGCTGGCAATCGGCTGATTGGGGCCAGCGCCATAAGACGACAGCCGCGAGGCCGGAACGCCATTGGCACTCAGATACGAGGCCACACTCTGCGCACGGCGGTTTGACAGGTTCTGGTTCAACTCCAACGAACCGGTGCTGTCGGTATGGCCGACAATATCCACACCATTCTTGTCGAACTCCTTGAACACCGTGACCAAGGAGTTAAGGGTTGGATAGAAGCTGCTGGAAATATCCGCCGAATTGCTGGCAAAGGTGATATTGCCCGGCATGATCAGCTTCAGGTCATCACCATTGCGCTGCACCTGCACGCCGGTGCCCTGCAAGGTCTGGCGCAGTTTGGCTTCCTGGGTGTCGACGTAATAACCGTAACCACCACCGGCCGCACCACCGACTGCCGCACCGATCAAGGCACCTTTGGCGCGGTCCTTCTTGCTGGACGTGGCCGCACCAATCACCGCACCGGTAACTGCGCCAACACCACCGTAGATGCCCGCCTTGCCCGCTTCACGCTCACCGGTATAAGGGTTGGTGGTACAGCCGGCGAGCACGCCAAGACCGAGGGTAACAACAGCCAGATTTCGCCACAGCTTCATGCGTACTTCCTTTGAATGTTGGATCAGGGAATATCAGGTTAGCACCTGAGTTTTCGAGCCCTATACGTGGTTAAAGTTCATTACAGGGGAATTGAGTAGGCAAACGCACGAGCTAAGCGCGGACAAACGGGTTATCACGCATCTCATCACCGAGGCGCGTATCGGCGCCATGGCCGGTCACCACGGTGGCGTCCTCGTCCAGGCTGTACAGGCGCTGCTTGATCGAGCGCTCAATGGTCGGGTAATCGCCGCCCCACAAGTCGGTGCGACCGATACCCCGTTTGAACAGGGTGTCGCCGGCAATCAGCAGCTTGTCCTGCGGGAACCAGAAGCTCATCGAGCCGGGCGTATGCCCCGGCGTATGCAGCGCAACGCCGCAGCCGCAGGCCAGTTCTTCATCATCGGCCAACCATTGATCCGGAGCCGGCACCGGGGTGTAGGGCACGCCGAACATGCGGCACTGCATCTCCAGGTTGTCCCAGAGGAACTGATCCTCCTTATGCAGGTGCAGGGTCGCGCCGGTCTTCTCCTTCATCTGCCCGGAAGCCAGGAAGTGATCCAGATGGGCGTGAGTGTGGATAATGCTCACCACCTTCAGCCCATGGGCCTCCAGGCGCGCCATGATGTGCTCGGGGTTACCACCTGGATCGACCACGATGGCCTTCTTGGTCAGCGGGTCGCCAATAATCGTGCAGTTGCACTGCAAAGGCCCGACGGGGAAGGTTTCTCGGATCAGGGTCGGGGTTGCGGCAGAATTCATGGTTATTCCTCAGCGCGGTAATCGCTGGGCAGTTTACCCGTCCATTTCTTGAACGCACGGCGAAAATTCGACGGGTCGCTGAAGCCCAGCAAGTAGGCGATTTCATACAGTGGCAGGTGGGTGGTGGTGAGGTATTGCAGGGCCAGGCTCTTGCGCACCTCATCAAGCACTTGCTGGTAACTGGTGCCCATATTCGACAGATGCCGGCGCAGGCTGCGGCCACTGGTGTGCAGGGCATCGGCGGCGCTGGCCAGGTCGGGGAAGTCACCGGGGCGCGCCAGCAGCAGGCGGCGCACGCGGGTCAGCAGGCCGTCCTGCACATCCAGGCTGGCCAATAGGGCTTCGCACTGTTGCTCGCACATCTGCACGGTGGCCGGGTTGGCCAGGGCCATTGGTCGGTCCAGATAGCTGACCGGCATACTCAGGCGGTGATAGGGCTGATCAAACGCCACCGCCACGCCAAACAGCCGCTCGTAGCGCTCGGCGTAATGCGGCGCGGCATGGGCAAAGCCCACCTCGACCTCCTGCAAACGCTCGCCCACCAGAAAGCGCGCGATGGTGTAGAGGCTGGCCAACAAACCTTCGGCGGCGAAGCGGCTGAGCGGGCCTAGCGGTATTGACTCACTGGCGCGCAGTTCGACTCGCTCGCTCTGCTCGACCATTTCCAGCTCATAAGTCAGGCCCAGTACGCGGTAGTACTTGAGGGCGAACTGCATGGCCTTGCCCAGGTTGGCACTGGACAGCACCGCATAGCCGAGGATGCCGTGGGTCGAGACATTCAGCCGCTGGCCAAGCAATAGACCCAGCGCCGGCTCGTCGCACAAACGCAGGGCGCTGCTGGTGAGTTGGGTGAAATCAATAAAAGACAAACGTCCCTGAGGATTGCCCAGCACCTCGGGCCTGACCCGCGCCTCGGCAAACAGCTGCGCGCGCGGCACGCCCAACTCCTCGACAAAGTCAAGCAAGGCGGCTGCATAAGCAACGGGAACCAGCTCGGCAGAGAAATTCAATGTTGGCTTCATGGGCTTCTTATTATCTGGCCAGATATGACCACTGACAGCGACGATAACCCTGTTCGACAAAACCCGACAAGGGCATCCCACAGCACGGTGCCAGGTCAGTCAGCTTGCGCAGCTTTGCGCGAGCTTTGGCCATACTCAGGACTTGAGCGGCCGATCACCACAACCGAAGGTTGGGCTTGCAAGGCGCAATGTCCATTTCGCCCAGGCAAGCGCTCTAGCACGTAGGCTCGGCAAGCTAACCACGGCGCTGGCAAGCCATATATCCTGGTACACCCGTGCAATATTGGCCATATATGACCGAAAAATTGGCTGTTGTGAACCTTTGCCTAACCGTTTGGCGAATCCATAGTGAACCACGCTTTAGTCACGGACTCAGGGAGTCAGCATGATCAGCACTACCCCGGAAGGTTTGCAGATTCGTCCACGGCATATGGATTTCGATTTTCCCAATCCCCTGCCGCGCCACTGGCACAGCGGTGATGCCTTCAAAAGTCATCTGTTCGACGCCATGTCGGTGCTGTTCCCCGACGGCGAGCGCTTCTTTATCGACTCGGTGCGGCACTTCCGCGACCAGATCGATGATCCGGTGCTGAAAGAGCAGATCCGTGGCTTTATCGGCCAGGAAGGTCACCATAGCCGCGAGCACTTGGAATACAGCAACCGTTTGCGCGACCTGGGTTACGACATCACCCGTATCGAGAAGCGCGCCCAAGCACGGATCCGCTTCACCCAGAAGAAGTTCTCGCCGCAGCGCCAGCTGGCGGCCACCGCAGCGTTGGAACATATCACCGCGATCATGGCTGACGGCCTACTCAAGGATGCGCGCCATATGACTGGCGCGCACCCAACCATGGCGCGCCTGTGGCGCTGGCATGCGCTGGAAGAAACCGAACACAAGGCGGTGGCCTTTGACGTGTACAACCAGGTCTGCGGCAGCCGCAAACTGCTGCGTCGGGCGATGCGCATGGGCACCTTCTTCTTCGTGCTCGACACCAGCCGAGGCCTGGCGCACATGCTTAAACAGGACGGCCTCCTGTGGAACTGGCGCGTGTGGCGCGACGGCCTGCAGTGGATGTGGGGCAAGGAAGGCGTGTTCCGCCCGCTGATCGGTGCCTATCTGGACTTCTTCAAAGCGGACTTCCATCCTTGGCAGCACAACAACCTGGAACTGCTCTACCAGACCCGCGCGGAGTTCGATTTGCCTGCGCAAAGCCAGGCGGCCTAAGCCGGACGCTGAAGCGAACGACAAGGGAGCCCGATGGCTCCCTTTTTATTGTGTCTAAGTATTTTCTGCAGCTCGGTGTAATCCGGGCTATGCCCTACCCGATACTAAAACTGCGGGCCACGGCGAAACTGCAGCCCGCAGATCCAAGAATCACCCCTGCAGAAAACGCAAAGCATCGGCAGCACTTTGTTGCGGTATCTCCTCCATCGGGATATGCCCAACGCCAGGGTAGCTTTTCACCTGAATCCCCGGCAGATCGCGCTGCCAAAGCGGTACATGCTTGGGCGAAATCCAGCGATCACGCTCGCCCCATAGCAGCAGAGTCGGTGCCTGGATCTGCGCAACCCGCGCCGAAGTGCCGTGTAGCTCCTCTTTATTGACCTTGAGCAGCACCCGGAAGATATCCATCATCGCCCGGCGGTTGCCCGGCCGCCGCGTCAGGTCGTTGTAGCGATCCACCACGCCCGGTTTGATCCGCGCCGGCTCACCGTAAACTTCCTTGATGCCCTGGGCGATCAACGCACGCGGCATCCACAGCGGCATGGCCAGGGTGGCACCGGGCAAGGCGGCAGCAGAAATCATCCACGGCACCTTGTGCATGTGATAGCCGGCCGGGTCGATCAGTATCAGTTTCTCCACTCGCTGTGGCTGCGCCAGGGCGAAGTTCCAGGCGATATAACCGCCCAGGGAATTACCGACAATCGATGCCTTGCTTACGCTCAGGTAGTCGAGCAGCAGGGCGAATACCTTGATCATTCGCTCGGCGGAATACACGCCATCACGCGCCGGCCCGGTCAGGCCAAAACCCGGCACATCGAAACGGATCACCCGGTAATCGGCGGCAAAGGCCGGCAACCAGTCATCCCAGGTGTGCAGCGAGGCGACCACGCCGTGAATCAATACCAGCACCGGTTTGTCGCGGCTGCCCTCATCGCGGTAATGCAGGTTGAAGCCATCGAGTTCGATATAGCGCGAGCCATTGGCGGCATTGCCATAGCGCGCCTTGAGGCTTTCCAGCGGCAAAGCGCCGAAACCCAGGCGGGCAAAACCGGCCGCCAGCGGCGGCGTCAGCGGGAGACTGGAAGCAGACATGCAGGCACCTCGATATTGTTGTTTTGGGGAAGACGCATCCGCCCTATCAGAGCATGTCTACCCAGGGCTGACGCCTAACCTAGGTTGAGCGGGCGACAGGACAGAGCGAGGCGATCAGCAGCTCGCTGAGCACGCGTTTGGCCTGTTCGATTTCCTCGCGGCTGGCGGCGCGACTTAGCAACTCCAGAGACGCGGCTTCCATGGCCCAGATCAGGGCGCGGTAGGTCAGCGGCTCGGCCGCCAGGGTCACTCTATGCAAACGCTCGGCGAGCAGCCGTGCCATCTCTGCATGAGCCCGCTGACGGTGCGCGGCCAGCGGCGAGTCGGCGCGCAGTGCTTCTTCCTGCATCAGACGGATAATCGGCCCGACCGCCAGGTGATAGTCGAAATAACGTCCGACCATGCCCTGCAACCAGGCCTGCGGGCTACCGGCCAGGCTCTGCATCTCACCGAAGCGCGACAGAAGCAGGGACACGGCCGTCTGGTAGATGCCTTCGAGCACCTGCATCTTGTTTTCGAAGTATTTATAGAAGGTACGCCGCGACACATTAGCTGCTGCCAGCAGGTCATTCACTGTGGTGTCCGCCAGCCCCTTGCGGGCAAATACCGGAATCGCCGCCAGCTGGATATTGGTGCGCTGCAGATGGCCGATCAGCGGCCCGTCGCCATCCTGCTCTTGCTGCTGGGCCACCGCGCCGTATCCGCCGAGATCCTCAAATACCGCACGCACAGCCCCCAGTTCTGCCAACGCCTGCTGCATCGCACATTTCCCAACCAAGGCGCGGGTGACGCGGATAGCCAAGCTGGTTACGCTGAACTACGCCATCGCCGCAGGATTATTGTTGTGCTGAACACGCTAACACGCCGCCTTTGCCCATCGCTGGCCATCCTTTTGCTGGTTCTGCTGTCACCGGCACAGGCAGCCGAACTGTTCTATCTCGGGCAGAAAATTCCCGATATCCACAAGCCCTGGAATAGCGCCGACTATCAGCAATTGCTGGAAGCGTTGAACAAGGTCGACAGCACCCAGGTCAACGCCCTGCCCCGGCGCAGCGGCGAGTTCACTGGGCCGATCTATGAGCGCATGGTCAGCGAAGAGAACTTCCGCCCGCAGTTGAATATCTACGCACCGCTTGAACTACGGCAGAACGAAGCCCGTGAAGCATTGTTTCGCCTCAAGGAACTGATGCGCCTGTATTTCGATTTTCGCGCCGTGCAACAGCCTTATGCTGCCGAGGCGTTGGGTCTGATGAGTTATTCGCTGCGCCAGCAAGCGGTGCTGTTCACCCTGACCACCGAGTTCTGGATGACCCTCTCGGAAACCGAGCAGAGCAACCCGGTACGCCTGCAGGGCCTGCATGAAACCAAGGCGGCAGCGGCCATGCTTACCTCAAGCGCCCTGGACTATCTGGGGCTGACCAAACAGTTCGGCCGTGAAGAGCTGGTGCTTTACAGCGCCGAACTGAGCAAGCAACTACCCGAGCTGTTTATCCATTTAAGCGGAGATGTTCGCGATACGCTGCTGCAACGCGTTGAGCAGCTTGCCCAGCAGCATGCCTATACAGAAGTGCAGACCAACATGCGCGAGTTACAGCCGGTGTTGTTGAGTATCCAGCAGGATGTGCAAAGCAAACTCGCAGCCGCGCAAGGCGCCCGCACGCAGCCTCGACCTGTCGGTACCGACTGAGTCAGTGCAGTAGACCGAGGCTCTTGGCGCGCGCTACGGCCTGGGTGCGCCGCTCGACGCCAAGCTTGCTGTTGATATGCCGAGCGTGGGTCTTCACCGTGTGCAGGGAAATAAACAGGCTGTCGCTAATCTCTTGGTTAGAACAGCCCTGAGCGATCAGTTGCAGCACTGCTAATTCACGCGAGCTGAGAGCATCGACCACACCGGCATAGTCGTCCCGGCTGTCCATCTGCGCTACCTGCGGCAGGTGTTGCCGCAAGGCTTCAATCAAGGGGCTCGGGTCCTGCCCCAGCAACTGCTCGCGCAACCACTCCGGCTGCTGATTTATTAGCCCATGAAATGGCAGTAACCCGCCACCGGCGGCTGCCTGCAAAGCACTGCGCAGCAGCTGCTGCGCCTCGCGCTCACGACCGCCAGCACGCAGCAGGGCCACTAGTTGCATCTGTGCAATCGCCCCGAGCAACTGTCCGCCGGCGTTCTGCGCCAGTTGACTCAAGCCACGCAAACGCCGCTCGGCTTGCTCATTCTCGCCCTGCAAACGCTCGTAAGTGGCCAGATGCAATTGGATATGCAGCGGCAATTGCGGATGAAACTCGGGGGCCGCCGCGGCCTGCTCGCCACCATAGGCATCCAGCAGACGGCTCAACCAAACACCCGCCAGCTCGGTTTGCCCCTGACGCAACCACAACTCACATTTGGTCAGGGTGATCATCGCCAGGTAGTAAATCGGCGGAATATCCCAGATATGCATCAGCCGTTCCGCTTCGGCCAGATGGGCAAAGGCCTGCGGTAAGTTGCCACTGCGCCCTTCCAGGCTGGCCAGCACGCAGTAACCGACCAACACACTGATATCGCGACAGCTACGCGCTTCGGCTATCCCTGCCAGCAGGCGTTGCCTCGCCTGCTGCGGTTGCAGACGTAGGCTCAGCAGATAACCTTCATACAGGGTCAGCCGCCCACGCGCGGCGTACTGCCGCTGCGCCGGCAGACTGGCCAGGCGCTGCTGGCCCTGGCGCACTTCGTCCAGCGCGCGCAGCACTTCGCCACGGGCCTGCAGCACGCGCGCACGATCGTAATGGGTCAGGGCCTCGAATAGCGGATTACCGACACGCTGCGCCAATTCCAGAGCTTCGCGATTCAGCCCACGCGCACGCCACAAATCACCATGCACGATGGCCAGATTAGCCAAGCTGGAGAGGCACATCAGCCGCTGACCATAACGGTCCAACGGCAAACAGCTCAGCGCCTCGCTGCAATTGGCCAGGGCCTTGGCGCTGTCGCCACGTCCACGGGCAATCACCCCACTCAGAGCTAACCATTGAGCCAGCAGGCCTTCCTGCTCACAGTGCTCACGGGCGGGGAGAAAACGCCCCAGTTCAGCCAACAGCTCTTCGGCGGCATCCAGCTGACAAGCCAGCGCCAGTGCCCAGCCGTACAGCAGAATAAGACGCGGGGTGCTGGTCAGCAGGCTGTCCGGCAAGTCCATTTTCCAGCGTAACAAGGTGGCGACGTTCTGTTCGGCCAGCAGTTGTTCTTCGGAGAGGTTCTGCACCAGGTTGGCTGCCACATCCGGTTGGCCTGCGCGCAACGCCTGCTCAATGGCTTCATCCAGCAGACCCTCGGCGCTGAACCAGCGACACGCTCGCAAGTGCAGACCAGAGGTTGGCTGCGGGCGACTGCGCAGCAGATCGGAAAACAAGTGATGATAACGAAACCATTTGCCCTGCTCATCCAACGGCACCAGAAACACCTGATGCGCCTGCAGATGACGGAGGATAGCGGCGCTGTCATGGGCATCGCGCAGGGCATCGCATAGCTCGGCGCAGAAGCGCTCCTGGCAAGCGGTTTCGTAGAGAAAAGCCTGTACCTCGGGAGGTTGGCGTTCGATTACCTCCTCCAGCAGATAATCATGAATTAATCCATCACTGCCCTGGGCCAGCGCCGGCAGCGCTGCGGACTCCTGCGATTCACTGGCGGCCAGTGACCACAGACGCAAACCCGCGACCCAGCCCTCACTGCGCTGCAGCAGAACGGCCAGCGCCTCGGCTGACAGCACGCGGCCCTGCAGCGCGAGTAATTCAGTACATTCCGTATCGCTCAGGCGCAGATCCTGCTCGTGCAACTCCAGCAGTTGCCGCGAGAGACGTAGACGCGCCAAGTGCCAGTCCGGGCGTTGGCGACTGGTCACCAACATCACCAGGCCGGGCGGCAGATGGCTCAAGAAGAACTGCAAACAGCGGTCGAGCACCGCGCCCTGTGCCAGGTGGTAATCATCCAGCACCAACAGTAACGGTTGCTGAGGATCGAGACGTAGCGCCAGCTCATCGAGCAGACCATCGAGCCATTCTTCAAAGGCAAACGGCTGATGCCGTTGACGCAAGCGCAGCAAGCCCAGCGCTTCCTGCCCAACACCAGGGAAAAACTGCTGCACGCCGCCAAGCAACCGTTCAAGAAAACGCCCCGGATCACTGTCACGCGAACTCAAGCCCAGCCACAGGCTTTGCCAGTGCTCGGGCAAATGCTCGCAGAACTCGATGGCCAGTGAGCTTTTACCAAAACCGGCCGGCGCACTGATCAGCAGCAAGCGCCCCGTCAGGCCGCCCAGCAGACGCTCACACAATTCTGGGCGCGCTACGTAACTGGCCGGTAAGGGTGGTCGATAGAAATGCCCGCCCAGTACGTTGGGCGCGGCAACCAAACCAGGAATGCGGGACAGATCAGTCATTAGCCGGTTTCTTGTAGTAGTCAGGCAGAGGCACTACCAATGCCCCGCAGACTAGCCTCTTGATGCGCGCATTTGAAGCCCTTGCGGCCATCAGGTAGCAAACAGCAATGATTGCTCACCACCTATTGAACATTTCCCGGCTTTTATCACAGACATAAAAAAATGGCCGGGAGCCATTTTTAGCGTCACGCCGCGATCGACCGAAAGGAGGCCACCATGGATGGCTGGCCATAAAAAACCGGCCCTCAGGGGCCGGTTCTTTAAGCAGCATTACTCAGGTTTAGCGTACGCCAGCCTGGCGCAGGGCCGCTGGGGTGTAATCGCTTTCCTTTGCAGGGTAGTCGAACTCGTAAGCACTTTTCTCTTCGTTCTTCATACCCAGAGCCAGGTAACGACCGGACAGCAGGTCATACAGGGTCTCTACGCTGTACCACGGCACTTTCTTGTCGTAGTAGTACTGAGCATGGGCTTCGGCCACACGCCACAGAGTACCGCGACCGTCGTAGTGGTCAATGACAGCGGCTTGCCAGGTGTCTTCGTCAAGGTAGAAGTCACGTTTGGCATAGATATGACGCTCGCCCGATTTCAGGGTTGCAGTCACATTCCATACGCGGTGCAGCTCATAACGAGTCAGGTCCTGGTTGATGTGGCCAGCCTTGATGATCTCGTCATACTTCAGCTTCGGTGAATCCAGACGGTAGCTGTTGTAAGCGATGTAGATGTCCTTCTTACCATTAAGCTCCCACTCGTAACGGTCAGGAGCACCGTTGTACATGTCGAAGTTATCGGAAGTACGCAGGCCATCAGCTGCAGTGCCTGGACCGTCATACGACACCTGCGGCGCGCGGCGCACGCGACGCTGACCGGCGTTGTACAACCACGCCAGACGCGGCTCCTTCACCTGATTGAGGGTCTCGTGTACCAGCAGTACGTTACCCGCCAGGCGAGATGGAGCGGTTACGCGTTGTTTGAAGTAGAACAGCACGTTGCTTGGCTTGCTGGTATCTACATCCTTCAGCGCACCACGGAAGGTGAACTCATCCTGGAAATAAACCAGGCTGTAAGAACCATTGGCCTGCGGAGTAGCCTGAGTTACCAGACGCTTCACGCTGCCGCCGCGATAACGGGTGATGTGGTTCCAGATCGCTTCCAGACCGTCCTTTGGAATTGGGAAAGGATAAGCCTGGTCGAAGTTCTCCAGACCGTTACCACCCTCAACCATCTTGGTGTTGACTGCGTTGTTCTTCGCAGCTGCCAGGACGGCATCCGGCATTGTGGCAGTACGGTGAGTCGCAAACACCGGCATTTTGTAGCTTTCCGGGTAACGCTTGAACATCGCCAGTTGGCCAGGGGTCAGCTTGTCTTTGTACTGATCCACATTTTGCGCGGTGATGGTAAACAGCGGCTGCTCATTCGGGAACGGGTCCGAGAGGAAACCAGCAGCATCAGCAGTGCCAGCGCTGGCTGGCAGGCCGCCAGTCCAGGCTGGAATAGAACCATCGGCACTACCTGCCATTTCCGCACCGACTGGGGTCAGCGTGGTACCCAGCTTGGCCGCCTCATCCTGCGATACCGCCGCCATCACACCGCTGGCCAACAGCGAGAGTGTCAGGGCGCCGGTTTGCAGCAGACTTTTTGTTGTTTTCATAGTCATAGTCGTCCTCAAAAATCTCGTCCGCTTAGAAGTTCATACCGAAGCTGAGTGCCACGAAGTCGCGGTCAGTTGAAGTGTTGTATTTACCGCCGAAGAAATCGGTGTACGCCAAGCTGGCGGTGTAGGTGTTCTGGTATTCAGCATCCAAGCCCAGGCTGACAGCCTTTGCACCTTCAACAAACAGGTTGTTCGGGCCATAACCGTCAACATCATGCGACCAGGACACGCTTGGGCGCAGGTTAATACCAGCGAATACATCTGGGTAATCCCAGATGGCACGACCGCGGTAACCCCAAGCGGTTGAGGTAACAAATCCATCGTCCTCACAAAACTTGGTCAGATTCTTCGCATCGGGATTGCCACCAAGACCGCCAAGGTTAGTCGTACGGCATTGGTCGCCCGGCAGCGAGCCCGAACCATAAATAGCATCGCGACCGTAACGAACGTCACTGGAGTTCTCTAAGCCGCCGACGTGCACAACACCTACCTCACCAACCAGAGTAAGACGACTAGCGCCCATGACTTGGTCAAAGAAGTGGGTGAATGTAGTCTGGAACTGGGTTACTTCTTTGCGGCGGTAACCATGCAGATCAGTGCCTGGAGTACCTTGCAGAAGAGAAACGTTCGGAGCCACAGGTGTTAAACCAGCGTACAGAACATCGGTAGAGTTAAGAGCGACAGGAGCATTAGGGCGATAGCTAACTTCGCCGGCCCATGATGTGCCGGTAGGCAATGTTGTAGAGAAGCTCAAACCATAGAGCTTGATGTCTTCTGGGTACTCCATAAAGTAGGTGCCATTACCGGCAATGACTAAAGGCAATAAGCTTCCAGTAATACCCCCCGCGATAGCACCCGCACCCGCGCCGCCTACTATTGGAGTAAGTGCACCGACAAGTTGACCACCTAACCCTGCTGCACTATATGCAGAGGCAGGACCAGACGATCCGCTAAAGAAAGGAGCGCGACTATGATAGTTCATGAAATAGGCACCAAACTCAGTGTCTAACGGCTCAAACATATAGCGGAACGCCAAGCCCCACTGGCCACTATCACGGGCATCGCGGTCGGCGGATCGACGAACCAAGACCCCTTCATCTGGGACCTCCCAAGCTACACCATTGGCATTAAGAACACCCAAAACCGCATCCATTGCGCCGGGAACAGCACCTAACGCCGCTACATTATTTGCCAATGTAGTTGTGAGCTGGCTTTCAGTCCTGAGAACGGCCAAATTATTATCGCAACCATCCGCTGCAATATCCGCCTGGGAGAAGAAAGTACCGCAGTTATCGATAACTGTCTGATCCCACTCAAGCTGATAGAAAGTCTCCATGGAGAGATTTTCTGTCAAGCTCTGCGATACGTAAAACATATTAACTGGAATCAAACCTTCTTTGATCTCAGCGCCTGGGCGGCGAAATGCAGAAACGTCGACCGGGTTAATTTCGTTGATGCTGTTACGGATAAAAGTACTTTCGCCCCAGCTAACTACTTGCTTACCCAAACGTACCGAACCAGGCTGATCCAAGATGTCGTAATTGTGATAAACGAAGGCATCAAGGATTTGACCGCCAGAGGCTTGTGCACCCTCTTTGCGATTACTGTCACTGATATCTTTGAATTGGCGGCTTTCATCTTTCAGCTCGAAGTCGTACCAATATTTACCCCGAACGAAAACGCCAGTGTCGCCGTACTTCAGTTCAAGGTCATGGATACCTTTGAAAATTTTCGAGAAAGTTTCACCTTTCTTGAAATTCAAATGACCATCATCAGTGGTCTGCGACAGTCCACGGCCACCATTGTTAAAGCCAATCAGGTCTTTATCAGCACCTTTCACCGACCAACTCGCACCGACCGACAAGGAAGAGTCGAGCTGACCTTCGATTTCACCAATATTGAAAGTAACGCCGAATGCAGGTGCGGCGAGGGTGGATGCGAGGCTGACGGCCAGTGGCAGTTTTGCCAGGCGCCAGGTTTGTTTTGTTTTTGTCATCGACGCTACTCCATGTGTTTTTTGTTATGGATGGTGCGGACTATAGCCAGCGGGTACTTCTGCTTGATCCCTCTAAAGTGTGATTTGCAGCCCCCAGGCACTCTGGCTCGCTGGTTTCGGCGTGTTTGCCACAGCCGGCAGAGCCAAGAATGGCTTGGAATGAGCAATTAGCAAGCCAAACGCTTGTTTGACTGACCAGTCACCAAAAACGACTTAATTTAGCGCGAATGGAACATCCCGCTGCGCGCTGTCAACCACCCCAAGAGAACCCTGCTACATCGCCTGAAAGCCTTTATCCAAAAGGCTTTCAGGCTATTGAAAGGCAAGCGCGAAAACGGGCGAAGCCTGCGCCTCACCCGTGGCTCAACCCCTTAGACAGTGGACAGAAACGGGCTGCCTGCGGCCTGCCACTGGACGATATCCAGGCGAATGCGTTTCTTATCCAGCTTGCCGACGCTGGTCTTGGGAACTTCGGTAACAAGGGCGATCTGCGACGGTATCGCCCACTTGTTGATGCTGCCCTGATCGACATAAGGCTTGAGGTGTTCCTTAAGGCCCTTGGCATCCAGACTCTGACCTTCGCGCAGCACCAGCAGGGCAAATGGCCGCTCGCCCCACTGCGGATCAACCACACCCACCACCGCCACTTCACGCACCGCTGGGTGACGACTGATCAGGTCTTCCAGCTCCAGGGAGGAGATCCATTCACCGCCAGTCTTGATTACATCCTTGATGCGGTCGCGGATATCGATAAAGCCAAAGTCGTCGATGGTCGCTACGTCACCGGTGTGCAGCCAGCCGTGTTCCCACAGCTCAGCACCCTTCTCCGGTTCGCGGAAGTAACCCTGAGTCAGCCACGGCGCACGCAGCACCAGTTCCCCCTGGCTTTCGCCATCAGCCGGTAACAGGGTGCCATCGGCGGACATGATCGCCGCCTCCACCAGCGGCACAGGCACACCAGCCTTGATCCGGTAAGTGGTGCGCTCATCTTCGCTGCCGGCCATCAGCTCATCATTGATATGTGCGCAGGAGATCAGCGGGCAAGTTTCCGACATGCCGTAGGCAGCGGTCAGCTGGATGCCACGCGCCTTGGCAGCCTCATACAGCGAGCGATTCAGTGCGCTGCCACCGATGATCATCTTCAGCCCGCCAAAATCATGACCCTGATCCCCAGGGGCGGCCAGCACCATTTGCAGAATGGTTGGCACACAGTGGGAGAAGGTGACCTTCTCCTCTTTGATCAGGCGGCAGAGCATGTCGGGTTCATAACGGCCGGGATAGACCTGCTTGATCCCCAACATGGTGGCCACATACGGAATGCCCCAGGCATGCACGTGGAACATCGGGGTGATCGGCATATACACATCGTTGGTGCCCAGCAGTCGGATGCTGTCCAGACTGCCCAGCACGCTGGCTTCGGCCATGGTGTGCAGCACCAGCTGGCGATGGCTGAAATACACGCCCTTGGGGTTGCCGGTGGTACCAGTGGTGTAGAAGGTGGTGGCGACCGAGTTCTCGTCGAAGTCCGGGAAGTCATAGCGTGGGCTGGCGGCGGCCAGCAGATTTTCGTACTCGCCGACCAGGCCGCCCATATCAGCAGTTTTCTCGGCTGCGTCGGTCAGCAGAATGGTTTTCTGTACCGTGGTCAGCTGGCTTTCGATGCCTTTATAGAGCGGTACGAACTCGCTGTTGACCAGCACGAACTTATCGTCGGCATGGTTCATGGTGTAGAGAATTTGCTCAGCCGATAGGCGGATGTTGATGGTATGCAGCACCGCGCCGATCATCGGGATGGCAAACATGCACTCCAGGTAACGGTGGCTGTCCCAGTCCATCACGGCTACGGTGTCCCCGGCCTTGACCCCGGCTTCGGTGAGCACATTGGCCAACCGCGCCACGCGCTCATTAAGGGTGGCGTAGCTGTAGCGCAATTGATCGCGGTAGACGATTTCGCGGGTTTTCTCGTAGCGGATACCGGACAGTAGCAGACGCTTGATCAGCAGCGGCGCTTGGTGGGCATTGTCGGCGGGGGCGATCAGACGGGTCTGCAGCATGGCGGTACCTTATTGTTGGTTTTTTCAGTGCGGCCAATCTAGAGCCCCAGCCGCTTGCTCAAATCAGCCCAAAGAATGATTTTTTGCGTGACTCTTTGGGCATTTTTAGTCACGCAGTAGAATCGGTGGCTTGCATTCAATGTGTTTGGCTGCGATTTACTACAAGAACGAGGAGTTTCCCGATGTCCGATATCGTCATCGTCAGCGGCGCACGTACGCCGATGGGTGGTTTTCAAGGCAGCCTGTCGAGCATTGCTGCGGTTGACCTGGGGGCGGCCGCCATTCGCGCGGCAGTTGAGCGTTCCGGCATTGCGCCTGCCGACGTGCAGGAAGTGATCATGGGCTGCGTACTACCCGCCGGCCTTAAACAGGGCCCGGCACGTCAGGCATCGCTGAATGCCGGCCTGCCCGCCGCCACCGGCTGCACCACGATCAACAAGCTCTGCGGTTCGGGCATGAAAGCCGTGATGATGGCGTTTGATTCGCTCAAGGCCGGCAGCAATAACGTGATGATTGCCGGCGGCATGGAGAGCATGTCCAACGCGCCCTACATCATGACTAAAGCCCGCGCGGGGCTGCGTATGGGCCACGGCGAGATCAAGGACCACATGTTCCTCGACGGCCTGGAAGATGCACGCACCGGCCGCCTGATGGGCTCCTTTGCCCAGGAAACCGCCGACCAGTACGGCATCACCCGTGAGCAGATGGACGCCTACGCCATCGAATCGCTGAAACGTGCCCAGGCCGCCATCGCCAGCGGTGCACTGGATGCGGAAATCGTCCCAGTCACCGTCAGCGGCCGCAAAGGTGATGTCGTGGTCAAGGATGACGAACAGCCGCTAAATGCCAACCTGGAGAAGATCCCCGGCCTGAAACCGGCCTTCCGCAAGGACGGCAGCATCACCGCGGCCAACGCCAGCTCGATCTCCGACGGCGCCTCGGCGCTGCTGCTGATGACCGCCGAGGAAGCTGCAAAGCGCGGCCTTAAGCCACTGGCGAAGATCGTCGCCCACGCCACCCAGAGCCAGGACCCTAGCGAGTTCACCATCGCGCCGATCGGCTCGATCAGCAACCTGCTGAAGAAAACCGGCTGGGACAAGGCCGAGGTTGACCTGTACGAGATCAACGAAGCCTTTGCCATGGTCACCATGCTGGCCATCCGTGAACACGGCCTGGATCACGCCAAGGTTAACGTTTACGGCGGCGCCTGCGCCCAAGGCCACCCGGTCGGCTCTACCGGCTCGCGGATCATCCTGACCCTGATCAATGCGCTGAAAAACACCGGCGGCAAGCGTGGCATCGCTTCGCTGTGCATCGGTGGCGGCGAAGCGACGGCGGTAGCGGTTGAGCTGATCTAAAAGGATCGACGCATGGCCGCAATGGCCATGCTCACGTTGCGGTAACAGGCCAGCCTTGCGCTGGCCCAACGCGTTAAAGCCTGCCGGACTTTGCCACAGTAGAGCAGCGTGAAGTTCGACAGGCTCCTAGATGCCGATTTTGTCCAGCGACTTGCCAACCTTGCGCCAGAAGCTGCGTTGCATGCGCTCGGTTTCACCGCTGGCGGCAATCCGCTCGAAGGGCTGCACTTCATGGGTGGCGCCGATTTCCGTATCTGCCACTGCCTTGGCTACCAGTTGTAACGGGCCATCGCCCTGGCTGGGCGCCTGCTCGTTAACCGGTGGTGGGTTGAGCTCGTCATAGCGTAGGTAGTAGATACCGCCGGCTTCGGCATCCAGGGTGAAACTGCTAATCAGGGTGAAGTCCAGCGGGCCATCGGCGAAGAAGGTCCAGTGCGTGCCAAACAGCGGCCGGCGCATCTCCAGCTGGTAACTGGCGGTATCGAACTCCAGCACCATATAACCATTGCTCGGCAGGCTGCCGATGCGCGCGTTATTCAGAAACAGCGCAGGCGCTTCCATTTCCTGATCGGCCCAGTCACTTTGCGGGCGGTATAGGTAGACCAACGCATGGTTGTCATCACTGAGCGCATGCTCACGGAATGCCTCACCCTCGGTTGCACCAAAAAACGCGCCTGGGGTCGAGCAACCACTCAAGGCAATCAGCAACACAGCAAGCCAGGGCAAAGCACGCATCGACAGCATCCTTATCGGTGTAATCGGCCGAGCATAACCCTGCCTGGCACTGCCTACACCCGACAAAAGTGCGGGTCAGCGGCGACGATCAAGCACATTGACCACCAACTGATCCAGGGCTCCCCACACCGACTGCTGCAGCCGTCGCCACCAGGGCCGCGCGCGCCAATCAGCCAGGGTAATTTCCTGGCTCTCGGCAAAGTCCGCCTGAAAGCTTGCCGCCACACTGGCGGTAAACTGCGGGTCCAGCGCTTCCAGATTGGCATCCAGATTGAAGCGCAGGTTCCAGTGATCAAAATTGCACGAGCCAACGCTGACCCAATCATCCACCAGCACCATCTTCAGGTGCAGAAAACGCGGCTGATACTCGAAGATGCGCACCCCGGCCTTGAGCAACGTGGGGTAGTAGCGCTGGCCGGCAAAGCGCACCGCTGGGTTATCCGTGTGTTGCCCGGCCAATAACAAACGCACCTCAATGCCGCGCTTTGCAGCCTGGCGCAGGGTGCGGCGCACGCGCCAGGTAGGTAGAAAATAAGGCGTCGCCAGCCAGATACGCTGCTTGGAGCCACGCAATGCACGCACCAGCGAGAGCAGTATGTCGCGATGCTGCGAGGCGTCTGCATAGGCCACGCGCCCCAAGCCCTGACCCAGAGCAGGCAATGCCGGCAGGCTCTTCAAGCGCAACGGCATACGGGGTCGCCAGACGATCCAGTCCTGACCCGCCTGCCACTGCCGTTCAAATAACTGTTGCCAGTCGGCCACCAGCGGCCCGCTGATTTCCACCATGACCTCGTGCCAACGGCTGCTGGGGTATTCCGGATGCCAAAATTCATCCGTCGCGCCCGTGCCACCGATAAAAGCAAACTGCCTATCAACCAATAACAACTTGCGGTGATCACGGTGAAAGTTGCGCAGGCCATGCTTCCAGCGCAGCGGGTTGTACCACTGCACCTGCACGCCGGCTGCCTGCAGGCACTGCCGATCAGCGCTGTACAACCGTTGCCCACCAAAGGCATCCAACAGGCATCGCACGGCAACGCCGCGCTGGGCGGCAGCGCACAAGGCATCAAGCAAAGCGCTGCCGCAGGCGCCGCTTTCCACCAGATAAAGTTCCAGTTCGATCTGCTTCTGCGCCGCATTGATGCGCGCCAGCATCTGCACAAAGAACTGCGGCCCGTCGATCAGCAGCGCCAGCGTGTTACCACGCCGCCAGGGAAAGACGTTATGCGGCATAACCATTCATTCTGGGCATTGCGTCTCACGCATCGTGAATAGGAGACGCCACCATAGCGGCCCGGCAGAGCCTTGCAAACCCTGCCCGGCCTTACCCTCAGGACTCGGGCAACGCAGCCGCTTGCGGCAGCAACTGGCAGCCCTGACGTGGCCCCAGCCACTGCGCAGTTTGAGTGCTGCCCAGACCGCGCGCCGTCACGCGTTTATTGGCTTGATCATCGAAGAAGCCTGAAAGCGCAACATACTGCGCCACATACGCCTCACAGTAGTCGGCCGGGTTGTTCACCACATAGCGACACGAGCAATACTCCTTGGCCGAATAAGCACCGACGATGCCTGGGAAGGCCTGCAGGTGCATGCGGTTCTGCCAGGCCAGCGCGGCGAGCAACAGCGCAAGAAGCAGCAACAGACTACTGAATGGACGACGGCGGATCATGGCTGCACCTCCTGGGCCAACGCGGCGAGAACCAGCTTGAGGAAATGGTTGCGATCAAAACTGCCATCGCGGTCATCGGCATAGCGCACGATCAGCAGGTTCTCGCTGGCGATCACATAGAGTCCCTGCCCCCAATGCCCGGACGCCACCAGAGTGTCCTCGGGCGCATCCGGCCAGGGCCTGCTCGCCCCAGCCACCGCAGCGTTAAGCCACCAGTGCCCGCCAGGCACCGCCTCACCGGCTAGCTCGGCCTGCGGCTGGTAATTGGCAAAGGGCGTACGGTTGAACTCGACCCAGGCTTTCGGCAGCAACTGCTGCTCGCCCCAACGGCCATCGCGCTGCATCAGCAAGCCAACGCGGGCCAAGTCGCGGGCACTCATATAGGCGTACGAGGAACCGACAAAGGTGCCCGCCGCATCGCGCTCCCACACGGCAGTCTTGATTCCCAGCGGGTCGAACAGCGCAATCCAGGGGTAATCGGCGTAAGCCTCGGCACCAACCATGTTCTTCAACGCGGCGGCCAGCACATTCGTGTCACCACTGGAATAGCGAAAGCGCTCGCCCGGCTCGGCATCAGCGCTGTGCGCAGCTGTAAACGCCGCCATGTCACTGCGACCGCGAGTGTAGAGCATTGCCACCACCGAGGACTTCAGCGGCGCGTATTCATAGTCTTCCTGCCAGTCCAGGCCCGAGACCCAGTTGAGCAAATGCCCGACCTTGACCTGCGGATGTGCGGCAAATGGCGGGTAGTAATCGGCCACCGGGGCATCCAGGCGAAAACGCCCCTGCCCATAGGCCACGCCCATCGTGGTGGCCAGCAGACTCTTGGCCATCGACCAGGTCAGATGCGGCGTAGCAGCAGTCGTCGGCGCGGCGTAGCGCTCATAAACCACCTGACCATCGCGGATCACCAGCAGGGCGTCGGTGCGCACACCCTTGCGGGTGGCGTCATCACGGGACGGGAAGGCGTAGCTTTCTAGCTCGCTAAGCGCGCTACTGGGCGCGGCTAACTGGCTGTTCCAGTCTTCACCTGGCCAGTTTTCGGCCTGCGCTGCCGCGCAACCCAAGCTGAAGGCGCACGCCAGGATCAGCCGCCGTGCGGGAAAGAGAGAGAAGGACATTGCGCTGCCTCTGCGGGATCGGAGGCGGCACCCTAGCATGCGTTTGACGCCGACAAAAAGCGCCGAACACGCCGGTTTACCCAGTGATTCGGCGCGAAAAGTCACTGCGCAAACTTAGGCCGCTATTTCGGCAGGCGGTAATCCTCCGGCCCCATCAAATCCATGCCGCACTCCAGATTCTCGATCCAGTAGAGGAAGGCATTGATCATTTCCGCGCCGACAAAAGGCCGGCCGTGCTGTGGCACGATCATCGCCACATCCATCTCACGCACCATCGCCGCCCACAGACGGCAAACCTTGTTGCTAGCCATATAGCGTCGGTGAAAACCGAGCATGTTCGGCACATGGTTGATGAAGTCCGTTACCGGATGCGCGTCGTCGACCAGCGAGGCGCCCATGTCACCGGAGAACAGGATTTTGCTCACCGGGTCATACAGCTGAAAGTTGCCCACCGAATGAAGAAAATGCGCCGGCACCGCCTTGAGCGTGCATTTGCCCAGGGCAAACGACTGACCGCGATCCGGCAGCGCGATGATTCGGTCAAAGGTATTGATGCCGCGGCTGAGCGCCAGGTAGTTGGCCGTCAGGTGCGGCAGAAAGCGCGCCCAGAGCTTGGAGCAGATCACCCGCGCACGGGTGTGCAGAAGCCATTTGTCCAGCGAGGCGATGATGTCCGGGTCCTGGTGCGAGGCGAAGATATAGGTCAGATCCTGCACCGGAATATGCTTGGACAGCTCCAGCGACAGCGGCGTGTAGGTCAGGTCGCCGCCCGGATCGAGCAGCAGGTATTGCTCGTTGTCGGTAATCAGAAACTGGTTGGACTGCACGCCCTCCCCGCTGACCAGGTCATCGAACATCATGCATTGATGCTCGCCGTTATCGAACAGCACTATGGGCTCGCGTCGCATGGCAGGCTCTCTCCCGAAAGCCGGCGAGCTTAACCACCTGCCGTCATCGGCTTACTGATCTGGATCAAGCCGGCCGACATGCATCGGTAAACCGTAGCCCGGGCTACATCCGCGCCATTAATTAGAGAGTTATGCCAAGAACTGCCTGCGCCTTTTGCAAACGCTTGCCACGCGCGCTGCCGGCAATAGCCAGCAACCCTTTATCGCGTTGCCAGAGTTGCGCCCAGTGCGCATCACCGGCGGCAAAGGCGCTATCGAGCTCGGCACGCAAGCTGTCGAACTGGGCAAATAGCCCGGCCAGCAACAGATGGCCGGAAGCCGAGTTCGGGCATTGCCGCGCCACTTCTACACAACCCGCTAACAGACCGAGCAGGCGTAACTGTAGGGCCTGCGTCCAGACCGACTCCTGACCCACCCCGATAAGCCAGGCTGTCAGCGCCGCCAGCACGTGAGTATCCTCCAAGGTGCGGAAAGGTTTTACGTAGTCATCCCAGCCATCACCAGGCAGTCGTTCGCACTGCGCTCCTTGCAGATGCAAACGGCCGTGGCTGATATCCGGCATCAGTGGTAACGCTGGCAGTGTCTCGATCTGCACACCCGGCGCACCACTGCGCACCACGCCCAAGGCCAGTTGTACCGACACACCGGTAGCGTCCTCACGAGCGGCCACCAGCAACCAGTCGGCGGCTTCGGCGGCGGTGACAAAATCCTTGCGGCCATCCAGGGTCAGGGCGTTGATTCGCGTATTCATATCCGCCGGGCGGGTGCTGCGGTTCTCGGTCACGCACAGCGCGCCCAGAGTCCAGGGCGCAGCCGGCCAAAGCGCACGCAACGCGCCTTGGTAGCCGGCGAGAAACGCCAGCCCCGGCGTCGCCGCCAGCCGTCCGCCGAGCAGGGCTAACTGCAACGGGGTTGGGTTACCTACACGCTCAAGCAAGCTGGCGTACCACTCCTCCAACCCCGCGACCGGCAGACGCGCTTGCGGGCTAAACAACTGTTGCCAGGGCATGCATTGCTCCTTGTTGGGGTCAACAGACCCTCGTGAAATCACTGTCACACAAGCATCACCAAATATTCACGGAGATGACACCGCCGCTCCCTAGCCTGAGCTTGCCCAACAAGATCGACCGGCTGCAAGGCAAAAGCCGGCTAACTAGGCCAAGTGAAAACGTCGCGAGCGAAGGTTAGGCAAGGCGAAAGCAAGCGAGGAAGCGGAGTGTACGAGTTGTACATGAGCATTCCGAGGTTGCTTTCAACGCGGCATAACCGAGCGCAGTAGTTTTCACACGGCCGAAATGGAGATGACGGCATGACCCAGATGGCAATCACCCGCGACCGCACTACCCCCGCTCGTCGCCTGCAGGCCGAGCGCTTACACGGCGCTGCCGCCCTGCGCGAAGCCCAGGCGCTGCGTTTTCGCGTATTCAGCGCCGAATTCGATGCCAAGCTCAAGGGTGCCGAACTGGGCCTGGACATGGATGACTACGATATTCACTGCCAACACATCGGCGTGCGTGACCTCAACAGCGGTGAGCTGGTGGCCACCACCCGCCTGCTCGACCATCGAGCAGCCGCCAGCCTGGGGCGTTTCTACAGCGAAGAAGAATTCAGCCTGCATGGCCTGCCGCACCTCGAAGGCCCGGTGCTGGAGATCGGCCGCACCTGCGTCGACGCGGCCTACCGCAACGGCGCCACCATCGCCGTGCTCTGGGGCGAGTTGGCCGAAGTGCTCAACGAAGGCGGTTACCGCTATCTGATGGGCTGCGCCAGCATCTCCATGCAGGACGGCGGCATCCAGGCCCAGGCGATCATGCAGCGCCTGCGCGAACGCTACCTGTGCACCGAACACCTGCGCGCCGAACCGAAAACCCCGCTGCCGGCGCTGGATGTGCCGAGCAACGTAATCGCCGAAATGCCGCCGCTGCTCAAGGCCTATATGCGCCTGGGCGCGAAGATCTGCGGCGAGCCATGCTGGGATCAGGATTTCCAGGTTGCCGACGTGTTTATCCTGCTCAAGCGCGACGAACTCTGCCCGCGCTATGCACGGCATTTCAAAGCCGCTGTTTAACAGCAGGTCGGAGTAATCTTGCACAACTCGCCGGCACTCTGTAGACAGTGCCGGCGTTTGTGTTTTTGTCGCGAGAGTGTTCGATGAAGAAAGTGCGTTTATACCTGCGCCTGGCGCGCCTGCTGCTGGTGATCAGCCTCGGCACCCTGCTGGCCGGAGGCATCACTTTGCTTGAACGCCTGGTGCGGCATGACCTGATGCCGACCCGTCAGCGCCTGACCCGCTGGTTTCTAGCGCGTCTGGCAGGAGCGCTGCCATTCCGCTTGCAGGTACGGGGCGAGCTGCCGCGTCAGCCGATGCTGTGGGTCAGCAATCACGTGTCCTGGACCGATATTCCGCTGCTCGGCATGCTCACCCCGCTGTCCTTTCTGTCCAAGGCCGAGGTGCGTACCTGGCCAGTGGCTGGCTGGCTGGCGCACAAGGCCGGCACCCTGTTTATCCGCCGCGGCTCAGGTGATAGCGGCCTGCTCAGCCAGCAGCTGGGCAACCACTTGCAACGCGGGCGCAACCTGCTGATCTTCCCCGAAGGCACCACCACCGATGGCCTCGGCCTGCGCACCTTTCATGGCCGCTTGCTGAGCAGTGCGATCGACAGCGGCGTATCAGTACAGCCGGTGGCCATCCGCTACCTGCGCGACGGCAAGCCCTGTAGCGTTGCGCCGTTTATTGGTGACGACGACATGCTCTCGCATCTGCTGCGTCTGCTAAGCAGCGAGCTGAGCGAAGTGCAGATCCAGCTGCTGACGCCGATTGCCAGCAGCGAGCTGAACCGCAACGCCCTGGCCCGTGCAGCGCAGCAAGCGATCAATCATGCACTGTTTGGCGCGTCAGACATCGCTGAAACAGCAAGAACGGAAACCGAAAGCCAGGCCGCCTAACCGCCTAGCCCACGCTCGCGAGCAACGAAGGCCTGTAGCTCAGGATAGAACTGGCGAAAATCCTCCAGCAGCGGCTGATACAGCCGCTCCAGCTCGGCGGCACCGCCGGCCAGCAAGCCCGGCCGCGAAAGCCGCCGATCAATCCCCGCGACCACCTGCTCCAGCACGGCGAACTCGCGGTAACTGCCCAGCCAGTCCTGCGCGGCCATGCGCGGCGCAATACGTGCCAGGCGCTCGGGTAAGCGCGGCTCGGCGGCCAGCACCTGATACACCCGCCCAGTAAAATGCGGCAGCGGCTCGGCGGCATAGTCGCCCCAATTCAGCGCCAGGCAGTGATCGAAAAACACATCCAGCAAGATACCGCTGTAGCGCCGCCGCTCTAGGGCAAAACGCGCCCGCGCCTGCGCTTGCAGCGGATGACTGTCGGTGAATACATCGATGCGTCGGTGCAGGCGGATCGCCGCCTCGATATCCGCCGGCCACTGCCCGACCAGCGGCCCTTTGACGAAATCGCCATACAGGCTGCCGAGCAGCTGTGCCGGGGCGTCGCCGCCGAGATGTAAGTGCGCGAGGTAATTCATGGCCACAGCTTACACATCAGCCGCCGTGATGATGACTATCGCCACGAACGATCTGTATATCGCCATGAACCGATATAAGGTTCGCCCCATCGCGATATGACGTTACCGCACACAGGGGATACCCCGCATGCAACTCGACATTGATGAAGTGATCAAGGCCCTGGCTCACCCCGTGCGGCGTGACATCCTGCACTGGCTGAAAGACCCACAGGCGTATTTCGCTGACCAAGAGCACTCGCTGGAGATCGGTGTGTGCGCCGGCAAGATCGATCAGCGCACCGGGCTGTCGCAATCCACAGTCTCCGCGCACCTGGCAACCCTACAGCGCGCCGGTCTGGTGAGCAGCAAGAAGGTCGGCCAGTGGAACTTCTTCAAACGCAATGAAGAGACCATCCAAGCGTTTCTCAACCACATAAGCCAAGCGCTTTAAACCAACTTTTACATTCACTTTTTTCAGGAGCTGACGGCATGCCTGCAGCGCTTCTCGTCCTCGCTTTGTCCGCGTTTGCCATCGGCACCACGGAATTCGTCATTATGGGCCTGCTGCCGGAAGTCGCCGGCGACCTTAACGTGTCGATTCCAGGTGCCGGCTGGCTGGTCACCGGTTACGCCCTCGGTGTGGCCATCGGCGCGCCCTTTATGGCCCTGGCCACTGCCAGCTGGCCACGCAAAGCGTCACTGCTGACGCTGATGAGCATCTTTATCGCCGGCAACCTGTTCTGCGCCCTGGCCAGTGACTATCAGATGCTGATGCTCGCCCGGGTGATCACCGCCCTCTGCCATGGCGCGTTCTTCGGCATCGGCTCGGTAGTAGCTGCCAGCCTGGTGCCGGCCAATCGCCGCGCCTCGGCGGTGGCGCTGATGTTTACCGGGCTGACCCTGGCCAACGTGCTGGGCGTGCCACTGGGCACCGCCCTCGGTCAGTACGCCGGCTGGCGCTCGACCTTCTGGGCCGTGACCCTGATTGGGGTGATTGCCCTGATCGGCCTGTGGCGCGTACTGCCCAATAAAACCGATGAAGCCAAGGCCGACTTCGCCAGTGAAGTGCGCGCCCTGCGTGGTGCCGGCCTGTGGCTGGCGCTGAGCACCACGGTACTGTTCTCCGCGTCGATGTTTGCCCTATTCACCTATATCGCGCCGCTGCTCGGTGAAGTGACCGGCATATCGCCGGCCGGTGTGACCTGGACCCTACTGCTGATCGGTCTCGGCCTAACCCTCGGCAACGTACTCGGCGGCCGCCTGGCTGACCGCAGCCTGAAAGCCACCCTGCTCGGCGTGTTTATCGCCATGGCAGTGGTCTCCACTCTGTTCAGCTGGACCAGCCAGGCGCTGATCCCCGCCGAAATCACCCTGTTCCTTTGGGCCACTGCGGCGTTTGCAGCCGTGCCCGCGCTGCAAGTCAACGTGGTGGCCTTCGGCAGCGGCGCACCGAACCTGGTGTCGACCCTGAATATTGGCGCCTTCAACCTCGGCAACGCCCTCGGCGCCTGGGTAGGCGGCCTGGTGATTGCCGAAGGTTTCGGCCTGACCCGCGTGCCCCTGGCCGCTGCCGCCCTGGCTGTACTGGCGCTGCTGGGCACCCTGCTGACCTTCAGTACCCGTAGCCCTGAACCACAACTTGCACTCAACGAATAACCCGAGAGGACCATCCCATGACTACGCTTTTCGACCCGATCCAGATTGGCGATCTACAACTCAACAACCGCATCATCATGGCTCCGCTGACCCGCTGCCGCGCCGATGAAGGCCGCGTGCCCAATGCGCTGATGGCCGAGTACTACGTACAACGTGCCAGCGCCGGCTTGATCATCAGTGAAGCCACCTCCGTAACCCCAATGGGCGTCGGCTACCCGGACACCCCCGGCATCTGGTCGGCTGATCAGGTACGCGGCTGGAGCAATATCACCAAGGCCGTGCACGCCGCAGGCGGCAAGATCGTCCTGCAGCTGTGGCACGTTGGGCGCATTTCCGACCCGATCTACCTGAACGGTCAACTGCCGGTCGCGCCGAGCGCCATCCAGCCCGCGGGCCACGTCAGCCTGGTGCGCCCGATGAAGGATTTCGTCACCCCGCGCGCCCTGGAAACCGAAGAAGTCGCTGATATCGTCGAGGCCTATCGCCAAGGCGCGGAAAACGCCAAAGCCGCCGGTTTTGATGGCGTGGAAATCCACGGCGCGAACGGTTACCTGCTCGACCAGTTCCTGCAAAGCAGCACCAACCAGCGCACTGACCGTTACGGCGGCAACCTGGAAAACCGCGCACGGCTGCTGCTGGAAGTCACCGATGCGGCAATCGAAGTCTGGGGCGCTGGCCACGTTGGCGTGCACCTGTCGCCACGGGCTGACCTCCACGATATGGGCGACGCCAACCGCGCCGAGACCTTCACCTACGTGGCGCAGGAGCTGGGCAAACGCGGCATCGCCTTTATCTGCGCCCGTGAGCAGGAGGCCGACGACAGCCTGTCACCCAGCCTGAAACAAGCCTTCGGTGGGGTATTTATCGCCAACGAACGCTTTACCAAGGATCAGGCCAATGCCTGGCTGACTGAAGGCAAGGCCGATGCGGTGGCCTTCGGCGTGCCGTTTATCGCCAACCCGGACCTGCCCGCGCGCCTGGCGCAAGATACCGAGCTGAATGCGCCACACCCGGAAACCTTCTACAGCCAAGGCCCGGTCGGCTACCTCGACTACCCAACGCTGTAACACGGTGGTTCAACCGGCATAAAAAAGGCTATGTCCCAATCGCGTGTTGCATGGTCCGACCAACCGCCTCCTGGATACAGTGAACGGGCTGAATACGCTGCTGATAGCGTTCAAGCATGCGGCGCCAGCCCAGGTAGTTCGGGAG
>NZ_CAXAOW010000013.1:0-108851 GCF_963970805.1 Pseudomonas sp. EA_35y_Pfl2_R5 | reverse complement strand
ACTGAGCTGGCTCACCTGGGCCAACCAGCGCTGAAAGGCTTGAGTATCCATGGTGGGCTGACCTCACAAGCGGATGTCTGCCTTAAAGCTTAGTCCTTGCAACACGGTCTTGGGACATAGCCTTTTTATTGGGGCGGATTACAGGTGCTTGAGCAGGACTTCCAGCGCAGCGGCCTGATCCTCGGCCAGATCAATGATGTGAAAACCGGCCCAGCAATGCTGGCCGTCGGCGCCAGGTCGGCTCCACAGGCAGTCGGCACCCAGAGTTACTTCGCACACGCCTTCAATCACCTGTTCGCTGACCAGGCGGCACTCCACCAGCTCGTCGGCGGTCAGCGGGGTGTCGCTGAACAGCATAAAGCCATCGGCGGACAGGTCGACCACGCGACCCAGGCGTTGCCCAGTGTGCAAGTCGAAGACTTCCAGCTGCACGTCGGCGTTATGCCGGCTGTGCAGGCGACGTTCGTCATCCATAGGAGTTCCTTATTCTTGGGGCTCAGCCGTGCGTCCGGTGAAACGCTGGAGCACGCGGTAAATGGCGGTAAGGGCACGGTCCACCAACGGTGCACCTCGTTCGGGGGTGACGATGCGCGCCAGCCCTTGTTCCATTTCAGTGGCCAGCAGGGTGAGTGGCTTGATTGCCACGCGCTGGCCGCTCTGGTCGACAAACATATAGTTGCGGGTTGTCGGGCTGAACCAGGACAGCTTGAGCGTGCGCACCTGTTCGCCATTGACGAACTCGAACCAGGTGCCGAACTCGATATGCCCCAGCTCTTTGGCCAGCGCCTGGGCGCGGGTCGAGAGTGTTGATTCGCGTGGTGCCAGGGTCGCTAGTGCAGCATCTTCGCCCAGCATGGCGCCCAAAGGGCTCTCTGGCAGTGTTGGTTTGAGCTGGGCTGCCACCTGCGGTTGTTTGGCCTGTACAGCGTGTTGGCAGGCCACCAGGTCCTGTAGCAGGCGGCGGATACCGTCCTCGTGGTAACCGCCGAGCAATTCCAGGCCTTTGCGCAGGTCTTCGAGCAGCGGCACGCGCAGTTTTTGTAGGCGTTCACGGCCTGCTTCATCGAGCAGGGTGCCGCTCCAGGCCAGCTGCTCAGCCGCTTCACAGGCGCGTTGCCATTCCGGGCTCGGTTCGCCATTGCGCAGCAGCACGAATACCAGTACATCGGCCCAGGTCAGCTCGAGGAAGTTGCGGATGATCGTTGGTGGCTGACGACTATTCAGGCTGTTGGATATCACCTCGACCGCATGCTGGCGTGCGCCGAGTAGTTTGTCGCGACCTTTGGCGGCTTCCACTGCGCGGCGTTCGCGCAGTTCGACCTTGTGCCTGAGGGTGGCAACGAATTCGTTGAACTCCTCCAGCAGGCTTTCAAACAGCTGCAGGTCGCCGAAGAAATCATGGATAACCCGCTCGACCACCCATTGCATCTTGGCTAGCAGGCCGCGCTCATCGCCTTCGCCGCCATACAGCACGCCAGCCTGGGCCATGGTGTTGAGTAAGCGGCGGGCCGGATGGTGGTGTTGGGTGAACAGCGCTTTGTCCAGCAGCGCCACTTTCAGGTAGGGCGTATGTAAGTGGGACAGAGTGGTCTTGCAGCTGTCCGGTAGATTGTCGTCATCCAGGATAAAGTCGAACAGCATGCCGACCAGGTCGATCACGTCGGCTTCCTGATCGGAAACCTTCTGCTGGCCAGGCAGCTCGCTGTGGGCTTCCAGCTGTTGTTGTAGATCCGCTTTCAGACCTTCTACCTGCTGCGGGCGATGCAGGCGTTGTGACAGGTCGTTGGCCGATTGTTGCTGCATGCGGTTGAGCGCATCCAGCAAGGCGGAGGCGCTGTAGGTGCTGGTCGCCTCGCGCGGAGTGAAGCTGGCAATACTGCGAGTGCCGCCAAGCAGCGGCGCGTCAATGTCGCGCTGGCGGTGTTCGCCCAGCAAGGTTGCCAGGCTGCCCAGTAATTCCTGCGGGTCGCTCGGCGGTGGGCCGCTCAAGTCTGTACTGGCAGCGTTGTAAGGTTGCCCTTGCGGCTGCGTAATGGCTGCAGTGCCTTGCCTTTGGCTGCTGGCGTTGCTCTCGGGCGTTTGTTCGGCCGGTGCGGTGGGCGTCGACTTGGGGCGTTCGGGCGGGTTGTTGCGTTGTGCGGTGTACTTCAGATTAGGCAGTACGCCAGCATCAATCAGGCGCTGATTCAACGCGGCATAGATACTGTCCAGACTATGCATGACGTGGGTGTCAAACAACGTATAAAGGATCACCTTTATACGCAGAGGAAACGGGCAGGGGGTCAGGGCGTCGCGAAAGGCCTGGGCAATCATCTGCGGGCCGAAGGGGTTGATGTCCTCGCCGAGCTTCTGGCCGTTATTCAGCAACGCCAGGCGTTGCTCCAGAGCAAACAGTGGTTGCGCGCAGCGTGCCTTGACCCGGCTGACCATATTGGTGACTTGCAGGCTTTCTTCATAATCCTCGTTCTGTACCAAGGCCATGTGCTCGGCGTCCAGTTCGCTGGCGCCGGGCGGCGGCTTGAGCTTGCCATCGAGGAAGTCCGAGAAGTTCTGCGCGATCTGCTGGTGGTAGCTGCGCTCTATCTGTGGGCGCTGCCTGCGGATCTCGCGCATGTTGTCGAAAAACAGGGTCTGCACCTGATTGTTCTCGGCCTTTTCGGCGCAGTCAAACAACGTATCGTCGACTTGGGCGAAGACGCCGGTCAGGTGTTCGGCCAGACGGTTCATCACCAGTTTTCGACAGCTTTGCACCAGGTCACCGAAGCGCGGCTGGATACCTCGGCTCGCAAGGGTCTGCGTTGAACCGGGTGAATTTGGCGGTATGCCCTGGTTACTCATGGACTTTCCTGGCTGGAGCCTTGCGGCTGATGCGTCCTGCAATGAATACAGGCATAGGGAAGATATAGCAGCCGCTCACTCAGCTGCAAATCATTGTACTAAAAGCAATTTAAGGGGTTGACAGGCGCTCGCGGAAACGTAAAATGGCGCGCCTCAGACACGGGAAACGATTTAACAACCGGTTCCGGTTTCTGAGAAAGGAAGCAAGTAGTTCCGCGATAGCTCAGTCGGTAGAGCAAATGACTGTTAATCATTGGGTCCCAGGTTCGAGTCCTGGTCGCGGAGCCAATCTTTCATCGGGGTATAGCGCAGTCCGGTAGCGCGCCTGCTTTGGGAGCAGGATGTCGGGAGTTCGAATCCCCCTACCCCGACCATTTTTGGGTCGTTAGCTCAGTTGGTAGAGCAGTTGGCTTTTAACCAATTGGTCGTAGGTTCGAATCCCACACGACCCACCATTTCAAGCATGCTTGAATGATAAAAAACCCGCGTAGTGCGGGTTTTTTATTGCCTGCTATTTATGGAGGTCTGGCGCGCAGATAAATGTAGGAGCGGCCCATGGCCGCGAACATAGCTTCGCGGGCATGGCCCGCTCCTACGGGCTTTGCAGATATATCTCAGTGCAGCTTGAGGCGCGGTTCGGTGCTGCGACCGATGCGGTCGCCGAGCATCATCAGCAGCGTGCGGGTTACGCCATACAGGGCGATTTGATGCATGCGGTAGAGCGACACGTAGAACATTCTAGCCAGCCAGCCTTCGAGCATCACGCTGCCGGTCAGGTTGCCCATTAGGTTACCGACCGCCGAGAAGGTCGACAGCGAGATCAGTGAGCCATAATCGCGGTAGCGATACTCCGGCAGGGCTTTGCCTTCAATGCGCAGCTTCAGCGATTTGGCCAGCAGCGAGGCTTGCTGGTGCGCCGCTTGTGCGCGTGGCGGTACGTTGCGGCCTTCGCTGCCGGATTGTGGGCAGGCGGCGCAGTCGCCGAAGGCAAAGATGTTGTCGTCCAGGGTGGTCTGTAGCGTCAGGTGCACCTGCAACTGGTTGATGCGATTGCTTTCCAGGCCATCCAGCTCGTTAAGGAAGTCAGGTGCGCGAATCCCTGCGGCCCAGACTTTCAAGGTGGCTGGAATAACCTGGCCCTGCGCGGTATGCAGCGCCTCGCGAGTCACCTGGCTGACGGCTGCGCCGGTAAGTACGGTTACGCCAAGCTTCTCCAGAGTTTTGTGCACCGGCTGGCTAATGCGCTCCGGCAGGGCTGGCAATACCCGCGGGCCGGCTTCGATCAGGGTGATGCGCATGTTTTCCGGGCTGATCCGGTCCAGGCCGTAGGCCGCCAGTTCACGCGCTGCGTGGTGCAACTCGGCCGCTAGCTCAACGCCTGTGGCGCCTGCACCGACGATAGCGATGTTGATCAGCTCTGTTGCCGCACCTTGGCTAGCGTGGGCGCGTAGGTAATGGCTGAGCAACTGACGATGGAAGCGCTCGGCCTGCTCGCGGGTGTCGAGAAACAGGCAGTGCTCGGCGGCGCCGGTGGTGCCGAAATCATTGGTGGTGCTGCCCACGGCGATGACCAGGCTGTCATAACTCAGCTCGCGTGCAGACATCAGCACCTGGCCGTCGTCATCCAGGGTGGCGGCCAGGCTGATGCGTTTTTCTGCACGGTTGAGGCCGCACATCCGCCCTAGCTGGAATTCGAAGTGATTCCACTTGGCTTGCGCCACGTAGTTCAGCTCATCGCCGGAGGAGTTCAACGAGCCTGCGGCCACTTCATGCAGCAGCGGTTTCCAGATATGCGTCAGGTTGGCGTCGACCAGGGTGATCCTGGCCTGGCCGCGTTTACCCAGGGTTCTACCCAGGCGGGTGGCAAGCTCCAGTCCGCCGGCTCCGCCGCCGACAATTACGATTTGATGAGTCATCAGACACGCTCACAAGGCTTTTAAGAAAAGCTGGCGAGTCGGCATGGGCGAGCGCTAAGCAGCTCATAGCACCAGTCGACTCAGAAGACGGCTCAGCACGCCCAGGCCAATCACGATGATCACGATGATCAGCAACAGTCGCCAGACCTTGAACGGCTGACGTTCGACCTGATGCTGAGGAGCGCTAAGGTATTGCTCGACGCGTTTTTGATCATCAGGGTTCAGGCGACTGGACATGCGTGCCTCGAATTAAGGGGCCGGTTGGCAATTGATGGGATCGATTGCAGGCTGAAGTGTTGGGCATTCTAGCCGCGCGGCTTATAAAGGCTCAACGCGCAGGGCGTCATTCAGGCGAATAATGCCCCCTTGCAGAACGCGCGCGGTAATTCCACCGTGGCCGCGCATGGCTTGAAAGGTGCCAAGCCCCAAGCGTTCTTCCAGCTTTGCACAGGGTTGGCACCAGCCAGTGGTTTCCAGAATCGCCTGGCCGAGGCGAAAGCGCCGGCCTTTGAGGCTGAACAGGTTGATTCCGCTGATGGCGATATTGCGCCGTAGTTCAGGCGCGCTGATTGGCTGTTCGGCGGGGCGGCCCATCAATGCGCTGATCACCGCCAGATGTTCCCATTGAATCAGGGTGACCTGCCGGGCATTGCGCGGCCCGGGGCGACTGTGGTCGCCGGTGAGGCCGGCTTCGCGGCGCGCTTCGACGGCCTCCAGCTCGATCATCTCTGCTCGCGAGGCAGGGCGCACGCCAATCCAGCGCACGCAGCCTTGTTGCGGCACGGCCGCGAGCAATTCGTGCAAAGGGCTCACAGGCTGATGCCCACGTCGAAGAGTACGGAGCGGCCGAGGTTGTTACGCAGAAAGTCCGGAGCGTCCGGGTGGGCGAAAAGTACACGCGCAAAGGTCGGGCCGACCAGTGACAGCGAGCGCCAACCCTGGCGGAGAAACTCGGTCGGCGGCGGAAAGTGGCTGTTGAAGTCCGGCACGGCACGCTTCAGGTTGACGTAGGCGAGCAGGTCCAGCTCGCCCAGATCAAGGCCGCGCTCTTTATAGTTGTGGGCTTTCTTGCGTAGGGTTGGCGTCAGCCGCTGTTGCAGTTCGGCTGCGGCAATGCGCCGTGGTTTGGCTTCGCGGCGCACCAGTTGGCTGAGGGAAAACGCGCTGCGGCGCCGCTCCAGTTCGGCGCGCCATTCATCATTTAGACGGCGGCCTTCGTCGAGGACGAAGAACACCTCAAAGCTGGCCTCGCGGAACAATACGTCAGGCGGTTCATGGTCGGCGGCGCTGAACTCATCCAGGCGGTGGCTGACATTCAGCGCTTGCAGCAGGCGTTGGCAAACCCAGCGCTCGCGCTCCCACTTGCGCGCGTTGGAGAGAAAGGCGTTGGCTTGTTCGGCCTGATGCGTCAGCAGGCGCAGGTAATCTGAGTCATCCATGGGCTCAGCTTAGCCTGCGCGGTTGGGTTGTTGGTACCCCTCTGCGACGCTTGTTGCGGGCTTTTCATGTGTTGCTGAGGGCCGCAGTTGTAGACTGCACAAGTCGGCCGCTATGACTTGGGGGTTGTTCCGCATGATTGCTGCGCACGTATTGTCTTCCAACAGTCAGATGCTGGGTTGGCTGATCTATCTGCCGCTGCTGTGTTGGGCGATCTGGCGTGCGCCTTGGGTTGAGCTTTGTAGTGATCTGCGTCGTCAGCATCTGTTCGCTGGCACGGCGCTGGCGCTGTTTGTGCTGTGGCTGGTGCGCCGCGATTTCGACTCGGGGCTGTCCTATCACTTTATCGGCATGACGGCGGTCACCTTGTTGCTGGATTGGCCGCTGGCCATGCTGGTGGGGCTGATTGCGCAACTGGGCTTGCTGGCGCTGGGCCGGCAGGATCTTGCTGCGCTGGGTGTCAATGGCGTGCTGCTGGTGGTGATTCCTGTGTGGGTGACCGAGGCCTGCGCGCTTGGGGTCGAGAAAAAACAGCCGCGCAATCTGTTCGTCTACATCTTCTGCAGTGGCTTCTTCGCCGCTGCGCTGGCGGCCTTGCTGTGTATCGCCGCCGCTTTCACCCTGCTCTGGGTGGACGGGCTGTTCCCGATGCCGCCCTGGCTCGAGGACTTTATCGGCTACCTCTGGCTGGTGATTTTTCCCGAGGCCTTTATCAACGGCATGCTGGTGACCGCGCTGGTGGTGTTCTATCCGGATTGGCTGGAAACCTTCAACCGCACGCGCTATCTGGCCGCGCCCTGGAAGGATGATGATTTGCCGCACTGATGGCTCGCCCTTCAGCGTTTCGATTGCGTCGCGCGGCTTGATCCAGATCAAGCTGCGCGAACGACGATGCGCGATCTTTCATCTATCAGTGAGGAGGGTGTGGGATGGGGGGGCATCAGTGGGCGAGGCAGGCAATCGAGCAGAGTTTGCAGGGAGTTGAGGCGCAGGGTTTTGATCAGGCTATGGCGTTGCGGGCATTGCTCAGCGCCGTGGTCGAGCGTAGCCGGGCGGCGCGCAGTGCGGCGGATCTGGCCGCAGAGCTGCAGTTTCTCGCGGATAATCTGGATGATGATCGCGATTACAGTTTTATGCGGCCTTGAGTCTCAGTGCTCGCGCGGCGGTAGCTCGCCAGAGAACAGGTCATCTTCCAGTGGGTTGCCGGGAATCGCATGCTCTTCCGAGGCCCAGGCGCCGAGGTCAATCAGTTTGCAGCGCTCGGAACAGAAGGGCCTGCTCGGGCTTTGCGGGCTCCACTCGACGGGTGCGCTGCAGGTAGGGCAGGCGACTAAGGTTGGCGTACTCATGCTTGGCCTCCACGTAGGTTCAGGTAAAAGGTATGGAGTCGTTCCACTTCGGCTCGCAGCCAGGGCAAATCTTGATCGTTAAGCAGTACATCGTGGGCGTGGCGCAGGCGTTCTTCACGGCTGGCCTGGGCCTTGAGAATAGCCTGCACCTGCTCGCTGGAGCTCTGGTCACGAGCCATGGTGCGCTGCACTTGCAGTTGCTCGGGCGCGTCCACCACCAGTATGCGCTGGGTCAATTTGTGCTGGCCGGACTCAACCAGCAGCGGCGAAACCAGAATGGCATAGGGTGATTCTGCGCGTGCCAGGTACTGAGTGATTTCTTGGCCGATAAGCGGATGCAGTAGCGCTTCGAGCCAGCGCCGCTCATTGGCATTGGCAAAAACCCGGTTGCGCAGTGCTGTGCGATCAAGCTGGCCGTCGGCCTGCAACACATCGCTGCCGAAGTGCTCGGCGATCTTGGCCAGCGCCGGCTTGCCCGGTTCAACCACCCAGCGCGCCGCATTGTCGGCATCGACCAGATGCACGCCTAGGTCGATAAAGTGTTGGGCGACAGCGCTCTTGCCGCTACCAATGCCGCCTGTAAGACCAAGAATCCAGGGTTTTGTGGTCAAGATGCGCACTCGTGTCAGCTATCCAGGGGCGCGATTGTAGTGCAGCTGCTGGGCTGCTGGCGAACGGTCGGGGCATGCCCGCTAAGTGCAGGGTCTTTCGATATGTCGCTGACGGGGTGCCGTAGTCCGGGTGCCGTCCGGTCTACGGCGCTTTATCAGAAACCGGCGATCTGCAGATAGCTGGAAGTGATTTGCTCACCCCAGAGCAAGGCAATCCAACCAGCAATCGCCAAATAAGGGCCGAAAGGGATAGGCGTGCTGGTTTCAGCGTTACGCAAGCGCAGCATTATTAAACCCAGTACTGCGCCAACCAACGACGACAGTAGTATCGTTAGCGGCAATACCTGCCACCCCCCCCATGCGCCGAGCATCGCCAGCAGCTTGAAGTCGCCATAGCCCATGCCTTCTTTGCCAGTTACCAGCTTGAACAGCCAGTACACCGACCAGAGGCTCAAGTACCCGGCAATCGCGCCCCAGAGCGCGTCCTCCAGGCTGGTAAACAGGCCGAAGCTATTGGCAATCAAGCCAAGCCAAAGTAGCGGCAACACTAGTGAGTCCGGCAGCAGTTGATGATCGACATCGATCAGGCTCATCGCCAGCAGGCCCCAAGTTAACAGCAGCATCGCGCCAGCCTGCCAGGTAAAGCCGAAGTGCCAGGCGATAAAGGCCGACAATAAACCGCAAGCCAGCTCAACCAGTGGGTAGCGCATGCTGATAGGTGCTTTACAGCTTGAGCACTTGCCACGCAGAAATAGGTAGCTGATAACTGGAATATTCTCCCAGGGGCTTATTTCATGGGCGCAGTGCGGGCAGCTTGAGTTTGGGAGTACCAAGTTGAATGTTGCTGCCTGGGGGGCGGCGGGCAACGTCAATATCTCTCGGGCCTGCTCGCGCCATTCGCGCTGCATCATTTTTGGTAAGCGATAGACTACAACATTGAGAAAACTACCTATCAATAAGCCAATTATCAGTGCGCACAAAATAAAGGCCAGCGCATGGCTGGCCAGAAATTCGATTACGGACATAAGTTAAACAACTGCGCCAAGCTGGAAGATTGGCAGGTACATAGCAATGATCAAACCGCCCACCAGTACGCCGAGCACCGACATAATCAGTGGCTCCATTAGGGCGGTTAGACCGTCGACAGCGTTGTCGACCTCCGCTTCGTAGTAGCTGGCCACTTTATCTAGCATCATATCCAGTGCGCCCGACTCTTCGCCGATAGCAGTCATTTGTATTGCCATTGAGGGGAACACAGCAGTACTACGCATAGAGAAGTTCAGCTGCATACCGGCGCTAACATCCTGCTTGATTTTATTGACGGCATTTTTGAATACGATATTGCCGGTAGCCCCTGCTACAGAGTCCAGTGCCTCAACGAGAGGTACGCCGGCAGCAAAGGTGGTTGCGAGAGTGCGGGCATAACGGGCTACAGATGATTTGTAGATGATGTCACCAACGATTGGTGCTTTGAGGGCGGTGCGGTCAATCCAATTTCTGAACTTCTCAGAGCGCTTTTTAAACTCGGCCAGTGTAAATGCTGCGGCAAACATACCGATCAGAATGACGAGCCACCACTTTTGTAAAGCTTGTGAAATTCCTATTACAAATTGAGTAAATGCAGGAAGTTCAGCGCCAAAATTTGCAAATACAGATTCAAATTGCGGTACAACTTTGATCAGGAGAATGGCAGAAACGATCAATGCAACCAAAACTACTGCAATAGGGTAGTTCATGGCTTTTTTGATTTTAGCTTTAAGTGCTTCGGTCTTTTCTTTATAAGTGGCTACTCGGTCCAGTAGGTTTTCAAGGGCGCCGGCTTGTTCGCCCGCGTCGACTAGGTTGCAGAACAGGTCATCAAAGTGTTCTGGGCGGGTGCGCAGTGACGCTGCAAAACTATTACCGGCAGCAACGTGCTGTTTGATGTCATCAACCAGCTTGCGCATGTTCGGGTTGTCTAGCCCTTCGCCGATAATTTCAAAAGACTGGAGCAGCGGTACGCCAGCTTTCATCATGGTTGCCATTTGCCGAGCAAACAGCGCAATGTCCATCGGTTTGATTTTCTTTCCTGCGCTGAGCAGGGAGGCAGACTTTTTGCGCACCTTGGTTGGGTTGATGCCTTGCTTGCGCAGTTGGGCCTTTACCAGTGCAGGGTTCTGGCCGCTGACTTCACCTTTTATTTTGGCGCCCTGCTTATTAGTGCCTTCCCAGGCGAAGGTGCTGGTTTTTAGTGCTTTAACGGCCATCAGGTTAGTCCTTAGTCACGCGGTTCACTTCGGCGAGGCTGGTCACGCCCTGCATGGCCTTCAGCAGTGCTGAAGTGCGCAGGTCATTAAAGCCGTCTTTGCGCATCTGGATTGAAATATCAATAGAGTTGCCTTCCTCCATAATAATCCGTTGCAGGGCTGGCGTGTTTTTAACCACTTCATAAATACCGACACGACCTTTATAGCCGCCGTTGCAGTTTTCGCAGCCTACCGGTCCGTAAATCTTGAAGGTACCGACCTTATCTTCTGGAAAGCCTTCCTCTAGCAGAGTTTCGCGGGGAACTGGTATTTCTTTTTTGCAGTTATTGCAGAGCTTACGGGCTAGGCGTTGAGCAATAATCAGGTTGACCGAGGTGGCAATGTTGAATGACGGTACGCCCATATTGCGCAAGCGGGTCAGGGTTTCTGCAGCGCTATTGGTGTGCAGGGTCGACATGACCATGTGGCCGGTCTGGGCTGCTTTGATGGCGATGGACGCGGTGTCTAGGTCGCGAATTTCTCCCACCATGATGATGTCGGGGTCCTGGCGCAGAAACGATTTAAGTGCCGCAGTAAAGTCCATGCCTTGCTTGGGGTTTACGTTGACTTGGTTGATACCCTCCAGGTTGATTTCCACCGGGTCTTCTGCGGTGGAAATATTCACGTCAACGGTATTGAGAATATTTAGGCCGGTGTACAGCGATACGGTTTTGCCAGAGCCCGTGGGGCCGGTAACCAGAATCATGCCCTGAGGTTGCTTGAGTGCCGACATATAAAGTTCTTTCTGCGATTCTTCATAGCCCAGGGCGTCGATGCCCATCTGGGCGCTGGCAGAGTCAAGAATCCGCATCACGATTTTCTCGCCCCAAAGGGTTGGGCACGTGCTGACGCGAAAGTCGATTGATTTACTTTTGGAGATGCGCATCTTGATGCGCCCATCCTGAGGTTTGCGTCGTTCGGAAATATCCAGGCCGGCCATAACCTTTAATCGCGCAGAAATTCGCGGGGATAGCTGAATAGGTGGGCGGGCTATTTCATGCAAGATGCCATCGGTGCGGAAGCGTACGCGATAGGCTTTTTCATAGGGTTCGAAGTGCAGGTCTGATGAGCCGCCTTTAATTGCATCAAGCAGCATCTTGTTGACGAAGCGTACGACTGGTGCGTCATCTGCGGAGTTTCCTTCGCCCGCGACCTCGGCATCATCGCTGACGGCTTCGACATCCAGCCCATCCAAGTCAACGTCAGCAAGGTCTTCCATTCCGCTGGCAGCGGAGTCGAAAAATTTATCAATCGCATCGCCGAGCTTGTCATCTTCTACCAAGATCGCTTCAGTGTTCAGTCCAGTACTGAATTGGATATCGGTGACGGCCTGGTGGTTGGTTGGGTCAGAAACTGCGATAAACAGTTTGTTGCCGCGCCGCCATAGCGGCAGTACCCGATGTTGGCGCACCAGCTTTTCGGTCACTAAATCTTTTGGCTGGCTTTCCTTCTCGATGGCATTTAGGTCAACAAAGGATACACCGAACTGCTCGCTGGCCAGTTCGGCCAAAACGCGGCTTTTTACCAGCTTGTTCTGTACTAGATAGGTGACCAGCGACAGCTTATTTCGCTGTGCCTGGCTTTGTGCCTGCTGGGCAGTTTTTTCATCCAAAAGCTCTGCCAGTACCATCTGTCGGGCCAAGCCGGTAAGGGACACACTATCGTTCATCATGGGCTCCATAACAGTATTTGTCTTATAGCGCAGTTGCTAAAGGTGTGCCAATTGCAAGAAAGGGCGGTGACAAAAAATGGCACTAATTGAGTTTTTACGTGGCTGGTAGCGCCGTTCTATGCCGGCTCTTTGTTTTTGAATATGAGGGTTTGTTGCTGGTGGCGTAGGCTTCGGTTGAGGGTGAAGCAGGGCAAAAAAAAAGACCGCAGGAGCGGTCTTTTTAAAGTGCTGGACAAAGACTGCCCAGCACTTTTATTAGCGGCAGTTAGCCGGCAGGAACTTGTCGATGATGGTGGTGGTTGCGCTGGTGCAGTCCCAGGTAATCGAGCCGGTGGAGTTGGCGTCGGAAATTGCTGCGCCGTTGATTTGTGGTACGAAGGCCAGAACGTCGGTACCTGCGCCAAGTTGTGGGATGCCGCCCATGGTAACGGAGATGGTGCCGTTGGCGGCGTCAACTGCAATGGCGGAGATCAGGTTGGTGATGAGGTTTGCTTGGTCGGCTGCGAGTACGGCCGAGTAAGCTGCTACGCCGGCAATGCCGTTGTCAGCAAATACATCGGTTACGCCGATTTTGATGGAGCTGGCTGCGATCATACCTTCAGATACCTTGGCGCGAACGGTGTAATCCTGATAGGCAGGCAGGGCAACGGCCGCCAGAATGCCGATGATGGCAACTACGATCATCAGTTCGATCAGGGTAAAGCCTTTTTGCATGGTTTTCATGTGACGCTCTCCAGAGTTATTGGCGGCAACGATGTGTTGCACTGCAGTTGGATAAGCAGATTGCGTGCCAGGTTTTGGTGGGTGGCGAGATCGTTGAGGGGCTTGGCGCCTGTGCACTTATCCGTGGGTTACCACTGATTCTCTGGCTGCCCGTATTATTGAGCTCATTCGCGAGTGCTGACCTCGGTGCCGCGCCTTTTGCTAGCCCCTTTAACAGTCCTTGAATTGCCGGGAGAGAATATGCCTTTACGATTTAAAGCGTTTTTTATACACCTGAGTCTGTCTGCGGTGCTTGCTGTGCCGGCTGTGTTGTTGGTTTTCAAACTGTGGTATCCGGCGCCGCTGCATGTGGCCGTTGGTGTGACAAAGATTTTTTTATTGTTATTGCTGGTCGATGTGGTGCTCGGGCCGCTGTTGACATTGTTGGTGTACAAGCCTGGCAAAAAAACGCTGGTGCTGGATCTCACGGTGATTGCCATGTTGCAGCTGTCTGCGCTTTGTTACGGCTTGTGGGTAGTCGCCGAGGGGCGTCCGGCCTGGTTGGTATTTAATTCCGACCGTTTTGACCTGGTGAGGGTTTTGGATATTGATGGGCGCAAGTTGAGTAGCGCCCTTCCTGAATACCGCAGCCCTCCACAGTTTGGCCCGCGCTGGGTTGCCGCTGTGTCGCCGGTCGATGCCGCTGCTCGAAATGAGCTGATGTTCGAGGCGGGGTTAGGTGGGAGTGACCTGCCGCAGCGGCCTGATCTTTATCGGCCCCTGGTAGATGTTCAGGATGAGATACGGCAGCGTTCGCGTTCGATATCTGGATTGCAGGACTTCAATTCGGTTGAGGATGTGCAGGCGGTTACTCGCGAGTGGCCTGCAGCCGGGTCCTGGTTGCCGTTGATGGCTGGTGTGCCAATGGTGGTGTTGCTTCACAAGGAAAGCTACGAGGTCCTGGCTGTTGTGGATCTCCGCCCTTGGCTATGACAGTCATCGGCAATTCATCCTTTGCGGTATCCCGATCAATCCCTAGGGTGGATTTGTAGGGGCAGTGAGCCTCGGTGAGTCAGTTTCGTTGTGCAACCATCAGATAATTAATTCGTGCTTGGCTTGTGCTGCACGTTTGCGTATGGGTGTGCAGTGGATTAATCCTGCATGTCAGCTTCACAGGCTCAGTCGCATCGACAAATCCACTGCTTTAACATCCTTGGTCAGTGTGCCAATCGACACGTAGTCCACTCCGGTTTCGGCAATCGCCCGTAAGGTACTTTCGTTCACCCCGCCCGAGGCTTCGAGTTTTGCGCGGCCGGCGGTGAGTGCTACGGCCTCGCGCATTTCATTCAGGCTCAGTTCGTCGAGCATGATGATGTCCGCGCCGGCATCCAATGCTTCGCGCAACTCATCCAGGCTTTCCACTTCGACTTCCACCGGCTTGCCTGGGGCAATCTTGTGGGCGGCGGTTACGGCTTGGGCGATGCCGCCGCAGGCGGCGATGTGGTTTTCCTTTATAAGGAAGGCGTCATAGAGGCCGATGCGGTGGTTGTGACAGCCGCCTTGGGTTACTGCGTATTTTTGCGCCAGGCGCAGGCCGGGTAGGGTTTTGCGGGTGTCGAGCAGTTTTACGGCGGTGCCTTGTACCAATTCGGCATAGTGCTGGCAGCGGGTGGCGACAGCGGAGAGCGTCTGCAGAAAGTTTAGGGCACTACGCTCGCCGCTGAGCAGGGCGCGGGCAGGGCCTTCCAGTTCAAAGAGTACCTGATTGGGTTCGGCGCGTTGGCCGTCCTGGATATGCCAGTGCACGGCGACCCGCGGGTCGAGTTGGCGGAATACCGCGTCGACCCAGGCGGTGCCGCAGATTATTGCGGATTCGCGGGTGATGACTTTTGCATGCGCCAGGCGTTCGGCGGGGATCAGCTGTGCGGTGATGTCGCCGCTGCCAATATCCTCTGCCAGTGCACGGCGCACATTGGCCTCGATTTCGTTGGCGAGGTCAGCGAGGATAAGGTTAGGCATGATGAGCTCCAGTCAGCAGAATGCGCCGATTATAGGGATTGATGGCTGTTTGCGCAGTGTTTGCAGCTGTTCTCTGGCAGCTGTAAGGCTATGCTGGTGGAGGTTCTTCGTTAGCTGCATGCAGCTGCAACGCATAGCGTGTTGCGTTGGTCGTATGCAGGTAACCGTTGGGAAGCTGTGATGCTGCATCTGTGACGCGGGTCATGTCTGAAGGAAAAGTCCGCTTGGTATGCGCGCGCGCATCCCTATAATGGCTTTACATTTTAGAATTGTTGACGCCAGGCCTTTGACGTTACGGATGACGCTCAGTTGATCGCTGTGCAGATCGGTCCGCCCAAGAGGGGCAGTCTGCAGGAGACTCGCAATGAAGACTGATGCGAACGTGGTTCACCTGAATAAGGTGGCCTCTGAGCAATCGCCCACCTCGCCGGTAGGAAGACTGCCTGTGGCGCTGACAAATGTGCGTGACAAAGCGGCGCAACAGCTGAAAACAGCGTTGCAGGCGCTGTTCGACAATGCGGACGATACGCTGTTCGAGATGGCTGATCGTGCCACCAGCAATACTGAGCAGAATGCTTTCTTTGAGGCGATGCGCGATCTGCGCTTGAAGCGCAAAAATATCGAGCGTGGCTTTCTGCAGAAGGTCTTCGAAGCCTTCGCCACCCTGAATCAATATGAGATCGGCAAGCCTGCACCCTTAGATGCGGTGTCGTTTGACAGCTTGTCACTGGTGCAGAACGACGCGCTGGAAGAATCGGTGGCGCTGGATTCTATGGTCGCCAAGGTCATGAGCCGAGATGCTACAGCCCTCGGTCACCTGACTACGCGCTTCAACGCCATGGTCAGCAAGAAGCTGGATGACAAGACCAATCCCGTCGGTCCTGCCAGCCTCTGCGAATTCTTCCTCGATGCTTGCAGCAGCCTGGGTGTCGAGATCCGGGTCAAGCTGATCATACTTAAGCTGTTTGAGAAGTATGTACTCAGTGATCTCGACCAGTTGTATGCCGAGGCCAACCAGGCATTGATTGCCGCTGGGGTGTTGCCGGAGCTTAAATCTGCGCCAGCACGGCGTAATCCTTCGCGCGCTAGCGCAGCAGCTGGCGGTGCTCGCCAGGATGCCTCGCCGGAGCTGTCGGCGGAGTTTGCTGATGAAGGCGTGCAGGAAGTGTTCGGCGCGCTGCAGGAATTGCTCTCCCAAGCGCGTGGCACGCTGGTGCCTCGACGCAATCGGCCGGCGGACGCCATGCCGATCTCCAGCAATGACCTGATGCGCCTGCTCTCACATATGCAACAGCGTGCGCCCGCGCAGGTCAGTGATGATTTTGATTTGCGCGAGCAGTTAGAAGGTTTGCTGACCCGTGCCAGTGCCAAAGCTGGTAAGGCGCGGGTGGTCGGTGAGGTTGATGAAGACGTTATCAATCTGGTGTCGATGCTCTTCGAGTTTATTCTCGACGATCGCACCTTGCCGGATTCGCTTAAGGCGCTGATTGGCCGCTTGCAGATCCCGATGTTGAAAGTGGCGGTGATCGATAAGACCTTCTTTAGTCGTGGCAGTCACCCAGCCCGCCGTCTGCTCAACGAAATCGCCTCTGCTGCCCTGGGTTGGGGTGAGCAGGACGATGCGCAGCGCGACAGCCTGTATCAGAAGATTGAGCAGGTGGTGCAACGTCTGCTCAATGACTTTGTCGATGATCCGGTGATCTTCTCCGAGCTGCTGGCAGAGTTCCTGGCATTTACCGGTGATGAGCGCCGTCGTAGCGAACTGCTTGAGCAGCGCACCCGCGATGCCGAAGAGGGCAGTGCCAAGGCTGCATTGGCGCGACGTGAAGTCGAACAGGCGCTGAATGAGCGTTTGCTCGGCAAGACCTTACCGGAAGTAGTGGTGCGTCTGCTGCAGGAAGCCTGGAGCAAGGTGCTGATGTTGACCTGCCTGAAGCACGGCATTGATTCAGCCGAGTGGCAGGCTGCGCTGACGACTATGGACGATCTGGTCTGGAGCGTTGAGCTGCACGAAGAGCCGGAAGCGCGCATGCGCTTGCTGGAGATGGTGCCGGGGCTGCTCAAGGCACTGCGTGAAGGTATGGCCAGCGCCGCTTTTGATCCGTTCTCCACGGGTGAGTTTTTCAGCCAGCTGGAGGCTTTGCATGTGCAGGCCTTTCAGCGTTTCAAGCGCAGCCTGCCGGAAGAAAACCCACAGGGCGATGCGCCAGCGCTTGTTGAAATCGACGAAGAGCAGCGCGCTGCCTTGGCCGAAGCCGGTATCGAGTTGCCATTGTTGGAGTTGCCAGCCGAGGAAGCGGTGGAAGAGCCGGCGATGGTCGAGGTGGTAGAGGAGATCATTCTGCTGGCGCCTGGCGAGCTGCGGGCCGCTGAGCCGGAAGCCAGCCTGCCGGACGACGATGAGTCGCTACTGCAGGTCGATAACCTGCGGGTCGGTAGCTGGGTCGAATTCCAGGAAGATGAAGAGCACAAGCTGCGTTGCAAGTTGGCGGCGGTGATCAAGCCAACCGGCAAGTACATCTTCGTCAACCGTACCGGTATGAAGGTGCTGGAGAAAACCCGTATGGGCCTGGCCGTGGAGTTCCGCCGCAGTGCGATTCGCCTGCTCGATGATGCGCTGTTGTTTGATCGGGCTCTGGAGTCGGTGATCGGCAACCTGCGCAAGCTCAAGGGCGCTTGATAGCCTGTAATTGATGGGTTACCACAACGCCGCCGGGGTAATGCCTAGGCGGCGTTTTTGCATTCGTGTGTTTGCTTGGGTATGTGCCCTTGGCCTTGAGCAAGTGCTGCACTAGAGTGGTGACTCGTTCTAGGAGTCTTTATGCAGCTGGACCCTTTCAGTGGCTGGTGCGATGGTATCCAGCACTGCCCGTCGCCGAACTTCAACCAGCGGCCGCTGGGTGAAGTTTCTCTATTGGTCATCCATAACATTAGCTTGCCGCCGGGGCAGTTCGGCACGGGCAAGGTGCAGGCTTTTTTTCAGAACCGCCTGGATGCGCATGAGCATCCCTATTTCGAAAGCATTGCCAGCCTTCAGGTATCCGCGCATTTCTTTATCGAGCGTGATGGAGTCGTAACGCAATTCGTCTCCTGTAATGAGCGCGCCTGGCATGCTGGTGTGTCGCGGTTTGCCGAGCGGGAAAACTGTAATGATTTTTCCTTAGGCATTGAGCTTGAAGGCACTGATGATCTGCCGTTCACGGCTGCACAGTATGCGGCACTGATTAAGCTGACCCGCCAGCTGCAAACGGCTTACCCGGCCATCACTCTGCAGCGTATCTGTGGCCACAGCGATATCGCGCCAGGGCGCAAGACTGACCCCGGCTCGGCATTCGACTGGCAGCGCGTGCGCTTGGCATTGCAGCAAGACAAGGAACTGACATGAATTTTCTGGTGCTACTGATGGTGCTGTGGATAGAGAAGTTCTCGTCCTGGCGTAAACCCATTCAGCATGATGGCCCTTGGCTGCGCTTGTTGGCCGCAGTTGAGAGCCGGCCGCAGTGGGTTGAGCGCCCATGGCTGATGCTGGCGTTACTGGTGCTGTTGCCGTTGCTGGCGCTAGGGCTGATTCTGCTGATGCTGGAGCCCGTGGCGTACGGCTGGTTAGCCCTACCAGTGCACCTGCTGGTGGTGATTTACAGTCTGGGGCGTGGTGATTTGCTGACGGCGCTGGGGCCATTTCGCGACAGCTGGCGCCGTGAGGATAGCGAAGCCGCGTATCTGGTGGCGCGTCGTGATCTAGCCCTGGAGGCGGACGATGAGGGCGAGTTACTACAGCGCGTTCAGGGGTATCTGGTGTGGCAGGCCTACCAGAGCTTTTTTGCGGTGATTTTCTGGTACGCGTTGCTCGGGCCGCTGGCAGCGCTGGCGTATAGGTTAATTGCCCTGGTTAGCGAGCATGCCACTCTGCCTGCTTTACGTGATGCCGCCGTACAGGTGCGTCACGGCTTCGACTGGCTGCCGGTGCGTGTGTTGGCTGCCAGCTTTGCCCTAGTGGGCAATTTTGCTGGGGTCAGCCGGGCCTTGTTGCATGAGCTGCTCAGCTGGGATATCAGCGCTGCCCAGCTGGTGATCATTACCGCGCGGGCTGCTGGCGAGACGCCGGAGCCGGTGATTGGCGAAATCGGTGTCAGCAGCCTGGATGGGCTGTGGCAATTGTTGGTGCGTGCCGCAGTGTTTTGGTATGCGGTTTTTGCCGTATGGACCCTGGTTACCTAACGCTGTTTATTCGTTCCACAACCAGGCCGCGCCCCGCACACCGCTGGAGTCGCCGTGCCTGGCCTGCAGCAGGCGTGTGTTGACCTGATCGGAAAACACATAGCGCGGCAGTAATGGCATTACCTGAGAATAGAGCGCGGTGCTGTTGGACATGCCGCCGCCCAGCACAATCACATGCGGATCAGTCAGGTTGATTACTGACGCCAGCCCGCGAGCCAGCTGGTCGCAGTAGCGGGCAACCGCCTGCTGCGCTGCTGGATTTCCCGCTTCTGCGGCGCTGACTATGGCGCTTGCATCCAGGCCTAAATTGCTGCGGGCTGCCCAGCCTGGGCCGCTGAGAAAGGTTTCAATGCAATCTTCCAAGCCGCAGTAACAGCGTCTGCTCGGACCCTCTTCAGTGCGGCGCCAGGGCAGCGGGTTATGCCCCCATTCGCCGGCAATGGAGTTAGGGCCGCTGAGCAATTGTTGGTGCACGACCAGGCCGCCCCCGACGCCAGTTCCAAGAATCACCCCGAAAACACTTGCGGCACCTTCGCCTGCTCCATCGCAGGCTTCCGAGAGAGCAAAACAGTCGGCGTCATTGGCCAGGCGTACCGGACGTTGCAGGCGCTGCTCAAGGTCGGCTTGCAGATCCTCACCGATCAAACACTGCGAGTTGGCATTCTTGATCCGCCCATGGTCGGGGGAGCGTGTGCCGGGGATGCCGACACCGACGCTGCCGCGGCGACCCAGTTCGCGCTCGCAATCTTCAACTAAGCTGGCAATCAGGGTGACGGTCTTCTGGTAGTCGCCCTGCGGTGTTGGGGCGCGGCGGCGCAATACAGGCAGGCCATTTTCCAGTGCGATTATTTCGACTTTGCTACCACCCAGATCAATGCCGAGCTTTAGTGAGGTGCGCATCATTAACCTTAAGTTACAGAGGTTGAGGTCGATAAGAGGTATACATGACGCCAAGCTCGATCACTTTTTTGTGACATGTGTCACGTTAATCTGCCCGTATATACCCCGTTGATGGAAATGCCGCAGGTCGAGCAACAAAGGACATACAGACCGTCGTTTGAGATCCTGCGCGGCTGTTTTGTAACCTTACACGACAATAATTAGAACTGGAGACGTCCTGTGAAGAGCGTGTTGTATCCGGCCATCGCGCTAATGAATCGCCTCAGCTTCGGCATGAAGTTCAGTTTGATCAGCGTTCTGTTCTTTCTGCCCATGCTGGTCACAAACTTCTATCTGGTGCGTGACTCCTACCGGCAGTTCGTCAGTACCCAGGCGGCCCTCGAAAGTATTGATCTACTCGGCGAAAGCCTGACGCTGCGGCGTAATCTTGAAGACTTCGTAGACCTCATTGAGATCAACGCGATGATTGGCCAGTCCGGCCAAGCGGGTGACCTTGTGGCGCGTCTGGTCAAGGTGCAAGACGGCCTCGGCGAAACGCTGCAAGCTATGGTCGCGGTCGTGCGCGAACCTGAGCAGGTCGAGGAGTTCAACAACAAGCGTGATCAGCTGATTGCTGAGCTGGGCGCGGTGCAAGCCGAAACCTCGTTGCAGGGCAAGATTGCTTTGGCCGAAAAACTGCTGGGCAGCTCTCAGGTGTTTATCAAGCTGGTCGCCGCGCAAGCCGGCTTGAGCCAGGACCGTCAGGGCGCCGTGCGGCAGATGATCGAACTAATCACTGTGGACACGCCCAAAGTCACTGTGGCGCTTAGTGAGGGCCGTGCGGTGGGTGCCTATTCGCTAGCCCAGGGTTTTCTCAATTCATCGGCAAGTACCACATTTGACGAACTGCTGCTGGAGCTGGAAAAGCTGCATGCCGAGTATGGTTTGAACCTGCAGGCGTCGCTTAACAGCAGCGCGCAGGCCCGCACAGAGCTCGCCAGCCAGGCCGCGAGCAGTCTGGAAACCTTGAAAACCACAGCCGTGCTGTTTGAAGACAAGGTGGTTATCGCTGACTCGCTGGATACGCCCTGGGCGCAGTTCTACGCCGATGTCAGCGGAGCCATGGCGCAGACCTATCAGTTAAATGATGCAGTGCTGGTATTCCTCGACAAGCAATTGCAGGCGCGCCTGGAGGATAACCGTACGCAAATGGTGCTGCTGGTCGCCGCCCTGGTCGTGGTGTTCCTGCTGATTGTCTACCTGTACGGCGGCTTCTACGTATCGATCCGCACCACCTTGAAGAAGCTCGGCCAGGTAATGAATCAAGTGGCCGCCGGCGATATGACCGTTACCTTCAAGGCGCAGAGTCAGGACGAACTGGGCGAGCTGGGTCAGGTATTTAACGAGACGGTGAGCAAGATTCACCAGTTGATCGAGCGCGTGGGGCAGACCGTGGTTGAGGTTGAGCGCCAGGCGGATCGTGTGCAGCAGGTCTCCGGTGAAAGTAACCAGGCGGTTGCTGGTCAGCGTGGGCAGATCGACCTGATCGCCACCGCAATGAATCAGATGTCTGCCACAGCCCAGGAAGTGGCGCACAGTGCTGCCGCAGCGGTGGGCAGCGCGCAGAGCGTGAATGATGAGACGGTCAGCGGTCGTGCGCTGGTCGAATCGCAGGTTGGCAGCATTCAGCGCCTGGCCGGTGAGATCGATCAGTCGGTTGCAGTGATCAACAAACTGGCCAGCGATAGCGCCTCGATCAGCCAGGTGCTGGACGTGATCAAGGGCATTGCCGAACAGACCAACCTGCTGGCGCTCAACGCCGCCATTGAGGCCGCGCGTGCCGGTGAGCAGGGGCGCGGCTTTGCCGTGGTGGCCGACGAGGTGCGTAACCTGGCCAAGCGTACGCAGCAGTCCACCGAAGAGATCGAGTCAATGATCGCCAAACTGCAGAGTGGCGTGGGCGCGGCGGTTAAAGCGATGAATGCCAGTCATCAGATGGCCGATACCACCGTCAGCGAGTCGGGCAAGGTGCAGCAGGCGCTGGAGAATATCCTTGGTGCGGTGGGCATGATCGTCGATCAGAACCAGCAGATCGCCACTGCTGCCGAAGAGCAGACTGCTGTGGCGCATGATATCGATCAGAACATTGTCGAAATCAGTCAGGCCGGCGAGCGCACTGCCGAGGGTGCCAGCCAGACTGAGCAGGCCAGCCGTGAACTGTCTGGGCTGGTGGCGCGCTTGAAGCAGCTGATCGGCGCATTCCGCGTCTGATTAGCAACTCGCTTGAAAAAGCCCGCCACCCTGGCGGGCTTCGTCATTTTCGGGCGTTGATGCCGGGGATATTAGTGCGGATGCAACGTCATCCGCCCGCCGCATATGCGCGGCGCATCCCTACTCTGTAGTAGGTAGATTCCAGCCGAATAGTTCGGCGGTGTTCTGGCTGCTGGCACGGGCTAATTCTTTGGCGTTGATCCCGCGTAGCTCGGCCAACGCTGCACAGATATCAGGCAGGTATTCGGGGCTATTGCGCTGGTTGGGGTGCATGGCGGGTGCCATATCGGGTGAGTCGGTTTCCAGCACGATGGCCTCCAGCGGCAGTTGCGCCACCACCTTGCGCAGCCGCAGTGCCTGCGGCCAGGTCGGTGCGCCGCCTAGGCCGAGTTTGAAGCCGAGCTTGAGGTATTCGCGGGCTTCTTCATAACTGCCGGCGAAGGCATGGATGATGCCGCCGCGTACTGGTTTGAGGCGTTTTAGTGTGGCAATGGTCGCCGCATGGGCGCGACGTACGTGCAGCAGCGCCGGAAGTTCGAACTCAATGGCGAGCTTGAGCTGCCCCTCTAATAGCTGTTGTTGCCGCTCACGATCAAGCTGTTCGAGAAAATAGTCCAGGCCGATCTCGCCCACCGCGCAGAGCTTAGGGTGACCGGCGCAGTGTGCCAGCCAGTCACCTAGTTCACTTAGGTGTTCCGAGCGATGCTCATCGAGATACATCGGGTGTAGGCCGAAGGCGGCATACAGGCTGTCTTCGGCCTGTACCAGATCCCACAAACGCTGCCAGTTGGCTTGATGCACCCCCAGCACCACCAAGCGCTCGACGCCAAGATCGCGGCAGCGGACCAGCAGCTCGCCGCGGTCGGCATCGAAGTCGGGGAAGTCCAGATGGGTGTGGGTGTCGATCAGGCGCATGGTCTAGGGTTTGCTCAAGCAGATGGACTTTGCAGGGAGCAGGGTAGCCTATGGAAGAGCTAATTAGGGTGCGTACGAGGGCGTTGCGGCGAGATATGACGGATGCGGAACGTTGCCTCTGGTATCACTTGCGTGCCCACCGTTTTATGGGGTTGAAGTTCAAACGGCAAAAGCCCTTGGGTCGTTACATCGTGGATTTCGTGTGCCTGGAGATAGGACTGGTCATTGAATTGGATGGTGGTCAGCATGCTGAGCAGGTGGCTTATGACTTGCGGCGTGATGGTTGGTTGCGGGGGCAGGGGGTTACCGTATTGCGCTTCTGGAACCATGAGGTGCTGCTGCAAACGGATGCGGTGCTTGAGAAATTGCGGCTGTGGGTGGAGCAAAAGCAGCCCTCTCCCCCAGCCCCTCTCCCGCAAGCGGGCGAGGGGAGTTAACCGCGTAACTTGCTGGAATAGTGCTAAACCAATGCTCAGGAAACCGTTCGTATATCTACGGCCTGCTGCGTTCAGCTCCCTCTCCCGCTGGCGGGAGAGGGTTGGGGAGAGGGTGGTGCGGCTTAGTGATGCTCGCGCGTAGCTCTGAACTTCACGTCCGGCCAGCGCTCTTCCATCAGGCTCAGATTGACCCGAGTAGGTGCTAGGTAGGTGAGGTGGCCGCCGCCGTCGAGGGCAAGGTTTTCTACCGCCTTGTTGGAGAATTCCTCCAGTTTCTTCTTATCGTCGCAGTCGATCCAACGCGCCGACCACACGGTGATCGCCTCATAGCCGCACTCAACCTTGTATTCCTCTTTTAGGCGGCTGGCGACCACATCGAACTGCAGCACGCCGACCGCGCCGAGGATGATGTCGTTGCTGCGCTCGGGGAAGAACACCTGGGTTGCGCCTTCTTCGGCCAGTTGCTGTAAGCCCTGACGCAATTGCTTGGATTTCAGCGGGTCTTTCAGGCGCACACGGCGGAACAGTTCCGGGGCGAAGTGCGGAATACCGGTGAAGCCGAGGCTTTCACCTTCAGTGAAGGTATCGCCGATCTGGATGGTGCCGTGGTTGTGCAGGCCGATGATGTCGCCGGCGTAGGCTTCTTCGAGCATTTCACGTTCGCTGGAGAAGAAGGTCAGGGCGTCGCCGATGCGCACGTCCTTGCCGGTGCGCACGTGGCGCATCTTCATACCCTGGCTGTATTTGCCTGAGCAAATGCGCATAAAGGCGATGCGGTCGCGGTGCTTGGGGTCCATGTTCGCCTGGATCTTGAACACGAAGCCGCTGAATTTTTCTTCCACCGGTTCCACGGTGCGCTCGTTGGCAACACGGGCCAGTGGGCGTGGAGCCCAGTCGACCACCGCATCCAATACATGATCGACGCCGAAGTTGCCCAGCGCGGTGCCGAAAAAAACCGGGGTCAGCTGACCGTTCATAAACTCGTCTTGGTCGAACTCATGGCAGGCACCCTGGACCAGTTCTAGCTGTTCGATAAAACGCTCGTATTCGTCACCCAAGTGGGCGCGGGCTTCGTCGGAGTCGAGGTTCTGGATGATCTTGGTTTCGGTGCGCTCGTGGCCATGCCCGGCGGTGTAGACAATGATGTAGTCGTCTTTGAGGTGGTACACCCCCTTGAAGTCGCGGTAGCAGCCAATCGGCCAGGTGATCGGCGCGGCCTTGATCTTGAGGACGGCTTCAATTTCATCCAACAGCTCAATCGGGTCGCGGATGTCGCGGTCGAGTTTGTTGACGAAACTGACGATTGGCGTGTCGCGCAGGCGGCACACGTCCATCAGGGCGATGGTGCGTGGCTCAACACCCTTACCGCCGTCGAGCACCATCAGCGCGCTGTCTACTGCCGTCAGGGTGCGGTAGGTGTCTTCCGAGAAGTCTTCGTGGCCGGGGGTGTCGAGCAGGTTGATCATGTGCTCGCGGTAGGGGAACTGCATCACCGAGGTGGTGATGGAAATGCCGCGTTGTTTCTCCATCTCCATCCAGTCGGAGGTCGCATGGCGATCGGACTTACGCGACTTCACCGTACCGGCCACGGCAATCGCCTTGCCCATTAGCAGCAGCTTCTCGGTGATGGTGGTCTTACCGGCGTCCGGGTGGGAAATGATCGCGAACGTGCGGCGTTTGCCGACTTCGATGGCCTGGGTGGTCATTGTGCGGGAACCCGTCGACTGAATAGTCGGTCTGTCAAAAAAGGCGGCGATTATAACGGTAAACGTTGATCAACGCGGCGACCTGTAGTCAGAGGACAGAATCACCGTTTTTTCGCGCTTTGTGCAGCATTCCTGACGTTTTGTTTTGAATATAAAACGTTCAATCAATATGGCGACAGCGAGGATAAAAAGCACGGCATTTTTGATTGATCTCAGCCCCCCATGGCCCTAAAGTTCGCGCCCGAACGTCCATGCTGGCAACGATCCATCCGGCTCAAGTACTGACGACGAGAGACCCGCAGGGGTACTCGGCGACATGCCTTGGGAAGTAGGCGAACCAAAGTGGGGAAACTGATCAGACGTTCTGCCTGTGCGGGTTATCCGCCAGGTCTCCCTAAATGATGGGCAGCTGTCTGCTGTTGCAGCGTTTGCCTGACTAAACTGTTTTAACTGGTTCAGCCACTGGAGTCCGAGTATGTCGATCAAGGTCGAAGATTATTACGCACCCGCCACTTTTCAGCGCATGAAGGCGTTTGCCGATACCCAGGAAACCCCATTCGTGGTGATCGATACCGCGATCATCAGTCAGGCCTACGATGACCTGCGCGCCGGTTTCGAATTCGCCAAGGTGTACTACGCGGTCAAGGCCAACCCGGCGGTCGAGATCATCGACCTGCTCAAGGATAAAGGCTCCAGCTTCGACATCGCCTCGATCTATGAGCTGGACAAGGTCATGAGCCGTGGCGTCAGCGCGGATCGCATCAGCTACGGCAACACCATCAAAAAATCCAAGGACATCCGCTACTTTTACGAGAAAGGTGTGCGCCTGTTCGCCACCGACTCCGAAGCCGACCTGCGCAATATCGCCAAGGCCGCCCCGGGCGCGAAAGTTTACGTGCGCATTCTCACCGAAGGCTCGACCACGGCCGACTGGCCGCTGTCGCGCAAGTTCGGCTGCCAGACCGACATGGCCATGGACCTGTTGATCCTGGCGCGCGATCTGGGGCTGGTGCCATATGGTCTGTCGTTCCATGTGGGCTCGCAGCAGCGTGATATTTCCGTGTGGGACGCGGCGATTGCCAAGGTCAAGGTGATCTTCGAGCGCCTGAAGGAAGAAGACGGCATCGAGCTCAAGCTGATCAACATGGGGGGCGGCTTCCCGGCCAACTACATCACCCGTACCAACAGCCTGGAAACCTACGCTGAGGAAATCATCCGCTTCCTCAAGGAAGACTTCGGCGACGATCTGCCGGAAATTATCCTGGAGCCGGGTCGCTCGCTGATTGCCAACGCCGGCGTGTTGGTCAGTGAAGTGGTGTTGGTGGCGCGCAAGTCGCGCACTGCGGTTGAGCGCTGGGTGTATGTCGATGTGGGCATGTTCAGCGGCCTGATCGAAACCATGGGCGAGGCGATCAAGTTTCCGCTCTACACCGAGAAGAAGGGCGAGATGGAAGAGGTGGTGATTGCGGGCCCGACCTGCGACAGCGCCGACATCATGTACGAGAACTACAAGTACGGCCTGCCGCTCAATCTGGCCATTGGTGACCGTGTGTATTGGCTGTCGACCGGCGCTTACACCACCAGCTACAGCGCGGTTGAGTTCAACGGCTTTCCGCCGCTGAAGTCGTTCTACTTGTAAGGCTTCGTCACTCAATAAAGACCCGTCTTTGGACGGGTCTTTGCGTTCTGGGGGAGATGTGGCGAAAAGTTCCCTCACGAAGCAAAATAATTCTTGATTGATAATAATTATTAAATAGAATCACGCCTCGTTTCTAACTGGGGGTGATTATCATGAGCAAGCGTGGCACTCGAGCCGGCACACTGCCGCAGCGTCGTCTACTGGCAACAGCCGTCGGTCTGGCTGCTGCATCCTGGGCTGGCAGCGGTTTTGCGGCGCAAGAGGCCACCGCGCAGAAAGATATCGTCGAGCTGGGTAGCGTGACGGTCAAAGGCGAGCAGGAGCAAGGCTATAAAGTCGACCAAGCCTCGTCGCCGAAGTACACCGCGCCGCTGCTTGATACCCCGCAAACCATCACCGTGATCCCCCAGGAATTGATCCAGGAGCAGAACGCTCTTAGCCTGCGCCAGGTGCTGTCCAACGTCTCCGGTATTACCTTCGGTGCGGGAGAGGGTGGTAACTACGGCGATAGCATCAATATTCGCGGCTTCAGTGCCACCAACAACCTGATGGTCGATGGCCTGCGCGACAGCGCCAACATGACCCGCTCCGACATGTTCAATTTGGAAATGGTTGAGGTGGTTAAAGGCCCTAGTTCGGTGTATGCCGGCGCTGGCGCGACAGCGGGTTCGATCAACATGGTCAGTAAGACCCCCGGTCTGCGTGCGCGTAACAGCCTGCAGGCTGGCATCGGTACCGACGGCTATCATCGTCTGGCTGCAGACATCAACCAGCCGCTGGACGGTATCGACGGCGCGGCCTTTCGCCTCAACCTGATGGCCCACGAAAACGATGTTGCCGGTCGCGAGCAGATCAATTACGAACGGTGGGGGATCGCCCCGTCTGTGGCCTTCGGCCTGGGCACCCCAACCCGTCTGACCCTCAGCTACCTGCACCAGTCCGATCAGAATCTGCCGGAATACGGCCTGCCCGCGATTGCCGGCAAGGTGCTGGATGGCGTTGACCGTGACGACTACTTCGGCTTCCGCAATATCGATACCGAAGAGGTCGACGTCGACTCCTTCACCGTCAAGGTCGAGCACGACTTTAACGATCTGGTCAGCCTGAACAGCATCACCCGTTACAGCGAAACCGACAATCGCACCGTGACCACCCGTAGCTACGTGCAGACCGTGGGCGCCGGCATCGGTGATGGTCAGTACAAGTACCGTTCGGGTACCGGTAACGGCCGCGACACCACCACCAAGTTGGCGATCAACCAGACCAACCTGGTGTGGAACTTCGCCACCGGCTTTATCGACCACTCGTTGGTCACCGGTGTTGAGGTGTCTCGCGAAACGATCGATAAGACCAACTTCAGCAACAACCTGGACCTGAGCCCGGTTTACGACCTGGACAGCCCTCCCGGCTATTACCGCGGCCCGCGCAACAAGACCGACACCTCGACGCTGGATGCCGAGCTGACCGACCAGGCGCTGTATGTGTTCGACACCTTGGCCCTGAGCGAGCAGTGGGACTTGTCCCTGGGCGCGCGCTGGGAACGCTATGAAGGCAACAACGACACCCACACCATCGCCACCGGTAGCGATGTAAAGCTGGAATCGTCCGACGAGATGCTGAGCGGGCGTGTTGGCCTGGCCTTCAAACCGGTAGAGAACGGTACGATCTATGTGGCCTGGGGCAACTCTTACAACCCTTCGGCACAAGCGCTTGCCACTACCGGCACGGGGCTGAATGCAGGCAACGAGAATCTCGATCCGGAAAAGAACGAGACGTGGGAGTTGGGTACCAAGTGGGAGTTGCTGGATCAGCGCTTGGCGCTTAACGCGGCCATCTTCCGTGTCGACAAAACCAACGGGCGTGTCGAGCTGGATGACGGCTCCTACGAGTTGCAGGGCGAGCAGCGCGTCGAAGGTTTCGAGCTGGGCGCTTCCGGCAAAATCACCGACAAGTGGCAGGCTTTTGCTTCCTACACCCAGTTAAGCAGCGAGATTCTCAAGGCCGCTCCGGGTGAGGACGAGGTGCAGGAAGGTCAGGCTCTGGCCAATACCCCGCCACGCTCGTTCAGCCTGTGGACCAGCTACCAGTTGCCGGCTGATTTCGAGGTGGGTTACGGCGCGCAGTTTGTTGACGAACGCAACGTGGCCGTGTCGACTGCTGACACCCCGCCGCAGGCCAGTCGCGCCAAGATCGATTCCTACTGGGTACATGGCGCCATGCTCGGCTATCAGGCCAGCAAGGAGCTGCACCTGCAGCTGAACGTCAACAACCTGTTCGACGAGGAGTACTACGACCGCGTACGCACCAGTAACGGTACGGGCAGCAACTCGGGGGGGGTGGTTCCCGGCGATGGCCGTTCGGCTGTGCTGAGCGCCAACTACACCTTCTAACGCTTAGCTGTTCACCCTGAGCCCCGCCTGTGCGGGGCTTTGGCTTATCAGGAGAAACGCCAGATGATGGTGCACATTCCCCGGGTGCTGAGCCCGGAGCAGGTTGCCGAATGCCGGCAGTTGTTGCAGCAGGCGAGCTGGGTCGATGGCAAGGTCACTGCCGGGTTCCAGTCGGCCATGGCCAAGGATAACCTGCAATTACCGCAGGACAGCCCCGCAGCCCAAGCCATGGGCGAGATGATCCTCGCGGCGTTGTCGCGCCACCCGTTGTTTATCTCGGCGGCGCTGCCGCACAAGGTGTTTCCGCCGTTGTTCAACTGCTACCAGGGCGGCCAATCGTTTGGCTTGCACGTGGATAACGCGGTGCGTGAAGTGCGGGCCACGGGGGAAAAGATTCGCACCGATCTGTCGGCGACCTTGTTCTTCACCAGCCCCGATGAGTACGACGGTGGCGAGTTGGTGGTGGAAGACACCTACGGTGCGCACAACGTCAAGTTACCGGCCGGTGATCTGATTCTCTACCCCTCCACCAGCCTGCATCGGGTTAACCCGGTAACCCGTGGGGCGCGGGTCTGTTCGTTCTTCTGGCTGCAGAGCATGGTCCGTGACGATGGCCAGCGCAGTGTGCTGTTCGACCTCGATAACAGTATTCAACAGGTCAACCAGGCGTTGGGTGCAGGTCATGCCAGCAGCGTGCAGCTGACCGGGGTGTACCACAACCTGCTACGGCGCTGGGCTGATCTGTAGGGCGGATCGTTTGCCAAGGCACCACGTACAAGTCGTTCTTAAATAGCATCGCGGCGCAGTGATCTCAGCTGTCAGCGCCGCTTCTGTCAGGTGTATCTACGTGTTAAAGAAAGCGCTGTTTCAGCTGCACTGGTTGTTCGGCATCACTGCCGGTCTGGTGCTGGCCCTGATGGGGGTGACGGGTGCGGCCTATTCGTTCCAGGACGAATTGATGCGCGCTCTCAATCCCGATGTGTTGCAGGTCGAGGTGCGTGACAGTGGCGTACTGTCGCCGGCCGCGCTGGTACCCAAGCTTGAGGCAGCCAGCCAGCAGCGGGTCGTCGGCCTGTGGTTGGATGTGCAGGGTGAGCGTGCCGCGCGGGTGTTTTTCGCGCCGCCGCCGGGCGAGCGCCGTGGACCGTCGCGCTACTTCGATGCCTACAGTGGCGAGCTGCTCGGTGAGCCGCGTGGGCAGGATTTCTTCGATCTGATGCTGAAGCTGCACCGCTTTCTCGCCATGGGCGATTACGGCAAGCAGATCACCGCGGCCAGCACCCTGATCCTGGTGTTCTTCTGCTTGTCGGGGCTGTACCTGCGCTGGCCACGTCAGGCCAGCAGCTGGCGCGCCTGGCTGACTCTGGACTGGGCGCGCAAAGGTCGCAGTTTCAACTGGGATTTGCATGCGGTGGCCGGTACCTGGTGCCTGGCGTTGTACTTGCTGGCCGCGTTGACCGGGCTGTATTGGTCGTATGACTGGTACCGTGAAGGTGCAACCGCCTTGTTGAGTGCTGAGTCGGGCGATCAGAAACGCGGTGGCAAACGCGGCCCGCCGCCGGTAGGGGAGCTGCCACCGGTCAATTACCTGGCGGTGTGGGACGGCCTGCAACGTGCCGCTGGAAACCAGTTGAGCAGCTACAATCTGCGCTTTCCGCCGGTCACCGGGCAGCCGGCGACGGTGTTCTATCTGCGTGATGACGCCGCGCATGATCGTGCCTTTAACCAACTCAGCCTGGATGCGCAAAGCGGCGCGGTGAAGCAGCATAAACGCTATGACCAGCAGGCCTTTGGCGATCAGTTGCTGACCAGCATCTATGCCCTGCATGTGGGCAGCTACTTCGGCCTGACCGGGCGCATCCTGATGTTCCTCGCCAGCCTGAGCATGCCGCTGTTCGCCATCACCGGTTGGCTGCTCTACCTCGACCGTCGGCGCAAGAAGCGTGCGATGTTGCATGCGCGTGGTGCCTTGCAGCCGAGCACAGGGCAGGGCGATGGCTGGTTGATCGGCTTTGCCAGCCAGAGCGGCTTCGCCGAGCAACTGGCCTGGCAAACCGCAGGGCAGTTGCAGGCCGCCGGCCTGGCCGTCAGTGTGCAGCCCTTGGCCAAACTCAATGAACAGGTGCTGCGCCAGGCCAGCAACGCGCTGTTTGTGCTCAGCACCTTTGGCGATGGCGAGGCGCCGGACAGCGCGCGCGGCTTCGAGCGCAAGTTGCTGGGCCAGGCCCTGGATCTACCGCAACTGCGTTACGCCGTGCTCGCCCTTGGTGATCGCCAGTATCAGCACTTCTGCGGCTTTGCCCTGCGGGTGCAGGACTGGTTAGCGCGGCAGGGCGCACGCAGCCTGTTCGATGCGGTGCAGGTAGATGCCGCCGATACAGCGGCGCTGGCCAGCTGGCAGCGCCAACTCAGTGAGCTGACTGGCGCCCAACCGCTGCAGCAGGGCGAAACACCCTATGGCCTATGGACGCTGACGCGCCGCGAACTGCTCAATCCGGGCAGCCAGGGCGCACCGACCTATCTGCTGGCGTTGCGTGCTGAACAGCCGACTAACTGGAATGCCGGCGATATTCTCGAAGTGCCGCCGCGTCACAGCGACGCCACCGTGCAGGCCTGGTTGCAGGCCCATGCGCTGGACGGCAGCCAGACGGTCAGCCTCGATGGCCTGACGCAATCGCTGCAGCAGGCGCTGCGCGGCAAGCAGCTACCCGAGCAGTTCACCCATCTGGTCGGTCTGCACGCCCAGGCTCTGCTCGATGCACTGGTACCGTTGGCCGCTCGCGAATATTCCATCGCTTCCTTGCCCAGCGACGGCGAGCTGGAACTGATCGTGCGTCAGGAACGGCATCCCGACGGCTTGTTGGGCCTCGGCTCCGGTTGGCTGACCGCAGGCGCGGCGCTGCACGGCCAGTTGCTGGCGCGGGTGCGGCGAAATAGCGCTTTCCACGCGCCGGAAGATGCGCGGCCACTGATCCTAATCGGCAATGGCACTGGCCTGGCCGGGTTGCGCAGCCTGCTCAAGGCGCGGATCGTCGCTGGGCATACCGCTAACTGGCTGCTGTTCGGCGAGCGCAATGCGGCGCATGACTTCTATTGCCAGAACGAGCTGCAGGGCTGGCTGGCCTCAGGCGAGCTGGCGCGCCTGGACCTGGCCTTCTCCCGCGATCAGGCGACCAAGGTCTACGTGCAGGATCGCCTGCGTGACGCCGCTGAACACCTGCGCACGTGGCTGAATGACGGCGCCGCAATCTACGTCTGCGGCAGCCTCGAAGGCATGGCGGCCGGGGTGGATCATGTACTGCATGAGCTGCTGGGCGAAGCCGGGGTCAACGCGCTGCGCGAAGAGGGCCGTTATCGTCGCGACGTGTATTGAGTGGCATGCATCAACAGGATGTTTTTGAATCAACCAATGGAGCGTTTTGCATGAAAGTAGCCGTCACGATAACCCTGAGCGCCGTTGTTCTTTCTGGCTGCGCAAGCCATTCGGTAAGCCCTGAGCCTGCCGACGAGTTGGCGCGACAAGGTCATAAGCTGGCCGAGCAGGGGCGCACCCAGGCGGCAGCCAAGGTGCTTAATCAGGCCCTGGCACTCGATCCGCAACATGCCGGCGCGCGTTTTGATCGGGGGCAGATTCTGCTGAGCCAGGGACAGGTGCAGCAAGCCCTGGCCGATCTCGATCAGGCCGTAGCGCGGCAGCCAAACAACCCACGCTATCTCGGCGCGCGCTGTGTCGCGCAGGTTGTTGCCGCTCCCGCCCGGGCTGACTTGGCCGATTGCAACAAGGCACTGGCACAGCCTGGCAAGCAGGAAATTGCGCTAATCGCGCGTGGGCAAGCGTATCTGGCGCTGCAGCGCGATCAAGACGCATTGGCAGATTTTGAAGCTGCACTGACGAAAAACCCGATAAGCATGCGTGCCTTGTATGGGCGTGGCGTGGCCCGTCAGCGGTTGGGCGACAGTGATGGCCTGGATGATCGGCAATTGGCAGTGTCCAGACTGCCAGGAGCTGGCCGCGAGTATGGCGTTCCTGCATTGCAGTGAGGGCATTGCCTGCTGGCCTTTGCTGCTTACACCCGCACTCATACCATTGAATACAGGGTGTGACGTTCCGTGCACATAGCGGCAATCACAAGCCCAAATGGCACCCGGGCTGGTGCCGTTCGTCCTCCAGCTCTAAGCTTGTGGGCATGAAAAGAATCCTGCTGAACTGCGATATGGGTGAAAGCTTCGGCGTGTGGACCATGGGCGATGACGTGAATGCCATGCCGCTGATTGATCAGGCCAACCTGGCGTGCGGCTTTCATGCTTCCGACCCGATGACCATGCAACGCACCGTCGCCCTGGCGGTACAGCATGGGGTGAGCATTGGTGCGCACCCGGCCTATCCGGATCTGCTCGGTTTCGGCCGTCGGCATATCGCCTGCTCGCCAGAGGAGGTCACCGCGCTGGTGCTGTATCAGCTTGGTGCGCTGGAGGCTTTCTGCCGCGCCGCCGGCACCCAGCTGGCTTACGTCAAACCCCATGGTGCGCTGTACAACGATCTGGTGCGCGATGATGCGCTGTTCAACGCGGTGCTTGAGGCCTGCGCCAGTTACCGCAAAGGCTTGCCGTTGATGGTGCTGGCGCTGGCCGATAACAGCCGTGAGCTGCAGCTGGCCGATACGGCTGACGTGCCGCTGATGTTCGAGGCCTTTGCTGATCGCGCCTACCTGGCCGATGGTCAGTTGGCGCCCCGACGCCTGAGTGGCGCGGTGCACCATGATCCGCAGCGGATATTCCAGCAAGCGTTGTCGATTGCCCGGGGCGAGCCGTTTGCCGATATCGATGGCAAGCCGCTGCAACTGCGCGCCGACAGCCTCTGCGTACATGGCGACAACGCCGATTCCCTGGCCGTATTGCGGCGTTTGCGGGCCAGCCTGGACACCCTATGATCCGCCTCGAACCGGCCGGTGCCGAAGCGCTGCTGCTGGTGCTGGCCGAACAGCCGGATGCACAGCTGCCGCAACGTATCGCATTACTGGCCGAGCGTATTCGTGGCGAGTTGGGGGCGGTGCTCACCGACCTAGTGCCAGGCTGGACCAGCCTGCTGCTGCACTACGACCTGATGCGCACTGATCACCTGGAACTGGCCGAACGGCTCAAGCCGCTGCTGGAGCGCTGGCTGGCCGAGCCCTTTGTCGCGCAGGTCGGGCGGCTGCATGAAATCCCCATTTTGTATAACGGTGAAGACCTTGCCGAGGTCGCCCAGCTTTGTCGCCTGAGTAGCGCTCAGGTGATTGAACTGCATGCGGCGGCCGAGTACCGCGTCGGCGCGATTGGTTTTGCCCCAGGCTTTGCCTATCTAGGAGAGCTGGATGCGCGCCTGGCATTGCCGCGCCGAGCCACCCCGCGCATCGCCGTACCGGCCGGTAGCCTGGCGATTGCCGAGCGGCAGACCGCGATTTACCCGCACCGCTCGCCCGGCGGCTGGCACCTGATCGGCCGTTGCCCCTGGTCGCTGTTCGACGCCGCGCAAACGCCGCCATGCCCGCTGGTACTGGGTGATCGGGTGCGTTTTCGCAGCATCGATGAGCGCGATTTTATCCGCGAAGGCGGTCAGTTATGAGCGGCCTGCGGGTGCTCAAACCAGGGCCGCAAAGCCTGCTGCAGGATGCCGGGCGACAGGGCTGGCAACATCTGGGCGTATCACCCGCCGGGCCGCTGGACTGGCATGGCGCGGCCTGGGCCAATCATCTGCTGAACAATTCCTGGGGCACGCCGCTGCTGGAAATCGCCCTGGGCGGCGTCGAGTTGCAGGCGGAGGTCGACACCTGGGTGGCGGTGTGCGGCGCGCAGGTGCCGCTGAGCCTGGATGATCAGCCGCAGCCGCTCTGGACGCGCCTGCCATTGCGTAAAGGCCAACTGCTGCGTCTGGGCTTTGCCCGCAGTGGTCAGCGCGCCTATCTGGCGGTGGCGGGCGGCCTTATTGCCGCACCGCTGCTGGGCAGCGTCAGCGTGCAGCTGCGCGAAGGGTTAGGACAGGCGCTGCAGGCAGGGGATCTGCTGGCCTGTCGGCCTGCGCATTTCACCCGCAGTGTCAGCGTACCCTGGCCCTATCTGCCGGATTACCGCTGCAAACCCTTGCTGCGGGTGATTACCGGGGGCGATGCGGCAAGTTTCGAGGAGGACCAGTTGCAGGGCTTTTTCGCCCAGACCTGGCAGCTCAGCCCGCACTCCGATCGCATGGGCGCGCGGCTGCTCGGCGAGGCCGTGCAACCGCCCGTGCGGCAATGGTCGTTGGGCGTTGGCCGTGGCGCGATTCAGGTGCCGCCGGATGGTCAGCCGATCATCCTGCAGGCCGACTACCAGAGCATGGGCGGTTACCCGCTGCTCGGTTGGCTGCACCCGCTCGATCAGGGGCGCCTGGCGCAATGCCCGGCGCACCATCCGCTGCGCTTTACCCCGGTCAGCATCGGCGACGCGCAGGCTGAGCTGCGCGAGTTCTATCGATTCTTTCGCCGGATATAGGCGCTTTTGTAGGGTGGATGACGTTGTTTTCATCCACCACAGGATCGACATGGTGGATGGGTGAAGTGTCATCCACCCTACGCGTTAGCTGTCTCTATAGCGTCTTGGCCATACGGCTGGCCAACAACGCCCAGGCAAATAGCAGCAGACAGATAATCAGCATCGGCCAGCCGCGCCAGTACAGGTAAGGCGTGAGCCCCTGCATCGGTTGTACCTGGCCGTAGAGGACCGCCTGTTCGAACTGCGGCAGCTGCGTGGTGATCTGGCCTTGCGGGTCGATCAGCGCGGTGACGCCATTGTTGGTTGCGCGGATCATCCAGCGGCCGGCTTCCAGGGCGCGCATCTGCGCCATCTGCAGGTGTTGCAGCGGGCCGATGGAGCGGCCAAACCAGGTGTCGTTGCTGATGGTCAGTAGCAGGTCGCTCTGCGCAGCCAGGCTGGCGGAAAACTCCGGGTAGACCACTTCGTAGCAGATAAACGCGGCAATCGCGTGCCCCTTGGCTTGCAGCAGATTCTGCTCGGCAGAGCCGCGGGCGAAGTCGGACATCGGCAGGTCGAAGAAGGCGATCAGACCGCGCAGCACTTCCTGCAAGGGCACGTATTCGCCGAAGGGCACCAGCTTCTGCTTGAGGTAGTCGCCGCTGCCCTGGCCGACCACGCTGATGCCGTTGTAGTAGCGCTGCTCGCCGCGCTCGTTGCTTTGGCGAATCGGCACGCCGGTAATCAGCGCGGCATTTCGCTCATTGGCAAAGCGGTTGATCATGCCCAGGTAACCCTGGGCGCGGTCCTTGAGCACCGGAATGGCGGTTTCCGGCCAGACGATCAGGTCGGTCGGCTTGGCGCTGAAGGTCATGTCGCGGTACAGCGCGAGCTGCGCGTTGAGCTGCTCGGGGTCCCACTTCATGTTCTGTTCGATATTGCCCTGCATGGCCGACACGCTCAGCGCTTCGCCCAGCGGCTGGGTCCAGGCGTGACCCTTGAGGGCAAGACCGGCGATCCATGGCGCGACTAACAGCATCACGCCGATGGCGAGAAACGCCTTGCGCGCACGCAGTTGCGCCAGATTCACCAGCAGCGCGGCGCTCAGCGCCAAGGCAAACGACAGCAGCCACACGCCGCCCACCGGGGCCAATCCCGCCAGCGGGCCATCCAGTTGGCTGTAACCGGCGTATAGCCAGGGAAAGCCGGTGAGAAACCAGCTGCGGAAAGCTTCCTGCGCCAGCCACAGGGCGGCGAAGGCCAGGGCATCGGCGAGCGGCGCTTCAACCCGGCGTAGCCAGCGCGTCCAGACCCAGGCACTGAGGGCGAACAGCAGGCCGAGGCCGCCGACAAAAAGCAGGGTCAGAAAGACCGCCAGGGGCGGCGAGGCCGCGCCGTAATCGTGAATGCTTACGTACACCCAGCTGGTACCAGCGGCGAACAGGCCGAAGCCATAACTCCAGCCCCGCAGCACCGCCTGGCGCGGCGTGAGGTCACGCAGACCGAGGTAGAACAGGGCGATGGAGAGGATGGCCAGCGGCCACAAATCGTAAGGCGCCAGCGCCAGGGGCGTGATAGCGCCCGCGAGCAGGGTGATCAGGTTGCCGGGCCAGCCAGGTCGGGTTATCCAGTGCATTGCATGCAGGTCCTTGGATTGAGGTGGCGCAAGGGTAAAGCGAGAGGGCAGACGGGGGAAGTATTGCGAACCGGCCACCCTGGAGGTGGCCGGTGGCTGTTAGTTACTAACCGGGCTCAGGCGCAGCAGATGGATGCGGCGGCTGTCGGCGTTGAGTACGCGAAAGCGGAATTCGCCGATCTGGGTGACTTCGTTGCGCTTGGGCAGGTGGCCGAAAGCGCTCATTACCAGGCCGCCGACGGTGTCGAATTCGTCGTTAGAGAATTCGCTATCAAAGGCTTCGTTGAAGCTTTCAATCGGCGTCAGCGCCTTGATCAGGAAGTCGCCGGAGGGCAGCGGTTTGACGTAGCTGTCTTCTTCCACGTCGTGTTCGTCTTCAATATCGCCGACGATCTGCTCCAGCACGTCCTCGATGGTTACCAGACCGGCAACGCCGCCGTACTCGTCGATCACCACGGCCATGTGGTTGTGGTTAGCGCGGAACTCGCGCAGCAAAACGTTGAGGCGCTTGGACTCGGGCACGAAGGTGGCCGGGCGCAGCAGGTCCTTGATATTGAAGTTGGGTTGTTCGCCCGAGAGAATCAGCGGCAGCAGGTCCTTGGCCAGGAGGATGCCGACCACATCGTCGAGGCTTTCGCCTACCACGGGATAGCGCGAGTGCGCGGCTTCGATGATCGAGGGTAGGAATTCCTTGGGCGTCTGGTTGGCCTTGATGCTCATCATCTGTGAGCGCGGCACCATAATGTCGCGAACCTGCAGGTCGGCGACCTGAATTGCACCTTCGACGATGGCCAGTGCTTCGCTGTCGAGCAGCTTGTTCTGATGCGCTTCGCGCAGCACTTCCAGCAATTCCTTGCGGTTTTTCGGCTCATGAGCAAAAGCCTGGGTAAGTCTGTTAAACCAGGACTTCTGCTCGTTGCTCGATCGGTCTTCGCTCATGGTGGTTACTCAGGAACCTTTCTTAATTTCTGTGGGTGGTAGAGGGACATTATTCGTGGTCGGCGTAAGGGTCGGAATGCCCCAGCTCAGCCAGCAATTCTCGTTCCAGCGCTTCCATCTCTTCGGCTTCCTCATCGTCGATGTGGTCGTAGCCGAGCAGGTGCAGGCAACCGTGGATCACCAGGTGTGCCCAATGCGCTTCACTGGTTTTGTGTTGTTCGCGGGCTTCGCGCTCAACCACGGGCACGCAGATCACCAGGTCGCCGAGCAGCGGGATATCCAATAATTCGTCCGGTACATCGGCGGGGAATGACAGCACATTGGTGGCGTAGTCTTTGTGCCGCCAGGTGTGATTGAGCTCGCGGCCTTCGGCTTCATCGACCAAGCGGATGGTCAGTTCTGAGTCTGCCGTGCGCTGGCGCAGGGCAAGTTCGCACCAGGCGCGAAACTGCGCTTCGCTCGGTAGTTTGCTGGCGTCACTGACAAGTTGCAGGTCGAGTTCAAGCATTGTCGTCTTGCTCGTCGACAAGCTTGCCGTGCATGCGGTTGTCGTAGCGCTCGTAGGCTTCGACGATGCGTTGCACCAGCGGGTGGCGGACCACGTCCTTGGGCTTGAAGTGGGTAAAGCTGATGCCCGGCACATCACGCAACACGTCGATCACGTGGGTCAGGCCGCTTTTGGTGCCGCGCGGCAGATCGACCTGGGTGATGTCGCCGGTAATCACCGCGGTCGAGCCGAAGCCGATGCGGGTGAGGAACATCTTCATCTGTTCCAGGGTGGTGTTCTGGCTTTCGTCGAGGATGATAAAGCTGTTGTTCAGCGTGCGGCCGCGCATATAGGCCAGCGGCGCGACTTCAATCACCTGTTTCTCGATCAGCTTGGCCACCTGCTCAAAGCCGAGCATCTCGTACAGCGCGTCGTAGAGCGGGCGCAGGTAGGGGTCAATCTTCTGCGACAGGTCGCCAGGCAGGAAGCCGAGCTTCTCACCCGCTTCCACCGCCGGACGTACCAGCAGGATGCGGCGAATCTGCTCGCGCTCCAGGGCATCCACGGCGCAGGCCACGGCCAGATACGTTTTGCCAGTACCGGCCGGGCCGACGCCGAAGTTGATGTCATGGTCGAGGATGGCTTTGACGTAGCGCTGCTGATTAGCGCCGCGCGGGCGAATCATGCCTTTGCGGGTACGCAGGGCGACGCTGACTTCGACGGTCGGGTTGCTCATTTCCTCGATGCCGGACTCCTGCAGAAACAGGTGCACCAGATCGGGCGACAGTTCGGTGTTTTCGGCTTCGCGGTATAGGCGGCGCAGCAACTGTTCGGCGGCGCGGGTTTGGCCTGCGGTGCCGACCAGTTCGAACTGGTTGCCGCGGTTGCGAATTTCGATGGCCAGGCGCTGCTCAATCAGGCGCAGGTGCTCATCAAATTGGCCGCACAGGTTAGCGAAGCGGCGAGCCTCGAAGGGTTCAAGGATAAAACGGAGTGGCTCTATGGATGTGTTCAAGGTCGTGTGATGGCCGCCAGTCGGCTGGGGTAGTGAACGAAGAATAGCGCTAGCGGCCGCGAGGGGGAAGCTCGGGCCGCCAGCAACCTGTTGCAGTGCCGTTCGTGATTGGTGGATGGCGCCTCCCCCATCCACCAATCACGCAGCCATGGTGGATGTAAAAAACGACATCCACCCTACAGCAGCGTGCCGCGCAGCGAGTTGGGCATGGCTTCGTCGATATACACGTCGACGAACTGGCCGATCAGGCGCGGGTTGTCAGAGCGGAAGTTGACCACCCGGTTGCTCTCGGTGCGGCCCTGGAGCATACCGGGGTCCTTCTTCGAGTAGTCGTTGACCAGGATGCGCTGCACGGTGCCCGCCATTCGTCGGCTGTTCTCAAAACCCTGCTGGGTAATGCGGTGTTGCAGCAGTGCCAGACGCTGTTTTTTCAACTCCATCGGGGTGTCGTCGGGCAGGTCAGCCGCCGGGGTGCCAGGGCGCGAGCTGTAGACGAAGGAGTAGCAGAAGTCGAAACCGACATCCTCGACCAGCTTCATGGTCTGCTCGAAGTCCTTCTCGGTTTCACCGGGGAAGCCGACGATAAAGTCCGAGCTGATCAGGATGTCCGGCACGGCGGCGCGCAGCTTGCGGATGCGCGACTTGTATTCCAGTGCAGTGTGGTTGCGCTTCATCGCTGCGAGAATGCGGTCGGAGCCCGATTGCACTGGCAGGTGCAGGTACTTCACCAGCTCGGGGATCTCGGCGTGGGCCTGGATCAGCGCATCGGAGAATTCCAGTGGATGGCTGGTGGTGTAGCGAATTCGGTCGATACCGTCGATGGCCGCTACGGCGTAGAGCAGCTCGGCGAAGTCGGCAATCTGCCCATTCTGGGTCGCGCCACGGTAGCCGTTGACGTTCTGCCCGAGCAGAGTGATCTCACGCACGCCGTGTTCGGCCAGGTGGATGATTTCACCCAGCACATCGGCCATGGGCCGGCTGACTTCTTCGCCACGGGTGTACGGCACGACGCAGAAGGTGCAGTATTTGCTGCAGCCTTCCATCACCGACACATAGGCGCTGGGGCCATCGACGCGTGGTTCGGGCAGGCGGTCGAATTTTTCGATCTCGGGGAAGCTGATGTCGACCTGGGCGATCTTGGTGCTGCGCGCGGCGTCGATCATTTCCGGCAGGCGGTGCAGGGTCTGCGGGCCAAAGACCACGTCGACGTAGGGCGCACGATCACGAATCGCCGCGCCTTCCTGGCTGGCCACACAGCCGCCGACGCCGATCACCAGATCCGGGTTGGCAATTTTCAGCTTTTGCCAACGGCCGAGTTGCGAGAACACCTTGTCCTGGGCTTTTTCACGGATCGAGCAGGTGTTGAGCAGGATGATGTCAGCGTCTGCCGCCTTCTCGGTGACTTCCAGGGCTTGATGTTCGCCCAGCAGGTCGATCATGCGCGAGCTGTCGTACTCGTTCATCTGGCAACCGTGGGTTTCGATATAAAGCTTCTTGGTCATGCGCGCTCAAAAAGGGTGATTCGAAGAACCGCGCATTATAGGGAGCTAGTGCCAGGGTTCCTAGGGTCTGCTGTCGCTTCGTCGCGAGCCGCGTTGCCGCGAAAAATCTCGCCAGGCTAGGCGGAGGACGCAGGTAATGGTTGTTCCCTTGCCAAGTCCTCCAACACCGCGTGGCGAGATTTTGCGCGTAACCCGAAGGGCCGGGCCTGTTTTAGCGCGATGCTGCGTTTTTCGACACTCATTTGGAACAACCAAACTTCGTGTCTCGTGCCTTGCCTCGCGCTAAAACAGGCTCCGGCGCGGCCGCGAACGAAGCGGCAACAGACCCTGGCGTTGGCTGCTAGGCGGCTATGCTATGATCCGCGCCCTTTCAATTAACCCCTCGGTACGAACTGCATAACCATGAGCAAGCGCGAACCCATCTACAAGGTGATTTTCCTCAACCAGGGTCAGGTGTACGAGATGTACGCCAAGCAGATCTTTCAAAGCGATCTGTGGGGCTTTCTGGAAGTGGAGGAGTTCGTCTTCGGCGAGCGCACCCAGGTGGTCGTCGACCCCAGCGAGGAAAAGCTCAAGGCGCAGTTCGACGGTGTGGTGCGCAGCTTTATCCCCATGCACGCGATCATCCGCATCGACGAAGTCGAGCGCCTGGGCACGCCGAAGATCAGCGAAGCCAAGGGCGGTGGCAATGTTATGCCGTTCCCCATGCCGATGCCTGATAAGTAAGCGTTTCGTCTGGTATGTGGGCGTAGGGTGGATGTCGCTTTTTACATCCACCAGCAGGTTGTCAGGGCGGTATGTCGTTTAAGGCCAACCTACGGCAGCGGCGCGAACGGCGAGGTAAGGGTATCGGCGTTCTGCAACTCCAGCAGGTAGTTGCGGAAGATCTGCCCGAGCACCTGGCTGGCGATTTCCAGTTCATTGCGCGGCATCTGTGCGGCGATCAGGTCGGCGCTGTCCATGGCTTCGTCCGAGCCGTTCACCGCTGCCATCTTCAGCACGATATAAGCCTGCACCGTATTCGCCGGCACGCCTTCGCCGCGGAAGAACATCATGCCCAGGCGGTACTGCGATTGCGCATGGCCTTGCAGTGAGGCCTGCTCGAACCATTTCAGCGCCTGGTCTAGATCGCGCTCGACACGTTTGCCGTCGTAATAGAATTCGCCCAGCTCGAACTCCGCCTGCAGGTCACCATTGAGCGCAGCCTGCTCGCAGGCCTCAAGGGCGGCGGGCAGTTCTTCGGCGGCGGTGTTGAGTGAGCAGCTGCCAAGCGCGGGGATCAGCAAAGAGTTGCCGCTCGCCGAGGCGAGCAGTGGCAGCAGGAGCAACAGGCAGCCCAGGGACAGGGTGCGGCCGGTGCGTTTCATGAAAATCCGTTTACCTCGGGATGCACAACAGGCGATGTGCCTGGCCGCCGTAACGCGACAGCCATCGCATTATGAAATAAGCAGCGGCGTTCTTACAAAGTCTTTACCGGGTTTTCTTCCGTGTGGCCACGTTTTGCGCTGCCGGGTAGGCTCAGCAGCAGCCACGCCAGCAGCGGATAGGCCGGTGTCAGCAGCGCGTGGAACAGATCAACTCGGCGTAACGAGCCGATAAATCCCTGGGTGCCGACAGCCAGGCCGGCCAGCAGAAACAGCCCGACCACCGCGACGGCAGCTGCAAGGGGCGCACGCTTAGGCCACTGCACGGCGCCGGCGTAGAGGATCAGCAGCAGGGTCGCTAGATTGAGCAGCAGGCGGTAATCCTCCAGCTGATTCATCTGCCGGAACAGCTCGAAGAAGGCGCACAGCCCCAGCAGAATGCGCCCCCAGTTGGCGCGGCTCCATTGCCAGCCGCTGCCCAAAGCCAAGGCGGCGGCGCCGAGTAGCGGCAGGCCGAGAAAGCTGCTGGCCTGGCTTAACCATAGGTGTGCGGCCTGAGCGCCAGGATCGATGCCGAAGCGGATCACGCCGACGGCAGCCGCTGCGGCCGGCAGGAGAAACCCCAGCAGGGCGCAGAACAGCGCCGGTTGGTCAGCCTCACCATAGTGCTTGCGGGCTTTGCCGATAGCGATTGCGCAGGCCAGACAGGCCAAGGCCAGCACGCCATCGGAGAGTGCCGTGCTGTACTGCATCAGGCGTTCTTCAGCTCGGCAAAGGCACGCTCGGCGGCGTCCAGGGTGATTGCAAGCTCGGCATCGCCGTGGGCGATGGAGGTGAAGCCTGCCTCGAAGGCGCTTGGTGCCAGGTACACGCCGCCAGCGAGCATCAGGTGGAAGAAGCGTTTGAAGCGCTCGGCATCGCTGGCCATCACATCATCAAAGGTGACGATATCGTCGGCACCGCTGAAGTACAGGCCGAACATACCGCCCGCCTGGGTGGTGACGAACGGGATGCCAGCCGCATCGGCGCGGTCTTGCAAACCCTGGAGCATGCGGCTGGTATAGTCGGTCAGTTCGGCGTGAAAGCCAGGACGTTTGATCAGGCGCAAAGTAGTCAGGCCGGCGGCCATGGCCAGCGGGTTACCCGACAGGGTGCCGGCCTGGTACACCGGGCCGAGCGGGGCGATGCAATGCATGATTTCGCGCTTGCCGCCGAAGCAGCCGACCGGCATGCCGCCACCGATGATCTTGCCGAAGGTGGTCAGGTCCGGGGTGACGCCGTAATGGGCCTGGGCACCGCCGAGGGCGACGCGGAAGCCGGTCATCACTTCGTCGAAAATCAGCACCACGCCGTGTTTGTCGCACTGCTCGCGCAGACCCTGCAGGTAACCGGGGGCCGGCGGCACGCAGTTCATATTGCCGGCCACCGGCTCGACGATGATGCAGGCGACGGTCGAACCGACTTCACTGAGCATCTGCTCGACGGCGGCCAGGTCGTTGAAGGGCAGGGTCAGGGTGTGTTTGGCAAAATCCGCCGGTACCCCAGCGGAGCTCGGCACGCCCTGGGTCAAAAGGCCGGAGCCGGCTTTCACCAGCAGGCTGTCGGAGTGGCCGTGGTAGCAGCCTTCGAATTTGATGATGTTGTCGCGGCCGGTGTAACCACGGGCCAGGCGGATGGCGCTCATGGTCGCCTCGGTGCCGGAGCTGACCATGCGCACCATTTCCATGGACGGCACCAGGCTGCACACCAGGTCGGCCATCTCGGTTTCCATGGCGGTCGGCGCGCCATAGGACAGGCCATGTTGCAGCTGGTTGCGCACCGCGCCGAGCACGTCCGGGTGGCTGTGGCCGAGGATCATCGGGCCCCAGGAGCCGACGTAATCCACGTAGCGCTTGTCGTCTTCATCGGTGACGTAGGCGCCTTCTGCATGCTTGAAGAACAGCGGTGTGCCGCCGACGCTTTTGAAAGCGCGGACCGGCGAGTTGACGCCACCTGGGATGTGCTTCTGCGCGTCGGCAAAGAGGGTTTCGGAACGGGACATGGTCGGGGCCTCTCAAGCAGGGGGTTGGGGCGAGCCGTGCCGCCCCTTAATAACGTTAGTTAGATGTGAACAGGGCGCTAAAGGCGCGGGCGCGGCGCTCGACTTCAGCAGCCGAGTCGGCGCCAAACAGGCCGTGCACCACGGCAACCATGCTGGCGCCGTGGGCAATCAGCTCGGGGGCGTTATCCAGAGTCACGCCGCCAATGGCAACAATCGGCAGGTTGACCTTGGCTTTCGCCGCAGCCAGCAACTCGACATTGGCAGTCGGTGCGCCAGGTTTTGTATTGGAGTTGAAGAAGCGGCCGAAGGCGACATAGCTGGCGCCTTCCTTGGCAGCGGCTTCAGCAAGCTCAAGCTGGGCGTGGCAAGTGCCGCCGATAATCGCCTTACGCCCAAGCAAGGCGCGGGCGACGGATAGCGAGCCGTCGGTTTGCCCTAGGTGCAGGCCGACGCCTAAACGAGCAGCCAGTTCGGCGTCGTCATTGATGATCAGTGCAGCGCCGTAACGGTTGCACAGCTCGCGCAGGGCCTCGGCTTCACGTAGGCGCCGCGCTTCGTCGCTGGATTTGTCGCGGTATTGCAGCAATGTCGCGCCACCCTTGAGTGCAGCCTCGACGTAGGGCAGCAGTCTGCCTTTGAGCAATTCGCTATCGGTGATGGCATACAGACCACGCAGTTTCATCGCAAACGCTCCATCAAGAGAGGTCTAGCGGCAGGCGGCGCGGAATGTACTGGCCATGACCAGGCTGTTCGGCATCGCGCAGGGTGCGCCAGGTGTAATCGAGGGCAAATTGCACGGCGCTGACCAGCTCCTGCCCCAATGCCAGGCGACCAGCCAAGGTGCTGGCCAGGGTGCAGCCGGAACCGTGGTAGCTGCCAGGCAGGCGCTGGCAGGTAAAGGTGTGGCGGCTGCCGTCGCGGCTATAGAGGCGGTTGTGCACTTCGTGCTCATCGCCATGGCCGCCGGTGATCAGCAGGTGCTGGATATAGGGCAGCAGTTTTTCTGCGCACTCATCGGCGCTGCCGTCCGGCAATTCGGCGAGGATGCGCGCCTCCGGCAGATTCGGCGTGGCGATGGTCGAGGCGGCGAACAGCCGTTCGCGCATGGCATAGCCGACTTCATCCTTGCCCAGCGCGCCGCCGCCGCCGGCACGCAGCACCGGGTCGCAGATCAGCGGAATACCTGGGAGGCGTTGCATGATTTCCAGTACGGTTTCGACCATCTCGACCGAGCCGAGCATGCCCAACTTTACGGCTTCGACCGGCAGGTCATTGATCACCGCATTGGCCTGGGCCAAGACCCAGTCGCGGTCGAGCACGCGGAAGTCGGAAACGTTGACGGTGTCCTGCACGGTCAGCGCGGTCACGGTAGGGGCGGCGTGACAGCCTTGGGCGAGCAGGGCTTCGATATCGGCTTGCAGGCCGGCACCACCACTGGGGTCATGACCGGACAGGCACAGCACTACGGGGCGAGAGGTAGGCGTTTTCATGGTGCGCGAGCTTACCACCAAACCACGGCTTGCAGACCCCGCAACGCCAGGAAAGCCAGCTGGGCGGACGATCTGTCGCATGTCGACACCGGGCTGTTGCCTCAACCTACGAAGGGCAAAAATCTCAATACAGTTCAGGTTTTTCCTGGGGCTCTGGCGCAAGGGCCTATGCTAGAGTGCCAGCATCCAAATACACCGCTGCTAGCAACGCTACCTAGGCGTTGCCGGCTTACTCTGGCTGAGTTGCATGCACTACATCCTTCTCTGTTTCTTCATGCTGGTGCCAGGGTTGGCCGGGGCATTGGTTTTTGACGAAAACACCCGCAGCCTGCCGCTCGGCAAGGCCATGTCGGTGTTTGAGGATGTGCGTGGCGATGCCAGCATTGAAGACATCACCTCGCCGGCCCTGCAAGCCAGTTTCCGTCAGCATGACAAGGGTGTACTGAACGCCGGTTATTCGCGTTCGGTGTTCTGGTTGCGCCTGGATCTGGAATACCGCCCGCAGCAGGCCACAGGCGCACGGCCCTGGTTGCTGGAACTGGCCTATCCGCCGCTCGATCATGTGCAGCTGTATCTGCCTGATGCGCAGGGGCGCTACCAGATGAGCCAGCACACCGGCGATGCCTTGCCGTTCTCCAGTCGTGAGATCAAACAGCACAACTATGTATTCGAGTTGAAGCTGCCGCCGGCGCAGCAGCAAAGCGTCTATTTGCGCCTGGAAAGCCAGGGCTCGATTCAGGTACCGCTAACCCTTTGGGCGCCCAACGCCTATCTGGAAGATCAGCCTGCACGCATCTATGTGCTGGGCATCATCTATGGCGTGTTGCTGGTGATGCTGATCTACAACCTGTTTATCTTCCTCAGCGTGCGCGACACCAGCTACCTGTATTACATCCTCTATATCGCCTCGTTCGGCTTTTATCAGCTGTCGGTCAACGGTGCGGCCATCGAGTATTTCTGGCCTAACAGCCCTTGGTGGGCGAACGCCGCCACGCCGTTTCTGATTGGCGCGGCGGCGTTGTTTGGTTGCCAGTTTGCCCGCAGTTTTCTGCATACCGTCGAGCACAGCCCCTGGGTCGATCGTGCACTGTTGCTGATGATGGCTTCCGGTGTACTGGTGATGACCTTGGCGCTGACGGCCAGCTATGGCCTGTCGCTGCGTCTGGCCACCTACTTGGCGCTGGGCTTTACCGTGGTGATTTTCAGCGCCGGCATCCTCGCCTGGATGCGTGGCATGCGCGTGGCGCGTTATTTCATCATCGCCTGGACAGCCTTTCTCGCCGGCGGAATGATCAACACGCTGATGGTGTTGGGCTACCTGCCGAATATGTTCCTCACCATGTACGCCAGCCAGATCGGCTCAGCGCTGGAAGTAGGCCTGCTTTCGCTTGCGCTGGCCGACCGCATCAACGCGATGAAGGAAGAACGCACGCGGATTCTGCAAGAAGCCGGGCTCAAGCTGGAGGCGTTCAACCTGGAACTGGCCAACAGCAACCGCCTCAAGGATGAATTCCTCGCCACCGTCACCCACGAACTGCGCACGCCGATGAACGGGGTGATCGGTTCGCTGGAGCTGATGCAGATGCTCGAAATCGACGGCGAACTGGCGCACTACCAGCGCACGGCCGCCAGCTCCGCCCGCGACATGATGCGCATGGTCAATGACATTCTCGCCCTCACCGAGCTGCAGGCCGGGCGTCTGTACCCGCGTCGTGAGCCGTTCAGCCTGCGCGGTCTGTTCGATGGCCTGCGTGCGCAGTACGCGCCGCGCGCTGAAGAAAAGGGCCTGCGCTTTGTTCTGGAGCTGGACGACACTCTGCCCGACACCCTGGAGGGCGACGCCAGCAAGCTGGTGCAGAGTCTCAGCTGTCTGCTGGATAACGCCATAAAGTTCACCCTGCATGGCGAGGTGCGTGTGCGCATCAGTCGCGGCGGCACGGCCAGCGATATCCTGCCGCTGCGCATCGAGGTGATCGACACCGGCATCGGTTTCGCGACACCGGCCGACGGCAAGCTCTATCAGCGCTTCCAGCAGCTGGATGGTTCGATGACCCGCGAATACGGCGGCCTGGGCATTGGCCTGGCGATCTGCCGACAACTGGTCGACCTGCTCGGCGGCGACCTCAGCCATGAGTCCCAGCTGGGGCAGGGCAGCTGTTTCCGCCTGGAACTGCCGCTGGCCTTGCCGGTGCAGATGACCACTCCAGCCGCAGTGGTGCTGCGTGCCACCGGCCCGGCATTGCGCGCGCCTGAGCAGTGCACGGTATTGATCGTCGAGGACAACGCGATCAACCAACTGGTAACCCGCGGCATGTTGCTCAAGCTCGGATATCAGGTGCGTACCGCCGACAACGGTGCCGAAGCGCTGGAAGTGCTGCGCAGCGAGACCGTCGACGCGGTGCTGCTGGATTGCCAGATGCCGGTAATGGACGGTTTCGCCACCTGCCGCGCGCTGCGCAATCTGCCCGGCTGTCAGCTGCTGCCGGTACTGGCGATTACCGCCCACAGCCACAGCGGCGACCGCGAGCGCTGCCTGGCCGCAGGCATGAGCGACTACCTGGCCAAACCGGTGAAGTTCGAGCAGCTGCGCAATCTTTTGCATGACTGGGTGCTCTGCCGCGAGTCCTGATCTTACGATCTGCTGCGCTCACCCTACGGGCCAGTCGTAGGCTGTTCCTTCGCTGCGCTGCGTTTCTCGCCGCTTTGACCAGCCGAAGGCTGTTACTACGTAGCGCCTTGTATGGCTCTAGCTCGCGAGATCGTAAATTTATTGTTGAGTTGTATACGCCAGCAGCTGGCCAATATGCCCGCTGTTGTGCCCGGAATCGCCCTTTAGCCAAACTCTGAATCCTGATTCACTTAAGCGATAGTGAATCAGGATTCAGACCATGGCCTATCGCACCACTGCACTGCGCATCGACCGCGACCAGGCGCTGCGTGAGCGCATCATCAGCGCCGCTCTGGCGCGGGTTGCCGAGGGCGGTTTTGCCGCCTTGACCATGCAGGCATTGGCCGAGGATGTGGGGATTGCCACCGGTAGCCTGTACCGTCATTTCAGCAGTAAGGGCAGCCTGGCGGCCGAGGTGTTTGCCGTGGCCAGCCAGCGTGAGGTCGATGCGTTGGCTGCTACCGTGCGGGGCACTGGCAGTCCAGTGCAGCGTCTGGGCGCAGGGCTTGAGCGCTTTGCCGCGCGGGCCTGGGACAGTCGCCGTTTGGCCTTCGCCCTGATCGCCGAGCCGGTCGATCCGGAAGTCGACGAGCAGCGCCTGTTCTACCGCGAAGCCTATGCCGATCTGTTCGTCGAATTGCTGCAGGAGGGCGTCGACCAAGGCGTGTTCCATGTGCAGCAGATCAACCTGGTCGCAGCCTGCCTGGTCGGCGCCATTGCCGAAGCCCTGGTCGGGCCGTTGTCGCCGCCTGCGCGTGCCGCCCGTGAAGCCGGATACCCCGCCCCCAGCCTGGCTGAAGTCAGCCAGGCCTTGGTCACCTTTTGCCTGCGCGCCGTGGGCGCCAAATTTCCTGAAGAGGAGCCTCAGCCATGAATGCCAGCCAACACGCCGAAACCCATGAAGTGTTCAACCAGGTGCCGCCGCTGGATGGCGCCAACCTGTACCGCGTTGACCTGCCGCTGCAGGAGTGGACCAAGCGTTTCGGCGGCGGCTGGGCCGAGCAGCGCCTGGATGTATATGGCGGCCTGGCGGGCGGCGAGCTGATGGCCGCAGGCTTTCTCGCCAACGAAAACAAACCGGTGTTCAAGAGCCATGACCGCTACGGTCACCGTGCCGATCTGGTGGAGTTTCACCCGGCTTATCACCAACTGATGAGTGCGGCCATTGAACACGGCCTGCCGTCCATGCCCTGGACCGATCCGCGCGCGGGCGCCCAGGTGGCGCGCGCCGCCATGAGTTACCTGCACAGCCAGGCCGAGGCCGGTAGCGGTTGCCCGCTGACCATGACCTTCGCCAGCGTGCCGGCGCTCAAGCTGCAGGCCGATGTGGCCGAGAAGTGGCTACCGAAAATCCTCTCGACTCAATACGACCCGCGCAACCTGCCGATCGAGCAGAAAACCGGCGCGACCATCGGCATGGCCATGACCGAGAAGCAGGGCGGCACCGATGTGCGCGCCAACACCACCCGCGCTTATCCAGTCGGCCTTGGCGGCCCGGGCCAGGTCTACGAGTTGGTCGGCCACAAGTGGTTCTGCTCGGCGCCGATGTGCGATGCCTTCCTGACCCTGGCGTACACCACCAAGGGCCTGACCTGCTTTCTGCTGCCGCGCCACCGCCCGGACGGCATGCGCAACGAGTTCTATATCCAGCGCCTGAAGAACAAGCTGGGCAACTGGTCGAACGCCTCCAGCGAGGTGGAGTTCCGCGGCGCCCTGGCCTGGATGGTTGGCGAAGAGGGCCGTGGCGTGCCGACCATTATCGAGATGGTCGCGTTGACCCGCTTCGATTGCATGATCGGCTCCAGCGCCCTGATGCGTCAGGCCCTGACTCAGGCCGCGCATCACTGCGCCCATCGCCAGGTTGGCGGGCGCGCACTGAGCGAACAGCCGCTGATGCAGAACGTGTTGGCCGATCTTGCCCTGGAAAGCGAGGCGGCCTTGGCGCTGACCATGCGCATGGGCAAGGCGCTGGATAACGCCCATGACGAGCAGGAAGACAAGTTCGCCCGCCTGGTCACCGCCGTGGGCAAGTATTGGATCTGCAAACGCGCGCCGGCGATGATCAACGAGGCCGCCGAATGCATGGGCGGTGCCGGTTATGTCGAGGACACCATCCTGCCAAGGCTGTACCGCGAAGCGCCGGTCAACTCGACCTGGGAAGGCTCGGGCAACGTGCAGTGCCTAGACGTGCTGCGCGCCTTGTCCAAGGAGCCGGGCGTGCTTGATGCGCTGTTTACCGAACTGGGCGACGGCCATGGCGATGCGTGGCTGAAAGCGCATATCACGCAACTGCAGGCGGATTTTCGCGACACCGCCGATATCCAATACCGCGCCCGTCAGCTCACCGAAGATGTGGCGCTGGCGCTGCAGGCCAAGCTGCTGCTGGAAGCCGGTAATGCGCCGGTGTCCGATGCCTTTATCGTCAGCCGTCTGGGCGGGCAGGGCGGTCGGGTTTACGGTACCTTGCCGCGTGGCGTGGATGTCGAAGCGCTGGTGGCGCGCAGTACGCCGCACCTGATCTGAGGCCTGAATATGCACGCCACTCTCTTTGAACAGTTACAGGCCTGGCTGGCCGGTGATATCGGTGCGGATTATGGTATCTCCCAGCTGCAGGCCGCAGCTGGGGTGGCGAGCTTCAGCAGTCAGCCGCCGGCCGTGCACTTCAATCCGCTTGGCGGTGTGCATGGCGGCTATACCGCCACGCTGTTCGATGCGGCGCTGGGGTTGGCGGTGTACTCGCAGGCCAGTGCCGAGGAGGTCTACGTGACCGCCAGCCTGCAAGTGAATTACCTGCGCCCGATGGGGCTGGCGGCCTTGCCGCTCCATACCGAAGCTTGCGTGCAGCAGCGCGAGGGGCGACAGGTATCTGCGCAAGCCACTTTGCATGATGCTCAGGGGCAGCTGTGCGCCAACGCCAGTGCCGTATTCACCTGCTTGCGTCATACGGCGTCAGGCTCTCTTCCGTCTGTTGGCGCGCCTGCGCCATAAAATGCCGGGTCTGTCATTTCTCTCTGCCGCCGGGTAAGGTGGCCGCCGATGGTTCCAGCTCGTGTTAAGCGACTGGATGAAAAGGGAACATGGAAAGCACCGCGACCGGTGCCGAAGCCATGGCTGCCCCCGCAACTGTAAACGGTGAATAGCGCCCATATGCCACTGACCGCAAGGCCGGGAAGGCGGGCGAAGTGTCAAACCGTGAGCCAGGAGACCTGCCATCGAAGCCGGGCGCTTATGCCCATCCCCTCAATCCAGATCATCGCGCGGTGGGCGCGGTACAGGAATCTCTATGCACATCGAACCCGAAGTCGTTACTGGCGCCAAACTCTTCCTTAGTTATGCAACCGCCGCAGGTGCCTTTGGCCTCACGGCCAAGCTTGCCCTCGACAGCGTACGCAGCAACGGTGGCGCTGCCGCTCTGGCGTTACGCAGCGTGCTGACCACTGCCCTGGTGTTCTGCTTCTTCGAGGTCTTTCCGCACCATGCGGTCGGGGTTTCCGAGGTGCATCTGATCCTCGGTTCGACCCTGCTGTTGCTGTTCGGCGCCGGTGCTACGGCTGTTGGTCTGGCGCTCGGTCTGCTACTGCAGGGGCTGCTGTTCGCTCAGTTCGACCTGCCGCAGTACGGTATGAACGTCACCACGCTGCTGGTGCCGCTGTGGGCTATCAGTGTGCTGGCCAAGCGCATTATCGTGCCGGGTACTGCCTATGTGGACCTCTCCTACAAGCAGGCGCTGGCGCTGTCGACTGCCTATCAGGGCGGCATCGTCGCCTGGGTCGGCTTCTGGGCGTTCTATGGCAACGGCTTCTCCGGCGATAACCTGGAGGCCGTGGGCAGTTTTGGCCTGGCCTATATGAGCGTGATCCTGATCGAGCCGCTGGTCGATCTGGGTGTGCTGGCCGCTGCCAAGGCGCTGTCGACTTATAGCCGTGGGCCGTTGTTCAACTCGCGTCTGCACCAACCGGCCTGATTGATTACTGGCGACGCTGCCAGATCAGCTTACCGGTATTGCTCTCAGTGACCAGGTACTGGTCACTGAAGCGATAGTAGGCGGCAGGCTGATAGTCGCTGCGGCCCTGCATCTGCACTTCCAGCAGGCCGTTATTACTCTGCCAGCGGCCGCTGTATTGCAGTTCGCCAGGGCTGTCGTAGTTCCAGTCGGCGCCACCTGCCACGCTACGTGTCCATTGTGAAACGCTGCCGTCGCCCTGCATGTGTAGAATCATCTGCGTGGTCATAGAGGCGAAATTGGCGCCGCCGCTGTTAATGATCTTCTCGTGTACCCAGGTGCCGATCAGTGCCGGGTCGCGGGTGGCGCTGCTGCTTGGGCTGCTTGCTTGAGCGGCTACTGCACTCAAATTCTGTCGGTGGAACAGCGCCTTGCGCTCCAGGGTTGCCCCGGTAGTCGGATTACGCGCGGCGATATGGGTGTTGAGCACGCCATTGGCGTAGGTGGCATTCATATTGGCAATCAGCTGCCCGGATTGCGCTTCGCTGATCTGCGCGCTGAGCAACTGGCCGTCAAAGCTGCCGCTGATCTGCAGGCGCAACCTGCCACCTTCCACATACTCCCCCGTGACCTGCTGGCCCTGGCTGCGCAGGTGCATTTCGGCTGGCTGGCCATCCAATGTGGTCAGGTAATGGCCGTCCAGGCTATCGGCCAGCAGAAAACTGGGTAACAGGCAGAGCACAAGGGTGAGCAGCGCGCGCGGCATGAGTGTTCCTTAGGCAATTGGCTAACAGAAGATTAGCAACGGATGCTTGACCTGGGGGCCGCCCCGCACTTGCAGACTGCGACGCAGCTGAAAAATAGGAGTGTTGCCATGACCCGCGAACAAGCCTTCTGGCAGGAATACCAACTGGCCCGCGCCCTGCGCGGCACTGATCCTGCTGCCGAGCTGCGCCATCTGGAACGGGCGCATATTCTCGGTCAGCGCTATTTCAGCGAACACCTGCGCAGCCACCTGTGGGTGCTCGCCTGGGCCTGGCGGCAGCGCGATTGGGCCGAGGGCTTGGCACAACTGCTGCGCATTCCCGGTAGCCTGGGGTCGTTGCTGGGGCTGTTTCCCCTGGGTAATCCGGGCACCCGGCGCGTCGGCCCGCTGACCCCACAGGCTGTGCCCGAGGATCTGCAAACGCTGCTCAAGTAGCTTGCGCGGGTAACGTCGCGCTATCGCAAGCGCGGCGGATCAGGGCAAGATAGAGCCATTGAGATCAGCCAGGAAGGTGCCTTGTGAACCCTTGTTCCGATGACTTTATTGTCGCCAAAACCGCTGAAGAAGCGGTGGATCGTCTGGCCGCCCTGCACCTGCAGGCGACCACGGGCTTGAGTCAGGCGCTCAAGCGCTACCTGAAAGAGCGCATCAAGCCGGATGTCGCCCAACAGTGTCAGTTTCGCTACCCCGAGTTGCGCCTGATCTACCAGGGCCAGGGCGAGGTGGCGGCCAGCGTGCGCGCTTATGCCAAGGTACAGGTGCCGGGTACCTACAGCGTCACCGTCACCCACCCGGCGGCGTTTCGTAAGTACCTGCTCGAGCAGCTGCGCCCGTTGATGGGGGATTTCACCGTACGCGTGGAAGTGGGCGTCAGCCAGCAGAATATTCCTTATCCGTACGTGGTCGAGCAGGGCGATGAGCTGGCTGGCTCCGGGGTCACCGCTGCCGAGTTGGCGCGGGTGTTTCCCAGCACCGACCTGTCTGCTGCCACTGACGGCACGGCTGATGGCTTGTACGACTGGGAAAATACCGACCCGCTGCCGCTGGCGCTGTTCGATGCGGCTCGGGTGGATTTCTCCCTGCGTCGACTGGTGCATTACACCGGCAGCGACTGGCGACATGTGCAGCCGTGGATTCTGCTGACCAACTATCACCGTTACGTCGATCAATTTATCCGCCACGGTCTGGATATGCTGGTCGGTGAGTCGCGCTTCACCCGCATGGTGCTGCCGGGCAATGTGGTGATCGAGCGTGGCATGGCCGAAGGCGAGATGCAGGCAATCATCGAGACGGTGGTCTGGCACCGCTACCAGATGCCGGCTTATCACCTGCAAGGTGAAAACGAGGGTGATGGGATTACCCTGGTCAATATTGGCGTCGGCCCGTCCAACGCGAAGAACATCACCGACCACCTGGCCGTATTGCGCCCGCACTGCTGGCTGATGATCGGCCACTGCGGCGGCCTGCGCCAATCGCAAACCATTGGCGATTACGTGCTGGCTCACGCCTATATGCGTCGCGACGGCATTCTCGATCGCGTATTGCCGCCGAATATCCCGCTGCCGGCCCTGGCCGAAGTGCAGCAGGCGTTGCAGGAAGCTGCCCGGCAGGTCACTGGTGAGCAGGGCGATGAGCTGAAAAAACGCCTGCGCACCGGCACTGTGCTGACCTATGACGACCGTAACTGGGAGCTGCGCTGGGCTCAGGAGCGGCCGCTGATCAACCTCTCGCGCGCCGTGGCGGTGGACATGGAAAGCGGCACCATCGCCGCGCAAGGGTATCGCCTGCGGGTGCCCTACGGCACGCTGCTGTGCGTCTCCGACAAACCACTGCACAGTGAGATCAAACTGCCCGGCGCTGCAGGTGCGTTCTACGAGCGCGCAGTCACCCAGCACCTGCATATCGGCATCACCGCGCTCGACCTGTTGCGCAACCAGCTCAACTCGTTGCACTCACGCAAGCTGCGCAGCTTCGACGAGCCGCCGTTCCGCTAAGCCCAGCAGTAATACTGTGGGCCGCCGCACAGGATGGGGCGGTCGTACTGCAAGTGGTTGCGCAGGGGCGTTAGGCTGCGCGTCCGGCAAATATGACAAGGAATGTTGCATTCATGGATCAGGCCCAGGTTCTACTTGAAGGCTTATGGGAGCCTTTCAGTTTTCTACCCCTATTTGGCTACAGTTGTCTCGGTCTGCTGCTCGGTGCTGTCGTTGGGCTGCTGTTGACCTTGCAATTGCAGCGCCGAGGCTGGCTGGTGCGGCGCAACCGTTGGCATCACTGGCTACTCAAACTGTACTTTTTGCTGTTGCCTGTGAGTGGCGCCTTTCTCGGCGTGCAGGCGGGTCTGCTCTATGGCGGCCAGCAACAGGTTCATCGCCATCTGGACAGTTATGCACCGCTGGTACAAGGTGTGGCGGATGGTGTCTGGCAGGACTTCTCCACGTTTTTGCAGGCTCAAGATCAGCAGGTCATGACGCGCGAACTGCAGAGCAGCAGTGTGCAAGCCGTCCTTAATCATATGGCTGCCCAGTACCTGCAAGCGCAGCTTCTGGCCCGTGCGCCGCAGCTGGAGGAGGCCTCGTTGAGCGAGCGTATCGGCCTGAAGTTGTTCGACTACCTGCAGGCCAGCCTGCTGAGCGCAGCGGTGCGCGATACGGCCGTGGAGCAGGCTAATAAATACATCGGAGTGGACCGCCAGGTGGTGTTCGATGTGCTCGATGCACGCGTTGAGCAACTGTTTCAGGCCGACTTTCTGTTGGGTTTGCTCAAGCGTCAACTAGCTCAAGTGCTCAAGCCGTTCTACCTGACCCTGCTGGTGCTGCTAGGTCTGCTGCTCGCGCTGGTGGGCGTTGAACTGTGGTTATCGCGCCGGCTGCGTCAGTGGCTTGTGCAGGTGCCGCAGGGCGAGCTTTCAGTTCAGGCGCAGATGCCGTAGGGGAAGAGGCAGGCTGTTGCTGTTTGCGAGTTGGTAGGGCGCGGCGGGCCGATCAATGTGCTTGATCGGCCCGTACGACTACTTACTGGCGTCGAGCACCACGCGATAGCGTGCCTTGCCGGCGCGCAGATGGTCGATGGCTTCGTTGACCTTGCTCATGGGGAAGTGCTCGACCTGCGGCAGGATCTGATGGCGGGCACAGAACTCCAGCATTTTCGCCATGTTGGCGGGTGAACCGACCGGGGAGCCGGACAGGCTCTTCTGCTTGGGGATCAGGCTAAATACGTGCACCGGGATGGCGCTGGGCACGATGCCGACAAAGTGCAGCCGGCCTTTGCCCTTCAACGTGGCAAGCATGGCGTTCCAGTCCAGATCCGCGCTGGCGGTGATCAGGAGGAAATCCAGACTGCCGGTAATCGCTTTTAGCGCAGCGCTGTCGGTGGAGGCGACTACCTTGTGTGCGCCCAAGCGCTTGGCTTCGTCCTGTTTGCTCAGCGATGAGGTGAAGGCGGTGACTTCGCAGCCCCAGGCATTGAGAAAGCCCAGTGCCAGATGACCGAGACCGCCAATGCCGACCACACCGACCTTGTCGGTGGGTTTTACATCGAAATCCAGCAGCGGGCTGAACACAGTGGAGCCGGCGCAGAACAGCGGGCCGACCAGCGCCGGGTCGAGGCCGTCCGGCAGCGGTACGGCCCAGGCCCAGTGGCTGCGCAAACGGTCGGCGAAACCGCCGTTGCTGCCAACAATGGTCGGTTTTACCGTGCCGCATAGTTGATGCGAGCCCTCCATGCACGAGCTGCAATGCATGCAGCTGCCCTTGTACCAGCCGATGCCCACCCGCTGGCCGAGCTTCAAGCCGCGCGCTTGCGGGCCAAGGCGCACTACCGTGCCTACCACTTCATGGCCGGGGATAAAGGGGTAGCGCGCGTTACCCCATTCGTTGTCGATCATCGACTGGTCGGAGTGGCAGATGCCGCAGTATTCCACCGCCACTTCCACCTCTTCGGCGCCCAGCGGACCGGGGTCATAACTGTGCGGTTCGAGGGGCGCGCCGGGGGCTTTGGCAGCCCAGCCGGTAAAGGTGTCGACGATGGATTCGGACGAACTCATAGCAATGGCCTCGGGACGGATGGCTGAACTCAGCCAGCATAGCTGTAGCTGCCCGATAAATGTCCCTGCATAACCCAGCCTGATAGTCCAACCCTGGCCTCGGTTACACTGGCCGTCTTGTACGGTTTACCTGGATTGCCTATGTCGCGCCCACCTCGCCCTGTGTCTCCTCGTCCGCACAGCGGCAAACCTGCTGTACGCCGTGTGGCCAAGGCGCCACCTGCCGAGTCACGTTTGCTGGTGCTGAACAAGCCGTTCGATGTGCTCACCCAGTTCAACGACGACCAGGGCCGCGCCACCCTCAAGGACTTTGTCGATGTACCCGGCGTCTATCCGGCTGGTCGGCTGGACCGCGACAGCGAAGGCCTGCTGCTGCTGACCAATGACGGCGGTCTGCAGGCGCGCATCGCCGACCCCAAGCACAAGCTGGCGAAAACCTACTGGGTGCAGGTGGAGGGCGATCCGAGCGAAGCGCAATTGCAGCAGCTGCGTGATGGCGTGCAGTTGAATGACGGCCCGACCCTGCCAGCCGAGGCACGGTTCCTGGACACGCCCGAATTGTGGGAGCGCAACCCGCCGGTGCGATTTCGCAAAAGCATTCCGACCGCCTGGCTGGAACTGGTGATTCGCGAGGGGCGCAACCGTCAGGTACGGCGTATGACTGCGGCGGTGGGCCTGCCGACGTTGCGTCTGGTGCGGGTGCGTATCGGCCCCTGGAGCCTGGACGGCTTGCAGCCCGGCGAGTGGAAAGAGGCCGACGCGCGTTTGTAGGATGGATTGAGCGCCGCGATGCCCCTGCGTGGGACAGTGTAATCAGCCGTGGATGCCGCGCGTCGCCTCGATGATATAGGTGATGATCGGCTTGGCCAGGAAGGCAAACAGGCACAGGCCCAGGCCGAGGAACAGGATCGCCGTACCCAGGCGGCCGGCTTTGGAGGTTTTCGCCAGGTCCCAGATGATGAAGAACATAAACACCATCAGCCCGCCGACCAGCGCGTACATCATCAGCGATTCGAACTGTTCGGTTTCCATTCGGGCCTCGTGAACCTGCAGGTGCTCGGCTGGGTGCCGAAAATCGATGCGTAGGCGGGCGCGGTGACGCTCGCCAGAGGGGCACGATTATACGCGCCGTGGGCGGCCCTGCCAGCCGCGCATTACGAGGGTGCGGCGATCAGTCGCGCAGGTGCTGCAGCGGCAGCTGGGTGCTGGAGAGGATCTGCTGCAGCACAAAGCTGGAACGCACGCTGGAAACCCCCTCGATACGGGTCAGGGTGCCCAGCAACAGTTTCTGGTAGTGATCCATGTCCGGTACCACCACCTTGAGTTGGTAGTCCGCGTCCATTCCGGTGACCAGGCAGCATTCGAGCACTTGCGGGCATTTGCGGATTTCTTCCTGAAAATGCTCGAAGCGTTCCGGAGTGTGTTTGTCCATGCCAATTAGCACATAGGCGGTCAGCGTCAGGCCGAGCTGCTTGCGGTCGAGCAGGGCGACCTGGCCGAGGATATAGCCATCATCTTCCAGTTGTTTGACTCGCCGCGAACAGGGCGAGGGCGACAGGCCGATGCGTTCGGCCAGGTCCTGGTTGGACAGCGTGGCGTCGTGCTGCAATTCGGCGAGGATATTCAGGTCGTAGCGATCAAGTCTGTTCATCTTTGCCATGCTTTCGTTATTTGATTGTGTTGAATGATGCGCTTGTGGTGATTAATTGCGCAAGTAGTAGGTATATCAGCAATATTCGCAATCTTTCACTGCGCTTGCGGGCGTAAGCTTTACCTCAACTTCAAGGCCCGGACGACACGTCCAGCCGCCTCGCCCAATCAGGTGAGCGGTCGCCGCCGATCCCACCGGATCGTCACGGCACCCGGGTCCGCTCTGCCCAACCAGGTAGGCGAAGAAAAGGCGTTACCATCGCCACAATGACGGACACGCAAAAAAGGGGAAGGCCTGCAGGCCTTCCCCTTTTTTGTGTCCGCCATCCTTGGCGGACACCCTGCGGGCCGCCGCTTCGCGACGTCAAAAATTGCTCCAGGCAATTTTTTGTTACCTGTTCGTTGTCCTTTACTGGGCTGGCGCGTGCTTTACCACGCTGCTGGGGTCGGCATGCACCAGTACCTCGGCGCGGGGGAATTCGCTGCGTATCGCCGCTTCAACCTGATCACACAGGCCGTGGGCATGCTGCAGGCTCAGCTCGCCCGGCAGCTCCACATGCAGCTGGACGAACCAGTGGGTGCCGGAGAGGCGCGTGCGCAAGTCATGCACGCCCAGCACGCCGGGCACGGCGCAGGCCAGGCTGTGCATCTGCGCGCTGATCTGCGGGTCGAGCTCCTGGTCCATCAGTACGGTGGCCGCTTCGCGGACGATGCTGATGGCGCTCCAGAAGATATACAGGGCAATGCCGATACCGAAGATGGCGTCCAGTTGCGGCCAGCCGTAACTGGCCAGCAGCAATGCCAGGAGGATGCTGCTGTTGAGCAGCAGGTCCGAGCGGTAGTGCAGCGAGTCGGCGCGAATCGCCGTGGAGCCAGTCAGCTTCACCACATGACCCTGGAACAGAAGCAGGGCGATGGTCACCGCCAGCGACAGCAGCATCACCGCGATGCCCAAGGCCGGTGCGCCAAGCGGTTCGGGATTAAGCAGGCGGTCGACGGCGTGACTGCCCACCAGCAACGCGCTGGCGCCGATAAACAACGCCTGACCCAAACCGGCCAGCGCTTCGGCCTTGCCGTGACCGTAGCGGTGGTCCTCATCAGCCGGGCGTAGCGCGTAATGCACGGCGATCAGATTGAGCAGCGAGGCCGCGCCATCGAGCAGCGAGTCAGTCAGCCCCGCCAACAGGCTGACTGAACCGCTGAGCCACCAGGCAATGGCTTTGGCCAGTGCCAAAGTGAGCGCAGCCGCCAGCGCAGCGAAGGTCGCCAGGCGCATCAGGCGGGCGTGTTGCGGCTGTATGTTCACGGGCTATCCAGAATGGGCGAGTTCTGCCAAGGCTAGCGTTAAATAACAAAAGCCCGTCGGAAAACGGGCTTTTGGTTCGGGCTTGTTGATGCCTTGCTTAGGCTGCGGGGCGCAGACCGTAGGCCGCCAGTTGTTCGGCACTGCCGCTGTGCTGGATCAGGCGTGGGTCATCCAGTGGCAGGCTGTGGCCCGTCTGCACTTCGATCAGCGCCTTGAGCTTGAGCGGGTCGATCTTGCCGTCAGCATCCACCACATTCTGCAGGTCTTGCGGGTCAACCTGCGAGGTCAGGCCACCGGGCAGGTAGATCGCGCCGGTGGCGAAGTCGATACCAAAGGCGATCAGCCCCGGAATCACATAGAAGAGGATGCCGATTGCGTTGAGCCCGGCCACCATGGGGTCGATGCGGCCTTCGATCTGGCCGCGGCGATCCGGGAAGAACAGGGTGCCGCAGGCGGTCAGTTGAGTGAGCAGCGCGGCGACGATAAGGCCACCGATAACGCGGGTTTGGGTGCGCATTGAACATCTCCATGGAAAAAGTGGCGCAACTATACCAATGCCTGTATTGCAATGCCGCTGCGTCAGGCGCTGCCAGCGCAATTTCGCGCAGTCATACCTAGCATTCAGACAGCGCCAATGCTCTACAGGTTCGCCGTTATAATCCTGCGCCTTGAATGGAGCCCGCATGAATTCCCTGCCAATCGATGTGCTGCTGCCTGAGCTATGTCAGGCCCTTGCCCTGCGTGATGAGGCGGTGCTGGAAGCGCCGCCCGGTGCCGGCAAGACCACCCGTGTGCCGCTGGCGCTGCTGACCCAGCCTTGGCTGGCCGGGCAGACCATCATCATGCTTGAGCCGCGGCGGCTGGCGGCTCGGGCGGCGGCCGAACGGTTGGCCAGCGAGCTGGGGGACGCGGTGGGGGAAACCGTTGGCTATCGCATCCGCCTGGACAGCAAGGTCGGCCCGCGTACCCGTATCGAAGTGGTCACCGAAGGCATTCTGGCTCGGCGCCTGCAGGATGATCCGGCGCTGGAAGGCGTCGGCCTGGTTATCTTCGATGAGTACCACGAGCGCAGTCTTGATGCTGATCTGGCGCTGGCGCTGTGCCTCAATGGTCGGGCAATGTTTCGCGGGGCGGACTCTGGCGAACTGCCGCTGAAGGTGCTGCTTATGTCGGCGACCCTGGAAGGCGAGCGGTTGGCGGGTTTGCTGGGTGATGCGCCGGTGCTGCGCAGCGAAGGGCGGATGTTTCCCGTGGATATCTGCTGGGGCGCGCCCTGGCAGGCGGGCGAGTGGCTGGAGCCGAAGGTGCTGCAATGCGTATTGCAGGCGCTGGCCGATGAGCCGGGCAGCCTGCTGGTGTTTCTGCCGGGGCAGGCGGAGATTCGCCGGGTCAATGAACAGCTGGCCGAGGCCCTGGCCGGGCGCCGCGATATTCTGCTCTGCCCGTTGCATGGCGAGCTGGACCTCAGTGCCCAGCGCGCCGCCATCGAAGCCGCACCGCCGGGCCTGCGAAAGGTGGTGCTGGCGACCAATATCGCCGAAACCAGCCTGACCATCGATGGCGTACGTGTGGTGATCGATGCCGGCCTGGCGCGGGTGCCGCGCTTTGACCCGAACAGCGGCATGACCCGCCTGGACACCCAGCGCATCTCCCGTGCCTCTGCTACCCAGCGCAGCGGCCGGGCCGGGCGCTTGCAGCCGGGCGTCTGCTATCGCCTGTGGTCGCAGGCGCAGCATGAGCAATTGGCGGCCTACGGCACGGCGGAAATGCTCCAGGCTGATCTCGCCGGCCTGGCCCTGCAACTGGTGCGCTGGGGTGTGCAGCCGGCCGAGCTGGTCTGGCTTGATCCGCCCCCTGCCGCCGCTTATGCCCAGGCTTTGGAGTTGCTCGCGCGTTTGGGCGCGGTGGATGCGCTGGGCAAACTGACCGCTCACGGTCAGGCCATGGCCGAACTGCCGACTCATCCACGTATCGCCCATCTGCTGCTGCGCGGCCAAGAACTGGGCCTGGGGCCATTGGCCTGCGATCTGGCGGCATTGCTCGGCGAGCGCGACATTCTGCGTGGCGCGGGTGCCGATCTTTACAGTCGCCTGGCTTTGCTGGCAGGTGAGTCGCGGGCTGCTCGCGGTGCGCAGCGGAACGCCGCCCGAAGTGGCGTGCAGCGCGCTCGGCAGCTGGCCCGGCAATTTCAGGGATACCTCAAGCGCAGGCCCAGCCCGCAGGCGGTCAGTGATCCCGAACACCCGCGTTGGCTGGGCGCGTTGTTGGCCTTCGCTTACCCGGACCGCATCGCCCAGCAGCGCCGTGCCGGGGGCGCTGAATATCGTCTGGCCAACGGTCGGGCGGCGCTGTTTGCCGAGGTCGATGGGCTGATGAAACACAGCTGGCTGGTGGTGGCTGACCTAGGCAGCCGTCAGGGCCAGCGTGAAGAACGCATCTACCTGGCCGCCGAGCTGGAGCCGCAGTTGTTCGAGGGCGTGCTGGCCGAGCAGGTCAGCAACCTGGACGTGCTGGATTGGGATGAGCGCGAAGGCGCTTTAAGGGCCGAACGCCAGCGCAAGGTCGGTGAGCTGGTGTTGTCGCGTGAGGCACTCACCGGGCACGATGCACAACAGCGCAGCCGCGCCATGCTTGGCCTGGTGCGACGCAAGGGTCTGGCGCTGCTGCCCTGGACGCCGGAGCTGCGCCAATGGCAAGCGCGGGTGGCGTTGCTGCGTACGCTTGATCTGGCCAGTAAGGACGTCAGCGAGTGGCCAGATGTCAATGATGCCACCTTGCTGGATACGCTGGAGAACTGGCTGCAGCCCTATCTGGATAACGTCACCCGGCTTAGCCATTTCGCCAACCTAGATTTACCCAGCTTGCTGCTGAATCTGCTGCCCTGGCCGTTGCCGCAGCGTCTCGATGAGCTGGCGCCGCGCAGCGTGCAGGTGCCTTCCGGTTCGCGCATCAGTCTGGATTACAGCGAACAGCCGCCGGTGTTGGCGGTGCGCTTGCAGGAGTTGTTCGGCCTGGCTGATACGCCGCGCATCGCCGGCGGCCGCCAGGTGGTCAAGTTGCACCTGCTGTCGCCAGCGCGGCGGCCGGTGCAGGTGACCCAGGACCTGGCCAACTTCTGGCGCAGTACCTATGCCGAGGTGAAGAAAGACCTCAAGGGAAGGTACCCGAAGCTATCACGCGACGTGGCGTAGAATAGGTGGCCGCGTAACGTTCTATGATTGACAATTAGGCTTGCGAGTGCTGCATGTAACGTTGTTCATTGACAGATCATCAGAGTGGAGAGTCTTGTGGCCGCGTTTGAGAACCCCGATCACGAAGGTCGACTGGTAACCATCCCCCAGGTGCTGGATGCGTTTGCTGATCTGCACTTCACGCAAGAACCCCTCGGATCAGTACCCACGGTCATACATACTGCTGATGGTGAGCAAAACGGTTTCCAAGTAAACGAGGCACTTGGCGATGAAGTTGCCAGGAGCGTTTTTAATCTTCCCTTTCTTTTCCACCGCAGTGGTGAGCCTTGGCTTGAGGCTAATTCATATCTCATTGGCCTCGTAAAAGATAAGCACGCTAAAACTCGCCCTACAGATGATGCAAGACGTCAAGCTAGCCGGCTCTTGGATTACTTGATCTTCTGTGAAAACAATAATATCGATTGGCTCGACTTCTCCGGGAAGCGACTGCCGCAGCGGCCCACTTATAAGTACCATCGTTACTTGATGGAATTGCCCGAGCGAGGTGCGCAGGTCGCGAACCAATATACCGGGACGGTGTACCGGTTTTATAAGTTCGTGTCACTGCACTGGCACGAGATTGATATTTCGCGAGTGGACTCAGTAAAGCAGATATCATTCTTTGTGGAGAATGATTACGGGCTTGCCAAGAGGATTACCGTAGAGAAAAGGAGTCAAACTCAGGCATATAGTCGCCGCAAGATCGTTCCAATGGGCTATGTTGATGATGAAGGCGAGTGCCTCCGCCCGCTAAGCAATGTGCAGTTGGCTGAAGTGGTGGCGGCGGTCAATGCTGAAGAGTGGAGTGCTCTGGATCGACTCATAATGCTATTTGCGGTCATGACTGGAGCTCGAAAGCAAACTATTCTAACTCTGCGAGTGAAGCACGTTCAGGTATTGATGGATGGGAAGTTGCAGCCTGATGGGACTTATGTCTTAAGAGCTGGGCCGGGCACTGGAATTGATACCAAGAACAACAAGCCCCAGACACTATATGTTCCTAAGCAGCTAGCCATAGACTTGCTGACCTACATTTCCAGCCCGCACGCCAAAAAAAGGCGGCAAGGGTTTCAAGCTTCGTACGCCGCGAAATACAGTGAGCTTGAAAGGATTGCTGATGAAGATATGTACGTCTTTATCTCGGAACAGTGCAATTGCTACTACATGGCATCGTCTGATGCGCGCTATAAGTTTGTCAAATCCCGACCAACTGGAGCAGTTACCAATAATCTTAAGGAAAAGCTTCGCAAAAGTGTGTCCGCAGACTTTCCAAAAGACTTCACTTTTCATTGGTTAAGGGCAACTTTTGCGTTTCAATTGTATCAATTGCTCTTGCCTCGGATAAAAGATGGTGCGTTGCAGCCGGGAGATGATATCTCGATTATTCAGTCGCGCCTGCATCATGAGCGCCGAGAGACCACAGAAAACTATCTTAAGTTATTCTCTATGATTCCAGAGAAAATGAGAGCACAAGAAAGTTATGAAGAGGTTTTGTTCAAATTTTCTTCATATAGTGATTTGTTGGTGGGTAAAAAATGATGGTGACAGATTTGAAGGCAAGAAGTATCAATGTCGTTGAGTTGTCCTATATGGGGCAAGATCACGCGATTCTGTCTCCCCAGTCACTTGCGTTGAAGCTTTCTAACAGAGTAATTCCGTTGGATGTTGGGGTGTTTGCGTACTCAATCCGAGGGCGGCTAGATCCTCGAAAAGGCACTTATTGGGTCGATGAGAGATCACTGGTTGCAAGTCGAAAGAAACTGATTATTTCTTTGCTTGACTCTTATTACACGTCGGGTGCTACTGAAGGCTCCATAAATACGGATATTAAGAATTTCGAGTATGCATTAAATTGGTGTGATGCTAATGGGTTTGTAGATGTATTTTGTAATTCGGATTCTGCAAGGCTTGGTTATGCAAAATTTACTGGCCATCTTTTTCAAGAGATTCTCAAGCCCGATGGCGCTTCGCCGCTTAGCTGTCAAGCACGTCAACGGGTACTGAAAAAGGCGGTGCAACTTCAGTTTCCCGAAAGTTGCGAAAATATTGTGGCAGGTGTGCAGCCTATTAAGCACATAAGGGAAGGGTTGGAGCCTCCAGAAGAACATCTCGTTAGCGAGTATGTTGAAATTTCACTAAGCATTGCCTTGTGCTTTTCAAGATTTGTAATGGATGGGGCTCCATTCCCGTTACGATTCAATGCAAGAGACTATCATACGTATATTTATCCTCTTAATGGGTCTATTGTGACTCCATACTCAAAAGCATCTACTGCATTTAATGCTTATGATTTCGCTGAGGGGCGAATAAAAGAGGTTTCCGAGCTAAGTACGTTAAATCGGAAGCAGGCTAGGATCAGCGTCATTAATGCACATGAGAATTTACTGGTCGCGAATTCTGATCCGTACCATTTCTCCAGACAACGTTTAGCCAGTTTGGCAATGCAGGCATATGCATGTCTGATTAATTTGGTTGTTGGCGCTAATTCAGGTGAGCTAGTGCAGTTTTTGTATGATGATGCATTAGAGCTTGTGAGTTCGCCGCTTAAAAAGGAACTTTCTGCTATCAAGCTCAGAGCAAAGGGGTTGGAGGTTAATTATACGGTCGGGCGTGGCGCAGGAATGAAGATTCTTAAGGAGTATTTGGCATTTAGAGAATGGACTCTTAAGGGGCGTAAGTGTGATTACCTTTTCTTTCGGCCTGTGCAGGTCGACTCAGATGGGCGCGCATGGCGCTATGAACGACTAAATCTAGATTTTTCCGCTACATACTTCAAAAAGCTCAGAGGTACTTTTTTGCCTGCAACCGCAAAAAATATTCCGCCATTGCGTGTGCGGAAGTACAAAAGTCTCGTTCTCCATCTGCTGAAACACTCGCCACTTCTAGTTTCCGCAGTAATGAATCACCACCCCAGAACAAACATGGAGTCGTATTCGGGAATCGGTGTCTCTGAGCAGAAGGTTGAATTTGCAAATTATTGGGGCGCGGTTAAAAAGGCTGCAATGAGAGCTAGGGATGCGGATCAGCAGGGTAGCGTATCAATTGCTACGGGCCATTGTGGGGGTATGGACAACCCTAGCAAAGATATCCCGGTTGTTGCCATCGAACCGGATTGCAAATCTCCATATGGATGCTTGTTTTGTGAGCACTATCAAGTGCATTCCGATGAGGAAGACATTCATAAGCTCACGAGCTTTCAGTACGTAATTGATGCAATCAGGAACAATGCTCCGGTGTTTAGTTTTTCGGAAGAGACTTTCAAAGATCTGGCTGTGCGAATTGAAGTTGTGTTAGATGCGATATCGCAAAGGTCTGACTCGGCGTGCAAATTGGTTGAGACTATAAGGAGTAAAGTGTTCGACTTGGGGATTTTGACGCCTTTCTGGGAGCAGAGGCTTCAGCGGTACGAGAAAATGGGGATTTATATTTAATGGAAGATTTTTTCGAAGGCCTAGGCGGGGATTTTACAGATCTAAGTGATGCCTTGAGTATTCCAGTTGATCCAGTATGGCGACCTGAAAGTGATTTTGTCCTTTGTCGAGATTTGAATGGCGATGCCACTGCCGTGTATGGTGGCCAATGCTGGGATTTCAACCCGATGCGTCTCAGCGCTTACCTCGTACCTAAGATCCGATTTGATAATTTTCCCAGCTCGGATTCCCCTGAGACTGCTGCATTGGTTGAGGAGGTTAGGTATCTCCTCTTTTGCCTTTTTTTCTATGTGAAATCGGGGCGCTTGGGAAGGCTAAGTGTAGAGGGTCTCTATACGTACTCAAGAGTTTTAAGGTACGCAGTCCAGTTTTGTTTAAGTCAGAAAGGTAATCCTTTAGTAGGGGGGCTGAGCCTAAGTCAGCTTTTCTCAAATCCGGCCTATCTAAGTGCATATAGGTTATGGATGGACTCTAATAAGGTGCATAATCAAACTAGATCGTATACGCGTTCTTTGATACTTCATTTGGCAGCTATTGGAGAGGTACGGCTCGGTTTTGCCCTAAAGGGTGTTTTTAGTGAAGGGTTTGGTGCTCAAAAAGATATCTACAATCAACATCCTATTGTTCCAACGAGAATATATATTGGTGTCATTAACGATCTTGGGGATTGTTTGGATTTGCTACACTCCCACAAGGATCTTCTTGAGGGGTTTTTATCTTGTTTCCAAGATTTGCAGTATGGATGGTCGGAGGAGTATCAGATTCGCCGGTTTGAGGCGCAATCGTTTTCGTTGCAACCAAACCTTCCGGAAGCTATACGGAGCCACGGATTAGATCGTCTTCTTACCGGTGATTTTCAGCCGTTGGGGATAGGTGGGTGGGCGATGGCGAATCGCAGTGGAGTTAGTGCGGTTTTGATGCGGATGCAGTGGATACTTAAGTACGTCATTCATCTCTACACTGGGATGCGTGATCAGGAAGTCATGCGGTTGCCATATTCTTGTTTGGATGCAGAGGAGTTATCCGCTCCTACGACTGACGAAACAGGACGTATATTTGATTCATCTATGATGGTTAGCATAATTTCAACCACTACAAAATTTTCAGGTTATCGGCGATCCACGGCGTGGCTAGCTACTGAGTGTGTGGTTCGCGCGGTTGAAGTGGCGCAAGCTATCTGTAGGGCACTTTCCAGTATTTACAAGGTTGATTATGAAAAGATGCCATTGTTCTTGTGTCCTGTAGTTACTTTCAAGGAGTCTAATATCCCAAAAGTTTCGGTATTCCATGAGGTTGAGCATCGCCCTGATTTTGTACTGAAATACACTCTTCAGGATGATGATCTTGCCGAGTTAGTAGCTAGCGACCCTTTCCGCAATTTTGCGGAAGATGAGAGGTTTCAGCTTGGTGCTTCTTGGCGTTTTACCAGCCATCAATTCCGAAGGTCACTTGCGTTCTATGGTAGTAGCAGCGGATTTATTTCTCTTCCGAGTCTTCGCAAGCAGTTCAAGCATTTGACGATCCAGATGACGCGCTATTACTCCAATAATTTTGAGAAGCTTAAAACTATTTTTGGATACTACGATGAGGATAAGAAGGAATTTGTTCTTCCGAAGAACCATTTTTTGTTTGAGTACCAAACTGGGGTTCCCTTGAATATCGCCTACGATCTCCTTGATCATGCGTTCGGTGATGGCTCTGTTCTCTTCGGTGGAGTTGGGACTTACATCTCGAACCAACGCGAAAAAAATGGCGCTGGCGAAATTCATATCGCTGATCATCGGAAGGAGACAGAGAATCAGGCGAAGGAGGGGAAAATTGCCTACCGGACTACATTGCTTGGTGGGTGCACCACAGTCGGCAAATGTGACTCCTATCTGCTAGGAAATGCCGTTAGCTGCCTATCCTGTGATGAAGGCATCATTGAGAAAGAGAAGTTGGAAGGCGCTATAGCTGATGACGAGGCATTGCTTGAGAGGTTAGAGCCGGGTACTGGCGAATATCAAGTTGTCGAGTCTGAACTGAATGGCTTCAAGAAATTCCACCAGCGATTCATCTCAGTAAAGGTCGTCGAGTGATATGACATCGAACGGCCTTGCGAAGTGTTATGAAGCCTTCGAGCGTCTGAAAGCCGGCAAGCCCGTCGTGGTTAGCCACGTCGATCTTCCACACACCAAAATTACTGCCGGTATCGTGAGCTTTGAGGCAGGTCTCGACAGGGGCTATTTAAAGAAGAGCCGCCCGAGCCATATGCCTCTGATCGCGCAGATTGAGGCCTACCGCAAGAGCTTTGGGTCTGCGGATGCCTCAAAGGCGATGCAGATAAAGCGCGCCAATGACAAGGTCGATAAGGCTCGGCGAGAGCTTGTGATCGCTCAGCAGCAGCTCTTTCACGTCTTGACTCAGAATGTGCAACTAGTTGAAAGAGTTCGCTCTCTAGAGGCTCAGGTGAAGCAGCTGAGTAACGTAAAAGAGCTCAACCCTGGGCCCAGGCGCGGCAAGGGTTAATTTGGTACACAAGGCGGTTGATGGTTAGAAGGGTTACACCCACGCCCCAACTGGCGCCGAGCGTGCAGAAAGTGCTGTCTAGTCGAGCATTGAGGAAGCCAATACGCTACTTAGTTAAGGAAGATATTCCATGAATCTGACTTATGTACCCTTGATCGTCAGTGGCATCTCCGCGCTGATCGCAATTTCTTCGCTGGCCTTCGCCGTGAAGTCCTGGCACAGAACCAATCGCCCAATCATTAGTGTTCGCATCACCACCGTGAAGGGGGGGAACGTCAATATCACACTGAATATCGTGGTCGAGAACACCGGTAACCGACCTGCAAAAGAAATCACGCTGGTAGCGGACAAAGCAGCTGTCTTAGCAGCTCTGAAAGATATATCGAGCCAAGAAATCCCTTTGGATGCTCAGCACTGCTTCTTTGCAGGCAAAAACATTCCTGTCCTAGCCAACGGTAAATCGGCTACTAACGCTTTTGGTGTAATTGGCACGGATGGCGATTGGGAAGCTGGAGCGAGGATTCCATTACTCATCGAGTACCGAAGCTTTGAAGGCAAACGCTACTCAGAAAAGCTAGATCTTTTGCTGGCCGACGATGCAGGATTTGCCCAAACATTCTGGGATGTCGCTTCCGGACAGTAATCGTAGAGTTAAGGAAAGCGTCCGTGCCCGCAACATCGCGTCAGGAAATTACCAGCCATGACCGGGTCACCGAGGCATTCTCCGAATACGCTCTATAGAAAAGCACAGCGCCCATTCTGCGTTGAAGTCGCGAGGCAGCCGGGCGGGAGTCTTAGTCACTCTCTGCCGGCTTTATCCAATATCGCTCAACCGTTCTGACGGTAACGCCCAGCTTCCGTGCAATCTCCGCTTTGGACAGACCGTCAGCTTGCAAGCGTCGCGTCTCGTCGCGAGTAGCATCCGCTTTCTGACCTCGAATTCCTCTAGCTACGTCCTCCTGGCCAAAAGGCTCAAAGCGCCCAGCATCAAGCAGTGTGAGAAGTCGTTTGCTGCTCGCAGCAAGCTGCTCTTCAACCCCCTTGCCAGCGCGACGTGCTTCGACAATCAACAGTACCTGACTTGGAGAAACGTCAAGCACATCACAGAGAGCAACCAGGGTGTCGATTCTGATGACGCTGAAGCCCTTCTCGATCTGACGCAAGTAAGTTGCGTTGATGACTTCGGCACACGCGTCGTGTGTAAGTCCCGAACGTAGTCTTATGTCCCTGATCACCCCTCCTAACACCTTTTTATAGCTCATCTTCATCGCGCCGGGAAAAGGAAGCATAAAGCCAGCTTTGACGCGACATATCCTGTCGGCATAGCATTACCTTGTTTCGCAAAAGACTGCTTAGCACCTCCGTCAATAAATGCCAAAAGAAATCTATTGGGCGTGACGAGATCGAGCTGTCGTCCCTAAGTCCAGATGCCAACCAGAGGCCCTGCTATATGCGCCCCGAAAAAAATCGAGCCACAACTTTTGCTCCGCTTTATCCCGATGAGCAGGATTGCCTCATGGGATTTCTTCGAGATGCGACGGATATTTAAAGCGGAGAGAGGCAGAACGATGGGATCCCAAAAGGGCAAATCCGACTTCACATTTAGTTCCGATGCACCCGGCGCATGGAGCTTGATGAAGAAAGGGCGCGAGCCATGGATGCACATCACCCTGGCGTGCTCGGACAAACAGAGCATCGTGAGCACGGTCTCCACAAATGATCCGGAGCTCGTTAAACGGACGCTCGCCAGCCCTGGAGAGGGGCTCTTCGTGAGGTCTTTCCAGACCGTGTTCTCTTGCGATTTTCCTGACAACGTGGGGGTCGGTATCGCGGACGTCTTCAAGCTCACCGAAGAGCGAACCAAGAGCGGAGAGTTGTTCCACCGCCTTTATACAAAGTTCGGGATGTTCAGATTCGGCGGCCCCATCGAGCTCATGGCGAATCAGGTGGAGCGTGGGTCTGACGTGGTCATCTACACCGCCCCCGCCCCAATACAACGATATTTTGGGAACTAATGACGTGAGCGAATTACAAGAAATAACCGACCTTCTTTACGGCGAGGGCGTACCCATGCCTGGCTCGCAGGTAACCGAAGACGAAGCCCTCAGGATCGTACGTGAGCGCTTTCGATACCCTGATTACTGCATTGTCCGAGATTGGGTTTGGATTGATCTAGACGTGTCCGCCGAGCAACTCGAAGCGCTAGGAAAAACCCGTCGCCAGCCCGTCATCGTTTATGCCCATACCGTGATCTACGATAGCAACCGACGCTGGGATGTTGGTGACTTCGTGCGCACGTCCCCCCTGCATGCTTTCCATGATGGCTTTATGTTCCAGACGCTGCACACGATCTACATCTTGCTGGGAGATGGCGTGCGAAAGCGCGCAGCGATTGAGACAGTAGGCCGGATTTTTTGACCACAAAACCGTTTCTTCTGAACTACAGGACTGCTTGGCGCACCAGCATGCAAATGCGGAGTCTTCTGGACGGTTTCAAGACGGTCATCGAGTGAGAACGTCTGACATTCTTCAAGCTGAGCTGCACGGGTCATACTGGATCTTGCGTACGCTCAGCGAGAGTTTTTTGATCCAATCCGAATAGTCGTTTGACATAGCGTTGCGTCTCACATGGACACACTAGTGGAGCGTGTACTGCCGTTGAGATATGGCACACAGTATAGGCGATTGAACCCGCGCTTCCATGCACTCGAACCGAGGCGTGCGCGCCTTAGCGAGCGACGCAAGCACTACATAAAGATGGCACTCTGCCACGAAATATCGCCTAGTATCGACATGGTCGTAGGGAAACGTCGAAGCCACGCTGCCGTTTCCACTCGTGTATTTGGTCACATGTAGTGCTGGAGTTTTCTGATGGCTTTCGATGCGTCTCCTTCTTGGAGCGGCTTCAACTACCAAGGCAAGGTCGCCCTCTACTACGTTCTCACGCAAATAAACGCTCAGCCAGTGGGAGCCGATCTGTCGAGCTACAGCTTGATGCTTGAAGCCACAGAGGACTTCGAGATCCGACGCGATGGGGCCCCCGTCTCGCTCCACCAAGTCAAAGCATACAACTCCAGCACCTACAGTAGTTACTCCGACGCACTGCTTGGGCTCATAGTAGAGTTATACAAGCATCCAGGCGTTATCGGGAGAATCCACACTTGGAAGATAATTAATACCAAGCCAAACTTTCAAAATCTGACAACATCTATACAAGATGATCTAAACATCATTCTAAATCAATATGAAAACCAAATACCTAAAGATGGAAGTACGATACTCGAAAAAGCCTCATCCAACGGTACAAATATCCCCAAGCCAGCCGCCATACTGAAGGCAGCTTTCACGGGTAGTACAGCAGATAATCTACATGCACTGCTAGCCTCTATCCATAACGGCCAAAATGATGCCATCGCCCGACTTGACGCATATCAATATGACGATGGCAACAGGTTTTGCGACCTAGAAAACATCAACACAAAGATAAAGACAGAAATTTCCATAGCACTTGCGGCTAGAGGAAAACCAATCACGCATGAGTTTTTGGATAAATCCTTTCATTACTTTCTCGGAATGATAGACAGGTACATCATTCAGCGACATAAAAACAAACAAGGAAAAACGAAGATCCCAATAACCTTCATGGAAATTGCTGGAGCCCTTGAGATTGATCATGAAGATGTTAGCAAGGATTATCTAGCCTATAAATTTAAAGACCAGTTTGCCCACTTAATAGATGAATACATGGGCGACCCTGAAGACTACGAGCATCCAGAGGATGACAATTACTGCAACTTAAAGGAGGCAACAAATCTTCTCCTGAATCTACCCCCACAAGATCTATGGGCACATTATCGCAGCTTCTCTCCTCAAATTTATTTACAGCACGACAACAATACAGACAATGCCTTTTCGACAGACAAAGATGGTATCCGCCACGTACTGATAAGGATCCTCCACACGATAAACTTCGAGCGAGCCTCGCACAACGCCTCAAGGTATAAGTTCACCTACCGCACAACCACACTGCCATATCAAAATTACTTGCCAACAACCATAACTAACACCGCTCGCGCAAGCCATATCGAAAAGAAAATCACATCAAACCCGAATATGAGCGAGATTTTGTTCGAAGTCGAAAACCTTATTTACAATGGTCTTGAATCCCATTCATTTTCACCGTCTTCGATGATGCACACTGACGCTCCGTCAGCAGCAGGTGCCGACCCTCGCCCTAAGAGAGACGAAGTATTGAAGCTTATAACCCTTGTTCCCATAGAAGCTGCAAAGGATGCATTAACGTAATGATCAAAATCATCAATAACATCCTTTTCAATAACGGTTATAAGCTGGTTAATATCGAGTTACCACTCGACAATCAGGACATTTATCTTTTCTGCCCAACAGAGGAAGTCAAACGAGAGGAATACTTCGTCACTCTACAGATGCATGAGCAGTCAGAGACGGCGGCGCAAGCCATACTAGAAGAAAAAGCTCAGGAGCTATTCGAGACAATCAGGGACTCGGGGAAAGTAGACAGACCTTTCGAGAAAAACTGCACCATGTTTCTTTGCCACGAAGAGAACATGATCAACAGACAAACAATACTTTCCCTTGAGGAAGACCAATACAACTTCAAGAAAAACGTCATAGCTTATACCCCAAAAGAACTTGAATCCCTAAAAAATTACCTTACCCAGAACAGTATTGACAAGATAACCAATGATGTCATAAACGAAATAGTTAACGCCGAAGGCGGAAGAAGCTTCTTGGAGTTCAAGAACAATCATAAGGGCAGCAATGGCCATTACTCGCTCATACTAAAGACCGCGCTCAAGCTTCCGTTCGTGACCTACAGCCCGCAGGAACAGCAGCTCATTAATTTGAGCCTTGAAATTGAAAAGTCCCTCACCCCAACCCAGTCTTCAATCTACAACCGACTGATGGATCCCGAAATAGAGTGGACTGACGAAAATATCCACCAGCAAGTCGAGCGGATATGGGGTGAGTTGGTATGATTAATCTGAATAAAATCACCCTCAAGAACTTCAAGATATTTGGCGGCGAGCCATACACCATCAGCTTTGAGGATAATAATCTCGTCCTACTTGACGGCCCGAATGGATATGGAAAAACATCCGTTTTTGATGCCATTGAGCTAGGTCTGACAGGAAATATTACTCGCCTTATCACCTTGGAAAATCGCCAAAACCCATCAGACGTGGTCGTTGCGCATCAAGGTGCCAGAAACGTTGAGATAGTTCTGGAGTTCAAAGACAAAAAATCCCAAGTGAAAATATTTCAACGGAAGCTTAAGGATCAAATCCCTAACATTTCCAAGAGAATCTCCAGATTCACAGAGCTTTGGGAGCTCAATGAGATTGTAGAGGGAACGCCAGTGCCCTCAAGTCAAAATTCCTTGGAGCAATACTTTGACAGCAAGGATTTCTCGCGGGACTTCCTACTATTCCATTATGTGCAGCAAGAAGAAACATCTCGATTCCTGAAGACGAACAATGAGGAGAGACGGGCCGAAGAGCTCGCTCAATTATTCGGCGACACCCGAGAAGCTGATGAGAAACTAAATAGACTTTCAGATATTTCCCGAAAGCTATCTGTGTCAAAAAGAGCCGTTATCACCCGGATAGATAACATCAAACGCCAGTTCAAAATCGATGCTGATACCAACATCGCAACAGGCACCATCGAACAACACTTTTACGTTCTCCCGTGGCTAGCCGACGGCCCAAAGCCCCCCTTCTGGGATGCAATCACGATTGCAGAGCTAAACCAGGAGAAGCTCAATAGCTCCTTGATAGAAATAATAAATATCAAGAATCTTCTTGGATATCAGAGTTTTTTCTTTAGAAACCGTAGATTTGAAAGTGCCATTCTCCAGCGAGAAGTCCTTGAGCTATACGTTGGTTATTTCAACTTCATCAACGAACATGACCTGCATGTCAAGCAGAGCAACACATATCAGCTTATCAAGAAATTTTATACGACACTTAGAAGTGGTGATCTTAAACTAATCCGCACAATCCAAAATGTTGAGACGCTATTCCAAGCCCTGAGTTTAGGAAGCAGCCTTGTATTTGAATCTGCGCTCCAATCCCTTATAGAAGAGGAAAGCAAAACGAGTGGACTTAACTCCATCTACACAGAGCTCATCAAGCACCACGACGCCATGTTTGCAGGGCTTCAGAAGATGCCAAATGAGTCTGCATGCTTGCTTTGCGGGCAGGATTATCAAGCCCATGATGCGTTGTCTCACGTTATAGCTCAGCATGGCCACCTACTTAGATCAGAACTATCGGGGCAAGATAAGGTTCTGGTGGCCGCTAGGGATGCTTTCAACACGAGTCATCTTTCACCCTTGCTTCAAGCCTGTGCCACTTATTTGGAACAAACGCCGGCTTCGTCCCAGAAGGATTTGCTCTCATTATCTAAAGCGCTAGCAGCGAAAGAGCGCTTTGAGAAGCTCCGGAAATGGCTACTATCCGAGCGCATCGAGCACGATGACTTGCTGGCGACCACTTTTCCTACGCAGGGCGGAGATAACTACATAGCTGAGACGACCGATGACCTATGTGAGCGGATACGCTCGACAATCGGCGCAGCGCCAGATGGTTATTACGAAGCAAATGGTGCCAGCGTATTTGACAGAATCTATAGGGATTATTTCAACGGCGAACAGGACAAGATGTCTCAGGTCAGCATAGCCCTGCTCGATAAAAAAGAGAGCTACATCAAGAGCCTCTATTTCAGCTCTCTGAAAGGTATTGCTGAGGAGCTCGTCAAGCTTACAAGACAGAGTGATCTACTTGAGCGCGCTGCGGGTGACGTAGGTGATCTCATTACGGCTGTGCGAACTCAAATTCGGCAATACCGGAAAACGCTGATCACCGACATCGAGATCCCGTTTTACATCTATTCAGGCAAGATCCTCCAGACTCACCAAGCTGGGCTTGGCCAGGGCATATTCATCAAAGACCCCACAGGCGAGGACGAGCTGAAGAATGTCCGCATGGTTTCCAACTGGGAGAGTGACCACGACATTCTCAATACCATGAGCTCGGGACAAATATCCGCAGTTGTTATTGCCCTTACTTTGGCTCTGCATCGGGTCTACGCCACCAAGTTCTCCAGCATCCTAATCGACGACCCTGTACAGACCATGGACGACATCAACATGTCCTCACTGGTCGAGGTGTTGCGTAACGACTTCAGTGAAAAACAGATCATCCTGTCAACACATGAAGATAAAGTGGCCAGATACTTTACTTACAAGTACCTAAAGCACGATGAGAACGTTAAAATTATCAATATCATGCAAAGGAAAGAATACGTACCAAGCAATAAGTATATTTACAGCTCGGAAAGTGGCAGTTAATGCGTTCCCGGTAATGTGGTTAATCTAAACGGCAGAGTCGGTGCCAGACCAAACACTACATCGATAACGAACGGAATAGAAATGCGTTACAACACTAGGGCGCACTTACAGAAGTATTTCTTGGAAGTCGAAAATGAAGAGGGAATGTATGTCTGCCAAGAGTGCTTAGAAGACCCTATCCTGAGAAAACTTCAGCCTATGCTGATAGCCGATAAGACCTGCGCTGCATGCGGCAACCTCACCCGCAAAGCCCTTGGGTCGAAACGTATTGCCCGCTTCATACGCGACTACCTACCGAAGCATTTCAAGGTGGATATCGGTCTTCATCCTGGCTATGAAATGACCCTGGGGAAAGTGGTCAGCGAAGCGATTAGATGCAGGAGCCAGGGTGTATACGAGACGATTGCGGAGCACTTGGTCGATCCCAGGGCCGATGGCGAGGAGTTTTACAGCCCTGGACAAGAGTACTGTAAGAGGCCCAGCCCCTTCAGTTCGAAGTCGGAAGAGCATTTGCACGTAGTATCGGATTGGGAAGACATCGCGCATGAGCTAACTCATGGCCGCCGCTTTTTCAATGACAAGGCAAGAGAGTTCTTCGAGTCGCTTGTTGCCGAGGCAATCGGTGCAAAAAGTGCAGAGGCCCCTGAAAAGTCTGCCGTCATCACGACTCTTCCCGCAGGTACATTCGTGTACCGCGCACGCATAGCTAACGACGCTCGTGAAGCCGTGAAGTTCGCGGAGGATCCTACTAACGAGCTTGGCGCCCCACCGAAGACGCGTGCAGCAAACAATCGAATGAGTCCCGCTGGTATTTCATTGCTGTACGTTGCAAATGACGTGACTACATCCATTGCTGAGGTTCGGCCATCCATTGGCGATGCGGTGGTGGTGGGACAGTTCACGACTAGGGCTCCACTTACGCTTTTTGATTTCACTGCGCTCGACAACAGGCTCGACCATAGCGCCCTCAGCCTCTTCAACCCCGGCTTCCAGATGAGGTCTGACCGTCGGCGTCTGCTGGAGTACTTGCACGACGAAATTGCCCGCCCTTCTAGAGCTCAGGACACGGACTATGTGGTGACTCAAGCACTGGCTGAATTTATTCGCTATTACGAGCCCCAGGCATTTGACGGCATTATGTTCCGTTCTGTGCAGCACGACGGAGGAGTCAACTTTGTACTCTTCGACAAGGGAAGACCCGAAAGCATGCAGGCACCTGATTGGCGTCCCAAGTTCGCCCTTCATATATCCTCTGATGCAGCCAGGATTCACCACGTCTGCTCCGTGAGTTACAAGACGGATGAGGCCTGGCCTTAAACGCTCCAAGCGAGGTTGTCAGAGTGCCTGCAACACATCGCCAAATTCATTTCGCGGGCGTTTTTGAGAGAACCGGGTATCCAACTTAAAGCGCTGTCAGTATCGGCCACCGATCATGAATCCAGGCATGTTCTGCGGGTGTGGCAGTGGTCACCACATAGACCCGTCGCTGCTCCCCCTCGCCAATCACTAGGCATTCCAGGGCGTAGCCATCAGGCACATCGAACCAGTGTGACGCCCGATTCTTCTCGCCTGGCTGACCTTCCTTCTCCATAAATCTCTGCACCATGGCGAAGCCACGGCGAGGCCGGTATTTATCCCATCCGCCTGCTTGCACCGTGCTGAGCTTTGCCCACCCCCCTTGGGGCCCATTGCCAGGCTGCTCCTTGCGTCTGCCCCACGTAATCCAATCGAGCTGGCGGCTATCTTCCAGCAGCACAGGGAGGGCCGCCCTTGGGTTCGGGAAGTAAATCTTCCAGACTTTGTCAGCTTCACGGGCTTCTACTCCACCGCACATACCTTGCTCCTCACGTCGCGCGCGGTTGCACATTCGACATCCGTCACTTTGTTCTAGACTGTCTTCGAAGGATGCGTATTCCCCTAATCAGCAAAGGATTTGCCTCATGGGATATCTGACCGTCACTCGCCGTGAAGGCGAGGCAATTCGTCTGACCATTGACCCCGGCGTCGACACGGAGAAACTCTTCAAGCAGCTGCTGCGCGACGGTATCACTGTTCACGTAGGGGCTTTCCAGGGCCAGAGTCAATTGCGCATTAGCATCGAAGCACCGAAGCAGGTGCTTATCCTCCGCGATGAGCTGATCGGCGCCTGACTATCGGACTACACCTCCTCCTGTCGCGTTGACCGGGCCTTCGGTTGACCAATTTCGCGCCATCTCGAATACTGTACCTATATACAGTATTCGTGGAAGTGCCCTGATGTCTCTTTCTATCCTTGCTCGTGGTGAGCGTCTGCGAGAGCGCCTGCTCGCTGATGTGGCTGACCTGCGTATCACCGGCTTCCAGTCGCCAGCCGAAGACGAGAAGGAAGAAGGGCTTTCTCTTGATCGCTTGACGGGGCTCGGTGCTCCGCACATCTGGGGTGTACGCGTGCTGGATGACACGCTGCTGGGCTTCGGGATCTTCCCTGGTGATCGACTCATCGTGAATCGAGCGGCAAGCCACGTGGATAACAAGCTGGTGGTGGTCGACCTGAGTGGACAGGGCTACCGGGTGCGGCTGGTTCAACGCGACCTGTTCGGAGGTCGCTGGCTCAAGGCCGCCGACCCCATCATTCCCGATGTGCAGCTTGATGGCGAAGAGATTATCGAGGTCTGGGGCGTAGTGTCCTGGGTAGTCAGCTGTGTGTCGTCATGAGTCCCCCGCGTCGAGTGTTCGCGCTTGTCGACTGCAACTGCTTCTATTGCAGCTGCGAACGCATCTGTCAGCCGGAACTCAAGCGCCGCCCAGTCGTGGTGCTATCCAACAACGACGGCTGCGTAATCGCCCGCACAGCTGAAGCCAAGGCACTGGGTATCGGCATGGGCGCGGCGTACTACAAGGTGCGCGATGAGATGCGGCGCCAGGGCGTGGTAGCCCGCTCCAGCAACTACACCCTCTATGCGGATATCAGCAATCGAGTGATGCGGGTCATGGCTGAGATGCTGCCTGGCATTGAGGTGTACTCAATCGACGAAGCCTGGGGAGACATGTCTGGTGTTGCTGATCCTGAAGCGTTGGGTCGGAGCATCCGCGAGCGCCTGGCCTGTGAGATCGGTATGCCTGTTGGCGTCGGCATCAGCACGACCAAAACCTTGGCCAAGTTGGCGAACTGGGCCGCGAAGAAATGGAAGGGCACAGGTGGGGTGCTCGATCTGACTGATCCGATTCGCCAAGAGAAGCTTCTTCGTCTGGCGCCAGTGTCTGAAGTCTGGGGTGTGGGGCATCGCTCGGCGGCCAAGCTTGCGGCTCTAAATATTTCCACTGCCTGGGATCTGTCGCAGTTCGATATCGGTACGTTGCGCACAACCTTCGGCGTGACCATGGAGCGCACCGCGCGGGAGCTGCGTGGTATTAGCTGCATTGGCTTCCACCAAGGCCCGCCCCCGAAAGAAGCGATCTGCTCAAGTAAAATGTTTGGGGTACGCCAAACCGAGCTGGCTCCCATTCGCGAGGCCATGGCCGCTTATGTGACCCGCGCCGCTGAGAAACTCCGCGCCCAGAGCTCGATATGCAGCACTATCCAGGTAGGCATCCAGACTCAACTTGCCGATCTCGATGGGCCGCGTTACGCCAACGCAATCACCCTGGCCCTGCCTGCGCCCACCGACGACACGCGAGAAATTCTAGCGCTCGCCCAGAAAGGCCTGGGTCAGATCTACCGACCCGGATATCCCTTCTCCAAGTGCTCCATTTTGCTGATGGATCTGAGCCAGCGGTGTGAGCTGACGCCGGATCTATTTGCGCCCAAATCTCGCCCTGGCGCTGAGCGACTGATGAAGGTCGTCGACCAGATAAACCTGCTTGAAGGTAGGGGCACAGTACGTATTGGCCGAGTGCCGGCGAAGCCGGCTTGGGCGATGCGCAGGGAGATGCTGAGCCAGGGGTACACGACACGGTGGGACGAGGTGATCGGTGTTCGTGGCTAGATCCGCAGTGCGTTTGCTCGCTATAGGTGCGCGATTTCATAGAGCCGGGTGTATGCAGCTAACGAGTCGTCGGCCAACTCCTGCATTCCCGTAGAGCTTACGCCGTACACGTCAGCCAACGCGCTAAGGGCTGCTTCTTTGAACATTCCAGCTTTCGCTTCAGCTGGAGTAGGTAGAGGGGTTTCGGGCTCAAATCGAATGGGCACGGCCTTGGTGAGTCCGACGATTCGGTTGTACTGGAACTTGGCAAGGAGCGTGGCTTGCTCTCGTATTTTCGGCCTTAGAGATTCTGTCGCGCCTGCCTTCTCGATGGACTCAAGCAGTCGTAGAAAACGGTCAACTCGCTGATCTCTTGGCCCGCGAGCATCACTAAATCCGCCGCCCACTTGCATAGCCATTTCTAGCTGTGGCTCGAAGGTGGCTACCAGCAGCGTACGCAGTTGGCTGATGGTCACCTCGGCCTCATGCTTCGCCTCGCGGAGCTTGATGACGTAACCCCCAATGGATACTTCGGAAAGCTCGCCTAGGAAGGCCAAGACGAAGCTGGAGACAACGACCGTTATCACCAGTGTAACGAAGTCGCCGCTTTCAATCATGGCGTCATCAAGCAGGCGGTAACTGGTGCGGAAACCGTAGTAAAGAACGGCCAATGACAACGCAATGAATACCATGCGTTTCAGAAATGAGGCCGCTCGGGCCAAGCTTCGGAAAAGTCTTTTCAAGATGAGATGCCTGATGGCTATTAGACCAACCGAATATACGCCCACTTCTGTGGGAAGCGGGCGCTGGTAACAGACTGCTAGAGAATGCTGCTAGAGGTGCGAGCTTCCCGCGCGGTTTGGCTTCATGGCCTAGGTTGAGGCCTGAAATGCGGATGCCACTATTGCTGGAAGCGCCTCTAAGTAGGGCGTGCTAGTGAGCTTTGAAGTCGCAACATTGATGACAGCAACTTCGCCTGTACCCTCATCGGCTTCGATTCCCTCTGCTGAAGTAACCGTGAAAAGGGTAAAGCATCCGAATAGATCAACGGATACGATCAGGCCGGTGCCCGTCATATAGGCGCACGTTATAGCGTGCTCACCATGTCCCGCCGAGCGCGCAAAACCGAGGGGCAGAGGTCGGAATATCGCACCCTGAACACCAAGTTCTTCCAGTTCTTTTTCATCCTTGGCATACATCGCAGATCGAAGCGTAATGCCGCTAGCTCCACTGATCGCAGAATCTCCGAAGACCCTTACGGTCATCAAATAGGCGATTTTGAACAGCTGCTGACGGATTAGCGGCATATCTCCGACTAGCTGCATATTCAATCTCGGTTTCTCACGACTGGTCTCGTCGCCGAGCTCAACTGTGATTCCTTTCTTCGCGTAATTAGCTGCAATCTGTTGTGCCAGCAGTCGGGCGGCATCGCCGAAACCACGAACACCGCTCACCCTGCCTTGGCTGTCTTTATCAACTGGAGCTTGGAAGCTCAGGTTTAGCCCAGCTTGAGAAAATGTCGCTCGTACTGCCTCGCCAGTACCATCCACTGTACCTTCCAGTAGAGCTTTAACATCGCCTGATCTCGAAACAACTCCCTGTGTCATCGCAATGAAGCGAACCAGCGGATCCGTTACTGTTGGCTCGTCGATAAGATCATTTAGGCGGCTGTTTTCCTCCGCATGCGCCCGCACGGTGAAGCTCGCTGGGGCCCCCAGTGCAACTGGAAGTATGTGTTCATCGTTGGAGACTGCGGAAGAAAGAGGCAGAAGCGAATAGGGGCAGAGCGTTTGTGTCATTTTTCGAGGCCCTCCAGATGGCCAAGAATTCGCATATAGCAGTGGATTTGAGCCCGACTCTATTGCAGATTGCCTTGTGCTAGATCGACTATCTGAGGCTCCTTGATGGCTGTGCACCGCTTCAGGCATCGCCTTCGGATACAGCACAACTGAACTCCGTTTGCGGCTAGCTATCCGGGCCTAGGTGCCTCAGAAACTCACGCTTACTATATGTCCTTTTCTCTAGGGCGTAATTATGAGTCCAATGTTGGCTTTAGGAAGCGGGAGCCATTCTGGCCGGCAAGCTCAGCTCTAGGATCCAAGGCAGCCTCTTCAGCGGCTTCGGTACTTCAATGATGAACAACACCACTGCAACACCATCAAAACGTGAGTGGCACGGTAGCCACCACTCGTGGAGCTATCATCAGCAGGCATTTCGGTGGCTGGGAGAGAGAATCGCCGGGCTGAACATCCTGCCACTAGCAGGCGATATGCGGGCGTGGATGCAGCAGCGGGGACAGCTAGCCCTAATGCCAGCACCGACACCCCCTTCGTGGGGTGGTTTCACGAATCCCTACACCACCAGCGGTGTGACGTTGCAACTGCTCATGGCGCGGGCCATTAACGCCGCTCATGAGTACGCAACTACCGACACGCCAGACCACAACGAAGTAGATGCAGAGGTGGAGCGAGTCCGCCTCTACAACGAAGTGCTCCTGTACTCGGCACGGCTCTGTGAGGTCGCAATCAAGCAGCTCCTGTACTGCACCCAGATTCCAGAGACCCGTTACGGACGAATGGCCTTGGGGGCTCTATTAGAGTCCCCGTGTCCAGACTGCAAGCGTCATGATGGTAAGAAGCCCCACTTGGTATCGCTCGTTGGCACGCTGGCACACCCATTCCATTTGTGCCTTGAGTTTGAGCATTGCGCTATGGATCACATGGCCTTGGTGAACCGGCTGAGGAATTCAGAAGCAGCCCACTCGGGAATTCAACCGCTCAACATCAGGTCAGTTGAGGAGTCCAAATTGCAGCTCATGCAAGACAATCAAGAAGTGCTGGAGGGCTTCCTGCATATGCTGTCTCACCTGGAAGACCTTGAGCACCAAATGCTGCGAGACCTGACCGAAAAAGGTGAGTCCATAAATGCTCTCAAGAAGAACGGCCTGCGCCCTGAAGACTGCAACTTCAACCTGGTTCCTGGTGAGAAATTCGTCTTCGCCCCTTAGAAGCCATGTGATGGTGCAGAGCTGAATCGTTCCAGAACTCCTAGACGCAGACCTAGCGATAGTGGACGGCCCCGTACCGGACAACGTTGCCGTTGCGTACCGTTGGCACAACAAGCGAGCCATCCGGTTGAAGAGCTACGTGCACACGCGGCTCGGTGTTTCCGAATCCTACGCGCACAATTGCTTAAACAGACTTCGATTCGATCCACCGAGTGATGGCCTCTCTGACGTCGCCAACTGCCTCTGCGAACGACAAAGATGAACTGGGTGGGGCACTCCTCTCAACCGCATGCCGAGCATTGAGTCCTACCGCAGTAGGGCTATTTGCGTGGCGGCTGATCCTTTCCAATCGAGCCTTCAGTTCCCATTTGGCCAACGGTGCCCTGTCGCTTTGCAGCAGCTCAATTAGCTTGAACAGCCCGCCCCAATCGCGGTCTTCAAGAGAGGCAAGAATCTCCAAAGCGCGCTTAACCAAAGGCTGATCGAGTACATGACTTGGCCAACGGACTGGCAAAATCCTATTGCCAGAGGTGTCATAGACGTCGAGATGGCACGAACTGCCGATCTGCAACCCAGCCGTCACGTTGGCAAAGATATACTGGGATGGAGGCATCCCTGCCTTCCCCCCGATTACCGTAGCAACATCAAATTTCAGCCCAGGAGCTGCCAGTGAGGCTGCTGCGCTAGCTGCTTGAACTATCCCTTCCGCATGATCGTGCGCGTCGCCGGCTTCTTTACAGTCTTTTAGCTCAGCCGGATCGACCTCCAGAGTATCGCCCGTCAGGAAAAGCCGAGATTCGACCTGCTCAAGAAAATGCTCCAAGCCTGTCCGACTCCCAACCCAGTTAACGGTAACCCGCCAGCATCCGTCCACGTAGTTCAGCCTCGTCACGGTCAGATTTTTTTGATGTCTAGCGAAGCCCCCTGCTAAGGAGGCGCCTGGGCTGCTTCAGGAACGCTCCCCAATATCTCGCTCCAAGGCAATATCGAACCACCTCGGCGTCGTTTCACCAGCGTTCCCATAGATGCTGCCTGGCAGGGACTGCCAGAACTCGACAATGGAACTAGAAAACTCATCCAGCTGCTCATTGGAAACAGCAAGATGGGTGTGATCCAGCCAAATTGCATCGGTGGGATCGACTCCAGGGAGGAGGGTACGCAGGTATTCGGGATGCTTTTCTTTCAGTTTTTCCAGGGATTTGCCGTCTCCGTGCTTGTAAACATTCACGACGTAGCGGCACGCACTTAGCTTTTTGAGATAGTTGGAGTCCTTCTTCGCTAGACCAAGGCCGTCCAGGAACTCTTCGATGTCCTCAAAACTGGCTGACCAGATTTTGTTGGTGACATGTTTGCCGATATGCCAATGCCGTATCTCCTTCAACAACCAGCCACGGAGCTGCTTGTCCCAAGCGTGGAACATTCCTGCGACAAGACTGAGACCGGTTTGGTCTCGCAGCTCGCTCAGTAGCTGGTAGTACTCGATGCCCACATGGTAGGCGTCCTCTTCGAAGTCCCCTGGATCGTGCCGGTCAGGGTCAAAGCGGTGCGCGTGGCCTTCTAGCCAGCGCGTCCCGGCTTCGTCCGCTTCCTGCTCTATATTCTCAAATTGGGAGAGCAGCTTCTTTTTACCCTGATCGATGTAGAACCGGTGCTGCTCAATCAGCGACTGACGAAACGGCTCCCACATCTGAAAATATGCGTACGTGTTTTTGTTCTCTTCGGGTTCATTCATAACCACTCCTCAGTAGCGCCGAAAGACGCCGTGGATTTCAGGGCGCGCCCTCAGAGCCAACCCCAGCACCGCCATTGACTGATTGAGAAGCTCATCGTCTCGTTCGGATCCCTCGACGAGATCTATATGGCCAGTGTCTCCGTCGCGATACTTCGCGCCGTGAGCCAGGTTATTGCGAGCTCGACGGATGGCCAGAAAGAGCTCCGCCGTGTTCTTAACAGGCCCTATGTCCTTCCACCCTAGCGATCCATCGGCTAGCTTCACCTGCTTTTTAGGCGGACGGTTAACCAATACAGGGGCAATTCCTTGCTCGATAACTTGTTCTAAGAAGGCAGGGCCAAGGTCTCGGGCAAAACCATCCCAGTCAGGATCAACCCTGTCTTCGTTACCGATTGCGTACGCCCCCGACCGCTTCAGTGCGCACTCGAATCTTGAAAAGACGACGAAGAAATCAATGGCCGCCTTCGGCAGTTCTGCCGCAAGTGCCTCTTCAACCAGGGTCATATCCTCTTCTCCAGCAAGCTGCGTCATGCCTTGAACGATAGCTTCGCGCTCTCGATGAGGGCAGCGTTAAATGCACTCTCGAAGGCAGATCTATCAAAGCAGCTTTCACGTCACAGCGTGTACCTCAGTCGGATAACGCTGCACCAGCACCGAGAGGTTCTGGGGCAGGTGCTCAGGGATGTAGGGCTACGGGCAGGGCAAACCCGTACCGGGTCTTTCAGTCGCACCTCTGTACTCCCTGAGGCAGTGAGTGCCCTGCTAATGCGCGGGCTCAGTGGTTCTCGGGCAAGGAGGCTCGGCAGGTGGAAGACAGTCGGCGAACTCCTTGTAAATCTTCCCCATGACGCCAGCCTCGGCAGGCGTACCAGCGATGATCAACAGCAGGTTGCCTGCCAGCCCCAATAGGCCGTTGGAGTGGCGGATCTGCATGAGCGCGAGTTCAACTGGGAAGCCTCGGCCATGTCTGTGCACTGCGTGAATACCGCCGTGGACATATGAACTCAGGGGTTTCCAAGAGTAGTGCTTGAACTCGCGCAAACTCGCCACGGGCACGTGAGGTGCCTTCGCTTCGATCTCATCGAGCATCTGGCTCAGCATCGGAATCCTACTCGCTTGCTTGGCCGTCTCGCGTGTCAGTTCGGCCAGCATGATCTCTACCATCTGATCGCTCGCACAGTGGTGCATCCAGATCGCTCGTACTAGGGCCTCATACTGCACGCGCAAGAGCGCAGAGGCTGACGTGCAGAGTCCAGCAGCAGTCAGATACTTCAAGCTCTGAGCGTGTTCGAAGCCGAGACTTGCAACTGAGCGAACAGCCCGGAGGCGGCTGGAGTCATCGAAAAGAGGCAACCCAAGAAACTCCGCGACGCGAGCTTCGAGCTCTGCTGATCGTGCCAAAAGTTGGTTCATATCCATGACTACATCCCGAAGTCGAGCTGAGCTCTGAGCCGGAGTAAACCTGTGGGGATAACGGAAGCAGGTAGGTCGGCCAGGAGGGAGACTGTTAGCCGCCCTTGAAGGCGTCGCAGAACCTGGCAGTGCTCTCGGTTCATAGTACGAAGGGCCCCGAGTAGCGGGCGTTCTCCTGACTCAATGTTGGCCAATAAAAGCCCACTCAATTGCGCCAAACCTTCCGCGCTGACATGGCGCGGTAGTTCCTGAGCGAGGCTGCTTTCTAGGAACGTGGAAAGATAACCAAGCACTTTCAGCTCCAGGGCTTGAACGGCGTACTCTGCCAGCGCAATTGCCCAGACGGCTCGTTGATCGTCGCGCGTCATGTGTCTTCCAGCAACAAAAAAGGGCCGCGAATGCGGCCCTTCGTTGAAACTGATACTAACTTATTGCAGCCAGCTTTCTACTTTTTCAGAGCCGTACTGCTCTTTCCAAGCTTTCAGAATCTTGTGGTTGCCACCTTTGGTTTCCACAACCTCACCGTTGTTCGGGTTCTTGTAGCGTTTCAGAGCGCGCTCACGGCGAGCACCTTTTACAGGGGCAGAAGCACCTTTGCCGGCATTTGGGTCGAGCAGAGCGATCACGTTCCGCAGGGAGTAGTTGTAGTCAGCTAGCAGGGCGCGGAGTTTGGTTTCAAACTCGATTTCGCGCTTGAGCTTATCGTCGCCTTTAAGGGCTTCGAGGCGTTTTTGTTGCTCAGCGATTTGGGCTTCGAGGGCTTTGTATTCGGCAATAATAGACATCGTCAGTCCTACTTTTAGAGATTAGTTTTTTACTGCATTCGCAGGCGCTAAGCAATGCCCACAGGTTTCTCTAGCGCGGTTCCCTTTGGACTTGAGAGTAGTCCTTCCCGTCAACAGGTGGAAAGAACCCAAATCTTCCCATATTCCTATTTTTCGAGAAATGGTAATAGGTCACGGCTGGGATCAGAGATACGTCGGGTTCTTGGTTGTCGAAGATGATGATCTGCCGATCCTTGTAGTTTTCGGCAACATCGCTATAGAACGAATACACCATGTCTCCGGCAATCTTGTCAGCTTCGCTTTGCTCTTCGCCACGGTCTTGGTCGGCTTGTTTGTACGTGGTAAGAGGCGAGTCGAGTACTACAAAACCAGGGTGTCGACCCAGTGGGGCAAGGTGTTGCATGAGGCCAATGACAAACGACGCAAAGCCGATGGCGCGATAACCCTTTCCGAAGTGAGGTCTTCTCTTGCCAGCGATCACCAAGTCTCGTTTCTTCGTGTCGAACTCAGTTGGCTTGTGGTTAGGAAAGTCCCAGCGCGCCAAGACATTTTCTACGGCTGCCGACAGTTGTTTGAGTTCGTTGTCAAAGTCTGGAATTGCGTAATCATTTTGCTTCTCATCGAGCTTTCCTTTGAGTAGATCCAGCTCACGGACAAGCTCGTCGAAGGAGCTGGCTTTATGTCGGAGTGCCAGGATTTTTCGCTTCAGCTCGTTGCAGTTATCTCTAATTCCACTCACTGCGTCCAATACGTCAGTAAAGGACATTGAAATTTTCTGTTCAGTTTTGGAGAGAATATCCCTCAGGCTGTTGATTGAGGCTTGTTCAGTAGAAATTGTATTGCCTAAGTCTGCGAGTGCAACCGAAAGCTCGTTCAGGTGGAAGTCAATTTTTGCACTTTCGGCCTCTACAGCAGGCAGGATATCTGTAGGAAAGTTCTCTAAATGCTCATGGGGGACTTTGCTGCCACAGGTTGGACAAAGAACTTCCTCGTATAGCTCAAGTAGGCCAGAGGCCTCGCTTATTCCTAAAAGGCGCTCCGCATCAGAATGATATTTGCCTTGCAGTGAGACAAGTCTATCCATCAGCCCTTGGTTTTCTGCAAGAGATTCAACTGCCGCCGAAAGATTGATTGATATTGATTGCTTGAAGTTTAACAGGTGATCATTTTCAGAGATCAGGGCATTAAGCTCCCGCTCTCTGAGTTCGAGGAGAATTTCTTGTGCTTCCAGGTTCTCTTCAAGTTCATCGATCTCGGTCTCCAGCGGCACCTTTCCTTCAGGGTAAAGCCGCCCTAACAAATACTCGACGGTGGAAATCTTCTGATTCAGGGTGGATTTGGATGCCAAGTCTTTCTTGATCGATGCAGCCTCGGAGTCATCCACCCCGGTTAGTAAAGTGCGCAGCAGCGATAGTTCGGACGTGGCTTCATTATTCTGCCCCGTTCCCAAGGGTGAGTATTCGGCCACAATCCTCGTCTCATCGATAACGAACACCTTCTCTAGGTTTCGCAGAGACAGCGAGGTGGTGGTTAATTTTTCCTTTCCTTGGAGAAGCTTCTTATCACTTAAGGAGATCTTGTCCAGGAAGTAGTTCGATAAATTGTTGAGGTCGCCAAACTGATGCTTCGTTTTGAGCTTGCGAGGCGAGCAACCTGGCTCATACAGAAATATGGGTGCCTTTTCGCTCAGTTCCCGCGTTAAGGTGAAGCCAGAGCCATCGTCATGCTCGAACTGAACGGTCAGTGTGGTGTAGCCGGTAGACTCATCGATAGGTTTGGGCGGCTCCTCGGCGCCAAGAATAAATTTTATGCACTGGACGACGTAGGATTTACCGGTGTCGGATGCGCCCACGACTATGTTGGCGCCGCGCTCAAAAAATAGTGCAGAGGAAACTTTGTTCTCGCCACTGACAGTCAGGCTGCGAATAATCATCTGTAGCGAACCCTTGTGGTAAACAAGCTTTTCTGCTCCTCAAACAGCTCATCAATGTTGTTCTCGATCCACGAGAGATTTTGAATAAGCTTTTTGTAGTAAGAGGATTTCAGCGCGCTTGTGTAGTAAATCGCCTTGTCGGTGGCCTTGTACTTTATGCCATCACGACCAATGCTTGTAGTGATTATGCCCTTGGATATGAAGTAGGCCAGCGTAGCGGGAAGTGTTTCTCTTCGCTTAATGATCTCGGCAAAGTGATTTGGAAGAGGTGGATGAATATTGGCTACGCCATTGAATTCCTTGGAGTAGATTAAAACATAATCTAAGAAGGCAAGCTGATCAAGATTGAGCTCTATATTTTCAATATTGGCCAGAATCAGCGCTATGCGAGTGCCGACCTCAATCGGGCCATTGAATATTTCGACTGGTAGATTCATTTTTTAACCCACCGAAAAACCTGGTCATTGACGATGTGGTGACACAGCCCCTTTTTGTCTTGAATTTTTATAAAGGGATGGAGTGGATGAGAGCTGTACTGTGCAAGAGCCGATATTTCACAAGTCTTTAAGTAGCGCGCATAGCCGTCCGTGTATTGCTGGTTCACGGTGGCAGATATAGCCTCGTGGCACTCTTCTTTCAAATCACTGAAGTAGCCGCTGGGCAACCAGTCTCTGGAGAACCGCTCCAGGGACTCGGCGGCGTAGAAGTTATTGCGGGCGCTTTTCAGTTCAATTTTGAAATCTGGATAATTTGCGATAGAGGACAGGTCTAGGACTTCTCCCTTTTTGTCGGAAAAAGCTTCAAGCAGAGCCGCTGTATAAATGTGCTCTGACGCCGCAATGGCTTCAGGGGCTTTTGGTATTTCAGGCCTTCTTCTGTTGTAGAGCCCGAAGCGCAGCGTATGGAAAGGGGTTTTGCTGTGCAGCTCAATCAACGCCAGGGGAGGAATATCGTCGAAGATCGAGAAATCAATGGAGTCGATATGTGCAAGAAATTCTGAATCCAGTTCGATGACTTTGGATTTAGTAATTTTGCTTGCACACGTTTTTTCCCATCGACCTAAAAGCTCAGATTTCAGTTTTTGCGGGTCTTGTAGGGCTTTGATGAGATTGGTGCCACAGCCCTTAGGCGTCACAAAAAAGTAGCGCTCTGGAAGCGGGTACTCGCCGATATAGGTGTAATAGCAAATCTTACCTATTTCTAAGACGGCATCTTCAACACTAAGCTTTTCTTTATAATGCTTGCACTGGTAATTACGCCATCCGGTTGCGGTATAGGCGATTACGTCACGCCCCATATCCCCGCCGCCACCGCATTTCGTGACTTTGTGATACTGCTCCTTGAGGTAGTGCACGAGCTCAAGCGTGAAATCCTCCCAGTCGTCGGAGGACATTATTAACATTCTGTCCAGCACGGGCACGGGCGCTCCGATTTGGACATCCAAGGCCGTTGCAGAAAAATCAGCTGGCTTTGGTGGAGGGATTTCGCTCTCAATCATTTCGAGCCCCTTTTGGATCGGGCATTAGTATTTCTTGGACACATAAAACAGCCCGTTCCTTTCCTCAAGCTTATTTCCGGTAGAGATCAGTATTGAATCCAGCGCCAAGTCCCAAGGGATATTCTCCAGCGCTAGACTTATTGTCCCTTCCACGTCATTCGAAACGACGAAGTTTTTGCCTGCAAAGTCCGCTATCAGCTGGACGGCAGATCGCACGTCAATATCCATCAACCTGATGGTTATCGCTTCGCCAGTAAATTTTCGATCTTGGATAAGGCTTTCCTTATCCAGATGGACAATGATCTTGGGCTTTAGGGAAAAGAGCGAAATCTGATCCGACGCTCCAAGCTGAACAACGCGGTGTTCTGGTTGATACCGGTCGGCCTTGACTGTGACTCCATAGCGGCCTTGGTTGAGGCACATGCCGTTATAGAACGGCTTGTCGAGCTCACTGATGTCGACCTTGGCGTCAAATGGATAGGCCTCAACCCGCAGGGCGACCTGGCCATTGGGGCACGAGGAGTGGCGGGGGCCAACCTCTAGACCGGCTATGGAAAGAATGCTTTGAAAGGCCGCAATTCCCGCTGTAAAGCCAGTGACTATTAGTCCAAGGGATTTCAAGGATTCGGGGAATTGCATGGCGATATCCGTATCGGCGAGATGAGGCCTTATAACCTGCGTGGTCAATTAGAGGCAATGCCAACTTGCCGGCACTAGTGGCAAGGATGTGCAGGGAAGTTCTGGTGTTGAATCCACGGGCCGCCTCCTTTGGCTGATCCCTTGGGGTATGAGGGCTTAGATCGTTAAGGGGCGCGGGGTGGATGTGAGTGGTGACCCGGTGCTTTGGGGCCGCACTTAGGTCATCACCTTGACGGTATAAGTTTTACGACAGCGTTAGTGGGGAAAGTGGGCGTCTGCCTCAGCGATATACTGTGCAGCTTGATATGGAGCCAACATGATCCAGCTGCCCATCGATGCCGCCATCCCCTCACTTCGCCACGCTCTGGCCGAGCAAGACTCTGTCGTCTTGCAGGCTCCCCCAGGCGCTGGTAAGACCACACGCGTTCCCCTAGCGCTGCTGAACGAGGCGTGGCTGGGTGGACAGAGCATTCTGATGCTCCAGCCCCGGCGAGTAGCTGCGCGTGCAGCTGCTGAGCGTATGGCGAGTGAGCTTGGCGAGACGGTCGGTGAGACCGTTGGTTACCGTATTCGCCTGGAGAGCCGTGTGGGGCCTCGTACGCGGATTGAGGTGGTCACTGAAGGGATCCTTTCTCGCCGACTACAGGATGACCCATCGCTTGAGGGTGTTGGAATTGTCATCTTCGATGAGTTCCACTTGCGGAGTTTGGATTCCGATCTGGCACTCGCATTGTGCCTGAATGGTCGCGAGCTATTCCGCGACGAGCAGCCACTGAAGCTTTTGGTGATGTCGGCCACCTTGGAAGGGTCTCGCATTTCTAGTTTATTGGGCGATGCCCCGGTCGTGACCAGTGAGGGGCGAATGTTCCCCGTGGACACGGTGTGGGGGCAGTCCTTCCAAGTCGGTGAGTACATCGAGCCACGTGTCATACGAGCCTGCCTGGACGCAGTACATGATCAGCAAGGAAGCATCCTTGTCTTCCTGCCAGGCCAGGCCGAAATCCGCCGCGTGAATCAGGAACTCAGCGACAAGCTGTCTGGGCGTGACGACATACTGCTGTGTGCCCTGCACGGTGAATTGGATTTGAGTGCGCAGCGTGCAGCTATCGAACCTGCCACAGCGGGCAAGCGCAAGATCGTACTGGCGACCAACATTGCCGAGACGAGCCTGACCATCGAGGGTGTGCGAGTGGTGATCGACTCGGGCTTAGAGCGGGTGCCACGATTTGACCCCGTCAGGGGAATGACCCGTCTCGCGACACAGCGCATTTCCCAAGCCAGTGCAGCTCAGCGTGCTGGCCGTGCTGGCCGCTTGGAGCCAGGTGTTTGCTACCGGCTTTGGTCTCAAACACAACACGAGCAGATGGCTGCTTACGGTGCCCCGGAAATCCACCAGGCAGACCTTGCAGCTCTGGCTCTGCAATTGGGGCGTTGGGGTGTTTCGCCCGATCAGCTGAGGTGGCTCGATATGCCACCCGCAGCGGCCTTCGCTCAGGCGCGAGATTTGTTAGATCGGCTTGGCGCATTGGAGACGGATGGGCGCCTGAGTCTGCATGGTCAGGCAATGGCGGAGGTGCCGGCGCATCCGCGCATTGCTCATTTGCTGCTGAGAGGGCACGCACTTGGCTTAAGTTCACTTGCATGCGATGTGGCGGCGCTGCTTGGTGAGCGCGATGTTCTGTCTGGTGGTGGAGCTGACCTGCATAGCAGGCTTGCGATGCTTGAGGGGAGCCAGCGAATGCCGCGTCATGCCCAGGGGGCGGCTCAGCGGATCAAGCAGCTTGCCCGCCAGTACCGCAGCTACCAGCGGGGCTCCGTGACTGAGGGCGTGAGCGACCCTGAGAACCCCAGATGGATAGGCTGTTTGTTGGCGCTGGCCTATCCCGACCGGGTGGCCCAGCAGCGGCGTGCAGGCGGAGGGGAGTACAGGCTCGCCAATGGGCGCGCGGCGATGTTCACCGAGCCCGACGCGTTGATGAAGCATTCCTGGCTGGTGGTGGCTGAGTTGGGTAGCAGGCAAGGCCAGCGTGAAGAGCGTATCTACCTCGCGACCGACCTCGATCCCACCTTGTTTGATGGTGTGCTTGCTGAACAGGTAACAGTCGTCGACGAACTCGATTGGGATGAGCGTGCGGGGGCATTGGTCGCTGAGCGACAGCGCAAGGTGGGCGAGCTGGTGTTGAGCCGTGAGCCGTTGAAGGAGCTCGATGCGGATGCGCGTAGTCGGGCGCTTCTGGGGCTTGTGAGGAAGAAGGGTTTGGATCTGTTGCCCTGGACGCCGGAGCTGCGCCAGTGGCAGGCGCGTTTGGCGCTGCTGCGTGATTTGGATATGGCGCAGCATGGGCAAAGTAGGTGGCCGGATTTGGCGGATGCTGCCTTGCTGGCGACCTTGGAGGCGTGGCTGCTTCCCTATCTAAACAACGTCAGCCGGCTGAGCCATTTCGGCCTGTTAGACCTCAGTTCCATTCTGCGCGGCGTGCTTCCTTGGCCGTTGCCGCAGGAGTTGGATGAGCTGGCCCCCACCCACATCAAAGTGCCGTCAGGATCGTCGATCAAGCTGGACTACAGCGAGGCCCCGCCCGTACTGGCTGTGCGGCTCCAGGAGATGTTCGGGCTAGCGGATACGCCGCGCATTGCGGGCGGCAAGCTGCCGATCAAGCTTCACCTCCTGTCGCCGGCACGGCGCCCAGTCCAGGTGACCCAGGATCTCGCGAACTTCTGGCGCAGCACCTACCTAGAGGTGAAGAAGGATCTGAAGGGCCGATACCCGAAACACCGGTGGCCGGATGACCCGATGGAAGCGGAGCCTACGGCTCGGGCGAAGCCGAGGGGGAGCTGACATGGGCGGGGGGATTGGTGCACGGGCTGGCTGGCGTGGGGGCAGTTACGGCGTGTTTACTCCAGAGCTCCGCGTCGCGACGCGGCCACTGAGGGAGTGGCCCCGGCGATCATGAGCTCTGGAGTTGTCAGTGAATGCTCATGGGGCTTGGCAATCCTATTCTTTGTGCTTTTCCAAGTAGGCCTGAAAACTAAGCCTGTCCTCCTTCTTGATAAAGGGATGTGAGAGGTGGAAGCAATAATCTTCGGCTTTGGATTGAGATGCTGGAGGGTCTACGAACTGGACGTCGTACTTCTTCAATATTTCGAAAGTTGGTTCGGCCTCATAAGGGTTGTCGATTCTATCGTGGAAGAAGAGCTGATAGAGCAGTATCCAATACTGGTCGAGTTCATAAAGTGTGCTGTTTTTAATCAACTCGTTCGCATAGGCTACAGCAGCATCTACGCCAGCTTCGAAGCCGCTCAATAGTGTAATCGCAGCGGCGTCTCCGCTTTGGATCACTAGATCAACGTTTTCGGCAGAAGGCTGGGATTTCAGTTGTTTCAAGTAGTACAGCGCCCAGCACATACCATCCGAGCGGCGGTGCAAAGCATTCACTTCGAGGATCTTGTCGAGTTTTTCAGCCACTATGTCTGAGTCATAGTACTCTGAGGTCATGTCGATCTTATCAAGCAGTGGCAAGAGTACCGGATAGTGCCAGCTTAGGTTGAAAACATAGTCGAAGACTGTTGCTGCTGTACTGCCTTGGGCTCTATGGCAAATTAGGCCGGCAGCGAGTTTTAGCACACTGCCGTCAGGCTCCGCCCTATTTAAGTGGACGGCATAATCTAAGAAGTTGATTGCATCGTGAGTGTAAAGCGTTAAGGCGCCGCCTGAGTCGTTTTTCCAAGGCAAGGCGTTGTGTAGTTGGGTAGCCCACGAGTCTACTAATGGCTCTGGTAGTTCGGTGATCTTTGTTTTGCTGAGGTTCAACGATAAGCGGTAGCGCGAGAGCGCGATATTAAGGGAGCGAATGAAGTCCTGCGCTTCCAGGTGAGTAGTGCAATAGGCTGTATAGTCATCAATGTACCGCACAAAGCGGAATTTTCCGGCAAGCTCCCGGTCTACGGCAGCCAGAATGATCTCAACAGCGATGCTTGATGAAGCAGGGCCAATGGGAAGGCCCGAAGTCTCATTGCGCTTTGCATTGCGGAGCACGGCGTCGAGTTCAGAGCTCCAGTGCTTCTCTCCTTTTCTGTCGCGAAGCCGCTCCTTTGCCTGCGCATAACCTTGGGTCGCCCATTCCAGCGAATGGGTATAAATAGAGCCAAAGCAATTTGCTACATCAGCATGCGCCCTGAAGCCCGCAGCGAAGCTTAATTCTAAAGTGCTTTTCGTCTTGGTTTCATGGTCTTCATAATTCATGATGAAAAGTCGGCCATCGTTGTGCTGCTCGGCAGTGACAGCACTGTTCTTATCTTTCATCAGTCTGGTCACTTCCTCCCTGTGCTCTTTTAGCTTTGCATAAATCCTAGAGTAGGCCAGTGGGTGGATAAGGCTTAATATTCTTGGGACATTGTTAAAGCGAGTCGCCCGGAACTCGACTAGGTCGAACCAGTAAGTTGTCCGATTCTTGCTGAGTTGTATATTGGCTAGTTTTTCAGCGACTTCAGGTGTAAATCGGCTGGTTGAAAAGCAAGGTGGGAGTTCCGGGGTAGAGTCTTTTTGGTTTGGAAAGTAATTCCAGCGAGTTAGAGCTTCTAAGAAATGCCTTTCTTTACTATGGAAAATGGCAAGATTTGATGCGGGGCTGGTAAATTCTTTCACGGACTTCATGTCTCCTTTTATGCTTTCTATGTCGCTACTGCGCGGCAGTCCTGCTTTATATGTGTGGTGAATAAAGCTGGCCAGAATTCTTATGTGATCATACTTCTGGTTACCCAGGCGGTCGATAGATTTACTTGGGTGTTTGGATGGTTTTTGTAATTGAGCCTTGATGTATTCAACTCTGCATTAGAGGGATGGTTCGGCTATAAATGTAAGAGACATCGGGGCAGCCAAACGGTGCAATCGTGCCTAAGCGAGATGGCTACGACGGGAATGCTGGGAGCAATCGCGGTGAAGGGGTGTCAATCTTTCGTTGGCGTCAGTGGGGTGGCGGGTTTTTAGGGTGTCAATCCTGGAATATTTTCACTGATTGTGTGTCAATCCAGGCAGTAGGGTATTGACAGTCAATGGGTGTCAATGGCATTATTGGGTTGTGTCAGCTTCTATGCCTCTTTCGAGGCGTCAATCTGTAGAACACTCACGTGGTGTTGGTCACTACTGGCCGGATGATCCCCTGATCGCCGAACCGACGGCGCGGGCCAAGCCGCGCAAGTAGGCGTTAGGGCAGGCGCAGATCATCGCCAGCCGCCGTGAGTTCCGCATAGGCCCGATCCAGCGCATCACGCAGGGCTTCGGCGCCCGGCGCATGGCTGGAGACGATCAGCTTGAGCGGGATGCGTTGCAGCTGAATATAGGGCAGCTCGGACATGCCCAGGCGTTTGCGCGCCTGCTCCACCGGGGTCTGGTAGTCGAGGAGAAAATCACCGCGACGGCGCTGGAGCATTTCCAGTGCAGCGGTGTGGGTGCCGGTGCGATGTTGCTCTACGGCCAGCTGCGGGTCGTTGAGCATTTCGTTGATCGGCTGCCAGTAGGTGTAGCCGCTGATCGTGATCACCCCGCGGCCCTTAAGGTCCTCGGGCAGGCGCGGCATCAGGGTGTCGCGGCGGAAATACAGGTTGAGCACGATCTCGCCGAGCCGGGTGTGGGTTTCCAGGGTGTGCTCGCGCAGTTCCGCTTTGCCCGGCGCGCCCGGCCAGATTTGCACGCTGCCATCCTGCAGGCCGTTGTATAGCCGCGCGCTGGGGTAGGAGCGCAGCTCGGCGCGGTAGCCGGCATGCTCCAGCAGGCGCTTGCTCAATTGCAGGATGGCGCCTTTGGGCCGGCCGCGGCTGTCGGTGTAGGAGTAGGGCGGAAACTCGTAATAACCCACCTGCACCAATGGTCGTGGATCATTGGCGGGGGCGGCGAAGCTGGCGCTGCAGTAGAAGGCTGCAGCCAGCACGAGGCAGAGGAATCGTGGCATCAAATGGGCACGTACTGCGGCTATCTGCCGTCTTTTCGTTATGAAAGTGTCACATTGAGCGAGCATGGCTAACTGCCAGCAGCTTTGTCCAGTGGCTTACTGAAAAAGCTTAGTCCAGCGTCGGCAGCAGCAGGCGGGCGAGCACCGGCAGATGGTCGGAAATCCCTAGGCTGTCGTGCTGACGCACCTGGCTGTCGAGTAGCGTCAGCTGTGGGCTGTGGAACAGGTAGTCGAGGGTGCGATCCGGCCCGGGTACTGTCGGGTCGTTGGGGTAATGGGTATACCAGCGCTGCTGGTCGATGCCGTTGGCTTGCTCCAGGTTGGGCACCATCGGGTAGCGCTCGGCCAGTTGTTGCAGCTCACTAGCAGGGCTGTACCAGCTGCGCTGGTTCTCGGGCAGACGCTGGTATTGGCCGGGCGGCAGCAGGTTGAAGTCGCCGCCGATAACCCATGGCGTGCCGTCGGCCTGGAGCTGATCAAGCAGGCTGGCGGTCATGGCCACCTGGCGCTGCATGGTGTCATTGCCCTGAGCGAAGGCATCCAGATGAGTGTTGATGGCGACCAGTTCGCCGCCACCACGCACGGGCAGGTGGCTGACCAGCAGGGCGCGCTTGAGGTTGAACTGGCGGCTGATCGGGTTGGCGGGCATCAGCGGCAGTTGCAGGCGTTCGGCGCGGGCGATCTGAAAGCGGCTGAGGGTGCCCAGTTGCATGCCGACGCTGCCGAGAATCTGCGGATGCGGCACAAATGCGGCCTTCCAGTAATAGGCCTGGGTGCTGCACGGGTAGATGTCGCTCAAGCGTTCATGCAGCAGTGCCAGCTGGTTCTGGTAGTCGGTGGCCTTGGCGCCGTTGTGCAGCTCCTGCAGCAGAACAATATCCGGCTGCTCGTCACGCAGGATGCGCGCCACCTCATCGAGGGTAAATGCCAGGTCTTCCGTGCTGGGGCGCTGGTCGGGGCCGCTGCCGTCCGCCAGGTCGTACCAGAACACATAGCGCTTGCCAGCCAGGTATTGAATGTTCCAGGTCGTCACTTTCAAGGCCTGACCCGGTTGCAGCTGTGGCGCATTGGTCTGGCAGCTCACGGGTGCGGCTTCGCGGGCGGCCGGGTGCCAGGTCAGGCTGTAGATCAGCGCGCCCAGCACGCAGAACAGGCTGGCCAGGCTGAGCAGGGAAAGGCGCAGGAGTCGAGGCGGGGGCATAAACAGGGTCGCCGGCGGGTGAACTATGCTGAGGGAGCATACCGGAGATGCGGGGCGATGCCGATGTTGCAGGCCTTGCGCGGGTGCTTCAGGAGGTCGCATGAATACCCCAACAATTGCCCAGCGCAGCCCCTATGCGGTTGCGGTCACGGCCGGCAACGACTACTTCTGGTGCCGCTGCGGACGCAGCGCCGCACAGCCCTTCTGCGATGGGCAGCATAAAGGCAGCGGTTTTACCCCGTTGAAATACCACGCAGACAAGGACGCTACTCTGTACTTCTGTGGCTGCAAGCACACGCAGACGCCGCCCTGTTGCGATGGGAGCCATAACAGGTTGTAGTAACGGCTTTTGCAGTAACTGGGTCGGGGACAGGTTATGTACCGCAAGGTGTTTGCCAACAAGGTATTCGACCGCAAGGTTGTGGTGATTACGGGCGGCTGCGCCGGCATCGGTCGGGCGCTGGCCATGCGTTTGGCGCAGGCGGGGGCGCGGCTGGTGATTTTTGATCTGCAGCAGCAGGCGCTCGACAGCCTGGTGCAGCATCTGGCCGATCACCACAACGCCGAGGCCCTTGGCGTGCTCTGCGATGTGGCTGATGCCTCGGCGGTGGAGCGGGCGATGGCGCTGACCGTCGAGCGTTTCGGCGGTATCGATGTGCTGGTCAACAACGCCGGTATTACCCACCGCAGTAGTTTTGCCGACACTGAGCTGGCGGTGTTCCAGCGGATCATGGCGGTCAACTATTTTGGCGCGCTGCATTGCACCAAGGCTGCGCTACCCAGCCTGATCGCCCGCAGTGGGCAGATCATCGTGCTCAGCTCGCTGTCAGGCTTCGCCCCGCTGCTTTATCGCAGCGCCTACAACTCCAGCAAGCATGCCCTGCATGGGTTGTTTGAAACCCTGCGGTACGAGCTGAAAGGCTCCGGGGTCAATGTGATGCTGGTGTGCCCCGGCTTTACCGCCACTGACCTGCGCAAGAATGCCCTGGTTGGCGATGGCTCGGTGGCCGCGCAGCCGCCATTGGCGATGGGCAAGGTGGCCTCGCCGCAGGATGTCGCCGAGGCGATTTACCACGGCGCTTTGAAACGCCGTCGGCTGCTGGTGCTGTCGAATGTCGACTGGCGTGCGCGGGTGCTGGCGCGGTTCTTCCCGCGGTTGTTCGAACGGGTGCTGTTGCCGCGCCTTTCCGGCTTGAAGCCGCAGCGTGCGGGACGTTCCTGATGCGCCACACATGGCTCGGTCTGCTGCTGTTGCTCGGGATGCCGCTGCAGGCCGAGGAGCCGCCTGCGCTGTTGGTGATGACCGATATTTGGCCGCCTTTTCGTATGCAAGGGGGTGATGGCGCGCTGAGCGGTTTGGATATCGACTTGCTCGATCAGCTCAGTCAGCGCACCGGGCTGCGCTTCGAGGTGCAGCGCGCGCCCTGGGCGCGCGGCTTGGCGGCGTTGCAGAACGGCAAGGCCGACTTGATGACCGGCCTGGCGAAAACCCCCGAGCGGGAAGGGTATATCGATTATCTGCAGCAGCCCTATTACGCCTGTGCACCGCGTTTCTATGCGGCCCCCGCACAGGCCAAGGCGCTGCAGCGCTACAACCAGTTGGCCAGTCTGACGATTGGCCATGTGCTGGAGTCGGCGTATTTCGAGCCGTTTGATTCGGATCAGCAGCTGCGCAAAACCGCGGTCAACACGGAGAACCAGTTGTTGGAAATGCTGGTGCGCGGACGCCTGCAAACGGTGATCGGCACCGATTGCCAGGTCGACTATGAATTGCGCGATGCGCGCTGGAATGGCCGTATCGCCAAGGCGGCCTTTCAGCCCGAGGCGCGTACCGACTTGTATATCGGCTTCTCCCGCCAGCGCGGCTTGCAGGCGCAGTATCAGCAGGTAAGCGAGGCCCTGGCGCAGATGCAGGCCGAAGGCTGGATTGCCAAGGCGGCGCAGCGTTATCAGTCCGCCGCGCCTTGAGCTGCACCGCCGTTAGCCATCAGTGCTCGTGCGGCTCGATATACACCTCGTAGATCATTTCCAGGTCCCAAAACGCCGCTTCGATCTTGTGTCCGTCGAGGTCGCGGACAAAGCAGCCGTAATAGGGTTCGCCATATTCTGCGCGTGGGCCGGGGGCGCCTTCATCGCTGGCGCCAGCTTCCAGGGCGGCCTGGTAGAAGTCGTGCACGGCGGCCTTGTTCGACGCGACAAAGCCGAAGTGGCTGCCATTGCCGATGCTTGCCGGTTTGCCGTTGATCGGCGTCTGCACCCAGAACTCCGGGTATTCGCGGCCATAGGCGACGGCGCCAGGGTGGGCGAGTACGCGTTTGCAACCGAGGGTGGCGAGGACCTGATCGTAGAAGGCGGTGGCCTTGTCGAACTGATTGGTGCCGATGGAGATATGCGAAAGGATGCTGGGGTTGGCGTCAGCCATGGGCCTGTCCTCCTTGGGTGGTCGCTGGCGTTCACTCGACTTCGGGCTGGGCGCTGCGCAGCATAAATAGACGAAACAGCACTACGCTTGAGAATAGTTGTAAAAAGCGACTTGCGCAGTCCAGCAGCAGGCTGGCCAGGGCGTTGTCGGCGAAGGTCTCGCTGGAGTGGCTCCAGCCGTCGAGCAGCCACAGCGGCAGCATGACAATCAGGATGCAGCCGAGCATGGGCCAGAAGTAACCGCTGCTCAGTTGGAAACTCTCGTGCAGCGCCTTCATCGGGCTCAGACCGCGCAACACCAGCAGGTATTCGGCAAACGCCAGTTTGACCATCAGCCAGATTCCCGGCAGCACGAACAACGATGCGCCGAGCAGAATCGCCAACGTATTGAGCCCCGCCAGCAGGGCAAAACTTGGCCACAGTCGTAGGCTGGCGGCCAGCAGATCGCGAGCGCACGGCTGCAGGCCTTGGCTGCGTGCATCGAGAAACACTATCAGCGCTGCGCTGTACAGCGGGTAGAACAGCAGGCCGGCGAGCAGGCGCCAGAGGGTGGCGGATTCGGCGGCCACCAGGCTGGTGACCTGCTGCAGCAACAAGCCTTCGAGGACGATCAGCGGCAGGCACAGGCGGGCAATCGCCGCCAGGTTGTGGCTGAAGAAATACCAGGAGTCGCGCAAAGCGGAGAGCATATTCATGGGGGCAGGTCGGGCTCGAACTCAGGCTCGCACTCTAGCAGGCCGTTCCCAATAACGCGCCAAGCAGCTCCTTGCTGGTAAGCACTTCGGCATATTCATCGCGCAAGTTCGCCATGGCCATGGCGTGCACTTCATCGGCACTACGCAGCTGCCCGTAGTAGTCGGTCTTGTCGAAGGTGTAGCAAGCATCCGCCACCACTTGGGTGATAAAGCCCAGATTGCTGGCGCTGCGTGCGGTGGCTTCGACCGAATTCTCACTGGCCCCCCCGACTATCACCAGGCGACGGATAGCGCGGGCATGTAGCCAGCGCTCAAGGCCGCTATGGGTAAAGGCGTCCGTCACGTTCTTTTCGAACACCTGCTCGGTAGCCCGTGGCGCCAGCGCGGGCTGGAAGAGCGCACCGCTTTGCCCGGGCGCAAACACCGAGTCGGCCTGACGGGAAATATGGCGGATATGCACCAGCGGCAGGCCCGCACTACGCCAGTAGTCAAGCAACTGGGCGATGCAGGCTTCGGCACCAGGGTTGTTACGCGGTGTACTGACGCGCTGGATGCCTTGCTGCATATCGATAATCAGCAGTGCTGGGGTTTCTGGCGTATTGGCGGGGCTTGGATGCATTTCGACCGTCCATGGCTGTGGGCTGGCATACTGCGCGCTGACTTTAACCTGAGGGCTTTCTGCCCGTCAGCCGCATGATGAGGATTACCGGTGAAGAAGATCGCCGTATTCGCCGATGTACAGAACCTCTATTACACCGTGCGCCAGGCCTATGGTTGTCATTTCAACTACGCCGCACTTTGGGCCGATATCAGCCAGCATGGGCAGATTGTCGAAGCCTACGCCTACGCCATTGATCGCGGTGATCAAAAGCAGCAGCAGTTTCAGCAGATCCTGCGCAACCTCGGTTTTACCGTAAAACTCAAACCCTTTATCCAGCGCAGCGACGGCTCGGCCAAGGGCGATTGGGATGTCGGTATCACCATCGACATCATGGACGCCGCGCCGCGGGTCGACGAAGTGGTGCTGGCCTCCGGCGATGGCGACTTCGACCTGCTGCTGGACAAGATTCGCGGCAGTTATGGCGTCGAGGCGGTGGCCTATGGCGTGCCGGGGCTGACCGCGCAATCGCTGGTGCGTGCGGCCAGTCGCTATGTGCCGATTGACGGCGCACTGCTGTTGAGAAACTGATCGATGCTTGCCGATTCCATCGCCGTACTCGACTTTGAAACCACCGGTATGTCACCGGCCCAGCAGGCGCGCGCCACCGAAATCGGCGTGGTGATCGTCGAGGGTGGGCGAATTGTTGCGCGCTACCAAAGCCTGATGAACAGCGGCGCCTGGGTGCCGCCGTTTATCGAGCAACTCACCGGTATCAGCAACGCCATGCTGCGCACCGCACCGCCTGCCGCACAGGTGATGCAGGAAGTGGCGGAGTTTGTCGGCGACCGTCCGCTGCTGGCGCATAACGCCAGTTTCGATCAGAAGTTCTGGGACGCCGAGCTGGCGCTGATTCGCCGTCGCCGCGTGCAGCCGTTTGCCTGCTCGCTGCTGTTGTCGCGCCGCCTGCTGCCGATGGCGCCGAGCCACAAGCTGGGCAATCTCAACCAGTGGATTGGCCTGCCCGATACCGGCAAGGCGCACCGCGCGCTGGCTGATGCGGAAATGGCTGCCAACCTGACCTGCTTTATGGCGGCACTGTTGCGCGAGCGCCACGGCATTGCCGATATTTCCCATGAGCTGCTGTGCAACCTGCAGCGGGTGCCGGCGGCGAAGATGTCGCTGGCGTTGCAGAAAATCCGCGATCACGCGTTTGGATGACGGCGTTTAAGTAGCTTGTTACATCTGCGCCGCAAACGTGGTGCGTGGCTGGATTAAGCTGGATAGGCGCCTATCCGGGCTCTTTGTCGACAGAGGCACACAGCATGTTCGGTTTGTTTAAAAGCGATCCCGCCAAGAGGCTACGCAAGCAATACAGCGCCAAGCTGGAAGAGGCGATGCAGGCGCAACGCAACGGCGATATTCGCAGCTACTCCATGCTGACGGAAGAAGCACAGGCGTTGTGGGCGCAGTTGGAGCCCCTAGAGCGAGCTAAGCAATAATTTGCCAATGCAAGATGAGAAGGCTGCCCGCAGGCAGCCTTTTTTGCGTTTCAGCTGGACTCAGTTGTTCGCCAGCTTCTGCTCGTACTGGGCGAGCATCTTCTGCGCATGGGCCACTTCCAGAGCTTCCATGGCGTTGATCGGCTTGATTGCCACAGCGCGCTTGAGGTGTTGCAGCGCCTTGGCCTGTTCATCGTCGCCGTACACGTAGGTCAGGGCGTTGGCGTATTCGTAATGGCCGATGGGCAGGTTGTCCTGGGCTTTGAAGCTGCGGCTGAAGTACTTCTCCATATTGTCGGCGCTGACACCGTAGGTCATGCGCCCGACCATCTTGCCGACTTTGCGGATCACGCCAGCCTCATAGCCGCCATACAGGGCCAGGGCGAAGGGTTGGTTCGGTTGTTTGGCCAGTAGGGCTTTCAGCTCTTCTGGTATCTGCGAGGTATAGCCGCGCTTGAGTACCACCGGCACCGACAGCTCTTCGCCCAGACGCGCCTTGGCGTAAACCCGGCCGAATTGCGCAACGGTATCCGCCTGCACCAATTCGCCGGCCTGGTCGGTGTAGGTGATCACCTCTTCCAGCAGTTTGTGCTTCTCGGCCTGCTCGGGCACCAGAAACATGGCGTAGACCACCTGAGCGAACATCGCTGGAATCTGCCCGCCGACGCCCAGGGCAAGGCCTTGCTTCTTCGCTTCGGCGAAGTCACCACGGAACATCAAGCGCCAGACGTCCTGCAGTTTGGCTGCGTAGAGCTCAGCCTCTTCCGGTTTTCCGGTAAAACCGGTATTGGTCAGCACGGTCTTTTCCAGCGCCAGGGGATGACGCGTGGCCATGGTCACCACCCAGTCGGCATCGGGGAAGGGGTAGTCGGCGCCAAAGCCGCGGGTCAGTTGCGGCCAGGCCTGGCGCAGTTTGTCGCCCGAATAGTCGTAGGCGCTCTGGTCGTAGGGGAAGGGCTTCCAGTTATCGGCGGCGACAGCGCTGAAGCTGCAGGCGGCAAGTAAGGCAATCAATGTGCGGCGCATGACGGTGACCTGATTGTTGTAGGTATGCGTCGATGATAAAGCGCTGCCGGTCGCGGCCCACCCATCCAAGGATGAGTTGCGCGATTTTTCAGGTCGTTGAGTGCGCGTCCGTGCCGACCTTAAGCATGGCTGTCCTTGTGCTGGAACTGGCGGCGGTACTGATTGGGTGACAGTTCCGTGTGCTGACGAAACAGTCGGGCGAAGAAGCTGGCATCGTCGTAACCCACTTCATAGCTGATGGTCTTGATGCTTTTGCGGGTGGCGCTAAGCAGCCCCTTGGCGGTTTCAATGCGCAAGCGCTGCAGGTAGTGCAGCGGTTTATCGCCAGTGGCGGTCTGGAAGCGGCGCATAAAATTGCGGATGCTCATGCCGTGTTCGCGCGCCACGTCCTCGAAGCGGAACTTGTCGGCAAAGTGATCTTCCAGCCATTGCTGGATCTGCAGGATGGTCATGTCGTGGTGCAGCTTCTGGCCGCCAAAGCCGATGCGGCCTGGGGCGTAGTTGCGCTGCACTTCATAGAGGATATCGCGGGCTACTCCCTGGGCCACGCTGGCGCCGCAGAAACGTTCGATCAGGTAAATGTAAAGGTCGCAGGCCGAGGTCACGCCGCCGGCGCAGTAGAGATTGTCAGCATCTGACAGGTGCTTTTCCTGATTGAGCAGCACCTTGGGGAAGCGCTCGGCGAACTCGTTGAAGAAGCGCCAGTAGGTGGTCGCTTCCTTACCATCAAGCAGGCCAGCCTGGGCCATCCAGAACACTCCGGTGGCTTCGCCGCAAATCGCGCTGCCAGCGGCGTGGCGCTGTTTCAGCCAGCTGAGCACTTGTGGGTGGCGCTGGCACAGCGCGTCGAAGTCGTCCCAAAAAGCCGGCAGGATGATCACGTCGGCATCTTCCAGGGCGCCATCGACCGGAATCAGCACGTCACTGAAACTGCGCACCGGCTGGCCGTCCGGGCTGACCAGGTGGATTTCGAAGGTCGGCGTCAGGCCCAGACCCTGCTGTTTGCCGTAGCGCAGGCTGGCCATGTGGAAGAAGTCCTTGGCCTGCATCAGGGTCGAGGCGAACACTCCTTCGGTTGCAAGAATGCTGACGCGGTGCAGCGGCGCTGGTGACTGAATAGGCATAGATATTGTTCTTATTAAGGCTAAGTGGTCATGAGCTGGCTGGATCGTCTTATTTTTTGGCGCTTGTGTCCAGTGTGACCAAGCGTTTGCTTGGCTAAAGTCGAGGCCACTTTAAAACCGCTCTATCAAGCAGGTGTTGCCATGATCCCCAGAACGATTTTCAGCTCCGAGCACGAACAGTTTCGCGACAGCGTGCGCAAGTTCCTTGAGCAGGAAGCCGTGCCTTTCCATCAGCAGTGGGAGAAGGATGGCCACATTGACCGCGCGCTGTGGAACAAGGCGGGGGAGGCGGGGATGCTCTGTTCGCATCTTCCGGAAGAGTACGGCGGTATGGACGCGGACTTCCTTTACAGCACTGTGGTGATCGAGGAAGTGGGGCGTCTGGGACTGACCGGCATCGGTTTCTCCCTGCATTCGGACATCGTCGCGCCCTACATCCTGCATTACGGCAGCGAAGCGCAGAAACAGCATTACCTGCCCAAACTGGTGTCCGGTGAGATGGTCACCGCCATCGCCATGACCGAGCCGGGCGCCGGTTCCGACCTGCAGGGCGTGAAAACCACCGCCGTGTTGGATGGCGATGAGTATGTGATCAACGGCTCGAAGACCTTTATCACCAACGGCTTTCTCGCCGATCTGGTGATTGTGGTGGCCAAGACCGATCCGAAAGCCGGGGCCAAGGGCACTAGCCTGTTTTTGGTTGAAGCCAATACGCCAGGTTTCTCCAAGGGCAAGCGTTTGGAAAAGGTCGGTATGAAGGCGCAGGACACCTCCGAACTGTTCTTTCAGGACGTGCGCGTGCCCAAGGAAAACCTGCTGGGCCAGGCCGGCATGGGCTTCGCCTACCTGATGCAGGAGCTGCCACAGGAACGACTGACTGTGGGTATCGGTGCCTTGTCCTCGGCCGAGGCGGCGCTGCAGTGGACACTGGAGTACACCCGCGAGCGCAAGGCGTTCGGCAAGCCGATTGGTGATTTCCAGAACACCCGCTTCAAGCTGGCAGAAATGGCCACGGAAATTCAGATCGGCCGGGTGTTTGTCGACCGCTGCCTGGAGCTGCATCTGCAGGGCAAGCTGGATGTGCCGACTGCGGCCATGCTCAAGTACTGGGGCACCGACCTGCAGTGCAAGGTGCTGGATGAGTGCGTGCAGCTGCACGGCGGCTACGGCTATATGTGGGAATACCCGGTGGCGCGCGCCTGGGCCGATGCGCGGGTGCAGCGCATCTACGCTGGTACCAACGAGATCATGAAAGAGATCATCGCCCGCTCGCTGTAGGAGCGCTTCGCGGCTATGCGATAACGATTGGGCGAACTTGGGCGCGGTGCCAGCGCTCCAAGACGAAAACGTCTGGAGACTGTTATGGCATCGCTTTCTGAGCTTGTTGCTGCGCCATTTTCAGGTTGGGATGGCAGTGCTGCTGCGGCCCGCGAGATGCAAAAGCATTTGGCCGCGCAGGTAAAGCTGGAGGACGATTACCCGCCGTTGCGCGTAATCGCGGGTGTGGATGTCGGCTTCGAAGAGGGCGGCGCAATCACGCGTGCGGCGGCGGTTCTGCTGGATGCCGAGAGTCTCGAGCCGCTGGCCGAGTCTGTCGCGCGCATCCCCACAAGCATGCCCTACGTGCCTGGCTTATTGTCGTTTCGCGAGTTGCCCGCATTGCTTAGCGCGTTGGCCGGGTTGCCTCAAGAGCCTGGTCTGATCTTCGTCGATGGCCATGGCATTGCCCATCCGCGAGGTTTGGGTATCGCTGCCCACCTCGGTGTAGTCAGTGGCCTGCCCACCATCGGCGTGGCGAAAAAGGTTCTTACCGGAACTCATGCAGAATTGTCCCAGCAGCGGGGCGCGCGAGTGCCTTTGCTGGATCGGCGTGATTCTGCAATTGGCTGGGTGCTGCGTAGCAAGGATGCGGTGCGTCCGCTGATAGTCTCGCCCGGCAATCGAGTCAGCCTTGAAAGTGCCGTGGAACTGACGATGGCCTGCGTAAGGCGTCATCGTCTGCCGGAGCCCACGCGCTTGGCTGATCGTCTGGCATCGCGGCGCGACGCCAGACGCGATCAAGCGCCGCTTTTTTAAGGCTATGTCCCAATCGCGTGTTGCATGGTCCGACCAACCGCCTCCTGGATACAGTGAACGGGCTGAATACGCTGCTGATAGCGTTCAAGCATGCGGCGCCAGCCCAGGTAGTTCGGGAGGTAGCG
>NZ_CAXAOW010000012.1:0-128287 GCF_963970805.1 Pseudomonas sp. EA_35y_Pfl2_R5 | reverse complement strand
TGGCTCACCTGGGCCAACCAGCGCTGAAAGGCTTGAGTATCCATGGTGGGCTGACCTCACAAGCGGATGTCTGCCTTAAAGCGTAGTCCTTGCAACACGGTCTTGGGACATAGCCATAAAAAAGCCCGGTCAGTGACCGGGCTTTTCGTGCAATCGCAGATTACTCAGCCAGGCCCGCGCGGCCCTGGGCGACAAAGCGCATCATCCACTCGGCCACGGTGTGGCCCTGGTGGTCGCGCTGCAGGCTGTCGATACCCTTGGAGTAGGCAGGCTCACCAATATGCTGCTGGCGCAGGTCGAGCAACGCGCGTGAGTAGTCATGCACAAACTCGGGGTGGCCCTGGAAGCACAGCACCTGATCGCCAATGCAGTAGGAGGCAATCGGGCAAAACTCACTGCTGGCCAGCAAGGTGGCGTTTAGCGGCAATTGGGTGACTTGGTCCTGGTGGCTGATCAGCAGAGTCAGGTCTTCCAGATCAGGGCTCATCCAGGTCGGTTTGCCTGCCATGCGGTACTGGTGGATACCCACCCCCCAGCCTTGCACTGCGCGCTCGGCTTTGCCGCCCAGCAGCAGCGCCAGCAGCTGATGACCGAAACACACACCGAGCAGCTTGTCGCCGCGATTGTAGCGCTCCAGCAGGTAGGTTTTCAGCGTCTGGATCCAGGCATCGGCGCCAAATGAATCTGCCTTGCTGCCCGTCACCAGATAGGCATCGTAGCGCTCGCTGTCCGGCGGGTAATGCCCCTCCATCACGTTGTACACCTTGAACTCGGCAGCAATCGGCTGGCGGGCGAATAATTGCTCGAACATACGGCCATAACTGTCGTATTGGTCGACCAATTCAGGGCGAAGAACATCGGTTTCCAGGATGCATATCTGCAGCGGCATATGGGCGGTTACCTAGGGCGCAGGAAGTTGTTTTACCAGCGCGCAAGCGTGCCTGCTGACAGGCTGCAAGGCAATAGCTGCGGGGCAAAACCGACCAATTACCCAGAGCCCATCAGCGCCCTCGATAGTCACCATAAGCACCATTCACTTCTGTCGATAGCGGCACGCGCAGATGATCTGGCCATCGGGCACTGCGCCCCCCCCCCACCAGAGGGCATCACCATGACCAGTTTTTCCGCCATCGCCAGCCTGCTTGCCGCTTCAGCCTTTACCAGCAGCCACAGTGCTAGCAGCCAGCGCCAAGCCGAGAAAGTGCAAGCCGCACAACCTAAGCCCGACCAGAACGCCGCTAAATAACTGCGCCAGTAGCACGAGGAAATCGCCATGAGCATCACCCAATCGTTGAGCAATCAGAACGTCTATGGCGTGACCTATGCCACTGTCGACGACAGTGGCATCCACTTCGAGTCCGAGCTGGCCATTCAGCTCAGCGATGGCACCCTGACCACCCTGCGCATGCCCACTCACCTGAGCGAGCGTCAGGCTATCCAGCAGCTGGTGTGCGGCCGTCAGGCCTGCTGACCGCTACTGCGCTGGCATCGGGCAGCTGAGGTCGCCTTCTTCACAAACAGCCAGCTGCTCCAGCTCCTTGACCCGCGCGGCGGTCTTTTGCGTCAGGCAGCCGTTAAGCACCATTGGATAGGCCGAACCGCCCTCTACCGAAGCCGACTCAAACGCGCAGGCCAGGTCGCGGAACTTGATCCAGGCCAGCTGCACCTCTTTGAGCTGCTGCTTCTGCCCATCATCCAGACGCTTGCGATAATCGCCGTACAGCTGATTCAGCCGTTTGTCCTGAGCGGCGTAGTCCGCCGCCGCGCACTGGTTAAGGGTGAATTGATCCATGGCATTGGCGCAGTCATCCGCCCACACCGGTGCGGCCAGTAAGCCCAGGCTGATTGCCAGCGCACTGCGTATCACGACGTTCATAACACCTCCCTTGCGCCACACCCACGTGGCGGTTGCAACAGTCTAGTGTCATGCCCATAAAAAACCGGCTCACAGGGAGCCGGTTTTCAGTACTTTTGCTTGAACACGACGATTTTAGAAGCCCTGGTTCTTCGCCGCTTTTTCCAACAACAGCGCCGGCGGCAGGAAGCGCTCGCCATACTGCTCAGCCAGGTACTGGGCGCGGGCGACAAAGTCCTTCACCCCGTACTGATTGATAAACTGCAGCGCACCACCGGTCCAGGCAGCAAAACCAATGCCCATGATCGAGCCGATATTGGCGTCGGCCACCGACTTGAGCACGCCCTCTTCCACGCAGCGCACGGTTTCGATGGCCTGGATAAACAGGATGCGATCACGTACGTCGATCTGCGAGATCTGCGCGTCCGGCTTCTCGAAACGCGCCTTCAGCTCCGGCCACAGGTGCTTCTTGCCACCCGCCGGAGCGCCGGCCGCCGGATATTCGTAGAAGCCGGCACCTGCCGCCTTGCCCGGCCGTTTGTACTCGTTAAGCATCATGTCGATCACCGCGAACGCAGGGTGCGCAGGGATCTGTTTGCCCTCGGCGGCGAGGTCCTTGATGGTCTGCTGACGGATATGGTTCATCAAGCTCATCGACACTTCGTCGCTGATCGCCAGCGGGCCGACCGGCATGCCGGCCTTGCGCGCTTCGTTTTCGATCATTGCAGCGCTCACGCCCTCGCCCAACATGGCCAGGCCCTCGTTGGTGAAGGTGCCGAACACCCGCGAGGTGAAGAAGCCGCGGCTGTCGTTGACCACGATCGGGGTCTTCTTGATCTGCATCACGTAGTCGAAGCCGCGCGCCAGAGTCTCGTCGCTGGTGTGCTCGCCCTTGATGATTTCCACCAGCGGCATCTTGTCCACCGGGCTGAAGAAATGCAGGCCGATAAACTTGTCCTGCTTCTGCACGGCAGTGGCCAGGCCGGTGATCGGCAGAGTCGAGGTGTTGGAGGCGATCACTGCATCCGCTAACGCAGCGCGCTCGGCAGCGGCAGTGACATTGGCCTTGAGGTCACGATCCTCGAACACCGCTTCGATAATCAGGTCGCAGCCTTCAAAGTCGGCATCGCTAACCGTCGGTTTGATTCGCGCCAGGATGCCATCGCGCTTGTCGGCGCTCATCTGGCCACGGCCGACCTTCTTCTCCAGCAGCTTGGCCGAGTAATCCTTGCCCTTCTCGGCCGCCTCGATGGAGATGTCCTTGAGCACCACCTCAATACCGGCGACTGCCGACACATAGGCAATACCGGCGCCCATCATGCCGGCACCGAGCACGCCGACCTTCTTGGTCACGTAGGGCTCGAAGCCTTGCGGGCGAGAGCCGCCAGCGTTGATTTCATTGAGTTGGAACCAGAAGGTGCCAATCATGTTCTTCGCCACCTGGCCGGTGGTCAGCTCGGTGAAGTAGCGCGCTTCGATGATCTGCGCGGTGTCGAAGTCGACCTGAGCACCCTCGACAGCGGCACACATGATCTTCTCCGGCGCCGGGAAGCAGCCTTTGGTCTTGTCGCGCAAAACACTCGGGGCGATGGCCAGCATCTGGGCCACGTTCGGGCTCGACGGCGTGCCGCCGGGGATCTTGTAACCCGCCACATCCCAAGGCTGCTTGGGCGCCGGGTTGGTGGCGATCCAGGCGCGGGCCTTGGCCAGCAGGTCATCCTTGTCGGAAGCCAGTTCGTGGATCAAGCCTGCCTTGAGCGCGGCGTCCGGACGGACCTTCTTGCCTTCGACCAGGTACGGCAGAGCCTTTTCCAGGCCGAGCAGACGCACCATGCGCACCACACCACCGCCGCCCGGCAGCAGGCCAAGAGTTACTTCCGGCAGGCCGAGCTGGATGCTGGAGCTGTCCAGAGCGATACGGTGATGGCAGGCCAGAGCAATTTCCCAGCCGCCACCCAGGGCCGCGCCATTGATCGCAGCGACCACGGGTTTACCCAAGCATTCCAGACGGCGCAGTTGGCCCTTGATGTTGAGAATCATCTGGTAGAAGGCCGGCGCGTCGGCCTTGGTGACCTTGATCAGTTCATTCAGATCACCGCCAGCAAAGAAGGTCTTCTTCGCTGAAGTAACGATCACCCCGGCAATGGAGTCCTTCTCGGCTTCCAGGCGGTCGACGACCTTGCCCATGGCCTCGCGGTATACCGCGTTCATGGTGTTGGCGCTCTGGCCGGGCATGTCCATGGTCAGCACGACGATATTGTCCTGGCCTTTTTCGTAACGGATGGCGTCAGTCATTACTTAATTCCTTTCTCACTGGCAGTTGCACTCAACTGGTGGGCAACGCAGAAACCGTAGGAGCGGGCCATGCCCGCGATCATCAGCACAACGTCGGCTTCGCGGGCATGGCCCGCTCCTACGCCTGATCAGACTCGTTCAATAATCGTGGCAATACCCATACCGCCGCCTACGCACAAAGTGGCCAGGCCGTAACGCAGCTGACGTTTCTCCAGTTCGTCGAGCAGGGTGCCGAGGATGGCGCAACCGGTTGCACCCAGTGGATGACCCATGGCGATGGAGCCGCCGTTGACGTTGACCTTGTCCTCGCTGATGCCCATGTCCTTCATAAACTTCATCACCACCGAAGCAAACGCCTCGTTGACCTCGAACAGGTCGATGTCATTGACGTTCAACCCAGCCTTGGCCAACGCCTTGCGGGTGGCAGGCGCTGGGCCGGTGAGCATGATGGTCGGGTCGGTACTGGTCACCGCAGTGGCGACTATGCGCGCACGCGGCTTCAAGCCCAGTTCCTTACCCTTGGCCTCGGAGCCAATCAGCATCAAGGCCGAACCGTCGACGATGCCCGAGCTGTTGCCCGGGGTGTGTACGTGGTTGATCTGCTCGACATGGCTGTAGACCCGCAGCGCGGTGCTGTCGAAACCCATCTGGCCCATCATTTCGAAGCTCGGCTTGAGCTTGCCCAGGCCTTCGAGAGTGGATTCACCACGGATAAATTCGTCGTGATCAAGCAGCACGATGCCGTTCTGGTCCGCCACCGGAATCAGTGACTTGCTGAACGAGCCGTCTTTGCTGGCGCGGGCGGCCTTCTGCTGCGAGCGCAGGGCGAAGCTGTCGACGTCCGTGCGACTAAAACCTTCGAGGGTGGCGATCAGGTCGGCGCCGATACCCTGCGGAGTGAAGTGGGTGTGCATATTGGTCGCCGGGTCCATCACCCAGGCCCCACCGTCGGAGCCCATGGGAATGCGCGACATCGACTCGACACCGCCGACCACCACCAGGTCCTCGAAACCGGAACGCACCTTCATTGCGCCCATATTCACCGCTTCCAGACCTGAGGCGCAGAAACGGTTGAGTTGCACGCCCGACACGCTGACATCCCAATCGGCCACCATGGCCGCGGTCTTGGCGATGTCCGCGCCCTGATCACCCACCGGCGTTACGCAGCCGAGCACAATGTCATCGACCTGGCTGGTGTCCAGGTTATTGCGCGCTTGCAGCGCCTTGAGTAGGCCGGCGATCAGGTCGACCGGCTTGATGCTGTACAGCGCGCCGTCCTTCTTGCCCTTACCGCGGGGCGTGCGCACGGCATCGAAAATATATGCTTCGGTCATGGCGTCCTCAGACCTCCAATGGAGGGTGGCTGATGGCGTAGGTCGAACCCACGCCTGTTTTTGTTGAGTGCAGTCACCATACGCCGCGCGCAGACAGGCTCAATGACCGAAGTGCTCAGGCCTATTGACCGCTCAGCTCAGACAAACGGTCAATCACTGAGCGAGGGCCAATAAGCACGTCTAGCTCAAGGTCCGCTTGCCAATAATTGGGCCTGCGTCATAACCACTGGCAACTAACCCGCGCACCTTAGTAATCAAGGCGTCTATAGCCAGACGCTGCGCGCCCCTACAGTTGAACCAAGCCACCGGCAAATAGAGCGCAGGTCGGCTGTTGTAGGCGTCGTCGCCGGGTTTTGCCGGGGCGGCTTGAATGATCAACACGAGGCGTGGCGTCGCATCCGCATATTGAGCAGGACAGCGACGACCACCCGCAAAAAACAACAAGGCCAACCGCCATGTTCAATCCAGTGAAAATGCGTCAGGCAGGCATGATCGTGTTTGCCACCACCGTCATTCTGATTCTTCCCAACCTGACCCGCTTAGTCAGCTAAACCCTGATTTCCTGCCCTGCCTGCCACCGTGGAGTGAGCCGGCAGCGGCAGCACAACCCTGCACCGCTTGAAAGCTGGCGCCTGTGCTAGGGTGATTTCAATCACCCCAAGGAGCACGCCATGCGCACCCTATTTACCACCCTCGGCCTGCTGGTCAGCCTGCCTCTGTTGGCCGGCGAAGCCGAACTCAGCGCCGCCGTTGTCGCCCTGCAATCACCGGAAAGCGTGCTGATCGATGTACGCACCGCCGATGAGTTTGCCGCCGGCGCATTGCCCGGAGCCGAGCAGATCGAGCATGAACAGATCGCCAGCCGCATCAGCGCCCTCGCCCCGGACAAGGACACCCCTATCGTGCTGTATTGCCGCAGCGGCCGTCGCTCCGGCATCGCCGAAGAAAGCCTGCGTGCCTTGGGCTACAGCAACCTGATCAACGCTGGCGGCTATGACGAACTGAAACTGGCTCTGGAGTCGCAGGATTGAACAAACGCACCCTCTGCATCACCCTGCTCACCCTCCTATCCTTCAGCCACCTGCACGCCGCCGAACTGACCCTGGAACTGGGCAACGGCAGCCAGCGCCTGAGCAGCGCCCAACTGCTCGCCCACCCGCAGGCGCAGACCATCGAGATCAGCGACGACGTCAGCTACAAACGCAACATGCATTACCGCGCCGTGCCGTTGGCGGCGCTGCTGGAAGGCGTGCAGCCAGGTGATCACCTGCAATTGCTGGCCAGTGACGGCTTTGCCGCCGAACTCTCCGCCGCTCCCGCGCTAAGCCAAACCGGCAGCCAGGCCTGGCTGGCCATAGAAGACCCAGAGCAGCCTTGGCCCACCCTAGGCAACGGTAAACCCAGCGCGGGACCGTTTTATCTCGTCTGGCAAAACCCCGGCGCCAGCCAGATCGGCCCAGAACAATGGCCCTTCCAACTCGCCACCATCCGCAAACTAGCCCCGGTGACGCAACGCTTCCCGCAACTACTGCCAGCGGCAGACGCCAGCCCGGCGGTGCAGGCCGGTTTTGTCCAGTACCAGAAGAACTGCATGGCCTGCCATCGCCTGAACGGCGCAGGCGACTCGCAATTCGGCCCCGATTTGAATATTCCGCATAACCCGACCGAGTATTTCAGCGGCGACTTTCTAACCCGCTATATCCGCGATCCGCAGAGCTTACGGCGCTGGCCGCAGGGCAAGATGCCAGGGTTTAACGAAGCGCTATTGAGCCGCACCGAACTCGCCAACTTATTGGACTATCTCTCGCATATGGCGGGCCGCAAAACAGCCATTGAGTAGCCAGTAAGTTGACGAGCCTCACCCAATCAGCGAAGTGAATCGGTAACGGAGAACGTTCCTCTGCTGATTTCCTCCAGTCACACCGAGTGAACTTATTGACGCCACAACCGACCGAAGAACTGGAACGTATTTTTTGGCGAAAGCGTATAGGGGCGTGAACACGCCTCTCCAGCGGAGGTTGTTATACCAATGGCAAATTGGGAGTTCTGGCTCAATCAAACCCTTTGGATAAATATTGTCATTGTGGCGATTGCCACTTTGGTGATCTACACAGCGATGCGCGCCCTGGTGGCTCGGCTAAGCGCGCATATGGCGACCTGGGCAGAGAAACGCCACAAACTGGGTTATCGGCTAATAGCCGAAATATTCCGTCAGACCAGCCGCTTCCTGCTCTTCGCATTTTCTCTAATGCTTGCTCTGAAGCTGGTGGAGCTCTCCGACAAATGGGAGTCAGGCCTTAGCCATGGCTGGTTCGTAGCCCTGTCGCTACAGATCGCGCTGTGGTTTGACAGCGGCATACGCCTATGGGCTAGCAGTTTACTGACGCACCCCGATGGCAGCACACGTAACCCGGTAACGACCACCATCATCGCAATCATGATTCGTGTGCTGGTATGGGCGATCATGTTGCTGTCGATTCTGGCCAACCTTGGCGTGAACATTACTGCTTTGGTTGCGAGCCTCGGCGTCGGCGGTATCGCAGTGGCACTAGCGGTACAAACGCTGCTTAGCGATGTGTTTGCGTCGCTATCAATCGGCGTCGACAAGCCGTTTGTGATCGGCGATTTCGTGGTATTCGGCGACGTAGCCGGCTCAATTGAGCATATCGGTTTGAAAACTACGCGCATCCGCAGCCTGAGCGGCGAGCAGATTGTCTGCTCGAACGCCGAATTGCTGCGCCAGACGCTGCACAACTACAAGCGTATGAACACCCGCCGAATCGTCTTCAAATTCGGCATCACCTACAACACACCGACCGAGAAAGTTCGCAAAGTCAGCCAATTAGTGGCCGATGTGATTAGGGCCGTACCAGATACAAAGTTTGATCGCGCCCATTTTCTGGCATTCGACGATTACCAGCTGACATTTGAGGTGGTCTATTTAGTGCTGAGTTCGGACTACAACAAGTACATGGATATCCAACAGGAAATAAACCTGGGCCTGCTACAGGGCCTGCGTGATCTCGAAGTGCAGTTCGCCTTTCCCACCTACAGCCTGGAATTCATCGGTGGCAACCTGCCGGATATACGCATCGCAGAACCACCTCGCGAACAGCCACAGAGCAACGGCAACGCCCAGAGCCCGCAGATGCAGTAGGCAGCTCCAGTTCGTAGGATGGGTCGGGCCGCGCAGGTGGAGCAACGCGATACCCATCAAATCGCTGTGCTGTTGCGTTTGGTTTACCCCAAAAAGCGTGCATAGACGCCAAACGCCCCTTCAGGAGGGTGAACAGAATCGTTATGTAGAGGGGTGAGCCGCATGGATGCGGCGCTGGGCGCCACCGCGATAAAGGGCCAGGGACGGCCCTTGTACGCCGACCCTCGGAGCAATGATTCTGTTCACGAACCCTGCCGCAGGCAGGGCCGGATGTCGGGGCTAGACCTTTTGGTTCCTTTTGGGGCAATTGCCAAAAGGGACTCGCCCGTAAGGGGCGAAACCAGAACTAGAGCCGCCCGCGAAAACTGAACCGCACAGCGATCCCTAAAAGCGCCAGCAGGCAAACCAGTACAACGGCGACCACCGCTTGGTGGGTTACGTGGCGCCCAAGCTCCGAGCTGGACAATCAATCTCGGATCAGCGCCACTAACCCACCCGAAGCCAGCGCAGCGGCCTTACTGCTGTTGCACCTGCAGCAACGGCGCTACATCCACCTGCGCGTGCATCTGCTCAATGCCACCGCCCCGGCGCATGCCGCGTACCGGGCAGGCATCCAGATAATCCAGGCCTACGGCCAACTTCAAATGCCGCTCCGGCTTGGCCAGGCAGTTGGTTACGTCAAAGCTGTACCAGGCGCCATCCAGCCAGGCTTCGGCCCAGGCGTGGCTGGCCAGGTGGTCTTCGCTGTCGGTAAACAGATAACCCGAAACATAACGCGCCGGAACGCCCAGGCTGCGCGCGCAGGCGAGAAAGGCGTGGGCGTGGTCCTGGCAGACACCGCTGCCGCCGGCGAATGCCTCGCTGGCGCTGGTTTCCACGGCGGTGGTGCCGGGTTGGTAGCTGATGTGCGCATTCAGCGCGTACATCAGGTCGATCAGGCCGCTGCGGTCAGCGCGGCTGTGGCTTTGCAACTGGGCGAACTCGCGCAGGGCGACGTCGGCTTCGGTCAGGCGGGTAAAGCGCAGAAACGGCCAGGCCGACTGGCTTTCGTGCTCGGCTTCGCGCGACTCGTCAATTTCCACCTGGCCATGGGCACCGATGACGATGGACTCGTGCGGCTCATCCAGGGTCAGCACATGCAGGATATTGCCGTAGGGGTCGATTTGCGCGCGCACCGGGCGCGGCAAACTTAATGCCCAGCTGATCACGTGCTGGCGCTCACTGTCGTGCGGGGTCATGCGCAAATACTGGATGCTATTGCGTACCTGATCTTGATAACGATAGGTAGTGTCGTGGCTGATTGACAGTCTCATGCGACCTCCAGGTAGGAGCTTTGGATGGCTTGACCTAGCTGGCGAACCAGCAGGATGAAATCGGTGAGCCAGGCGTGCAGGCCTTCGTCGAGCACTTCTTCGATGCTGGTGTAACGCAGTCGTGCTTCCAGTTCGGCAGCCAGGCGCTGGGCTGGGCGGCCGTTGTCGCCGGGCAAGCTGGCGAGCATCAGGTTGAGCTCGTCCATGCAGGCACGCAGCGAGCGCGGTATGTCGGCGCGCAGCAGCAACAATTCAGAGACTTTGCGCGTACCAGGCGAGCCACGATAGATCTCGGCAAACGCCTCGAATGACGACAAGGCGCGTAGCAGCGCGGTCCACTGGTAGTAGCTACGCGCTGGGCGGCCGTCGATTTCGTCGATGTCCTCACCGAGCATTTCATAGCGCGCATCGATCAGGCGCAGGGTATTGTCGGCGCGTTCAATAAAGGTGCCCAACCGGATAAAACGGTACGGGTCGCCACGCATGATGGTGCCGAAGGTGGCGCCACGAAACAGGTGCGAGCGTTCCTTGACCCACTCACAGAAGCGGCTGATACCGTAACGCCCCAGCCCCTCTTCGGCGATGCCGCGAATCTCCAACCAGGTGGCATTGATGTTTTCCCACATGTCGGCGGTGATCCGCCCGCGCACTGCGTGAGCGTTGCTACGTGCAGCCTGCAGGCAGCAATAAATGCTCCCCGGGTTGCTCGCATCCAAGGCGAAGAAATCCAGCATGCGCTCGGCATGCATCGGGCCATGGCGCGCCAGGTATTCATCCAGGGTGCCGGTAATCAGCAGCGGCAGAGCCAATTCTTCCAGGCCATCGCCGCGACCGTCTTGTGGCATCAACGACAGCGAGTAGCTGACATCCAGCATGCGTGCCAGGTTCTCCGCTCGTTCCAAGTAGCGTGACATCCAGTACAGATCAGAGGCCGTTCGGCTCAGCATGGTGAATCCTCCACGATCCAGGTGTCTTTAGTACCGCCACCTTGGGACGAATTGACCACCAGCGAGCCTTCGAGCAATGCCACGCGGGTCAGGCCGCCAGGGACGATGCGGGTTTCCTTGCCCGACAGAACGAACGGGCGTAGGTCGATATGCCGCGGTGCAATACCGCGCTCAACAAAGGTCGGACAGGTCGACAGGCACAGGGTTGGCTGCGCGATATAGGCTTCTGGCCGGGCGATCAGCCGCGTGCGGAACTCTGCGATCTCGGCCTTGCTGGCCGCGGGACCAACCAACATGCCGTAGCCGCCAGAACCCTGTGTTTCCTTGACCACCAGCTGCTCCAGATTGGCCAGCACGTGGGAAAGCTCGGCCGGTTTTCGGCACTGAAAGGTCGGCACGTTCTTCAGGATCGGCTCTTCGCTCAGGTAAAAGCGGATCATGTCGTCGACGTAGGGATAGACCGATTTATCGTCCGCCACGCCAGTGCCTACAGCATTGGCCAGCACCACGTTGCCGCTGCGGTAGCAGGCCAGCAGGCCGGGTACGCCGAGCATGGAGCCCGGATTGAACGCCAGCGGGTCAAGGAAGGCATCGTCGAGGCGACGGTAGATCACATCCACCTGTTTGGCCCCAGATGTGGTGCGCATAAAGAGTTTGTCGTCGCGCACAAACAGGTCTGCGCCCTCGACCAACTCCACGCCCATCTCACGGGAGAGGAAGGCATGTTCGAAGTACGTGCTATTGAAGCGCCCCGGCGTCAGCACCACGACATTGGGGTTATCCAACGGGCTGGAGGATTTGAGCGTATCGAGGAGCAAGTTGGGGTAGTGATCAACCGGCGCCACGCGCTGGGCGGCGAACAGCTCGGGGAACAGCCGCATCATCATCTTGCGGTCTTCGAGCATGTAGCTGACGCCGCTGGGGGTGCGTAGGTTGTCTTCCAGCACGTAGTAACTACCGTCGCCATCGCGTACTAGGTCGACGCCGGCGATGTGCGCGTAAAGGTCACGATGCAAGTTGAGGCCCTGCATGGCGATCTGGTAGCCCTCATTGGCCAGCACCTGCTCGGCCGGAACAATGCCGGCCTTGATGATGCGCTGGTCGTGGTAAAGGTCGCCAAGGAACATATTCAGCGCCTGCACGCGCTGGATGCAACCGCGTTCGACGATGCGCCATTCGCTGGCCGGAATGCTGCGGGGAATGATATCGAATGGAATCAGGCGCTCGGTGCCCTGATCATCGCCGTACAGGGTGAAGGTGATCCCGGCGCGATGGAACAGCAGGTCGGCTTCACGGCGGCGCTGGGCCAGCAGTTCATCCGGGGTATCCGCTAACCAGCGGGCAAAAGCTTGATAGTGCGGGCGGACAGCGCCACTCGCGTCGTACATCTCGTCATAAAAGATGCGGGCCATGCCGTACTCCTTGTCACCCGGACATGGAGACAACGTTGCAAAGCCCGCGCCACTACAAAAATATATTAAATATCAATTGGTTAAATAATTACCGTGATCATTTCGCACCAAGATAAGACGTATCAGTGCCCTGCCTATCACTGGCCGCGCCATTTTATGGCGGCGGCTTACAAACCGGCCAAATGCAGCCAGTGCCGGTAGAAGCCTCCGGCCGCGCGATTCAGTTCAGCGATCTTAGCCGGCAGCTCGTCGAGCATCTGCGCCCTGCTCTGCTGGCTCGGCTGGGTGTCATCCAGCAAGTGGTGCCAATCGTCTAGCCACTGGCGTACCAGGGCTTCGTTCATTTCCGGGTGGCCTTGCAGGGCCAGGACTTTATCGCCCCAGGCAAACGCCTGGTTGCTGCACCAGGGGCTGCTAAGCAAAGCCTGCGCACCGGCGGGAATGGCAAAGCTGTCGCCGTGCCACTGAAACATCGGGAACTGTTCGGGCAAATGCTCCAGCCAGGGGCTAGGCGCCGCCTGGTCAAGACGGGTCAGCGGCTGCCAGCCGCTTTCGGTATAGGGCATGCGGCTGACTTCCGCGCCCAGGGCCTTGGCCAACAGTTGACCACCCAGGCAATGGCCGATCAGCGGAATATCGCGGCGGATAAAATGCTGCAGCGCGGCCACTTCGGTGGCCAGCCAGGGCAGCGGATCATTGACACTCATCGGCCCACCCATAATGGCCACGGCCTTGGGCCGGTCAAGGTCGATGCCCTGCAACTCGCCAAGGTCCGCGCGCAGCACGGTAAAAGGATGGCCCGCTTGTTCCAGCACCTTACCCAGATGGGCCGGCGGACAGTAGTCAATATGGGTAAAAATCAGGATATCGCTCATGCGCCAAGTCTGAAGCAAAGCGCAGGCTGGGGTCGAGGGGCGATTGGTTGGGGGGCGAGTTAGCGGAGTAAAAGACACTGGCCAGCTTATGGCTGGCCAGTGTGCAGGCTTCAGGGCTGCCTTACCTCCTGGGTAACGCCCCACCCATCCAGTTTGCCGCCAAGCGGCGCCACGACGGACTCCAGATCATGCTCGAAGTCATCGATGCCGTGATATGTCGCGAACATTACTTTACTGACTTGCAGGTGCCATACACCGTCATCACGCTCGGTCACCAGGGCGTGTAAAGACTCACCGCGAAATTTGCGGGTCGCCATACGGGCCCGCTCCTCATCAGGGAAAAGGGCGTAGAACTCGATGGGATGGAAGCTGGCAAAGTCGAAGCCACCCTCCTTCATCCGCCGTAAAACCCCGTTACTGACATCATCGTGCAAGGCTGTGCTCATGAAGTGACCTCCTCAGGCGATGGATAAATTTACAGGACGCTAAAGAACCAACTAGGTGTCGATACTGCAGTGCAACGACCTGGTAAACGCTTTCCCATTGCGACCGCCAGAGCTTCAGCGGTGTTACGGCACCGATTGCAGTGCCGCCCGAGAATCAAGCGATATGCTGCTTGATATGTCATAAGCCAGACCTGAAAACAGGACTGGTCAACGCAGGCTTGTTCAGAGCGAACAAGTCAGAAGCGCTAGTTGCAGACTAGCCCCATAAAACAGTCTTTGCCCAGCGAAAGTTGTTAGATCCTGTATCGGGCCGGCTGCGCGTCGGCGATACGGCGTTAGAAATGGCCTCGGGCTGCTCATTTACAACCGTAAACTCCGCGCCCTCGGCCATTTCTGCCTTGTCTCGCTCTAGCTCACGCGCCCCGAAACAGGCTCTAGCCTATATATAGCCAGGTAGTTACTCGCGACTTAACCAAGCCATGATGCGCCGGCTCAGCCAAACAGGCGTCAGTTGGCCGGACCAGTACAACAGCTTGAATGGCAGGCTGATCGGCCGGTGTACCGCATGGCTGCGGCTTTGCGCCCAAGCAGCCTGGGCCACGCGGCCTCGGCCTCAAGCTTGACGCCCAGACGGCGCAGCACCGGGGCCTGGAAGCGTTGGTTATTGAGCATCGGCGTGCTGACAAACGGCGGCATCAAATCGCCGACGCGGATGCCGTGCTTGGCCCATTCCAGATCCAGTGCCTCGGTCAACCCGCGTACAGCGAACTTGGACGCCGAATAGCTGGCCAGATGCGGCACACCGTAAACACCCGAGGCCGAACCCATATTGATCACCTGGGCGTCGGGCGTGGCTTTCAGGTAAGTAAAAGCCGCGTGGGTCATGTTCAGCAGGCCCTGCACATTGATCTGCAGGATGCGCGCATGCTCACTCAGTTCGATTTCTTCAAAGTGTCCACATTGCAGAATCCCGGCGCTGTTGAACAGCAGACGCAACTGGCCGCCATGTAGGCCGCAAAAGTCGGCCAGAGCAACCTTGACCGCGGCCGGATCAGCCACATCCAATTCGGCATGCCAGACATTGCCCAACTCACCGGCCAGTTTGGCCAGCGCCTGATGGTTGATATCCAGCAAGCCGACCTGCCAGCCATGCTGGTGAAACAGCCTGGCAGTCGCTGCGCCGATCCCCGAGGCCGCGCCGGTAATCAGGATATTGCTCACTCAGCAGCCTCGCTCACGCAGAAAGCTCACCACTTCAGCCAGGGCAAAATCGGCAGCCTTTAGTATGCCCGCGTGGGCCTGGAACACATGCCATAGGTCCGGATAACGCTGCAGGCGCACATCCACACCCGCCGCCTGGGCCTTGTCGGCAAAACGCAGGCTGTCGTTACGCAAAATCTCGTCTTCACCCACCTGGATCAACACAGGGGCCAAGCCATGCAGGTCAGCAAACTGCGGCGACAAGCCAGGGTCGTCGTGGGCCAAGCCCGCCGGGCAATACAGCGCCAGGGCCTGTTCCACCCATTTGCGGTGGATCAGCGGGTCACCGGCTGGCGGCTCGTGCAGCTGCGTGCCGGTAAAGTCAGTGACCGGAGAGAAGCACACCAACGCTGCCGGTTGCGGCAGATCCAGATCACGCAAACGCAAACTGGTAATCAACGCCAAGTTGCCACCAGCAGAGTCGCCGCCAATCACGATCTGCTCGGGCGTATAACCCAGCGTCAGCAGTTCCTGAAACGCCGCCAAGGCATCGTCACGGGCGGCTGGGTACTGATGCTCGGGTGCCAGGCGGTAATCCAGCGCGCAAACCTCCATCTGCCCGCGCTTGGCCAGGTTGGAGCAGATCGCCCTGTGGGTATTTGGCCCGCCGATCAGGTAAGCACCGCCATGCAGGTACAGCAGCACCGTGCCGCGGCCGCTCTGCGGTTTATGCCACTCACAAGGTCGCCCGCCCAGGTTGCCAGCGCTACGAGTGATGCCGCGCGGCGCCGGGCTGGCAGCCGTCAGCAGGCGCAGCACCGCACGCTGGCCGGCAATCGGCATCGGTGGGCGCACCAGGCCACGGAACAACAGACGCAAGCTGGTACGCAGCGCACTGCGCAGTAACGCCTGGTCAGCTACGGGTGCGGTGAATTCAACGGGTGCATTCATAGTCATTGGGCTCCGGTGCACGGGTCTGCAGACGGTAAGTGAAGGTATAGCCCGGCCAGTTGTTGGTGCTTTTGCCGGCGGCGGTTTTGTACCAGCTTGAGCAGCCCTGCTCCCATATCGTTCGATGTGAACTGGCTTGAATCTGCTGGTTGTAGCGCTGCTGTACTGCGGCCTTTACGTCGACATAACGGGTGCCTTGCTGGCGCAGCAAATCGATGCAGCCGAGCACATAGCGGAACTGGCTTTCGAGCATGTAGATGATCGAATTGTGTCCCAGGTTGGTATTGGGCCCGTAAAGGATAAACAGATTGGGAAAGCCGCTAACGCTGATGCCCTTGTAGGCCTCGGCGCCGTCGCGCCAGGCCTGGTTCAGGTCTTGCCCGTCGAGGCCGCGAATCTGCATCGGTGCGAGAAAACTCGTGGCGGCAAAACCGGTGCCGTAGATCAGCACATCGCACGGGTGCTCGCGGCCATCGGCGGTGATGATGGCGCGCTCGCTGACGCGGCTGATCGCCTCACTGATCAGCGTCACATTGGGTTGCGCCAGGGCCGGCAGATAGTCATTGCTGATCAGGATGCGCTTGCAGCCCATGGGGTAATCCGGCTGCAGCTGGGTGCGCAGTTGCGGATCACGGATGTGCTGCTTGAGGTGACGTTCGAAGCTGAAGCGAAACAGCTTCATCAGCCACGGCATGCTGATAAAGGCCAAGCCGCGCGCTTCGTATTGCACGTATTTGAGGCCACGGTCGATACGCTGCACCCAGGGCAGCCGGCGCATCACCGCCAGCTCCCACGGCCGATAGGCGCGGTCCGGCTTGGCCAACACATAGGCCGGCGAGCGTTGAAACAGCTGCAGCTGCGCCACCTTGGGCTGGATCTGCGGAACAAACTGAATCGCCGAGGCGCCAGTGCCGATCACCGCCACGCGCTTGCCGGTCAGATCTAGATCGTGTCGCCAGCGCGCCGAGTGAAATGCCTCACCGGCAAACTGCTCGATCCCCGGCAACGCCGGATAGGCCGGCTGGTTAAGCTGACCACAGGCGCTGATCAGCACCTCGGCGCAGAGTTCTTCGCCATTGCTCAAGGTCACCCGCCACAGCGCTGCTGCCTCATCAAATGCCGCCGAGGCCACCTCGGCATTGCAACGAATGCGCGAACGCAGCTGGTACTTGGCCACGCAGTGCAACATGTAGCCGTGGATTTCCGCCTGGGGCGCGAACTTGCGGCTCCAGTCGCTTTTCGGCTCGAAGGAAAACGAATACAGGTGCGACGGCACATCGCAGGCCGCCCCAGGGTAGCTGTTGTCACGCCAGGTGCCGCCGATTTCTGCGGCCTTCTCCAGGATCAGAAAGTCCTCGACCCCAGCCTTCTGCAACTGGATGGCCATGCCCAGGCCGCCAAAGCCGCTGCCGATAATCAGCACGCGCAACGGGGCCTGGTTCTGGGAGTTGTTGTGCATTGTTATGTCCCCAACCGCAATCAGTGCGGATGCCAGGATGCTACTTACCTGGGTAGACAAAGGTTATGGCATAGCCGGACAAAGAATTGTGACTTTCGGACAGCCCGCCTGAGCACGGAGGAAGGCTCTGGCACTAAAAGTAAATTTCCGAGTAATCGGAACACCCACAGAGCTCGAATCAGCAATGGCAAAGTACGCAGATCAACACTCAGTGGGCGCGGATGTGTTCGCAGCGACTACCAGAACTTCCACCAGTGCTTGGGCCGAGTCATGCGGTTGCCGGTGTAGGTCTTCTGCGAAAACTTGGGGAACTCGCCAAAGACTTCGGGTAGCCGGTAGTTGTTCAGGCTATAGCCGTTGTCCAGCGCCTCCTGATAGTAGCGATCAAAGAGGCTCTGCAGGTCTTTGCGTGGGTGCGCCATGATCTGACCATCGAACCAATGCTTTCGCCCTTCCTCGGCCAGACGCGGAACCGAGAGATAGTGGGAGAACTGGGTGCCCATATCCGAGTAGTGAAGAATCTTGATCTGCTCAATCGGACTGTTCTCGCCGTCGATGTTGTTGTACTGGGTATCGAACGGCTGTATCACTCCCGTGTTGACCTTATAGTACTTCTTGAGTTGCTGATGCATCTCCGGCCGGCTCTTGATCTCCTCAATCGCGGGCAGGTGCTTTTCAGCCGCAGCGCAGTCCCACATCGACACGCAGAACCGCCAGGACTCCTGCCCACCCTTAGCCATGACTACCTTGCCGGGCTCAAAAGGTAGCTGCCAGAGCTCAGCCAGGTCGCACAGAACGATAACATCCGTGTCCATATAGATGGCCTTGCCCTGGTAACCGCAGTAGGCCGGAATGCCCCAGCGAAAGCCCGAGAACGGCGTAGTCCAGGCTTCGGTACGCCACCCCTGCTGCTGCGCAGGATTGGAATGCCAGAAACTCTGCGGGTCGCGGGAAAGCTGCATCCAGTGGATCTCGACAGGCATGGAGCAGTGTTTGCGAATGCTGTAGTCCAGCACCATCATTTGCTCCAAATCGCAATCGTTGGGGTCGCAGCCAACGAAAACCTTGATTACTTCCTGCATATATTGGAGTTCCTCTGCCACTGCCTGGCTCCGCTAAAATCTGATGCACTCAGCCCTGGGAGCCGGAGGCAAATTTCGGCGTACGCTAATGCTTTGCCGCTGGTAGATCAAGCACAGGTCTGCTGCCTCGGCAACTGTCTGGGCAGCCTTCGCGCAGCGCACCATCGCTATGGCATATTCGATCACTCTATTGTGACTTCCGGACAAACTCATGTCGGCCGCCCTCACCTCCCTGCCACGGCGCAGCATCACCAGCGTGCAACTGCTCACCCAACTGGGCATCGACCATGGCCTGAGTGTCGAACGCTGCCTGCACAACACCGGCCTCAACCCCCTGCAGCTGGCCGAGCTGCACAGTGAAATCGACGGCGAGCAGGAACTGCAACTGATCCGCAATCTTATCGACGCCCTGCCCGCGCAATACGACTTGGGCCTGCAAGCCGGCCTGCGTTATCAGCTGACCACTTACGGCATCTGGGGTTACGCCCTGCTCAGCAGCCAGACCTTCCGCCAGGCCGCCGAGCTGGGCCTGCGCTACCTGGACCTGACCTTTGCCTTCACCCGCATCACCTTGCGCGAAGACGCCAGCCAGGCGCATCTGCAGCTGGATGGCAGCCATTTGCCGGATCAGGTGCGCGATTTCCTTCTGCTGCGCGACGCCGTGGCGGTGATGGTGATTCAGCGCGAACTGACCGGCGCCAAGCTGCCCCTGTGCCGGGTGCAGCTGAGCATGCCAGCGCCGGCTGATCCTGCACGCTTTATCGAGCAATTCGGCCTGCTGCCGGAGTTCGCCTGCGCACAGAACTGCATCAGTTTTTCCCGTCATCTGCTCGACCTGCCCCTGCCCCGTGCCAATCCGCACAACGCGCAACTCTGTGAGCTGCAAAGCCAGGCTTTGCTAGCCAAACGGCAAGTGCGCAGCGGCCTGGCCGGACAGATTCGTGACCGTTTGCTGAGCACACCTGGCCGGCTGCCGGATATGGAGCTGATCGCCAGCGAGCTGAATCTCAGCGGCCGCACCTTGCGCCGCCGCCTAGAAGATCAGGGCAGCAGCTTTCGCCAGTTGCAGGAAGAAGTGCGCCAGGCCCTGGCCGAAGAACTGCTGGCCATCGCCAGCCTGAGCCTGGAGGAGATTGCCGAACGCCTGGGCTATAGCGAAGTGTCGAATTTTCTGCATGCCTTCAAACGCTGGAAAGGCCAGACGCCAGGCCAGTACCGCCAAGCACTGACCTGAAAGCGCGGCTGACAAGTCGTCGGCGCAGATGGCACTTTGCTATTTCATCCGCCAAATTGGCAGTTTCCACGCTCAAGTCGGCGATCATTTGCGCCGATACTGCTGAACAACCTACTGACTGGAGTTTTCATGCGACAGGGTTTCCTTGGGCAGTTCCTGCCACATGATTTGACCGACCAGGCCAGCATTCTGTTGGCCCGCACCCTGGCCTTCAGCGGCTTGTGCAGCGTGGTGATCGGCCTGTACAGCTGCATCAAATGGGGCCGCATGGGCAACGAGGCGCTGATGTACGGCTCGCTGCTGCTGGTACTGGGCATGCCGCTGATGTTGCTGGTCATGCGCAGCGCCGTGCTGCCGCTGGCCGTGGCGGCGAATATGGCGCTGGCCTGCATGGCCAGCTACTCGATGCTGCTGATCTACCAGCTGGGCGGCCTGCACTCGGCGCATATCTATTGGCCAGCGGTAATCATCGTCTTCGCCTACCTACTGGCCGGCGCACGTAGCGCCATGGTCTGGAGCCTGGTGCAGGTGCTGTTCGTGTTCTGGCTGATCCGCCTGGAACGCAGCGGCGCCAGCCTGCCAGTGTTCGAACTGAGTCCTCGCGATGCCGCAGTGAACACCTATTCGGGGTTTATCCTGCCGGTGCTAACCGTATGGCTGGCGCAGTGGTACAGCGCACAGCTGCGCAATCAGGCGCTGGCCGATGCCGGGCTGGCGCTTAGCGAGTCCCGCGAGTTCGGTCAGCGCGCCGCACGCAATCAGGAGCAGCTCGGCGGCATCGTCGATGAAGTGCGCAGCACCGCCAGCGACCTGCTGAAGATGGCCGGTCAGCTGCAACAGACCCTCGGCGGCATTCGCCAGCGCTGCCAGAGCATCGACACCGATGTGCAACAGCAGGCCGACGCCATGCACCAGTTGGATCTGGCCCTGCATGAAGTGCTCGACAGCCTTGCTTCCAGCACCGACCACATGCAGCAGCTCAGCCAGGACACCCAGCACAGCAGCAGCCAGGTGAATGCCTGCGCACAACGTATGGAAGATGCCCAGGCCAGCATGCAGGCGATTCAGCAGAGCAACCAGCGCATCGCCGAATCCATGCAGATGATCAGCGCCATCGCCCAACAGACCAACCTGCTGGCGCTTAACGCAGCCATCGAAGCGGCCCGTGCGGGCGAACATGGCCGCGGCTTTGCCGTGGTCGCCGATGAGGTGCGCAACCTCTCGCAGCGCAGCAACGAAACCGCGGATACGGTGCAGAACGTACTGGGCCAGTCGCAGCAGATTATCGACACCGGCGCTACCCAGGTCAGCGATGTCGGCACCGCGCTAAGCAGCAATGCCGGGCTGACCGACAACCTATCCAATTCGATCCTGCAGCACAGCCAGGCGCTTACCCACGCCCATCAACAACTGCTGCACGTACGCGACAACAGCGCCGCACAGCGTGACGCTAGCCAACGCCAGCGCGCTGCCAGCGCCGAGTTACTGCAAGCCCAGGAATCCTTGGTGCAGCTCGGCCAGCAGCTGGAGCAGTTATCGCATCAATTGCATCAGCGAGTGGCCAGCGCTTAGCTATGCAGGACCCTCTCCCACATCAGGGAGAGGGTAAAAGCCTCAACCACTCCAGTTTGAAAGTCAGTTCTACGCTGACAGCCAGCCGAGCGACGGGTATTGTTCGGCCATGAGCCAAACACCCAACACCTTGTTACTGACCTACCAACCGCCCTGGCAGTGGCAACAATTCCATGCGCACTTTGCCCTGCGCGCCCTGGCTGGGGTGGAGAACCTACAGTCACATAGCTATTCCCGCAGCGTGCAGTTCGATGACCAGCGCGGCTGGTTCCGCGTGCAAGCGTTGGATGATCAGCACGCACTGCAGCTGCACTACAGCGAATCGCTGCAGCCCTGCCTGGCGACACTTACCGCGCGGGTGCGCAAGATGTTTGATCTAGACTGCCAGCCACAGCAGATTAGCGCGCACTTTGCCGCCGATACGCAGCTCGGACCGCTGGTCGCGCGTAATCCCGGCTTGCGCCTACCAACCGCCTTCGAGCCGTTCGAGCAGGCGGTGCGAGCCATCGTTGGCCAGCAGGTCACGGTCAAGGCAGCAGTGACCATCACCGGTCGCCTGGTTACCCGTCTGGGCGAGCCACTGCAGTTTGCCGATGCACCTGCTATTCAACGGCTGTTCCCCAGCCCAGCTGCCATCGCCGAAGCCAATCTGGATGGCATCGGCATGCCCGGCAAGCGCGTACAGACCTTGCAGCACTTCGCCACGCTGGTGGCCAGCGGTGCGCTGCGCCTAGATCTGCAGGCTGGCTACACGGCCTTTGTCGAGCAGCTGTGCGCCCTGCCCGGCATCGGCCCGTGGACGGCGGAATATATTGCCCTACGCGCCTTTGGCGAGGTCGATGCCTTTCCCGCCAGCGACCTGGGCCTGCTCAAGGCACCGGTGTGGGGGGCGGTTGGCATCGACGCCAAACAGCTCACAGCCCGCGCCGAAGCCTGGCGGCCTTGGCGCGCGTATGCCGCCGCACACCTGTGGCACAACTACTCGGAGGGTTGAAGCGATGTTCTACCGCTACCACGACAGTCCTATCGGCCGCCTGCTGTTGGCGGGTGACGAAACCGGCCTGCAAAAGCTGCTGATGGATATCGACGACAAACCCTGGCATATCAGCGAACACTGGCGCAGCGCCGCAGGCGAGCTGGATGAGGTATGCAGGCAACTGGATGAATACTTCGCGGGACGCCGGCTGTGCTTCGATCTGCGCCTTGCCCCGCAGGGCACCGCTTTTCAGCAGGCCGTGTGGCAGGCGCTGCAGACCATCCCGTTTGGCCAGACAAGCTGCTACAGCGACCTCGCCACCGAGATCGCGCGGCCCAAGGCAGTGCGCGCTGTCGGCGCGGCCAATGGCGCTAACCCGATTGCCATCATCATTCCCTGCCATCGGGTGATCGGCCGTGATGGCAGCCTTACCGGTTATGCCGGTGGCCTGCCGCGCAAGGCGCTGCTGCTCAAACTGGAAGGGTCGCAGCTACCGGAACAGCGCCTGCTGAGTATTTAACCTGCGTCGCGTTTCAGGGCTTAACTCGCGCCAGTACGCGCGCCTGGGCCTCTAGCGGTAACGCCAGAATCAGTCCCTCACCTGATGCCGGGTAAATGCCGGTCAACGCAGTGATATTGACCTGATGGGAAACCAGCACCAACGACGCGCCACGAGCTTGCGCGTTGATCTGTTTGATCAGCGCAGCCGTCTGCTCGCGGGCGGTTTTGGGTGTTTGAAAGAATGAATCCAAAGCAGGCAGCGCTTCGACTGCGCCCAGGCCCATTTCGCGGGTCGTATCCTGCGCGCGGCACCAGCGACTACTGAGCAGGCGCGGCTCAATCCATTGGCTACGCAACAACTGTCCCCAGCGCTGTGCCTGTTCGCGACCAAACTGACTGAGATTGCGCTGAGTACGGCAATCAGTCAGCTGGAAATTCGCCGGATCACCCGTACCCGGCGCTGTGGCATGGCGTATCAGCAGTACGGCGCGGTCTTCACGCAGTGCGGCCCAGGCGCCGTATTGCCAGCCCAAGTAGCTTTTCAACGGCCTGCTAAAACTTGACCGTACCGCGCGGTCCCATCAGCGCCCAAATAATCAGGCCGATTACCGGCAGCAAGACGATCAGCAATATCCACAACACCTTGATGCCCGTTTCGGCGTTGCTTTTGATGACACTGAGAATCGCCCAGATATCCAGCGCCAGAATGACCAGCCCCAATAAACCGTTGAATGTTGAACCCATTATTTGCCGCTCCTATGCGAAGGTTTCGCTTAATTAGGATAGACGCTAGTCATAAGAGTTCAGCACTGCGGCCAATCAGCAGCCATCCAGCCCGGCAAAGGCGGCGGCAAAATCACCCTCAACAGGCACAAAGCCCGGCACCTGCGGGCTATCGAACAGGCGCACTAGCGCAAAGCGCGGATGCTCGCCGCCATCGAACCAGTGCGCGGTGGCAGCGGGCAACTGCAACAGATCGCCCTTCTCGCACAACAGGCTGTAGACATATTCACCGATATGCAGCGCCAGTAAGCCGCGGCCAGCCAGGTAGTAGTGCAGGTGCGCCGGCTGGCAGCTCTGTTCCTCGCGCAGCGCACGGGCCAGCTCACTGCCCTCGCCGCGCTCATCACACAGGCTCAGGACCTCAGCGCTGGCGTAGCCAGACGTCGTCATCAGTTGATCAATCTGTGCGCTGCTGGCCGCCATCAACTCAGCGCTGGCAGTACCGGCCGTAACCGCCTGCTGTACTGGGATCTGGCTGAACTGCACGCCGACCGCAGCCAGGGTGCTGGCAATGTCTTCAATATGGGTCAGCAGCTTGTTCGGGTACTCGGGCGAGGACTGGTGGTAAACGGTCAGGCTGCTCATGGTCAGGGCTCTCGTACGGTCGGTTTCAATTCAGGTGTTCAATTCAACAGATAAGGGCTCAAGATCGCTCATCGCGCATATAGCACGCGGTAATCACCGCAGCCGCCAGAGCAATCAAGCTGGCAATGGCAAAGGTCCAGGCGGCGCCGAGGCTGTGCCAGCTGTAACCGGAATACAGTGCACCCAGCGCACCGCCAACGCCTGCCAATGCGGCGTACAGGGCTTGGCCCTGGCCCTGCTGACGGTCGGCAAAGCTGCGCTGAACAAAATGCATGGCCGCCGCATGGAAGCTGCCAAAGGTTGCCGCATGCATCAGCTGAGCGAACAGCAACACCGGCAGATGCCCGGCCAGGTTACCCAGCAGCAGCCAGCGCACCGCGGTAATCAGAAAACTCGCCAGCAGCACGGTACGCAGGGAATAACGCGCCAGCAACCGGGCCATAACCATAAACAGCACGATCTCGGCAAGCACGCCCAACGCCCACAGCTGGCCGATCACCCCGCGCGAATAACCCAGCGCCTCCAGGTGCAAGCTGAGAAAGGTGTAGTAAGGGCCATTACTCAGTTGCATCAGCCCAACGCTGAGGTAGAAGGCGAGAATCCCCGGCCGCCGCAACTGTTGCAGAAAGCCGCCCTGCTCCATGGTATTCGGGCGCATCTGCGGCTGCGCATTGGGCACCCACCAGCTGCTCAACACGATGCCGCTCATGATCAGGATCAGCGCCCAGGGATAGGCATTCAGGCTGAGCACCTCGAACAGCTTGCCCAGCCCCACCACCGCGACGATAAAGCCGATGCTGCCCCACAGGCGAATCTGGCTGTAGCGCGGCGCCTGCTCCTTGAGGTGGGCAAAAGTGATGACTTCAAACTGCGGCAGCACCGCATGCCAGAAGAACGCATGCAGCGCCATGACCAACGCCAGCCAGGCGTAGCTCTGGCTGATAAAAACCCCGGCAAAGCACAGCAGCGTACAGAGTGCGCCGAAGCGCACGATGGCCAGCCGCCGCCCGCTGTAGTCACCCAGCCACCCCCAGATATTCGGCGCGATGCAGCGCATCAGCATGGGAATGGCGATCAGCTCGCCAATCCGCGCGGCAGAAAACCCCAGATGGTCGAAATACAGCGCGAGAAACGGCGCAGTGGCCCCGAGCAGTGAAAAATAGAAGAAGTAGAAACCGGACAGGCGCCAGTAAGGCAATACGCCGCTCATGGTTTGGCCGTAGCCTGGGTTGAGCAGAGCGATTCCCAGGGGGCGCAGTGTTGGGTATCGCTGCGCTCAACCCAACCTACGCGGGCTGTCACAGCTGCGGCAGCACCGGGGTGCTGACCCGCACGTCGGCATTCTGCGCGCGGTGGCGCAGCAGATGGTCCATCAGCACGATGGCCATCATTGCCTCGGCGATTGGCGTGGCGCGTATACCCACACACGGGTCGTGACGGCCCTTGGTGATGATATCCACCGGGTTGCCGTGAATATCAATCGAACGCCCCGGCGTGGTGATGCTCGAGGTCGGCTTGAGCGCCAGGTGCGCAACAATCGGCTGGCCACTGGAGATACCGCCGAGGATGCCGCCGGCGTTATTGGAGAGAAAACCTTCCGGGGTCATCTCGTCACGGTGCTCGGTGCCGCGCTGCGCCACACTGGCGAAACCTGCGCCGATTTCCACACCCTTGACCGCGTTGATGCTCATCAGCGCATGGGCCAGTTCGGCGTCCAGACGGTCGAAAATCGGCTCGCCCAGCCCCGGCATCACACCTTCGGCAACCACGGTGATTTTTGCGCCGACCGAATCCTGATCACGGCGCAGCTGATCCATATAGACTTCCAGCTCCGGCACCTTGTCCGGATCGGGGCTGAAGAAGGCATTCTGCTCGACGCTGCCCCAGCTCTTGAACGGAATTTCAATCGGCCCCAGCTGGCTCATATAGCCGCGAATCACGATACCCTGGGTGGCCAGATACTTCTTGGCGATGGCACCGGCGGCCACGCGCATGGCGGTCTCGCGCGCCGAACTGCGGCCACCACCGCGGTAGTCACGCACGCCGTACTTATGGTGATAGGTGTAATCGGCGTGGGCCGGGCGGAAGGAATCCTTGATCGCCGAGTAATCCTTGGACTTCTGATCGGTATTGCGGATCAGCAGGCCAATCGAGCAACCGGTGGTCTTGCCCTCGAACACCCCGGCGAGGATTTCCACCTCGTCGTCTTCCTGGCGCTGCGTGGTGTGGCGGCTGGTGCCCGGTTTACGCCGATCAAGATCACGCTGCAGGTCTTCCAGGCTAATCTCCAGCCCCGGCGGGCAGCCATCGACAATGGCGACCAACGCCGGGCCATGGCTTTCGCCAGCGGTGGTGACAGTGAACAGCTTGCCGTAGGTATTGCCGGACATGTGCAAAACGCTCCGCGAAAATCAGCTCCGAGGCTACGCCAGCCGGCGCAAAACCCCACTTGAGTAAAGGCGGCGAGTATACCCGTGGCGTCCGTACAGATCATCCTCGAACCTTCAGGACGGATAAACGTCCAATCGGCTTATCCCTGGCAGTTGCTATTCATGAACCGAGTTCTTTTGTTGCCTCTTCTGCTCTGCAGTACCTTGCTGAACGCCGCTCCTCCTAGTACAGCAGGCAGCAGCAACGCCCACAGCAGCGTGCAACAATCCATGCGCCTGCAGACAGACCAAGGCACTCTGCATGGCACCTTGCTCAAACCCAGCAGCACCACACCCATGGCAGTAGCGCTGTTGATTGCCGGCTCCGGCCCCACCGACCGTGACGGCAACAACCCCGAAGGCGGCCGGAGCGACAGCCTCAAACGCCTGGCCCAGAGTCTGGCCAAACAGGGCATCGCCAGCCTGCGTTATGACAAGCGTGGCGTAGCCGCCAGCCGCGCCGCCACCCCTGATGAACGCGACCTGAGTGTCGAGGGATATGTCAGCGATGCGGTGAGCTGGGCGCAACGACTCAGGGCTGATCCGGCGTTTGACCGGTTGATTCTAATTGGCCACAGCGAAGGCGCACTGATTGCCAGCCTGGCTGCCGAACAGGCCCAGGCCGACGCCCTGGTGGCAATTGCCGGCAGCTCGCGGCCGATTGATCAGCTATTGCGGGAGCAACTCGCTTCCCGTCTGCCGCCGCATCTGCTGGCGCAGAGCAATCAGTTGCTCGACCGACTACTGGCCGGGCAACTCAGCCCACAGGTGCCCAAACAGTTGCAGGTGCTGTTTCGCCCCAGCGTGCAGCCCTATTTGATCTCACTGCTGCGGCAGAACCCCGGCCAGGCCTTTGCCCAGTTGCAGATCCCGGCGCTAATCGTACAGGGCAGCCATGACATCCAGGTTAGTGTCGCCGACGCCCAGGCACTGCAAGCGGCCAAGCCGGATGCCGAGCTGCTGATCATCCCCGGCATGAACCATATGCTGCGTATCAGCGCGCTGGATTTACCGGCGCAACTGGCCAGCTATGACAACCCTCAGCTACCGTTGGCACAGGGGCTGGGCGAGCAGATCGCCGAGTTCATCCAGCGCAGCGGCAAAAAGCCAGCCTCCAGTTAGCCGAGCGGCGGCCGATAAGCGCAAAAGCAGGCGCCCTATAAATTGGCGTCGCGTAAAGGACCGCCGTTTTATGACCGACAGCCCCGCGCCGCAAACCGACACCGACGTTGCCCCACAGGAAGTCGTCGAGCAAGCCCATCCCTGGGCCGAGCTTGCGCCCGAACATTTTCACCTATTGCGCCTGGCTGCCCTGCCCACCGACCGCCACACCGGCGCACGCCCCTTGCGCTTTATCCAGTTTGGCCGCGTCGAGCGGCTGGGCAAGCAACACAGTTTGCTGCGTTTAACCTTGCAGCTCCCCGGTCAGCGGGTGCGCAAGGAGCAGAATATCTTCGAAGTCTGGGCCAATCATGAACAGCGCACCGTGCGCTTCGGCCCCGACACTGGCCTGCTGGTACAGCCGGAAAACCGTGGCCTGGGGCGTTTTATGCTGGCCCAGGGGATTATCTGGGCACGCCAGCACTTCGCTCATTACCAGGTGGAAAACACCCCGCTGGCGAGTAAGGACGCCTTCAGCGATGAAGCCCGCGCCCGTCGCGACCACTGCCTGCAGGCCCAGGGCTTTGTGGTCGAATACCTCGACCCACTAAAGATCAAGGCGCAGTGCGGCGCGCCACGGGTCAGCTCACTGCATGGCGACTGGCATACGGAAAAGGTGCAGATCATCGAGTTACTGGACGCCGCCAGCATGCTGCAACAGGCCGACCAGAGCCTGCGCGAACAAGAGGTGAAAGTACGCAAGCTGGAAGCGCGCATTGATGTATTCAAACGCGAAGACGGCGGTTTGCGCTTCACCATCACCTGTCTGGTGGCCTTCTGCGTGTTTCAGGCGGGGTTGCTGATCTGGATTGCCACGCGCTAACGAATTGTTTGCAGAGGCTTGCTAAGAAATAGTGCTGGCTTGACGGTACTGTTCTGGCGCAACGCCGTAGGCCTGCTTGAACTGCCGACTGAGATGGCTCTGGTCGGCAAAACCCAACTGCATCGCCACACTCAGCGGCGCACAACCATTCCTTAATAAGGCGCGAGCCTGCTCCAGACGGCGCTGCATCAGCCAGCTATGCGGCGGTAGGCCGGTGGCGCGGCGAAACACTCGCGCGAAATGAAACGGCGACAACCCCACCGCCTGCGCCAGTTGCTCCAGTGACGGCGGTGCCGCCAATTGGCTGACCAGTAACTCCTTGGCACGGCTGACGGCACGGGGTTCATCACCTGGCGCCAGGCCTTCAGGCAAGCGCGCATGACGCTGAAACAGCAGCAGAATGGCCTCACGCCAGGCGGTTTGCAGTTGCAGCGCCGATGCTTGGCTGTCCAGCAACTGATGCAGGGCGACGAACTGACGATGCAGCTGCGGATCATGCAACACGCTGAGGGCGAATGACGGCATGCCCTGCTGCCCCAGTTCCAGCTCGGCCAGTACGCCGCAGACTTGCGCGTTGTCCGGGTAGAAGCCGCGGTAGTGCCAGCCTTGGTCATGGGCCTTAGAACCGGTGTGCAACTCATCCGGGTTGATCAGCACCATGCTGCCGGCTGGGGCCAGATGATCACTGCCACGGTGGCGAAAGCGCTGGGCACCCTGCTCGATCACAGTGAAGACAAAGCCTTCATGCACATGGGGTGAAAAACGCTGCTCGATATAGTGCGCGTGCAGCAGCTCGATACCGCCCAGCTCGCGCGCCTGCCAGAAACGTGTCTGTTCGCCACCCGCCTGCGCCATACCTAACCGCTGAAACGCGCCTCCAGCTGCAGCTTGATCACCGGCCAATCATGGTCAGTGATGCTGTACATCACCGTATCGTCCAGGCGCCCATCGGCCAGTCGACGGTGATTGCGCAGCAGGCCTTCACGCTGCGCCCCGAGTTTTTCGATGGCGCGTTGCGAACGCAGATTGCTGGCTGCGGTTTTCAGCTGTACGCGCACTAGCCCCCAGTTCTCGAACGCGTGCTTGAGCATCAGGTACTTGATGGTGGTGTTGAGGCCCGTGCCGTGCTGGCTACGATCCAGCCAGGTCCAGCCGATCTCCGCCGCAGGCAGGGTGTTCATAAAATCGCCGAAACGAGTGGTGCCCAGCAACTGGTCGCCTAGGCGAATAACAAAGGGCAAGGCCCGCCCTTCACGCTGCTCGAGCAAGCCCTGGCGATACCAGTCGAGACGCTGGCTGCCACTCATATAGATCAGCTCCTGGCGATTGGCTTCGGCAAGACTGATCAGGGCGGGAATGTCGGCATCGACCATGGGCTCGATGCGTAATCCGCCACGTTGCAGGGTTATTAGTTGCGGCTTGAACATAGGGTCCCTCCTCGGACAGAGTCGCAGGCGCGACACGCTAACAGGGCCGGCATGTGTGCACAATCCACAACAGCAACACATTCTGCGCCAGTGCGACCTTGGTCGTACCTGACGCACCGTCACTTTGCTGCGAGACTGGCACCCATGATTTGCCGTGGACGCTGATGCGGTAGGCTCCAGGCAGCCGCTGCGCTGCCAGATATGACCCCGGCAGCCCCCTATAAGTTTGTTTTCGGAGTTTGCATGACTTTGTCTAGCGGGCTGATCGCCGCGGTTGCGCTGATTTACATGGCCGTTCTGTTCACCATTGCCTTCTATGGCGACCGCCGTGCCGCGCCCATGCCACCGAAAATTCGCGCCTGGGTGTATAGCCTGTCGCTGGCGGTGTACTGCACCAGCTGGACGTTTTTCGGCGCGGTAGGTCAGGCCGCCGAACAGCTCTGGTCGTTTCTGCCGATTTACCTGGGACCGATCATCATTCTGGTCTTCGCACCCTGGGTGCTGCAGAAGATGGTGATGATCAGCAAACAGGAAAACATCACTTCAATTGCCGACTTTATCGCAGCGCGCTACGGCAAATCCCAGGCCCTCGCAGTGGTGGTGGCGCTGGTTTGCCTGGTCGGTGTATTGCCCTATATCGCCCTGCAGCTCAAAGGCATCGTGCTTGGGGTCAGCCTGCTCAGCGGTGCGGGCTCGGGCGCCAATGGCACTGGCGCCCAAGACACGGCGCTGATCGTCTCGCTGGTGCTGGCGCTGTTCACAATATTGTTCGGCACGCGCAACCTGGATGTCACCGAACACCATCGCGGCATGGTCCTGGCGATTGCCTTCGAGTCACTGGTCAAATTACTGGCCTTCCTCGCTGTCGGCGCATTTGTCACCTACGGCCTGTATAACGGCTTTGGTGATTTGTTTAGCCAGGCCAAGGCCAGCACCGAGTTGGAGAGTTTCTGGGCGGAAACCGTCAACTGGCCGGCCATGATGACCCAGACGGGCCTGGCGATGATCGCCATCATCTGCCTGCCGCGGCAGTTCCATGTGACGGTAGTAGAGAACATCGAACCCAAGGACCTGCGTCTGGCGCGCTGGGTCTTCCCCGCCTACCTGATACTCGCCGCGCTGTTTGTGGTACCCATCGCCCTGGCCGGACAGATGCTGCTGCCGGCTGGTATCACCCCTGACTCCTTTGTGATCAGTCTGCCGCTGGCTGAAGCACATCCCGCGCTGGCGATGCTGGCTTTTATCGGCGGCGCCTCGGCGGCCACCGGCATGGTGATTGTCGCTTCGGTGGCGCTCTCGACCATGATCTCCAACGACATGCTGCTGCCCTGGCTGCTCCGCCGGCAGAACACCGAGCGACCCTTTGAGGCCTTCCGCCACTGGATGCTGAGCGCACGCCGGGTAAGCATCGTGGTTATTCTGCTACTGGCCTATGTGTGTTATCGCCTGCTGGGCTCCAATGCCAGCCTGGCGACCATCGGTCAGGTGTCTTTTGCCGCCATCGGCCAGTTGGCGCCGGCGATGTTCGGCGCGCTGGTGTGGAAACAGGCCAACCGTCAGGGCGTGTTTGCCGGGCTGTTCGTTGGTGCGCTGATCTGGTTCTACACCCTGGTCATGCCGCTGGTGGCACGTGGCCTGGGCTGGCCAGCGGATGCCTTGCCAGGGGTGCAAACCCTACTGTACGGGCCGATTGGTTTTCAGGTAGACCCGCTGACCCGTGGCGTGGTGTTGTCGTTGACGGGCAACTTCCTGCTGTTTGCCTGGGTTTCCTACTTCTCGCGCACCCGAGTGGCCGAGCATTGGCAAGCCGGGCGCTTTATCGGCCATGACCTGGGCAATAAGCCGAGCAACCGCAGCATGCTTGCGGTACAGGTTGGCGACCTGTTGCTGCTGGCCAACCGCTTTGTCGGCGAAGACCGCGCGCGGCAGAGCTTTATGCGTTTTGCCTACCGCCAGGGCAAGGGCTTCGATCCCAACCAGACCGCCAACAGTGAATGGATTGCTCACACCGAACGCCTGTTGGCCGGTGTGCTGGGCGCCTCATCGACCCGCGCAGTGGTCAAGGCGGCCATCGAGGGCCGCGAAATGCAGGTCGAGGATGTGGTGCGCATCGTCGACGAAGCCTCGGAAGTGCTGCAGTTCAACCGCGCGCTGCTGCAAGGCGCTATCGAGAACATCACCCAGGGCATCAGCGTGGTCGACCAGTCGCTGCGCCTGGTAGCCTGGAACCACCGTTATATCGAGCTGTTCAACTACCCCGATGGCCAGGTGTATGTCGGCCGGCCGGTGGCCGAGCTGATCCGTTTCAACGCCGAACGCGGCTTGCTCGGCGGCGGCGATATCGAGGAGCACGTCAGCAAGCGCCTGTATTGGATGCGCCAGGGCACCGCGCACACCTCCGAGCGGCTATTCCCCAACGGCCGGGTGATCGAGCTGATCGGCAACCCCATGCCCGGCGGCGGTTTCGTTATGAGTTTCACCGACATCACCGAGTTCCGCGAAGCCGAGCGTGCGCTCAAGGACGCCAACGAAGGTCTGGAACAACGGGTCGCCGCCCGCACCTTTGAACTGTCGCAATTGAATCAGGCATTGACCGAGGCCAAAGGCGTGGCCGAGGCCGCCAACCAGTCGAAAACCCGCTTTCTCGCCGCAGTCAGCCATGACCTGATGCAGCCCTTGAATGCCGCGCGGCTTTTCTCCGCCGCCCTGTCCCACCAGGACGACGCCCTACCCGCCGACGCCCGCGAACTGGTGCGCCATTTGGACAGCTCGCTGCGTTCGGCCGAAGACCTGATCAGCGACCTGCTGGATATTTCGCGCCTGGAGAACGGCCGTATCACCCCGGATCGCCACGCCTTTGTGCTGAACAACCTGTTCGACACTCTCGGCGCGGAATTCAAGGTGCTGGCCGCCGAACACGGCGTGGACTTCCGCCTGCGCGGCAGCCGCCTGCGCGTCGACAGCGATATCAAACTGCTGCGGCGCATATTGCAGAACTTCCTGACCAATGCCTTCCGCTATGCCAAGGGCCGAGTACTGCTCGGCGTGCGCCGCAAGGGTCAACAGTTGCGCCTGGAAGTCTGGGACCGTGGGCCAGGCATTCCCGACGACAAGCGCAAGGTGATTTTCGAGGAGTTCAAACGCCTGGACAGCCACCAGACCCGCGCTGAAAAAGGCCTGGGCCTGGGCCTGGCAATTGCAGATGGTCTGTGTCGAGTACTCGGCCACCAGCTGGAAGTGCGTTCCTGGCCAGGCAAAGGCAGTGTATTCAGCGTCACCATTCCCCTGGCCTTGCAAGCCGAACCGCTCGTGCTGGCCAGCCAGCCCGAGCACAATGGCCAGGCGCTGGCCGGTACCCAGGTGCTGTGCATCGACAACGAGGACAGCATCCTCACCGGTATGCACAGCCTGTTGTCACGCTGGGGTTGCCAGGTATGGACGGCGCGCAATCGTCTGGAGTGCGAACACCTGTTGAGCGAAGACGTGCGGCCGCAGCTGGCACTGGTGGACTTTCACCTGGATGACGGCGAAACCGGCACCGAGCTGATGGCCTGGCTGCGCACCCGGCTGGGTGAACCGCTACCGGGTGTGGTGATCAGCGCCGACGGCCGCCCCGAGCTGATCGCTCAAGTGCACGCCGCCGGCCTCGATTACCTGGCCAAGCCGGTCAAGCCGGCCGCCTTGCGCGCCCTGCTGAGCCGCCATCTGACATTACGTTGATCAACCATTCAGGCGCTGACGGAACAGCGCCTGGTGCTCACGGCATTGCGCGGCTGCGAGCAGGAATACACCGTGACCGCCGCGCTCGAATTCCAGCCAGGTGAAATCGACTTCCGGGTACAGCGCCTCGACGTGCACCTGGCTATTGCCGACTTCAATAATCAGCAGGCCTTTTTCGGTCAGATGATCCGCCGCCTCGGCGAGCATACGTCGCACCAGATTCAAGCCATCTTCGCCGCAGGCCAGGCCCAGCTCAGGCTCGTGCTGGTATTCGGCCGGCATATCGGCGAAATCCTCGGCATCCACATAAGGCGGGTTGGAGACAATCAAATCAAAACGCTGGCCCGGCAGCCCGGCAAAACCATCGCCCTGCACGGTGTACACACGCTCATCCAGGCCATGGCGCTCGATATTTTGGTTAGCCACTTCCAGCGCCTCAAACGACAGATCACCGAGCGCCACTTCGGCCTCAGGGAACTCATAGGCGCAGGCGATACCGATGCAACCCGAGCCAGTGCACAGGTCAAGAATCCGCGCTGGATCAATCGCCAGCCAGGGCGCGAAATGCTGCTCGATAAGTTCGGCAATCGGTGAGCGTGGAATCAGCACGCGCTCATCGACAATAAACGGCAGACCGCAGAACCAGGCCTCGCCCAACAGGTAAGCGGTCGGTACACGCTCATCAATGCGCCGCGCGAGCAACGCGTGCAGGCGCGTGTGCTCGTCGTCTTCCAAGCGGCAATCGAGGTAGCTGTCGGCAATTTCGTAAGGTAGATGCAGGGCGCCGAGCACCAGTTGGCGAGCTTCATCCCAGGCGTTGTCGGTGCCGTGGCCGAAGAACAGCTCCTCGCCATGAAACCGACTGACCGCCCAGCGAATATAGTCGCGCACCGTGCGCAGGCGGGTTATGTGGGTATGTGTAGCGTCAGTCACGGTAGCTCTCCGCAGGAAAAGTCGCGCATTCTAGCCCATTGCACGCCCCGCAGAGCTCAACCCATGTAGCATGAGAAAGCTGAACCTAAAGTCTGTTGCTGCGCGACTCATTGGCCGACGGTTCATCACGTTTGATACGCAATTCGCGCAGCACAGCGATGGATATCGCCACGGCGAACAACAGCCAGAAATGTTCGGAAAACAGTGCAATTAGGTTCATATTGCAGCTCCTTTGCGTGTAATCGCCGGTCCTCGGCAGCCCCTCGATTCTGCTCGCCGCATAGGCAGCATGCAAGATCATCGACACCAAAGGTTCACAGCAGCGCAGCACAGGCGGACAATGAATGGACTGTCCATGCCAGCCTGGAGTTCCTGCCATGTCCACCCCTAAAACGATGTTCGCCCTCACTGGCCGCAGCCATGCGCCCGCCAGCCTGAGTAATGCGACCTTGCTGATCATTGATGCGCAAGAGGAATACCGCAGCGGCGTGTTGCAATTACCGGGGCTGGATGCCGCGCTGGAGGAAATCGCCAAACTGCTGGCCGCCGCCCGTGAACGGGGTAGCGCCATCGTTCACGTCAAACACCTGGGTATTCCCGATGGCCTGCTCGACCCCCGCGGCCCACGTGGCCTGCACCTGCCGGAAGCAGCACCGCTGCCGGGCGAAATCATCGTCGAAAAACGCATGCCCAACGCCTTCAACGGCACTGACCTGCATGAGCGCCTGCAGGCCCTGGGGCATCTGGACCTGATTGTCTGCGGCTTTATGACCCATTCGAGCATCAGTACCACGGTGCGCGCGACCAAGGACTATGGTTATCGCTGCACCGTGGTCGATGCCGCCTGCGCCACCCGCGACCTGCCGACGCTCGACGGCCAGGTGATCAGCGCCGCCGAGATGCACCGCGCCGAAATGATTGCCCTGGCCGACAACTTTGCTGCCGTGGTGCCACACGCCAGCGCCTTGATCTGAATACGCGCCAGCGCACAGCAGTTCACAACTAGTCTATGAGCGCGAAGGCGCAGTTGAACCACGCTAGCCCTGGCCGGTCATACCGCCGATAGCCACCGAGGAAATAGGCATGAGGAAATCGGAATGAAGCACTCCGATGGTTTTGATGCACGCCGTCTGCGCCCACGCAATGCCGGCAACTGGCGTTTGCGCCTGGGCGCAGGTCTCGCGGCGTTGTTCGCCACGTTCGGCGTGTTGCTGAGTATGGCGGGCATTGCCACCTTTCTCGGTCGGCCGGCCTCGCTTGGCCCACTAAACGAGTCGCCGGCCGCTGCCAGCATTGTTGTCATCAGCGGTCTGCTGTTGCTGAGTTTCGGCGTGACGCTCTGGCGCCGTTGCCGACGCCGCCTGCGCCGCCCCAGCGATCTGAGCATGGCCCCACACCTGATGAAAAAGCGCGACTAGCACCAGGCAAACACGAGAGCCGGCAGCTTGGGTACACTAGCGGCCTTCGCGGAGGCCCTAATGCAAGACGACCCTAAAGACGATAACGAAAGCGCTTTGTTTAAAGCCGAGTTGCGCGGCGTTAAGCCAATCAAACATGACCGCGCCGACACCGGTAAACCGAAACCCAACCGTGCCCAGCTGGCCACCCTGCGCCAGGCGGCCACCGCGCGTGTGGACTCGGTCAAAGTCGATGGCCTGTCCGACCAGTTTGTCATCGACGTAGGCGCCGAAGACCCGCTGTACTGGGCCGCCAATGGCGTGCAGGAAGGCCAGATGCGCAAGCTCAAGCTGGGTCAGATCAGCTTTGAAGGCAGCCTCGACCTACACGGCATGAGCGTGGAAAAAGCCCGCGACACCCTGTGGGAATTTATCGCCGAGGCCAACAAACTGGAGGTGCGCTGCGTGCGCATCACCCATGGCAAAGCGGTACGCATGGACGGCCGCAAGCCAATGATCAAAAGCCACGTCAACACCTGGCTGCGTCAACACCCACAGGTACTTGGCTTTACCTCCTGCCTGGCCAAACACGGCGGCACCGGTGCGGTATATGTGATGCTCAAACGCACCATGATGGATGGTCGCGACGAATAAGCCCCTGTAGCTGGCGGCCTGCGCACTTGCCAGCCCGACCCTCGCGGCCTAACCTGCGCCCTTTAGAAAGACCTACGAGATTGTCCATGTCCCTGGAACAGAACTACACCGCGATCCTTGGCCAGCTCGGCGAGGACGTATCCCGCGAAGGCCTGCTCGACACGCCAAAGCGCGCTGCCAAAGCCATGCAGTACCTGTGCAAGGGCTACCAGCAAACCCTAGAAGAAGTCACCAATGGTGCGCTGTTCAGCTCCGACGCCAGCGAGATGGTGCTGGTCAAGAACATCGAGCTGTATTCGCTGTGTGAGCACCATCTGCTGCCCTTTATCGGTAAGGCTCATGTGGCCTATATCCCCAAAGGCAAGGTGCTTGGGCTGTCGAAGGTCGCGCGCATCGTCGATATGTATGCGCGTCGCCTGCAAATCCAGGAAAACCTCAGCCGGCAGATCGCCGAAGCCATCCAGCAGGTCACCGGTGCCCTGGGCGTGGCAGTGGTGATCGAAGCGCAGCACATGTGCATGATGATGCGCGGCGTGGAGAAGCAGAACTCCTCCATGGTCACCTCGGTGATGCTTGGCGAGTTTCGCGAAAACGCGGCTACACGCAGTGAGTTCCTCAGCCTGGTCAATAACTGATCAAGCTTGTGACACAGAGAAACCGGCCTTGTGCCGGTTTTTTTCTGCCTGCACGCTTTTAAGCAAGTAAAGCAGCGAGGTTACGCCGCCCTGTTGACCCTACCATCCCTGAGCGTGGTCGCATCTCGAACCGGAAAAATCCACGAATATTCTGCTGAGGCTAGCCAGACGCAGTCAGCCCATGGCTTAGGGTTCGAGCAGTTTGTCGAGGGTAATCGGCAACTGACGGATGCGTTTACCCGTGGCGTGGTAAACAGCGTTGGCCACAGCGGCGGCTACGCCGACAACGCCGATTTCACCGACGCCCTTGGAACCCAGCGAGTTGACCACCTGATCGTCCTCGTCAACGAAGATCACCTGGATTTCGCCAATATCGGCCTGCACCGGAATATGGTATTCGGCCAAGTTGTGGTTCATACAGCGGCCGAGGGTGTGATCCACCTTGGCTTCCTCATGCAGGGCCATGCCTACGCCCCACACCACTCCACCGAGAATCTGGCTACGAGCGGTCTTGGCGTTGACCACCCGACCAGCAGCCACGGCGCTTACCACGCGGGACACGCGCACGCAGCCAAGGGCTTCATCCACCTCGACTTCAACGAAAGCCGCAGAGTGTGTGGCACTGGCGAAGTGCTCGCGTAACTTTCCGGGCTGCGCTTGTACCTGTGCCTCCAGCGTTCCGTGGCGAGCGGCCAGAGCGCACAGTTCAACGCCGCGCTGAGCATCACTGCCCTGCTGGATACGGCCGCCTGCGCAACACAGTGTTCGCGCATCGCTAAACGGCGCATCCGCCAGTTGTCGTGCGGCTTCGCACATGCGCTCGATCAAGGCAAGACAGGCTTCACGCACGGCGCTGCCGACTGAGGAGACGGTAAACGAGCCGCCCTGCAACGGTGCGTCAGGCAGGTCGGAGTCACCCAGCCTGAATTCAACCAGGGCTGGGTCCAGCCCCAGGGTTTCTGCGGCAATCTGGGTCATGGCCGTGGCGGTACCCGGGCCGATATCGCAAGTGGCGCTGGAGACGATGATGCGGCCACTGGCGGTGAGCGTGGCGCGGGCGCTAGCCGGCATCTGCATGGCTTCCCAGACGCCGGTGGCCATGCCGTAGCCGACCAGCTGTTCACCCCTGCGCATGCTGCGCAGCTGCTTGCTGCGGCGCTCCCAGCCAAAAGCCTTGGCACCCTGCTCGTAGCAGGCACGCAGCTCCTTGCTGGAATAGGGTTTGCCCTCGTTCAGGTTGCTTTCGCTGTAGTTGATCAGGCGCAGCTCCACCGGGTCGGTATCGGTGGCCCAGGCCAGTTCATCCATCGCTGATTCGAGCGCGAACAGTCCGGTGGCGCCGCCGGGCGCACGCATGTCCAGCGGCGTGTAGACGTCCAACGGTACCAGGCGATAGCCGAGCCGCAGGTGATCGCAGTGATAGAGCATGCCCGACCACTCGGCAACATGTTCGGTGAAGTCTTCGAAGCGCGAGGTCTGGCCGATCACCTCATGCACCAGGCCATTGAGGCGACCATCACGCCAGGCGCCGAGCTGCAGACGCTGAAAGGTGCGCGGACGATAGCCAAAGGTGAACATCTGCTGCCGCGTCAGGGTCACCCTTACGCTGCGCTTGAGCAGTAGCACGGCCATCGCCGCCAGTGGCAGCTGATATTGCGGGCGCAGCCCCGAGCCGAATGCGCCGCCGACGAAGGACGAGAGGACGCGCACCTTGCTAGGTTCGAGCTTGAGCACACTGGCCAGGTACTGCTGGCTGTTCTGTGGGCCTTGCGTCTTATCGTGCACCAGCAGCTTGCCGTCTGCCTGGTAGATCACTGTCGAAGCATGCGGCTCCATGGGGTTGTGGTACTCGTTGGGCAGCTCGTAGCTAAGGTCGAGCCGCACATCCGCAGCGGCGATGGCGGCGTCGGCATCGCCGCGATTGTTCGGCAGCTCAGCGGGCGCAGGATGGGAAGCGTCCAGCAGCGGCTGCAGATCGGTTTGATGAGAATGAGCCTCGTACTCGACCTGCACCAGCGACGCGGCATAACGGGACAGCTCCAGATTGTCGGCCACGACCAACGCCACCGGTTGCCCGCTGTAGCGAATCCGGCCATTGAACAGCGGCCGAAACGGCGAGCCGTCGGCCGCGTCGTCGTCCTCGTAGCTTTCGTCATCCTCGGCCAGCGGCGGACGGTTCTCATGGGTCATCACCAGCACCACGCCGGGCAGTGCCAACGCCGCGCTGCTGTCGATAGCGCGGATGCGCCCCCTGGCGATGGCGCTGCACACCACACTGCCATGCAGTAATGCCTCTGCCGGTTGGTCAGCGGCGTAGCGCGCCAGGCCTGCGACCTTGAGCGGCCCATCGACGCGATCAAGCGGTTTGCCAAGCATTGCGCTAGTCATGAGCTCACTCCTGCGGCTGCGTTGCTCAGCGCGCGCACGATGGCGCGGCGTGCCAGTTCGACTTTAAAGGCGTTATGCGCAAGCGGCTGGGCCCCGTGCAGCATCTGCTCGGCGGCCTGGGCAAAGGCCTGCGTGCCAGGACGCTGCCCCACCAGCACAGCTTCGGCGGCGGAGTTGCGCCAAGGCTTATGGGCGACTCCGCCCAGGGCCAGGCGGGCCTCCAGGATAGTGCCGTCGGCATCCAGCTCCAGGACGGCCGCCACCGAAACCAGGGCGAAGGCAAAGGAGGCCCGGTCACGTATCTTCAGGTAGGCGCTGTGGTCGGCGAAACCGCGCGCGGGAAGCTCCAGTGCCAGTATCAACTCATCATCGTCGAGCACGGTATCCTGCTGGGCACGCTCGCCGGGCAGGCGATGGAAATCGGCAAAGGCGATGCGCCTTTCGCCGCCCTGCCCGACCACCACAACCTGCGCATCAAGCGCGGCAAGCGCCACGCAAAAATCCGACGGATGCACGGCCACACACTGCTCGCTGGCACCGAACAGCGCGTGGTAGCGATTCAAGCCATCACGGGCCGGGCAGCCACTGCCAGGTTCGCGTTTGTTGCAAGGCGTCTGGCTGTCGTAGAAGTAATGGCAGCGCGTGCGTTGCAGCAGGTTGCCGCCGACGGTCGCCATATTGCGCAGTTGCGGTGACGCGCCGGAAAGCAGTGCCTGAGCAATCAGCGGGTAACGTGCGGCTACCTGCGAGTGCCACACCAGATCGGCATTGCTCACCAGCGCGCCGATGCGCAGGCCGCCGTCAGCACTTGCCGTGATCTCGCGCAGTGGCAGCGCGTTGATATCGATAAGCCGCTGCGGGCGCACGAGGTTTTCCTTCATCAGGTCGACCAGGTTGGTGCCACCGGCGATAAAGCGGCTGTCCGGCCCGGCCAGGCTCAGCGCTTCAGGGATGCTGTGCGGTTTGCTGTAAGCAAAGGGAATCATCAGCGGCTCACCTCATCGCAGTCGGCCAGCACCTGCTCAATCGCGGCGAGGATGTTGGGATAGGCGCCGCAACGGCATAGATTGCCGCTCATGCGCTCGCGCAGGTCGCTGTCTTTATCGATGTGCCCTTCGGCGATCATGCCCAGCGCCGAACAGATCTGCCCTGGCGTGCAATAGCCACACTGAAAGGCATCCTGCTCAATAAAGGCCTTCTGCATCGGGTGCAGTTCGCCGTTCTGCGCAAGGCCTTCAATGCTGGTCAACTCATGGCCGTCGAGCATCACCGCCAGCAGCAGACAGGCATTGACCCGGCGCCCGTCGAGCAGAACCGTGCAGGCACCACACTGGCCATGGTCGCAGCCTTTCTTGGTGCCGGTCAGGTGCAGTTGCTCGCGCAGCAAATCGAGTGCGGTGACCCACGGATGGGCTTCGACTTGCACGGCTTGGCCGTTCAGGGAAAAGGCAATAGCTCGACGTTCAAAGCCGTCGTTACTGATCTCGCTCATGGGCCACCTCGATCTGTCGGATGTCTTCTACGTCCGTCGAAACTATGAGGTGCACGCTGCGCAAAACGTTCAGGTCAAACGAGGAGCGGTGGCTGAGCGCCGCTCTCGGTTCGTGCCACTTGGCATTTGAGTAAAACCTTCTACGCATGACTGCGGTCGACAGATTGAACAGTCGCCGCGGCCACCCGGCCGTTGGAGGGAAGAAATGACCATTCGATGCTTGATCGCAGGTTGTCTCTGGTCACCGGGCACCGCCATCCGCATGGGCAGGGAAATCCTTCTGTGCCAGCGCTGCAGTCGTTGCGGCAGTTTCCATTACATACCGGGGTCGCTGATGGAGGACGGCCATCATGCCTAGAGCCATCTGGAAAGGCGCCATCAGCTTCGGCCTGGTGCACATCCCCGTCGCCCTGAGCTCCGCCACCATGACTCAAGGCGTGGACTTCGACTGGCTGGACAAACGCAGCATGGAGCCAGTCGGTTACAAACGGGTGAACAAGGCGACCGGCAAGGAAGTGAGCAAGGAAAATATCGTCAAGGGCGTGGCCTATGAGAAGGGCCACTATGTGGTGCTCAGCGCTGAGGAAATCCGGGCCGCTCACCCCGAGGCAACCCAGACCATCGATATTTTTGCCTTTGTCGACAGCGAACAGATTCCGTTGCAGCACATCGACACGCCCTACTACCTCGCCCCTGACCGCCGTGGCGAAAAGGTCTACGCGCTCTTGCGCGAGGCTCTGAGCAGCACCAACAAGGTGGCGCTGGCCCACGTGGTGCTGCACACCAAGCAGCATCTGGCCGCACTGATGCCGCTTGAGTCGGCCCTGGTACTGGTGATGCTGCGCTGGCCCAGCGAAGTGCGCAGTCTGGCGTCACTGGAACTGGGCGCGGCGGTGAGCAAACCGAAACTGGCCAAGAACGAGCTGGACATGGCCAAGCGCCTGATCAAAGACATGAGCGGCGACTGGCAGCCGGATGAATACGTCGACGAATTTCAGAATCGCATCATGGAGCTGGTGGAACGCAAGGCCAAGGCCGGCAAGATCGAAGTGGTGGATCGCGTCGAGGGTGAAGACAGCCGCCGCAGCGCCGATGTCATCGACCTCACTGAACTGCTCAAGCGCAGCCTGGGTGGCAAGCCGACGGGCAAAACACCGGACAAGAGCAGCGGCTCGCGCAAGCCCGCAGCCAAGACTAAACGCAACTAAGGCGGAGCGACGAGCATGGCCAAGGCGCAGAGTGACTACAACCGCAAACGCAACTTCGAGCAGACCAGCGAACCCCGTGAACAGCCGCGCAGGCGTGGCAGCAAGGCCGGCGCCCTGCGCTTCGTGATTCAGAAGCACGATGCTCGCCGTCTGCATTACGACTTTCGCCTGGAGCTCGACGGCACCCTGAAGAGCTGGGCGGTGCCCAAGGGCCCGAGCCTGGACCCACGCGACAAGCGTCTGGCGGTGCATGTAGAGGACCACCCGCTGGATTACGCCAGCTTCGAAGGCAGCATTCCCGAGGGCAATTACGGTGCCGGCGATGTGATCGTCTGGGATCAAGGCGTCTGGCAACCACATGACGACCCGGCAAGTGCCTATGCGGCTGGCAAGCTCAAGTTCAGCTTGATCGGCGAAAAGTTGAACGGCGACTGGGCGCTGGTTCGCACCCGCTTGCGCGGCAGTGGCGACAAGGAACAGTGGCTGCTAATCAAGGAACGTGACGACACGGCGCGCTCCAGCGCTGAGTACGACATCGTCAATGAACAGCCGCAGAGCGTTATCAGTGGCGCACTGGTGGGAGGGCTGAGCAAAACCGCCAAGGGTAAAAAAGCCGCGAGCACGCCTAAGCCCGCAGCCGCTGCCAGCGACTTTCCTGCCAGCCTGGCACCGCAGTTGGCCACCCTTACCGACCGGCCGCCGGAAGGCGACTGGACGTACGAGGTGAAGTTCGATGGCTACCGAATTCTCGCCCGCATCAGCAATGGCGAGGTGCGTCTGTTCACCCGCAATGGCCATGACTGGAGCGAACACCTGCCGTTGCAGGCAGAGGCACTGGCCAAGCTGGGCCTGCACGACAGCTGGCTCGATGGTGAAGTCGTGGCGCTGAACGAGATGGGCCTGCCGGATTTCCAGCAGCTGCAGAACGCCTTCGATATCGGCCGCAGCCATGACCTCGTCTACTACCTGTTCGACGCGCCCTTTATCAACGGCGAGGATTTGCGGCAAACCCCGCTGGAGCAACGCCGCGCCCAGCTCAAGCAGCTTCTGCCGGGCTCGCGAAAAGGCCCACTGCGCTTCTCCGCCGACTTCAACGCGCACCACCAGGACATTCTCGACAGCGCCTGCGCCATGTCACTGGAAGGTGTGATCGGCAAGCGCATGGGCAGCACCTACGTGTCGCGGCGCAGCGCCGACTGGATCAAGCTCAAGTGCCGCCTGCGCCAGGAGTTCGTCATCGTTGGTTTTACCCAGCCCAAGGGCAGCCGCAGCGGGTTAGGTGCGCTGCTGCTGGCGGTAAATGACGACACCGGCCTGCGCTATGCAGGGCGTGTGGGCAGCGGGTTCGGCGAGGCGGCGCTGAAGACGCTGCATCAGCGCTTGCAAAAACTGGCGCAGGCCGATTCACCACTGGCGCAGAAACTCACCAGCGCGCAGGCCCGCGGGGTCAACTGGATCAAGCCGGAGCTGGTGGGCGAAGTGGAATTTGCCGAGTGGACGCGCGAAGGCATCGTGCGCCAGGCCAGCTTTCTCGCCCTGCGCAGCGACAAGCCGGCCAGTCAAATCATCCGTGAACATCCCCAGTGGCCTGACGCCAAGCCGGAAAAAGCCGCCGAACCCGCCAGCACCAACGCGGCCGGCAAGCCAGTGCTCGCAGGTGTTGCGATCAGCAATGCACAGCGGGTGATCGACCCGCAGAGCGGCACCAGCAAGCTGCAACTGGCGCAGTTCTACGAGAGCGTGGCCGATTGGCTGCTGCCGCATCTGGACGGGCGCCCGGTGTCGCTGGTGCGTGCGCCGGACGGCGTTGAAGGCGAGCAGTTCTTCCAGAAGCATGCCGAGCATCTGGCCATTGCGCATATCAAGCATCTGGACAAAAAGCTCGACCCCGGCCACGCGGCGCTTATGGAAATCGACAGCCTGCCAGCGCTGATCGGCGCCGCGCAGATGGGCTGCATCGAGCTGCACACCTGGGGCGCCAGCAGTACGCGCATCGACACGCCCGACCGCTTCGTCCTTGATCTCGACCCGGACCCGGCGTTGCCATGGCGCAGCATGCTCGAAGCCACCCACCTGACCCTGGGCGTACTGGACGAATTGAACCTGCAGGCGTTTCTCAAGACCAGCGGCGGCAAGGGCATCCATATTGTCGTGCCACTGGCGCGCCGCGCCGACTGGGACACCGTCAAGGCCTTCGCCAAAGCCATCGCACAGTTCATGACCAAACAACTGCCGGAGCGGTTTACCGCAACGTCAGGGCCGAAGAACCGCGTCGGCAAGATCTTCATCGACTACCTGCGTAATGCGCGCGGCGCCAGTACCGTCGCGGCCTACTCGGTACGCGCCCGCCCGGGGCTGCCGGTTTCGGTGCCGATCAGTCGTGACGAGCTGGACCAGGTTCGCAGCGCGCAGCAGTGGACAGTCGCCAACCTCATGCAACGCCTTGAGCAACTCGAACGCGACCCCTGGCATGGCTACACCCATCAGCAGCGCCTCAACCGTGGCATGTGGGACAAGCTTGGCGCCACCCCACCTTGATCCCCAGGAGCACAGCGGTGACCCATCAGGAATCTGTCCTTGTGGCCTCTGCGCAGCCCACACAACTGGATCGCGCGCTAGACGAATTTAGCCGGCGTGCGTGCGAGCAGGCCAACGACGCTGTACCGCAGCAGATGCGTGCGCTAATGGCGGCAGGCCTGGATAAGCTGCCAGCGCCGGGCCGGGGGGAAACCCTGCGGCGCTGGCAGATGCTGGCCAAGGTAGCGGCCGCGGACTTGTCGCTGCTCAAACTGTACGAAGCACACACGGATGCCAGGGCCATTCTGCAAGAGCTTGGCAGCAGCGAAGCGGCGACGGGATTATGGGCCGTCTGGGCAGCAGAACCGCCTCAGGCGCGGGTGGAAATTGCCACACGCAACGCTGACTGCGTGATCCTATGCGGACGCAAAGCCTGGTGCTCGGGCGCCTTGCATGTCGACCACGCGCTGATGACGGTGTGGGACGAACAGGACCGCTCACAGTTGGTGGCGCTGGCGCTCAACCAGCCTGGCGTAACGGTGACCCGCGAGGGCTGGCAGGCGGTAGGAATGGCCGCAGCCGCCAGCTTCGAGATCCACCTCAATGGCGCCAGTGCCCTCTGTATTGGTGAGCCGGGGGCTTATACCGCACGCCCCGGTTTCTGGCATGGTGGCGCCGGCATTGCCGCCTGCTGGTACGGCGCCGGCGTGGCGATCGCCCGGCATGTGCAGCGAAACGTGCGCGACGACCCACATTCACTGGCGCACCTGGGCGCGCTGGATACGGCGCTAAGCGGCGCTCGGCAGGCTCTATATGCCTGCGCCAGCTGGATCGACAAGCAGCCCAGCGCGGCTGCCGAATACCCTGCCCGCCTGGTTCGCGCCCAAGTAGAGGCGGCACTGGAACGGGTCATGCGCCACTCGGGCCGCGCGCTGGGCGCCGCCCCTTTCTGCCGCGACCCGCACTTCGCCCGCTTGCTCGCCGACCTGCCGGTGTTTCTGCGCCAAAGCCATGCCGAGCGTGATCTCGAACGCCTGGGTGAACTGCGGCTGCAGCGCGGCGACAAGGACTGGAATCTGTGAGCGAACACGTCAACCTGATTCAGGGCCAGGGCACATCAGCCCAAGCCTGGGCCAGCTCGCAGCGGCTGGCCGCGCTGCCGCTGGTCTCGCTCGACGAGCTGATCGCCCCGGGTTCGCGACTGGCCATTGTGGCGCCTCACCCGGACGATGAAGTGCTGAGCTGCGGCGGGCTACTCGCGCAACTGGCGGCGAAGAACGTACCGATCAAAATTGTCGCCGTCACCGATGGTGAAGGCAGTCACCCCCACTCCACGCTCTGGCCGGCAGATAGCCTGCGCGCAATCCGCCAGCGGGAAAGCCGCACGGCACTGCGGTGTCTGGGCCTCTCAGCGCAGCGCATCGAGTGGGCACGGCTGCACCTGCTCGACAGCAAGGTGGCGCACGACGAGCCACGTCTGCGCGCGCACCTTGAGCAGGCACTGCCAGGCTGCAGCCATGTCATCACCACCTGGCGCGCTGACGCTCACTGCGATCATGACGTGGTCGGGCGCGTCACCGCCGCTGTTGCCCAGACCACAGGCGCGAGGCTTTACGAGATGCCGGTCTGGGCATGGCACTGGGCGACGCCAGAAGACTCGCGCATCCCCTGGGAACGCGCCTGCAAGTTCCAGCTCGACGAGCAGACCTTGGCCCGCAAGCGCCTTGCCCTGCGCGCGCACCGCTCGCAGCTGCTGGCCGACCCGTCTACCGGGGCGGCGCCGATACTCACCGAGCGCACTCTTGCGCGTTTTTCCCAGCCCTATGAGGTGTACTTTCGATGAGCCTGCCTGCCGATTATTTCGACGCGCTGTACGCCGCCAACGACGATCCCTGGCACTTTCGTAGCCGCTGGTACGAATCGCGCAAACGTCAGCTGACGCTCGCCTCCCTGCCGCGCCAGCGTTATCAGCGGGTTTTTGAGCTGGGCTGCGCCAACGGCGAGCTGAGCGCAGAGTTGGCGCAACGCTGCGAGCATCTGCTGTGCTGTGATGCCAGCCAACGAGCAGTCGCGCTGGCCCGCGAGCGCCTGGGGCATTGTGCCCATGCACAGGTCTACGCGGGGCAGCTGCCGCAGTGCTGGCCAGAGCAGCGCTTTGACCTGATCGTAATCAGCGAGGTTGGCTATTACCTTGACCGGCAGGCGCTGGCCGACTTGCTGCAACGCTGCATCGCCAGCCTTAGCCCCAGCGGTCATCTGCTCGCCTGTCACTGGCGCCATCCCATCGAAGGCAGCCCGCTCGACGGCGAGCAGGTACATCAGTTGCTGCGGCAGACGCTGCCGTTCGAACAAATCGTCTTTCACCAAGAGAAAGACTTCGTGCTGGAACTTTGGAGCGCCTCACCGTTCGCCATGAATTTGCACGAGGTCGCCCTGTGATCGGCGTCGTGGTACCCGCCCACAATGAGGAAGCACTACTGGGCCGTTGTCTGCAATCGCTGTACAACGCTGCCCGCCACCCCGAACTGCATGGCGAGCCGGTATGCATCGTGGTGGTGCTGGATGCCTGCACCGACGCTTCGGCACAGATCACCCAGCAGCATCAGGTCATCAGCCTGAGCATTGCGGCGCACAACGTCGGCCTGGCCAGACGCGCTGGCGCAGCCCACTGCATCGCCCTCGGCGCACGCTGGCTGGCCTGCACCGATGCCGACAGCTGCGTGGCTGCGGACTGGCTAGTGCAACAGCTGCGACACGAGGCGGACGTGGTCTGCGGCACGGTCCACCTGGATGATTGGGAAGACTATGACGAGGCCGTCCAACGCGCGTATCACCAGCGTTACCAGCCAGGCGACAGTCACCGCCATATACACGGTGCCAACCTTGGCATCTGCGTTGAGGCCTATAAACGTGCCGGCGGGTTTCCACCACTTCGCGCCCATGAGGATGTGCGGCTGATCGAGTCGCTGAACAACATTGGCGCGCGCATCGTCTGGAGTGGCAGCAATAGCGTGGCCACCAGCGCTCGCCGCGATTCCCGCGCGCACGGCGGATTTGGCGACTACCTGCAGCGTCTGGCGCAATCGCTGGAAGCGGATCGCTGCGGCCAGCGCTGAAAACTCGCAAAGCGAAACCGATCAGCGATGGCGACGCCATCTGCCTGTAATCACCAAGCGGCGCGAGGCGCTACCGCTGCTCCGAAGGTGTGAACTTCGCGGCAAGGCTGTTCCTCCTAAATAGTGACTCCAGTCGACCCCGCAGCCAGAGGCTTTGCGTTTCTGGCGGCTGCAGGTGACAGCCACTAACCAAGGAGAACTGCCATGAAACGTTATGCTGGCAACCAGTACAGCATGCAGAACCCCCTGACGCAGTACCCACAACCGGAGTTCCCGGCGCAGCACCAACCCGAGCCAGGACTGGACAGCAAGATGAGGCCCGAACCGGATCACGGCGAAGCAAGCTATGTGGGGTTCGGCCGGCTAAAAGGCCGCAAAGCCCTGATCACGGGTGCCGACTCTGGCATCGGCCGAGCGACGGCCATTGCCTATGCCCGTGAAGGCGCGGACATCGTGCTCAACTATCTGCCCGAAGAGGAATCCGACGCCCAGGAGGTCGTGGCGCTGATCACTGCCGAAGGTCGTCGAGCTATCGCTCTGCCCGGTGATTTGAAGAACGAAGCGTTCTGCAAGTCCCTGGTCGGCAATGCCGTAGAGGCGCTGGGCGGGCTGGATATTCTGGTCAACGTCGCCGGCAAGCAAATCGCCCAGCACCACATCAGTGAGCTGAGCAGCGAGCAGTTCGACCACACCTTCAAGACCAATGTCTACGCGCTGTTCTGGCTGTGCAAAGCCGCCGTGGCCCATATGCCACCGGGCGCCACGATCATCAATACAGCGTCGATCCAGTCCTACGACCCTTCGGCAACCCTGCTCGATTACGCCTCGACCAAAGCCGCCATCGTTGCCTTCACCAAGGCGTTGGCGTCGCAAGTGATCGATCAGGGCATCCGCGTCAACGCTGTTGCACCTGGCCCGATCTGGACCGTGCTGCAGCCCACCGACGGCCAGCCCGCGGAAAAAATCCCCACGTTCGGTGCCCATGTGCCGATGAAGCGGCCGGGTCAACCGGCCGAATGCGCGCCGCTGTATGTACTGCTGGCCTCCCAGGAATCGAGCTACATCACTGGCGAAGTGTTCGGCGTTACCGGCGGCAACCCACTGCCTTGAACAGCCGGGGCACGGGCAGCGACACGACTCACGTTATCCAGCCCCGTCTTTCGGGGCTGAAGATCGAGCGAATTAGCCATGAGCACAACAGTTGCAGAGTTCATCGTTGAACGCCTCTATCAGTGGGGCGTGCGCCGTATCTATGGTTATCCCGGTGACGGCATTAACGGCGTGTTCGGCGCGCTAGCGAGCGCCGAAGGCGAGATCCGCTTTACTCAGGCGCATCATGAGGAGATGGCGACCTTTACAGCCGACGCCAAGCTTTCCGCCGAACTGGGCGTCGGCATCGCAACTTCCGCTCCTGGTGCCGCGCACATGCTGACCGATCTCTACAATGCGCGTATGAATCCTATGCCGGTGCTGGCCATCGTCGGCCAACAAGCACGCAACGCCCTTGGCGGCCACTAGCCACCTGGTGGACCGCAGCATTCGCACAGTGCGGGAGCGCTACCAAGCTGATCGCGGTTTGCCGTTGGGCGCAGCCGCTACGCCAAGGCGGGGAAACTCGGGTAAGCTGCGCGCCCCTGTTTATCGACTCAAGGTTTGCTCCCGCATGATTATCAAGGCACTGCGCATCGGCCTCGGCCAGTTGATCGTCTTCCTCGATTGGATCAGCCGCCCGGCCAAACTCAAACGCACCAGCGAAGCTCAGGCTGCGGTCGAGAAAAACGCCAGCAACCTCGCGCTGTATCAGTTCCACGCCTGCCCGTTCTGCGTGAAAACCCGCCGCACCCTGCACAAGCTGAATGTGCCCGTGGCCCTGCGCGACGCGAAAAACGACGCACAGGCGCGCAGCGAGCTTGAGCAACAAGGCGGCAAGATCAAGGTGCCGTGCCTGCGTATCGAAGAAAACGGCCAAAGCACCTGGCTGTATGAATCCAAGGCGATCATCGCTTATCTCGACGAGCGCTTCGCGGCAGCCTGAACAAACAACCGGGGCCGCTAAGCTGCCCCGGTTGTTTCAGCGATATGGTTGATCACTCAACCCAATGTATTCAGTTCGCCAACACCCGCACCTTACCCACCATACCGGCCTGGTAGTGGCCGGGAATCAGGCAGGCAAAGTCGAATTCACCAACACGGTTGAAGGTCCAGATAACCTCCTCCCGCTGTCCCGGTGCAACATGCGTCATATCCGCTGATTCATGCTGCATGCCTGCTGATGTCACCATCATCGCAGCATGCTCCTGCAACTCAGCCAAGGTACCGAGCACAAACTCGTGCATTACCTGCCCTTCATTGCGATGGATAAAGCGGATGGTTTCGCCCTGCTTGACTTCAAGCTGGTCGGGGCTGAAACGCATCTGATCACTCATGCTGATCTCGATGGTACGGCTGACCTGCTCCGCTTCTCCGACAATACCCCAGGCTTTCTGCTGTTTGGCCGGCGCTGCCGCGTGATGTGCGCCGTGATGTTCGCCAGCAGCCAGCGCAGCATCGACCTCCAGCAGAAGGCCCAGACTCAACAGCAACGCGACAGAAATTGAAGAGGTATGCATGGTTACGTTCTCGAATTAGAAACTGAATAAACGCTGTGAGCAGACCGCTCCACAGAGCTAGCCGCGACAGCAAGACAATCTTCAGGCGAGAAATAACCGCGGCGGACGTTCGAGGGGGTCGCTGATAAAGCCGATAAACTCATCCAGCCGCCCCAGAGAGGGCTCGACCGCTTGCAGTGGAGTATTACTGGTAGCCACAGCGTTCAGAGCCACCGCACCGACACAGAAGGCGCAGAGGCTGCACAGACTGTTATCGGCGGCAGACACAGACTTACTGGAGCTGTCGCTGGGATGGTGTTCACCATAAACAGAAGCCTCGGCAGCCTGAGCCATGATCATTGCGCCGGGATGATACGCCGCCATCTGCGGGTCAGCCTGGGCCATCAACCCGCTCTGCTGGGTTACCGCGCATAACTGCATGCTGATGGCAGCCATGCTCTGCGCCGGGAGGGCGAGCATCAGCATCCAGATCAGAGCGGTACGCAGTGAGCACATAGCAGCGGAGGTTATCGTGGACAGTGGCATGGAGGCGGATTATCCGCCCAACAGGCTATTTGTCCACACCCGAGCATGGGCAAAAGCCCCCGTAGCTGGCTATGATCGGAGCCCATGACCAACACCCCACCCTTGCGCCAACCCTGCCCACCCGGTGCCTGCGATTGCGGGCGCGAGCAGCTGTTGCAGCAAGCCAACAGCGATGTGCGCATCCTGTTACTCACCCGCAACGAGGAAAAGCGCCTGCTAGAGCGCCTGGAAAACCTGGAAAGCCTGGCGGACCTGGAAAAGCTGCAGCGGCGCATCTACGAACAACTCGGCGTGCGCGTCGCCGTCGCCCCCGGCTTTAATGAGGTGCGCAGCATGCGCGGCATCGCCATCCAGATCGATGAACTGCCGGGGCTGTGCCGCAAAACTCGTCAGGCGATTCCTACCGCCATTCGGCGCGGTTTGGAAAAACGTCCGCAGATTGCCTACGACTTGCTTAACGCCCATGACTTGTTTCGGGATATTTGAAGTTATGGTTGGGTCGCGGATGCTTGTAACCACATACCTCCCTGTTTGCACGGCGCGCCGATTAATGCGTCTAGTGAGAGCCAACAAGTGTTAGTTGCCATTTCTTCTCGATTCTCAGCACTAAACAATCACGACGAAATAGTCTTCTCGCCCTCATCCTTGCCCTCGCGGGAAAGATGCTCAATTACCGCATTCATCTCCGCGCCGAACAGCAACACCGCCGAGGAGATATACAGGTACATCAGGAAGATAATGATGGCGCCGATGCTGCCGTATGTGGCGTTGTAGTTGGCGAAGTTCTGCGCGTAGTAACCAAAGCCCAGCGACGCCCCTATCCATACCACTACCGCGAGCACCGAACCGGGGGTAATAAACCTGAACTCCTGCTGCACATCCGGCGCAACGTAATACACCACCGCCACCACCAACATCAGCATCCCCACCACCAGCGGCCAGCGCAACCACGTCCAAATCTCGATAACCAGCTGTTCGATACCGAAATAATGCGCCAACCAACTCAGCACCTGCGGCCCCAACACCATAAAGCCCGCCGCCAAGAGCAGGGTTGCAGCAATCACCACCGTGTAGAGCAGCGACAACGGCAAGCGCTTCCAAGCCGGCCGCCCCTCCTTTACTCCATAGGCCTTGTTGGTGGCGTCCATCACCGAGCGCACCGCCGCAGACGCCGTCCATAGCGCCAGCAAGATACCCAGGGAAAACAGCCCTGTCTTTTGCGTCTGCAGTTGTTCGATGACCGCGTCAATCAGCTCCATCGCCGTCTGCGGCATCATCAATGCTGCTTGCTGACGCAGCCAGTCGAAGAAGGGTTGCAGATCCAGCACGCTGATCAGCGCGACCAGAAACAGCAGGAAGGGAAACAGCGAAAAGAACAGTTGAAAAGCCAAGGCCGCGCTATAGGTCGGCAGCTCGTCCTTGATGAAATCGGCCACCGTGCGCTTGATCACCGTGCCAAATTTGATGCCCTGTAAATCTGGAAAAAAACGCATACCGCCTCCCCAAAATCGCTTGATCGCGTGCTGCTCACTAGATTTTGGAACGGGCCTGACGCCACTGAGTTCAGAGCATATCTATCACCCCGCACGGCGAAGTTCGGCAGACATGGATCTAATCAACTACTACCCTCGCCCGCCAATACCCGCGTTGCCTAAGGCTGCAGCTCAACGCGGGTGCAGCAACAGGGCAAACAGTTCGGCGTGACCGCTGACGTTGAGTTTGTTGTAAAGGTTGCGCCGGTGCACCTTCACCGTTTCCGGGGAAATGCCCAGGCGCTGGGCGATGGCCTTGCTGGAAAAGCCCTGCAGGATCAGGCGCGCGGTTTCGATTTCCCGCTCCGTCAGGCGCGCATCCAGGCTGTCCAGCAATGCCAGCAGGTCGCCCGCCGCCGGAGCGACCTTACCCTCAGGTGGTAGCAGCTGCACATGTCGGCGCATGGCCGCCAACACCCAGTCACGCACACACAGCAAACGCCCTTGCTCCTCGGCGCTAAAGGCGGTGGCGCGCCCCAGCGACAGGCCCAGCACCACGCCGTCGAGGGTGCAGAAGAACTGCAGCTCACCGATGCCGATCACCGGGTGGAAGTAGCTCAGGTAGTACTCGCTGTGCTGAAACTGATCGGGGGCGACCGATTCAAGGCTGTGCAGGCCATCGGCGATGCCGTTGCAGGCGGCCTGGTAGAAGGGGTCGAGCAAATACATGCCGGCGCAGTAGTCGGCCAGACCCTCGCGCTCATCCACCTCGGCACGAAACTCAAAATCGGCCAGCAGCGTGGGCACCCGGCCTGTTTGCATCAGAGTCACCAGGGCGTTGTCCAGCGGCACCAGCAGGCGCAGGGTGTCCACCAGGCTGCGCCAGAAGTTGTCCTGACCAACGGCGGCGAACATCCGCGCCAGGCTCTGGTGCATGGGCAACTCTTTCAACAAGGCGTCCACTGACTACCCCTTTCGCGTAACCCGTGATGGGAATTGGTCTGACCCCGGCGCGGCACTAGCCTGGGGTCTCCTGAATCAACCGGCCTGCAGCAGGCCAGGAGTGCCGCATCATGCGTCGTCAGCACGCGCATCTCAACCTTGCAATCGTCCTTGGACTCAGCCTCTGCCTGTCGACGTCGATAGCAACAGCCGCAGCGGCTACGCCAACCGTGCATGTGTACAACTGGTACGACTATATCGGCCCCACCACCCTCGCTGACTTCAAGCGCGACCTGGGCATCACGCCGATCTACGACACCTTCGACAGCGCCGAGGCCCTGGAGAGCAAGCTGCTCACCGGCCGCAGTGGTTACGACGTGGTGGTGGCGAGCAACTTCAGCCTGCCGACCCTGATCAAGGCCGGCGTACTTGAGCCGCTGGACCCGACCAAGCTGCCCAACCTCAAGCATCTGGACCCGGAGTTGCTGGCCAAGCTGGCCAACAACGACCCCGGCAACCGCTACGCCGTGCCCTATATGTGGGGCACCAACGGCATCGGTTACAACGTCGACAAGGTGCGCGCTGCGCTCGGTGACAACGCCCCGGTCGATTCCTGGGACCTACTGTTCAAGGAAGACAATCTGGCCAAGCTCAGCCAGTGCGGCGTCGCCCTGCTCGACTCGCCATCTGAGATTCTACCGATTGTGCTGAATTACCTGGGCTTGCCGCCCAACAGCACAGACCCGGCGCACTACCAGCAGGCCGAAGCGCTGCTGCTCAAGCTGCGCCCGCATATCGCCTACTTCAACTCGTCGAAGTTCATTACCGACCTGTCCAACGGCGATATCTGCGTTGCTGTGGGCTGGGCCGGCGGCATGCTCGATGCCAAGGCCAGCGCCGAAGAAGCCAACAACGGTGTGCACATCGAATACAGCCTGCCGAAAGAAGGCGCGCCGGCGTGGTTCGACACCCTGGTACTGCTCAAGGACGCGCCGCATCCCGAACAGGGCTGGGCCTTTATCGACTACCTGCTGCGCCCGGAAGTGGTCGCGCCGATTACCGACTACCTGCGTTACCCCAACGGCAACCGTAGCGCCACGGCCCTGCTCAACCCGGTAACCCGCAGCAATCCGGCGGTTTATCCACCGGCAGAAGCCATGGCCAGGTTGTTCAGCCTGCAGCCTCTGCCAATGAAGGCCGAACGCATCCGCACCCGCGTGTGGAGCAAGGTCAAGAGCGGCCGCTGAGTCAGCCAAACCTCGTTTGCAATAACCCCGCTATTGAGAAAGAGCAGTGAGAAAGACCATGAGAGAAACAATGAAGCCCCGTGCCCGCGATCTGCATATCCAGTTCGGCCAACTGCAGCCTGGCCCGTTCAATGCCATCACCGATGTACCCGGCGTGCGCGTCGGCCACTGCGATATACGTGGGCGCAACGCCGCGAGCCGCGACATCAACACCGGGGTCACGGTGATCGAACCGCGCCCCGATTCCACCACCGAGCAGCCGTGCTTTGCCGGCGTGCATATCCTCAACGGCAATGGCGACGCCACCGGCCTGGAGTGGATTCGCGAAGCCGGACTGCTGACCAGCCCGATAGCCTTTACCAACACCCACAGCATCGGTGTAGTGCGCGATGCGCTGATCGCCCTGGACCGAAAGAAGCAGCCCGCGGATGGGCGTTTGTACTGGAATATGCCGGTGGTGCTGGAAACCTTCGACGGCCTGCTCAATGACATCAACGGCTTTCACGTGCGCCCCGAGCATGTCGCCGAGGCGCTGGAATCCGCCAAGAGCGGCCCGGTAGCCGAAGGCGCGGTCGGCGGCGGCAGCGGCATGATCTGCCACGAATACAAGGGCGGCATCGGCACGGCTTCACGTCGCCTGAGCGCGGCGCAAGGCGGCTGGACAGTCGGTGCCATCGTCCAGGCCAACCACGGCACGCGCCGTGAACTGCGCGTGGATGGTTATCCGGTGGGGCGTTATATGGAAAAAGCCACTTCACCCTTCCTGCGCGCCGACCTGCCGCATCCCGGCATGGGCTCGATCGTAGTTTGCCTCGCCACCGACGCACCGCTGCTGCCGCACCAGTGCACACGCCTGGCCCAGCGCGCCAGCATCGGTATCGCCCGCACCGGCGGCGGCAATGAGGATTGCAGCGGCGATATCTTTATCGCCTTCTCCACTGGTAACCAGCAGATTGAGGCCACCGCCTATGAGCGCAAAGGTGCGTTCACCTGCGACGGCCTGCGCATGGTCAACAATGACCATATCGGCGACCTGTTCCTCGCTGCCTCAGAGGCCGTTGAGGAAGCCATTATCAATGCGCTGCTGGCGGCCAATACGATGGAAGGCAATGGACATAGAGTTCAGGGGCTGGACCGCGAAACCCTGCTCGAAGCCCTGCAAAAAGCCGGCTGGCCTGGCGCGCAATAACCAGCGCGTTAACACTTATGGAGGGCTGCGAGATGGGCAGCCCGCCGCAACACCTAAGGAGCGCTTGTGAAGATCGAATTGATGCAACTGGCCGGTCGCGATGGCGACACCGCCTACAACTTGCAGCGCACGCTACAGGCCATCGCCAGCTGTGCCGACGATGCGGACCTGCTGGTGTTTCCCGAAACCCAGCTAACGGGTTTTGTTAACGCCGAGCAACTTGCCGCAGTTGCCGAGCCGCTCAATGGCCCGAGCCTGCAGGCGGTGCAACGCGCCGCCCGTGAGCGCAATGTCGCAGTGGTGTTAGGTCTGGCGGAAAATGACGCCGGCACCTTCTACAACACCTCGGTGCTGGTGACGCCGGAAGGCATTGCCCTGAGCTACCGCAAAACCCACCTGTGGCCCGATGAACGCGGGCTGTTCGTACCGGGTGATCGCTTTACCACGGTGCTCTGGCGCGGCGTGCGCGTCGGCCTGCTGATCTGCTACGACATCGAACTGCCGGAAACAGCCCGCGCGCTGGGCCAGCTGGGTGCCGAGCTGATCCTGATCACCAACGGCAATATGGATCCCTACGGCCCCGTCCACCGCACCGCAATCATGGCACGCGCCCAGGAAAACCAGGCGTTTGCCGTGATGGTCAATCGTGCAGGCACTGGTGATAACGATCTGGTATTCGCCGGCGGCAGCGCCGTGGTCGATCCCTTCGGCCGGGTGCTGTACGAAGCCGGCCGCGACGAATGCCGACAACTGGTCAGCCTGGACTTCGACCAGCTACAAGCCGCCCGCCGCGATTACAACTACCTCAACGACCGCCGCCTGCGGCTGACTGGCGAGCTGATCGAACACCCCGGTGGGCGCCGCGAATGGTTAATTACCTAGCCGGCTGCCGCCGCTACGAAACACGTGCAGCATAAGGCTGCTTCAAACGTGGACAGTTGGGACACAGTTCCACCCCAGGCAGCACGTAGCGGATGCAGCACATACGGCGCTGCCGCCACGGGCGCACCTGACCGTCGGCGTGCTCGATATCGATATAACGGATCGGCGCGTACAGCGGGTTGCGCGAGCCATCTGGGCGCTGCGCGGTGCTCAGCAAGCGCTCGCCATCAAGCAGTAGCTGTGGCTGATCGCTGCGTTTTTGCAGCTGCCCAAGCCAGGCCTCGAAATAGTTGCCGGCATTGCTCCAGAGCACCTTCGCGGATACCCCGGTATGGGCACAGAGCGCCTGGATAAACGGCTGCAGATTGTCATCCAGCAGATGAGCAAAGCGTTCAAAGGGATTTTGCGGCGATGGCAGCGGCTCACATGGCCCGGGCAGCTTGAACACCAGCGGTAAGCCTTCGCTGTCAACGACGATCGACAGCTGCTCGAGCTGCAGCGGCATGCGCTGATCCAGTAACAGCGCCGCACTGATCACCGGTGGAAACAGACGCATAAAGTATTGATTGGCCCAGATCGAGGCCAAGCCGCGCTGATCTGCCGCGGCGAATTGTGGACGGAAGCGCGCCATCAAGGCACTCAACGTCTGTGGCTGAAGAAATTCCACACCACTGATGGCCTCACGCGGATCATCCGCCGCCACCAAGACATTGCGGTAACGCGCCAGATCACCACTGAACAGCGTGGCCAGCCCGGACAGCATCTCCCCTGCCACGTGGGTATCCGTTGGGGTCGCTTGGTCAGCCATGACAGACAAACGCTGCGGCTCAGGCGCAGCGTTGTTCTCGGGAAAATCCTTGGCGCGCAATGCCTTTACTCGTCAAAAAGGCCAATAGTAACGCTAACGATTAGCGTTTGCGAAATACTGTTTCATTACTTAAGATGCAGCCCGCGCCAAATCTAGAGCAGTTAGACCCATGGATGACGTAGGACACCCGAAAGCAGCTGTGCATCTGGCGATGCTGATCAACCTGCTTTCCATCGGCAGTCTGATGATGGTGATGCCTCTCGGTCCGGACCTGGTTCGTCACCTCGGTATGCAAGCCAGTCATGTCGGCTATATCAGCGGCGGTGCCACGCTCGCATCGGCCCTAAGCATGGCCCTGGCCGCCCCCTGGCTGGATCGCCTAAAACGCAAACAGGCGTTGGTGGTCCTTCTGACCCTACGCTTCGCCTTGCTGATGGCCTGCGCCCTAACCAGCAATGCCGAGCAACTGATTCTGTTGTTTGTGCTCTCCGGCCTAGTTGCCGGGCCCATGGGCGCGCTGCTAATGGCGACCATGCTCGATATCATCCCGCCGGCCGAACGTGGGCGAAAACTTGCCTATATCGGCATGGGCTTTTCCCTCGCGGCCATTGTGGTGGTGCCCCTGGCTCTGGAACTGGCGCTGCGCTGGACGTGGCAAGCGCCCTTTATCATCTTCGGCGGCCTGGGCCTGGCGTTGGCGTTGCTGTGTCACCTGCTGTTGCACATCCCGGTCAGCAACGCGCGCCCCAGCGGCTCGGTTTTGCCGCTACTGAAATCACCGCTGTGCCTGGGTGCCCTGGCGATCACCGCGCTGCAGGTATTCGGTCATTTTCTGCTGGTGCCGCATTTCTCCAACTACTTCCAGTTCAATCTGAGTTTTCCGCGTGAGCAGATCGGCCTGCTGTTTCTCTATGGCGGCCTGGCCAGCCTGGCCGCCATGCGCCTGGGCGGTATCTGGATTGACCGGGGTCACGCGCTGACGGTGATTCTGCTCAGCAGCTTCGGCTTAGCCCTGACCACGCTGCTGGGTTTCGCCACACCCATTGGCCTGTCGATTTATCTGGTCTTCGTCGTGTTTATGGCTGCCAGCGCCGTGCGCACCAACAGCAGCATGACCATCGCTGCGGCGATCCCCCCGCCGCATCAGCGCGCCGCGTTTATGGCGTTTCAGGGCACCGTCAGCAATGTCGCCGCCGGGCTCGGCAGCCTGTTCTCGGCGTTCTACCTGAGCACCGGAGTGGACAACCAGCTGCAAGGTTTCGAGCAACTTAGCGGCGTCTATGTCGTCATCGGCTTATTCACGGGGGCGGGCATGTGGCTGCTCCAACGTGGCATCAAGCGACGCGAGGCTGTCGACCACCAAGCACACATAACAACACAGGCGGGCTGAACCCGCCGAGCACCAGTGATCAGCTGCAAACGAGCCAACATTTACTAAAAATGGAACCTGTCATGTCTCTTGTCAGAAACATCAATCGTCGTCACGCCATCTCTGTCGGCGTGCTCGGCGGTCTGTTGCCGTTCGCGGCACTCGCCGACAACACCGTCAAGCTGGAAGACAGCGTCGTTACCGCCTCGCAAACCGCGCACAGCCAACTCAGCGCCCCAGCCAGCGTGTCCGTCGTGACCCGCGCCGAGCTCGACAAAATGCCGGTCTATGACCTGGCCGATGCGGTGAAGCGTTTGCCCGGCGTACATATCAACACCTCCTCGGCCTATGGCCGCAAGGAGATCAAACTGCGCGGCATGGATTCGGACTACACCCTGCTGCTGGTCAACGGTCGGCGCATAAACTCGCGTGACGCCCTGACCTCCAACTACGCCAACGACTTTGATTTGTCGTCGATCCCGATGGCCGCCGTCGAGCGCATCGAAGTGATCCGTGGCCCGATGTCCTCGCTGTATGGCGCCGACGCCCTGGGCGGCGTGGTCAACGTGATCCTGCGTCAGCCCACCAACACAACCGCAGCCGGTGTGGCGGCAAGTTATGAGAACCCTACCAAGGGTGAAGAAGGTGACAACCTGAAGACCAGTGGCTACCTCAGCGGTGCACTGATCGAAAACACCTTGCTCGGCAACCTGATACTCGAGTCCACCGACCAGGAGGCCTGGCAGAGCAGCCAGCTCAATCTCAAAGGCACCGATGCAGCCGAAAAACGCCGCGGCACCAACGCGCTGGGCTCGCTGAGCTGGCTGCTTGATGAGCAACAAAGCATCGACCTTGACGTCAGCCATCGCGAGGACACCCGCAAGGCGCGCTGGGACAACGCGACCGCCCCTGCCGCATCACGTCTGATCACCAACATCCAAGAAATGCAGCGCACCACCTTTGGCCTGAGCCATAACGGCAATTGGGACAGCTTCAACTCCCGCGTGCGCTACTACTACGAAGACGTCGAGCTGACTGACGACTCGCAGATCATGACGACACTGCGTGGACGCGTGGGCGAAGTGGAACAAAAGAACCACACCCTCGACGGCCAGATCTCGACCACCCTCGGCAGCCATCTGCTTACGGCAGGCGGTGAGTACCGCCGAACTACCCTGGAACACAACCAGAACCTTGGCACAGAGACCGAAGTCGATCAGCAGGCGGTCTATCTGCAGGATGAGTTCTCTCTGGGTGCACTCGATATCACCCTTGCCGGACGCTGGGATGACCATGAAACCTTCGGCGGCAAATTCAGCCCACGCATCTACGGCGTCTATAACCTGACCGACAACTGGGTGATCAAGGGCGGGGCCGGCAAGGCGTTCAAGGCACCGGACATTCCTCAATCCGACGAAACCTACAGCGTGTTGGCCTGCCGCGGCATGTGCCAGATCGTCGGCAATCCAGACCTGAAACCCGAAACGTCCGTCAGCTATGAGCTGGGCACCCAGTATCAGAACGAGCGTCTGCAAGCCGGGATCATGTTCTTCAACAATGACGTCGAAGACATGATCGTCAGCGACAGCTGGAACCCACCAGCAGGTTACAGGCCGCCAGTGATGACTTACACCAACGTCAGCAAGGCACGTATCCAGGGCTACGAACTGCAAGGCCGTTACGCCTTCAACGACGCTCTCGCCGCGCGCGCCAACTACACCTACTCCGACGCCGAGAATCGCGATACTGACGAGCCGCTGAATTACACCCCACAGCACATCGCCAATATCGGCCTCGACTGGCAAGCCACGGCTCAGCTTGGCTTCAACCTGGACTACCAATACACCGGCAGTCAAATGCTGGTAGTCGTGCGCCCGGGCGTTAATGGCAGCTTCGAATCAGGGGCGTATTCCACTCTAAGCCTGGGCAGCAACTTCCAAGCGACCAAAGAGCTCACGCTCAAGGCCGGCCTGAACAACATGACCAACACCAAGCGTGATGAAGTTGCACAGTCAGCCGACCATATCCTGATGGGCCGCACCTTTTACCTTGGCTTTAGCTACGACATCTAACACCCACTGCAACAACCCGTACCCCGGCGACGCTTGTCGCCGGGGCTACCCGAATTCTCTGTGACGGCCCCATGAACAAACGCCCCCACGGCTTCGATACCCGCCAGCGCATTGCAGTGATCGCCGGCAGCGTCCTGCTGCTCGCTCTGCTGGCGCTGTCGCTGGCCACGGGCGCGGGCCAGTACGGCGCGGCGGATGTGCTCGGCTATCTACTGGGCGACCCTACCCGCTTACTCGATGACAAGCTGGCCATGGTGGTGGACAGCCTGCGCCTGCCGCGCACCCTTGCCGCGCTGCTGGTCGGTGCCAGTCTCGCGCTAGCCGCCACCCTACTGCAGAGCGCCACACGTAACCCGCTCGCCGAACCCGGCCTGCTCGGCGTTAACGCCGGCGCGGTGTTCGGGTTGGTGATCGGGCTGATCTACTTTGGCGTCGAGTCGACCCAGGGCTATTTGCTCTGGGCCGGTGCCGGGGCGCTGCTGGGTAACCTGCTGGTGCTTGGCATTGGCGTAATGCTCGGCCAGGCCAGCCCGCTCAAGCTGATCCTTGCCGGCATGGCGCTGGCGGCGGTGTTCGGCGGCATCGCCAACTTTCTGCTGCTCTCGACCCGCGTCGCATTAGAGCAGTTTCGCTATTGGAATCTGGGCTCGCTGTCGGCTTCCGAGCTGTCAGCCGTGATCACAGTCAGCCCCATGGCCCTGCTCGGCCTGGTACTCGCGATTCTGCTGTGCCGGCAACTGACGCTGATGCAGATGGGCGACAGCCAGGCCCGCGCCCTGGGCATTTCCACCACCTGGGTGCGCATCGGCGTGCTGCTCGCCGCCACCCTGCTGACCGCCTGCGCCATCGCCCTGGCAGGTCCAATTGGCTTTGTCGGCTTCCTCGCGGCCTACTGCGCGCGGCTGCTGGAACCGGTGGCGCTGCTGCGCCAGCTGCTGTTCTCCAGCCTGTTCGGCATGCTCTTTCTACTCGCCGCCGACATCCTCGCGCGCTGGCTGGTGCAACCCTTTGAGCTGCCAGTCGGCACCCTGCTGGCTGCGCTCGGCGCGCCGGCCTTGATCGCCATCGTGTTACGCGGCGGCTTCCGTTCCTTGCTGGCGGTGAAATAGACATGTCATCGAAGCATCCTTCCGGACTCTGGCACCTGCGCCTGGGGCCAGTCAGCCTGCTGCTGCACCGGCGCACCTGGCTACTCAGCCTGCTGATGCTGGCGGTGTTACTTGCGTTGGTAGTCGCGGCCATCAGCCTCGGTTCCGGGCGCATGGGCGTGACCGATGTGCTGGCCACCCTGGGCGGCCAGGGCAGCAAGCTCAATGACATCATGGTGTTCAAGATCCGCATGCCACGGGTCGCCGCCGTAGTGGTCGCCGGACTTGCCATGGGCATGGCCGGTTGCCTGATCCAGACCCTGGTGCGCAACCGTCTGGCCACTCCGGACATGATCGGCGTCAACGAAGGTGCCTCGCTGGCGGTGATCGGTTTCGCCCTGTATCTGACCGTCGGCAGCTGGCCCTGGTGGGCCTCGCCATTGGGGGCGGCACTGGCCGCCGTGGCGTTGTTCGTCTTGTGCCGCCGCCCCGGCGAGCAAGGCTATCTGTTTATCGTGATAGGCATCGCCCTGTCGGAACTGCTCGGCGCCATCGGTGACTTTATGATGGCCACGCAGCCGCTGGTGCACCTGGGTAGCATTTACCTATGGACCATGGGCCATTTCGCCGGAGCCAGCTATTCAACGGTCGTCCCGATTGCGCTGATTCTGCTGGCGCTGTGTCCGCTGCTGGCCTGGCTCAATCGCCCGCTGGCGCTGCTGCGCTTTGGTGAAGCCACCGCGCAGAACCTCGGCATCAAGGTCGCCGCCTTGCAACTGGCGGTACTTGGTGTGGCGATTCTGGTGGCCGCGCTGGGCACCGCCATCGGCGGGCCGGTGGTGTTTATCGCCATGGCCGCACCGATCATCGCCTCCTGGCTGAGCCGTGATCACCTCGCGCCAATCTGGCTGGCCGCGCTGTGCGGCGCGGTGTTACTGGTGGGCAGCGACACTCTGTCGCGTCTGCTAGCCCAACCCGAAGAAATTCCCACCGGGATCATGACCCGCCTGCTCGGCGGTGTTCTGTTGCTAATCCTGTTGCTCAAAGACCGCAAGGGTTCCGATTGATGACGCCGTTAGCCCCGCCCGCTCCTGCGCAGTTGCGCGCACACAAGCTGAGCTTTGCCTACCCGGGTAAAAGCGTGTTGCAGGACATCTCGTTCGAGCTGCCCAAGGGCAAGCTGATCGGCATTGTCGGGCCCAACGGCAGCGGCAAATCCACCCTGCTCAAACTACTGGCGCGGCAACTACCGCTGCAAGGCGGTGAGGTGCAAATCAACGGCACGCCACTGCAACGCTACGCAATGAAAGCCCTCGCCCGCGAGCTGGCCTTTCTGCCGCAACGCCCGGTGATGGCCGAAGGCATTCGCGTCGAACAATTGGTGCAATACGGCCGTCATCCGCACCAGGGCTGGTTCAACCAGTGGAGCGAAGAAGACGCCTTGCAAGTCGCCCGTGCTCGCGACGCCATGCAACTGCAGGACATCTGGCAACAGGTCGCCTCCTCGCTGTCCGGCGGCCAGGCCCAGCGCGCCTGGCTGGGCATGATCCTGGCGCAGAACACCGAGCTGGTGCTGCTCGACGAGCCCACCAGCGCCCTGGATATCGGCCACCAGGCCGAGGTCATGGAGGCGGTGCTGAATATCGTCGGCGAGGGCCGCACCGTGCTGATCGTGATTCACGACCTGGGCGTGGCCGCGCGCTACTGCGATGAAATTATCGCCCTGGATAACGGCCGCATCGCCGCCATGGGCCCGGCCCGTGAGGTGATCAACAAGGCCCTGATCGACCAACTCTATGACACCGACGTAGACATCCTCGCGGCGCCCGATGACGGTGCGCCGGTGGTCGTGCCGCGCCGGCGCAAACCCATCCACTCTGCACAGGACTAACCCGATGACTACCGTATTGCGCTGGAGCCTGCCCCTGCTGCTGGTCAGCCAGCTGTTAAGCGCGGCCGCCGTGGCCGACACCCGTCAGATCGAAGATGCCTTCGGCAACCCGGTGACGGTGCCGAGCGCGCCACAACGGGTGATCACCCTCAGTGAGCTGGATCTGGATGCCGCCCTGGCCCTGGGCATCACCCCGGTGGGCACGATCAACGGCCGTGGTCAGGCTGCGCCACCACGCTACCTGGACAACCAGGCCGTGGCCGCAATCAAGGTGGTCGGCGATATCGACAACCCCAACCTGGAAACCCTGCTGGAGCTGGAGCCCGACCTGATCCTTACCGGCCCGGTAAAACCCGAGCAATTGGCGATCCTCAATGAAATCGCCCCCACGGTGATCACCTTCGGCTGGGCCAAGCCCTGGCAGGAAAGCCTGCAACGCACCGCCAACGCGCTCAACCAAAGCGCTGCCGCCGAGGCCTTGCTTGCGCGCTACAACGCTCGCGCAACTGAGGCCCGCGAACGCCTAAAAGCGCATCAGGGTGAGACCTTTAGCATCGTGCGCTGGAACCCCAAAGGCCCGTCCTACATGTTCAAGGATGCCTTTGCCAGCAGCGTGATCAGCGACGTCGGCCTGGTGCGCCCGAGCTATCAGCAAGACCCCGGCCACACCCACTCCATGGCCCTTAGCCTGGAATCGCTGCAACTGCTGGACGCCGACTGGCTGGTGATCGGCACCCTAAGCACCAGCGGTGAAGCCGTGGAAGCCCTGCACCAGGCCGAACAGACACCAGCGTTCAAACAGCTCTCGGCCATCCAGGGCAAACGCTTCGGTGCCGTCGACGGCTCGCTGTGGACGTCCCTCGGCGGCCCGCAAGCGGCCTTGCAGGTGATTGCCGATATCGAACAATTGCTCGGCAAAGCCGACGCTCAGCCGATCAAGCGCTGAGTGAGCGAACCAACCGTTAATGGCACAGATTTGTAGGATGGGTTGAGCGCAGCGATACCCATCGTGACCAAGCCAGTAATGGGTATCGCAAGCTCAACCCATCCTACGGCCCCTCCTAACACCTCACGCAGCCACGCGGCTGCTACATACCCTCTGGAGCCGGCAGGCTTTTGCGATCCAACTTGCCGCTGGCGGTTTTTGGCAAGCTATCCAGCACGATAATGCGCGCCGGGATCATGTAATGCGGCAGCCTTTGTTGCAGCGCACGGCGGATTTTCATACGACCTAAACCGCCACCCTCGCGCAGCTCCACATAAGCCACCAGGCAGGCCTCATCGCCGCTGCCGTACAATCGCACTGCCGCATCCTGCACACCTTCAATACAGCGCAAACTGACTTCAATCTCGCCCAGCTCGATGCGAAAACCTCGCAGCTTGATCTGCTCGTCGCGCCGGCCAAGATAACGGTAGGCGTCCTCGCCAACCCGCTGCACGCGGTCACCGGTGCGATACAGCTGACGCCCTTGCCAAGTAATAAAACTCTGTGCAGTTAGGTCGTCACGCGCCCAGTAGCCGCTGGCCAGCGATGGCCCCTCGATACACAGCTCGCCCTCGCCGCCAATGGCCAACGCGGCGCCCGCCTCATCCAGCACCCAATGGCGATAACCGTCCAGCGACTGACGCAGCAACACGCCCTGCTCGCCCAGGGGTAGCTCGACCCGCGCCATCAGCGACCAGACGGTAGCCTCGGTGGGGCCGTAGCAATTCCACAGCTGGCCGACCAAGGGCGCCAGCCGCTCGGCCAGGGTGGCATCCAGGGCTTCGCCGCCGCACAGCGCGATAAGCCCGGCGCGCCCCGGCCAGCCGGCCTTGAGCAGCATGCGCCAATACGCCGGGGTAGCCTGCAGGGTGTTAATCTCGGGGTGCGCAGCCAATAGCGCAAGCAGCGCGTCCGGGTCTTTGTGCGCGGGGCTTGCGACCACTTCCAGTGCACCGCCGGCCCACAGTGGGCCGAGCATTTCCAGCAGGGAAATATCGAACGCCGGGGTGGTGATAAACAGCCAGCGGGTAGCGCTGCTCAGCTGTAAACGGCGACTGGCGGCGCTGAGGAAGTTGGCCAAGGCGCGGCGACTGATCACCACACCTTTGGGCCGCCCGGTGGAGCCCGAGGTAAACATCATATAAGCCGGCAGTTGCTCATCCAGCGCCGGCCAATTCAGCTCACCAGACTCGCCCGCCCGCAGATGCAGGCTGGGCATGGCGAAGCTGCCCTGGCCTTCGGCATCCTGCAGCACCAGCGCCAGCTCGGCGTCGCTGGCGATCCCCTGCAAACGCTCAAGGGGGAACTCCGGGTCCAGCGGCACAAAACACAGGCCGTTATGCAGGCACGCCAGCGTGGCGGCCAACAGATCGGCCGAACGCTGCAAGTACAGGCCGACCCGCGCGCCGGATGGCACGCCTTGAGCGGTTAGCTGCGCGGCAATCGCCGCCGTACGCGCGGCCAGGCGGGCATAGCTGTATGCCTCGCCTGCCCAGCCCAACGCCAAGGCCGGCGCCTGCTCGCTGAACACCTGCCCCAGGTGTGCACCCAGCAGCGGTACGCCGAGGTTGTGCTGCATCACACTCATGCCGGCACCTCCACGGCCAGCCTGGCCAGCTCACTCAAGTGCTGACGCACACGCTGCAGCAGCTGCTCGCTAAGGTCGCCACGCAGACAGCCGATCTGGCGCAGGGTCAGACGACCATCGAAAATCCCGCCATGCAGACTGACCAGCTCCGCCGAGCGGTTGTTCGCCGCGCTCGGGCGGCCCGGCGCGACGGGCAGTGGCTGCCAGTCGCCCTGGCCACTGCGGGCGCTGCCCAGGTAGTTCAACGCCACCGGCGGCAACGGCAAGGGGTTGGGTTCCGTCAGGCTGGCACGCAGCGGCATATAGCCGACGCCGTTATCCGGCACCTGACGCAACTGCTCGCTGCAATGGCTAATCAGCTGCGCCCAATCCGCCTGATCATCCAGCACCAGCGGGTACATGCTGGTGAACCAGCCCAGAGTGCGGCTGACGTCCAGGCTCGGGTCAATCGCCTCGCGGCCGTGGCCCTCCAGCAGAATCCACTGGCGCTGGCCCAGGCCCATCTCGCTCAGCGTGCGGGTCAAGGCGGCCAGCAGCAGGCTGCGCATCTCGCCAGCAAACATCTGGGTAGCATGCTGACTCAACTGCTGGGTCAGCTCGGGTTCCAACTCGAGCAAATGCACCTGGGTTGGCTCGTTGCTGATCCAGTCCGGCGCTATTGGATAATCCATACCGGCCATGCGCTCGCGCCAGTAACGCAGCTGCTCACCGGCCTGCAGCACGTAGCGGGTCAAGCCCTGGCCCCACTGGCGATAACTGCTGGTCTTGGCTGGCAGCGCTTCACCACGGTGCAGGCGCGCCAGGTCATCGGCGAGGATGCGCCAGGACACCGCATCGACCACCAAATGGTGACAGGCGATAAACAGCGCGCGGCCCTGCGGCAGGTTGTCCACCACGCCCCAGCACAGCGTGCGCCCCAACATCGGCTCAAAATGGCTTTGCAGTTTGGTTAACGCCAACTGCAAACCGCTGTCGCCCAGCTCGCGGTAATCCAGCAGCGCAGGTGAGCCCAATGGCAGGTTCTCCAGGTAACGCTGGCCACGCTCCGTCACCGCCAGGCGCAAGGCATCGTGATGCTGCAACAGCTGTTGCAGATAACTGCGCAGCTGCGCCACATCAACGTCCTCGGGCAAACGCAGGAGCACGCCCTGGTTCCAGTGTTGCGGGGTGGCCAACGGTTGCTCATAGAACCAGCGCTGAATCGGCTGCAAGGCAAACTCACCGGTGAGCACGCCCTGCTCGGCCTGCAGCGCGATCTCTTCGCGCTTGCTGCCCAGCACCCGGCACAGGCGGCGCACGGTCTTGGCCTCGAATACCTCTTTGACCGAGCAGACATAGCCGGCGTCGCGCAGGCGCGTGGTCAGCTGAATACTCAGGATGGAATCGCCGCCCAACTGGAAGAAGTCGCTCTGCACACCCAGCGGCTGATTCAGCACGCGCTGCCAGATGGCCAGAATTTCCGCCTCAAGGGCGGTGGCCGGCGGCGTGTGTTCGCCGCCATCGGCCAGGTCGATTTTCGGCAGCTGGCGCAGGTCGAGCTTGCCGTTGGGCGTCAGCGGCATCTGCTCGAGCAGCACCAGCTGGCTCGGCACCATATATTCCGGCAGGCGCTGCGCCACGTCGTGCAGGATCGCGTCGAGCAGCGGCGCAGCCCCGCTGGGTTTGACTGCGGCGTAGGCCACCAGCGCCTGGCGCTGACCATCGCGTTGCACCAGCACCTTGACCTGTTGCAGCGCCGGGCAGCTAAGGCTCAGCTGGGTTTCGATCTCCCCCGGCTCGATGCGATAACCGCGCAGCTTGATCTGCTCATCGAGCCGCCCGAGGTATTCGTAGTCGCCATTGCCCAACTGCCGTGCGCGGTCGCCGCTGTGGTACAGGCGCAGGGTAACGCCGGCCACCCTGTGTTCGCGGAACACCGCAGCAGTGCGCTCCGGCTGGTTCAGATAACCACGGGCCAGGCCCAGGCCGGCCAGGCACAGCTCGCCCGGCACACCGACCGGGCAGAGGTTACCCAGCTCGTCGAGAATCAGCGCCTGCATGCCGTCGATGGGCGTGCCGATGGTCAGGCTGCTGCCGGGCAGCAGGTGCTTGCACAGCGCAGTCACCGTGGCCTCGGTCGGGCCATACATATTGATCAGGCGCACGCGCCCGGCCCAGCGCTCGACCAGCCCGGCCGGGCAGGCCTCGCCACCGAAGCCGATAGCCTGCAAGGCCGGTAACGCGCGCTCGGGCAGGGTTGCGAGCAAGGCTGTGGGGCAGATCATATGGCTGCTGGCGCTGCGTTCGAGCTGCTCCAACAGGCCCTCGTCCGGGTCGCCCCACACCAGGCTGGCGCCCTGGGTCAGCGGCAGCAGCGCGCACATATTGCCGGCATCGAACGACAACGACATGCAGTTGAACATGCGTGCCTCGCAGCCCAGTTGCAGGCGCTGGGCATGGTCCTGCAGCAGGTTGACCAGGCCACCCTGCTCGACCATCACACCCTTGGGCAAGCCGCTGGAGCCGGAGGTGTAGATCACCTGGGCGAGCTGCTGCGGGTCGTGGCCGAGGGCCGGCGTGGTCGGCGCCATGGCGTCCAGTTGCGTTTGCAGGCTGGCGTCTTGCAAATCAATCCAGCGCACTCCGGCGTCCAAGGCAAAGGGTGGCTCGCCCTGGGCGACGATCAGCTCGATGCCGGCGTCGCCGAGAATGTGCTGCAAGCGTTCGCGCGGGTACGCTGGGTCGAGCGGCACGTAGGCGGCGTTGATTTTCCAGATGGCCATCACCGCCACCGCAAAAGCATTGTCGCGGCGCGCCAGTACCCCCAGCAGCGCACCCGGACCGCAGCCCTGGCTGAGCAGCCAATGCGCCAGGCGGTTGGCCCGCGCATCGAGTTCGGCATAGCTCATGGCCGCGTCGCCAAAACCGAGCGCCGGACGCTGCGGATGCAGCCGCGCCATGTCCTCGAACAAGCCTAGCGCCGTGCGCCGGTTGGGGTATTCGCGCGGCAGCACCGCCAGGCGTGCGGCAGTCTCCTGTAACTGCGCCTGCTCAAGCAGCGGCAGCGCCCAGATATCCATTTCTGGCTGTTCGACCACCGCCTGCAACAACAGCAGCAGGCGCTCGGCGTAACGCTCGAGCGTGGCGTGCTCGAACAGCGCCGTGGCGTACAGCCAGTCGACCCGCACCGAGTCCATCAACTCGGTGACCTTGACCGAGATATCGGTCTTGGCCGGCAGCACCGGCGAGGTTTCCTCGACCGCCTGACAGCCAGGAATCAGGTCGTTGAAATCGACCCGCGCCTGGTACACCAGCATGATCTGAAAGATCGGATTAATCGCCGTATGCCGGTCCATACCCAGCGCCTCGCTGAGCGCCTCGAAGCGGTACAGCTGGTGGTCGAAAGCTTCCAGGTCATCCTTGCGGCAGGCTTGCAGGTACTCGGTAAAACTCTGCCGCTCGGGCAGCTGAGTACGCAGCACCAGGGTGTTGACGAAGAACCCCACCAACGCCTCGATATCCGGGCGCTCGCGGTAGGCCAACGGCGTGCCGATAACGATGTCACGCTCGCCGCTGTGACGTGCCAGCAGCAGCGCAAACACGGCATGCAGGCCGATAAAGGGCGAGGTGTTGTGGCGTTGGCACAGCTGTTTGAAGCGCGCCCACAACTCATTGTCGATGGTCGAGAACACCAGCTCGCCGCCGCTGGCCTGGTGTGCCGGGCGCGGTTTGTCCAGCGGCAGGCTGTGCACATCGGCGATGCCGCGCAGGCGCTCGACCCAGAAGGGTTTGAACTGCTCGTGGTAGTCACGGAACAGCGGCGAATTAAACCAGCTGGCGTAGTCGATATAGTTCAACGCCGGCGCCGGCCAGTTCAATGGCTGACGATTCTGGAAGGCCAGAAACGCGGTCTTGATATCGGCAAACATGTTCTTCACCGACCAGCCGTCGGAGATGATGTGGTGCTGGGTGATCAGCAGCACATGCTCGCGCGCATCGAGGCGCAGCAACTGCACGCGGGTCAGCTCGCCCGTGGTGAGGTCGAACGGCCGGTTGATTTCCTCGCGTACGCGCTGCGCCACCCGCGCTTCGCGAGCCTGCAGCTCAAGCGCCGAATAATCCTCAACCTCCAGCTGGAGTGGCCGCTGCGGCAGAATCTGCTGCTCGCCGCGGCCCTGGGCATTGCGCACAAAACGCGTGCGCAGGCTGGCGTGGCGCTGCGCCAGCGCGTCAAAGGCGAACGCCAGCGCCGGCACATCCAACTCGCCGGTCAGGCGGAAGTACACCGGCATGTTGTACAGGTGCGAGCTTTCTTCGTACTGTTCGATAAACCACAAGCCGCTTTGCGATGACGACAGCGGGCCGCTCTCGGTGTGCTGCGCCTGGATCGGCGCGGCGAAGGCGCTGGCCGCCGCCAGACAGCTGACGATGGCGTCGCGGTTGTCACGAATCAGCTGGCCCAGCGCCGGGGTGATGGCGTCCTTGCTCGACTGCGAAACCAACTGGCCCTGGGCGTTCAGACTCAGCTGCACGCCCTGGCGGGCCAGCTGGTTCAGCAAGCCGATGATATTAGTGTCCATAACTATCCTCTCAGTCGGTCAGACTTGCGCCGCCGTCGACCACGATGTCTTGCAGGGTGATATGGCTGGCCAGGCTGGAGGCCAGAAACAGCACGACGCTGGCGACCTCGTCCGGGGTGGCGATTTTCTGCAGCGGGATGCCCAGCTTGAACTGCTCGGGAAAGCCGGCAATGGTGCGCGCCGGGGCGTCACTGCTGTGCCACATGCCGCGTTGCATCGGCGTGTCGGTGGAGCCCGGCGACACCAGATTGCAGCGCACGCCATGGGTCGCCAGTTCCAGCCCGGCGGTGCGGATCAGGCTGCTCAGCGCCGCCTTGGATGCGCTGTAGGCAGCCATCTGCATGCGCGGTACATGCGCCGCGTTGCTGCTTACCGCCACCACTGCGCCACGTCGCCAGGCCTTGAAGCGCGGCATCAGCTCGCGCAACAGGTAAAACGGCCCGGAGACATTCACCCGCAGACAGGCGTCCCAGTCCTCCAGCGCCAGCTCCTCAATCGGTGCCAGGCGCAACACACCGGCGACACTGGCCAGCACATCGATCACGCCATGGGCACCCAGCAGCTCGGCGCAGGCCTGCTGCACCGCCTGGGCATCACCGATATCCAGCACGAACGGTGTGAAGCCGTAATCCTGCTCGGGAAAATTCAGGTCGAAGCCAATCACCTGTCCGCCCAACTGGGCGAAGCCCTCCGCCACGCTGCGGCCGATGCCCTGGCCGGCTCCGGTGACCCAGATGGTCTGGCCGCTGAAATCCATTTGTCTATTCATTTGCATGCTCCTTAGAGCCTGTTCACTATCTCGCGAGCTAGAGCGATACAAGGCGCTACGTAGTAACCGCCTCCGGCGGGTCAAAACAGCAAGGAAGCGGAATTTACGAGTGGTAAATGAGCATTCCGAGCTTGTTTTTAACGCAGTAGCGCCGACGCGCAGCAGATCGTGAATAGGTTCTTACCAAACCTGTTCCACCTGCGCTTCACCCTGCAGCACGCGGCTGTCGAGGAAGTGGCAGAAGTCCGCCAGCCGTGGGTTATCGAAGACATCGGAAACCTTCACCGCCGTGCCAAACTCGCTGGCCAGACGGTTGACGATCTGAATGGTCTGCAGCGACTGCCCACCCAGCTCGAAAAAGTTGTCGCCAGCCTGAATCGCACTGACGCCGAGAATCTGCTGCCAGATGCTGCGCACCCGTTGCTGGGTCTCGTCGTCCAGCGCCTGCTCGCTTGAGCCTTGCAGGTACTGCGCTTGCAGGCGCTTGCGGTCGAGCTTGTTGGTGGCGGTACGTGGTAACGCCGGGTAGTGCCGGTAGTCGGTCGGCACCATGGCGGCCGGCAGCAGCTTGGCCAGTTCCTGGCGAATGCCGCGCAGGTCATCACGCGGGCCGGCGACAAACGCCACCAGTCGGCGCAAGCCGCCGCCCAGTTCCAGGCCCTGCACGCAGGCCTCATCGACGCCATTCAGGGCCAACAGACGCGACTCGACCTCGCCGGGTTGAATGCGGTAGCCGCTGATCTTGAACTCGTTATCCAGGCGGCCGAGGTAGACCAGCCGGCCCTCCTCCAGCCGCACCCGATCACCGGTGCGGTAGACCAGCATGTGCTGCGCGCCGATTAGCAAGCGGCTAAACGCCTGCGAATCAGTACCCAAATAGCCGTTGGCCAGCTGCGCACCACACAGCAGCAGCTCACCCTCTTCTGCCGGGCGCTCGCCACGCCCCAGCACCAACGCCGTGACACCGGCCAACGGCTGCCCGATCGGCAGGCTGGCGCCGCCTGGCGCAAGCAGCTGCAGGTCGCAGCTGCTCGCTACCACGGTGGTTTCGGTCGGGCCGTATGTGTTGATCAGGCGCACCTGCGCCGGCGCAGCACCCTGCCAGGCGGTGAGCTGTTCGGGGTAGACCGCCTCGCCGCCGATGATCACGCTCTTCAGCCCGCTCGGTACCTGCACCAGACCGGCACGCAGGGCCACCACCCACTCGTTCCAGAACGCGGTCGGCAGGTCGAGCACAGTGATTGCAAGCTGCTCCAGACCTTCGACAAAGGCGCTGATCGACTCCAGCAACGCATCGGTGCGCAGCACCAGGGTCGCGCCGGCGCTGAGGCTAACGAAAACTTCCTCGATGCTGGCGTCGAAGTTGAACGGCGCGAATTGCAGCATGCGGTCCGTGGCAGCCACGCCATAGCGCAGACGCGCTGCCTGGATAAAGTGGTCCAGCGCGCGATGGCTGATCTCCACGCCCTTGGGCGCGCCGGTGGAGCCGGAGGTGAACATCAGGTAAGCCGCCGCCTCACCCTGGCGCGGCGCACACAGGCGAATTGCGCTGTGCAGCACACCGGCCAGTTCGATCGGGCCGCTGTAGCTATCGGCCAGGCGATGGCGGAATGCGGCCTCGGTGACCACCAACGCCAGCTGCGCGGTAGCGCAGATCAGGCGCTGGCGCTCAGCAGGCTGTTCCGGGTCGAGCGGCACATACACGGCACCGGCCAGCAGCACGCCGAGCTGCACAATAATCGCCTCGGGGCTGCGGCTAAGCATCACCCCAACCCGCTCGCCCGGCTGCACACCGCGCTCACTCAAGGCGGCGGCGATGCTTTCGGCCTGGGCCTGTAACTCGCCATAGCTGAAGCTGCGCTCGCCGTGGCACAGCGCCAGCCGCTGCGGTTGGCGTTCGACCTGAGCACGAATGGCCAGCAATACGCTGCTTACCTCGCTCATCGCCGCCAGCTCGCTAAGTGGCGCGCCAAGCAGATGCTGCGCGCGGTACTGCGCGCTCCACGTGCTGAGTAACTGCTCACGAGGCTGCTGCGGCGCCTGCAACCAGGCGCCCAGCAAGCTGAACAACTCCTCCTGCAGCGCTTGCACCTGCGCCGCGCTGTAGCACGCAGGGTTGGCGTCGTAATCCAGCAGCGGCACGCCGTCGGCGCCCAGGTGAACTTCCAGGGTCAGGTCTTCCACCGGGCCGGCGCTCAGGCTCAGGGTGCGCGCCGGACAATCGCCGAACATCTGCGGACGGTCGAACGGCATGATGTTGATCAGCGGGCCAAACAGGCGCTGTTCGCCGCCAACCCGACCGAGGTCGCGGCGCAGCGATTCGTAGCGGTAATGCTGATGTTTGCGGCTGCTGCGGCGCAGCTTGCCGATGCTCTGTGCTGCCTCAATCAAGTTGGCCTGATCGCTGAGATCGAGGCACAGCGGGGCGATATTCATCTGCATGCACGGCACGTTGAACGAGGCCGAACCCATGCGGTTCATCACCATCAGGCCAAGCACCTGAGCGGCGCTGCCGCTGACCTGGCGCAGTTGGGCTGAGAGTGCGGCCAGTAGCAGATCCGGCCAGCCGAGCTTGTTGGCCTCGGCCAGTTGAGTCAGACCCTGCCACAGCGCCGGAGGAAATGCCGCCGAATGACGGATAAAGGTCGCCGAAATGGGCGCGACGCGCTCGCTGAAACTGACCGCTTCGGGCAGCGCACCGAGCTGTTCACGCCAGTAGTCGCGCGCGGCAGCCGTACGGCCTTGGCTATCGCGCTCGGCATCCTCGGCCAGCACGGCGGCGTAGTCGCCAAACTCGCAGGGCGCGGCCGACTCACCGCGCGTCGCGGCACCGTACAACTCGGCAACGCGCTGATAGAGCAGGTTGCTGGCGTAGCCATCGAGGGCGATGTGGTGAATGCAGCCGTAGAGGAAATCTACGTCTTCGCCCTGCAGCAGGCTGAAACGGCACGGCAATTCGCGCTCCAGATCAAACGGCTGACGAATCTCGCTCATGCCCCACTGCTGCACCCAGGCCTGGGCGTCCACCCCGGCCGGCACCTGCAATTGAGCCACGCTGAGCGGCAGCTCGGCAGGGTTGAACCAGACCTGCTCGCCGTCGACGACAAAATGCCCGGCCAGCGCCTCGCACTCATTGACCGCCTGACGCAAGGCGGCGATCAGCAGCGCCGGCTGGATCTTGCCGGCGAAAGCAATGCATTCGGCGGTGTTGAACATCGCCCGGTCTTCATTCAGCACATAACCGTGCCACAGGCCCTGCTGGGCAATACCAAGCGCCCTCATGCGGCACCGACGTGTTGTTCGATCAGGCTCCACCAGCCATTCAGGGTCGGAGTCTTGGCCAGGTCGGTAAAGCTCAGCTCCAGCCCCTGCGCGCGCCACTCGCTAAGCAGCGCCATCACCTGGATCGAGTCCAGGCCGTAGTCGAGCAGGTTCTCGTCGGGGTCGAACGGCTCATCCAGCTCATCCAACAGGCTCAGCAGGCGCGCCTGCAAGGCGGCGCGGGTCAGCGCCGGCCCAGCAGCGCGGCCCAGGTTCAACACCTCGTCGCAACCAATCACCTGGCCGCAGCGGGTCGCCACATAGTTCAGCGCCATCTGGTGCTCGGCCTGGCTGAAATCGGCCACACCATCGGCCAGCAGAAACGGCTGGATGTCGCGCATAAAGGCGTCGCAGGCGGTCATCAGGCAGCCGATATGGGCGTAGATGCCGCCGATGATCAGCTGATCGCGGCCCAGCTCCTTGAGCATGTGCTCCAGGGGCGAGCGCTGAAACGCGCTGTAGCGCCACTTCACCAGCACCGTGTCGTCAGATTCTGGAGCCAGCCCGGCGATGATCGGCTGACGCTCGGGGTGCTGAGTAATGCCCGGCCCCCACATGTCGTTGAGCAGCGCGCGCTCGGCGTCGCTTTGCACGCCCGGCTGGGCGGTGTAGACCACCGGAATGCCCAACGCCTTGCACTGCGCACGCACGGCCGCCAGGCGCTCAACCAGCGCGTGAACGAAGGCGCTGTCGGCTGCCCAGAAGTCGGCGAAATACGCCTGCATATCGTGAATCAGCAGCACCGCCCGCGCCGGGTCGAGCTGCCAGTTGACCTTGTTCGGCGTCCATTCACTGGGGAGGCTGTAGGGTTGCAGAGCCGGAATAGCCATCAGTACAAATCCTTATTCAGTTGGTGCTGATTCAGTAGCGCTCAGGTGCACCGCGATACGCTGACGCAGGCGCATCTTGTCGACCTTGCCGACAGCGGTCATGGGCAGCTTGTCGAGCTGTTCAAAACGGTCGGGCAGCTTGTAGTCAGCCACCCCCAGGCCACGCAGAAACTTGCGCAGGGCGATGCTCTTGAGCGCCGGATCGCGGCTGACCACAAAGGCGCAGCTCTTCTCGCCCAAGGCCGTGTCGGGCATGGCCACCAATGCCGCGTGGACGATTGCCGGGTGCGCCATCAGCAGGTTTTCCACCTCTTCGGCGGCGATCTTTTCGCCACCGCGGTTGATCTGGTCCTTGATCCGCCCCACCACTTGCAGATAACCATCGGCGTGCTGCCGCACCAGGTCGCCAGAGCAGTAGAAACCTTCGGCATCGAAGGCCATGGCGTTGTGCTCGGGGCTCTGGAAATAGCCGCGAATGGTGTACGGGCCACGGGTCAGCAGCGCGCCGACTTCGCCAAATGCCACCGGATTACCGGCACGGTCGAGCACGCGCACCTCATCCGCCGGGCTCATCGGGCAACCCTGGGTGCCATACACATGCGCCTCGTCATCGTCGAGGCGGGTGTAATTGACCAGGCCCTCGGCCATGCCAAATACCTGCTGCAGGCGGCAACCCAACTCGCTGCCGATGCGCCGCGCCTGCGCCTCGGGCAAACGCGCGCCGCCGACCTGCAGCAACTCCAGGCTGCTCAGGTCTTCGCGTTGCTCGCTGGCGGCCTGCAGCCACAGCGACAGGGCCGGCGGCACCAGCGCGCTGACATTCACCCGATAACGCGCGATCAGCGCAAAGCAGGTCGCCGGCCCCGGATCAGCCGCCAGCACCACACAGCCGCCGGCATGGAATACGCCCAGCGCGCCGGGCGAGCTGAGGGGGAAGTTGTGCGCCGCCGGCAGCGCGCAGAGGTAACGGGTGTCGCGATCAAAGCCGCAGACCTCGACACTACGGCGCACGCTGTAGGCGTAGTCGTCGTGGGTGCGCGGGATCAGTTTCGGCGTGCCGGTGCTGCCACCGGACAGCTGGAAGAACGCCACCTGATCCGCCGGTGTCGGCGCATACGCGCGCAGCGCCTCCACCGGTTCAAGCCAGGCGCTTAGGGCCCGTGCAGGCGCGCTATCACCGTCCAGCAGGAGGGTGTCGAGCTCGGGAACGGCGCTCTGCAGTTCGCCGAGAAAGGCATCATCGGCAAACAATGGATGTTGACGACTGCCGATAAACAACCGTGGCCGCACCTGACCGGCGTAGGCCAGCAATTCCAGGCGACTATGGCTGAACAGCGCGTTGACCGGGGCAATCCCCGCCTTGAGCAGGGCGAAGAAAACGATATAAAACTCAGACTGATTAGCCAGCTGCACCAGCGCCCGATCACCGCTACCGAAACCCTGATTGGCCAGGCGCTGAGCCAGGTAGCCGGCTTGCACATCCAGCTCGGCATAGCTCAGCTGGCGACCGGCGCAGATCAGCGCAATAGCTTCGGGCTGCGCCTGCACCTGGGCTTCCAACAATTGCGTCAGCGGCTCGCCGCGCCAATACCCCGCCTGGCGATAGCGCTCGGCGAACTCAGCCGGCCAGGGTGTAAAGGGCACCAGACTCATAGCGCCTCCCGTTCCAGGCCGAAGGCCGAGAGCATGGTGCCCAGCTTGTTGCCCGTCTCCAGCCACTCCGACTCCGGACAAGACGCTGTCACCAGCCCTGCGCCAGCAAACAGGCGAACCCGCGTGTGCTCGACGATGCCGCAACGAATCACCACCGCCCACTCGCCATTGCCATCGGCGTCACTCCAACCGACGATGCCGCCAAACACGCCACGGTCAAAGGGCTCCAGCTCGGCGATCAACTGCTTGGCTGCCGCTGTCGGAAAACCGCACAGCGCCGGCGTCGGATGCAGCCGGCAGGCCAGGCTCAACGCCGAAGCAGGGGTGGCCAGCTCGCCGGATATCTGCGTAGACAAGTGCCACAGTCGCGCGGTCTTCAACAGCGACGGCGCATCGGCAACGTCCAGGCTGCGGCACAGTGGCCGCAGTTGGCGGTCCAGCTCCTCAATCACCAGACGGTGCTCGTGCAGGTCCTTAGCTGATTGCAGCAGCGCCTGCGCCACCAACGCATCGGCAGCCGGATCGGCCAGACGCTTGGCCGAACCGGCCAGCGGATTGGAGGTGAACTGGCAGCCCTGCTGACGCAGCAACAGTTCAGGACTTGCGCCAATCAGCACGCCACCATCCGGCAAATCCATGGAGAAGTGGTAAGCCTCGGGGTTCTGCTGGCGCAGGCCCTGAAACACCGTAGCGGCGCAGGGCGCGGTGTCGAACTCAAGCTGCAACAAGCGCGACAGCACCACTTTGCTCACCTGCCCGCCGCGCAGTACCTCGACCGCGCGGCCAACGGCCTGCTTGAAACTCGCCTGATCCGGCTGCTCGGTGCATTGCCGCGCCTTGCCACACGGAAAGCCGCACACCCGGGTCGGCGGCGCACCCGGCAATAGGCGCGAAACATGGCGCGGGACAAACAGGCTAGACGGTTGCCGTTTGTCGAAGGGAATCACCCCAACCACCATCGGCTGACTTAAGCCGGCCACCCTGGCTTCGGCAAAGGCGGCTTCGACCGCCCGCTCAACCCCATGACCATCATCGCCCGCCGGCGTTTCGATAGCCTGGAAACAACCGCTGGCCTCAACCCCACCTTCGGGAGAATAGAACCGATAAGTGGGCGCATGGATACCGCTCCAAGGGGAGCCCCCATGAGCGATACGCGTCAATGCATTCACTCCAACCTCCATATTTAACGCTAATACGAATAATTAGCATTCATATAAGGAGGGCAAAACTAACCACTCGCAGAAGTTGCGTCAATTTATTTCTAAGGCTCTAGCCCGAGGGTTACTGAGACGAAATGGCGCGACTTGTCGCCATCCGCGGCGAACCTGCTGCTCGCGCGCGGCTTTGGTCGACAAGTGCGGCGATCCCATTCGGATGAACGGAGTAGCGGTTTTAACTAATCTGCCAACGGCATCGCAGAGCTGACACCGCAAGGGAACTTTTACCGGCCCCGCTCCGCCAGGATGCGCGTTGCGCCCTGGGTTTTCTGGCAGTACCAGAACACCCGACTGACCCCACGGGTGACCGCTACATAGGCCAGGCGCAGGCTTTCATCCTGCATGGCCTGGTCGTAGCTGCTGCTGAAAAAGCCCGAGTAGGCGTACAGCGCATTGCGCAGCGGGTGCGGTTCGGACGGTTGGCAGTCGTCGAGGATAATCGCCACTTCGGCCTGCAAACCCTTGGCGCGGTGAATGGTGTAGGCCTTGACCGGCAGCTTCTTGTCCAGCTGCGCGGTGATGGCCTGCAGCGGTTCGTTGCGCCGGCTGAGCAGCAATACCGCGTTGCGCTCACGGCTGTTGCGCCCGGCGGCATAGGCGCACTGTTCGCTGATCTGCTTAAGCAGTTCCGGTAGACGCACCCTGCTGTCGAAACGCTGGATCAGGCGCACGCCATGATCACCCGGCTGGGTGGCTTTGATCGCCTGACTAGCCTTCGCCTGTTTGTGCTGCACGCCGCCCAGCAGCGTTTCAGCATCACGGATGATCGCTTCAACTGAGCGATAGTTATTGGCCAGGGCCAGCACGGCGCTGTGCTTGGCTTTACCTTTGCCTGGAAAGTGCCGGTCGAAGTCGAGAAACAGCTCCGGCGAGCTTCCGCGCCAGCCATAGATCGACTGCCAGTCATCGCCAATGGCCATGAGGCTGACGGTGCCGCCCCGCCCGGCTTGAGCACGTTGCACGGCCTGCAGCCACAGAACGATTTGCGGCGAGATGTCCTGAAATTCGTCGATCAGAAGATGGCTAAATGGCGCCAGCAGCTCCGGTGCAACGTTCTGCTCGCTGGCATTTAGCCGCGCCGTTAGCTGGGCAAAGGCAGCGTTAAAGGTCATCACACTCTGTTCCTGCTGGCACTGCTCGAAATACGGCCAGAACAGCAGCAGGGCCTCGCTAAACTCGCGCACAGCTGCCGACCCAGCCAGGGCCCGCGGCTGCAGGGTCGCGACAGTGATGCCAATACTTTCAGCAAAACCGGCCTGGGCGTAGAACGCCTCATACAGCGGAGCAGCACTGAATTCGCCTGGCAGCTTGTAGGCATCCAACGGCGCCTTCGGTAGACGCTTACTCTCGGCCAAACGCAAGGGCAGCTGCAACAGAGCGTGCACCCGCTGGCGAAATACCGGCTGCTCGGCATAGCACTGCTGATAGGCCTGTTTAAGCAGACGCTGCTGGACAGGTCGCAGGCGTCCGGCGCTCAGCGGGTTATCCAGCTCGCGGTCAGCCGCCTGCTTATCATCCAGTTGCTCAAACCAGCGTGGGTTATCGAGCAAGCTTTTGGCCATAGCTCCCATGGCCGAATGAAAAGTGCGTACACACTGCCGCGCCTGAGCGGCATCGAATGGGTAGTTGAAGAAGCCCAGCACCTTGAGCAGCTGTTCGCGCAGCTCGGCGCAAGAGGCATTGGTAAAGGAAATCACCGTCAGCTGCTCAGGCTTGATACCCAGGTGACAGAGCATGAATGCCACCCGCAGAACCAGCGTGGTGGACTTGCCCGAACCGGCACCAGCGAAAATGCGTGTCAGCGGGTGATTGCTGAGAATCATCGCCCACTGCTCATCCGAAGGTGCGCTGAGCAAACCTGCCGTCACCGCCCGCGTTACCTGCTCGCGCATGGCCTGACCTTGCGCTGCATCGACCGGCAGCATGGCCGGCCCATAAATGCCCTGAGTGCTGGGTTTACTGGTAGCGCGGCGTAGTTTGCCCTGCGTCTGCACACTGCCACGCCTGGACTTGGCGGCCGCTTTTTTGGCCAGTGGTGCAGGCTTTTTCAGCGCTGCAGATGCTTCACGCTCGGCACGCAGATAGGCAGTGGTATGGGGGAAATAACGCGCCAGAGCAGCGGATAAGAGCCGCTTGTAGCGCTGAACAGCAGATGGCATTCGCGATCCAGCCTGGAGATAGATCTTTGAATGATAAGTGCTTTTTACTGCGAGCCGGCGACTGAGCGGTGAGAAAATGCAGAGCCTCTCACCGCTTATCCAACCCGCTGAGCTGTTAGTCGAGCATGCCGACATAACGCGGATGGCTGGCAACCCGCTCCAGCCAAGTACGGACGGCCGGGTACGGGCTCAGGTCGAAGCCGCCTTCGTCCGCCACATGGGTGTAGGCATACAAGGCGATATCGGCAATCGAGAACTCTTCGCCCACCAAGTAAGACGTGCGCTGTAGCTGTTTCTCCATCACCTTGAGCGCCTTGTAACCGCGCGCATGGCACTCCTCGTACTCGCTGCGCCTAGCCTCTGGCAGACCCTGATACAGCTGAATAAAGCGCGCCACCGCCACATAAGGCTCATGGCTGTACTGCTCGAAGAACTGCCATTGCAGCACTTGGGTGCGCAGTCGTGGCTCAGTCGGCAAAAACTCACTGCTATCGGCGAGGAAGTTGAGGATGGCATTGGACTCCCACAGGCAGGTGCCGTCTTCCAGCTCCAGTACCGGGATCTTGCCATTGGGGTTCTTAGCCAGAAACGCTTCGCTCTGGGTCTCGCCCTTAAGGATATCGACCGCTATCCATTCGTAGGGCTGATCCAGCAGGTGCAGCATCAGCTTGATCTTGTAGCAGTTGCCCGAGCGGTAATCGCCATAGACCTTGTACATATCACCCTCCTCCCAAATGTGTCTGAAACCGCTCAGCTAGCTTGCTTGCGCCTGACGAATCACTTCGGCCAGACGCTTGAGTCCTTCATTCAAGCGCTCAGGTGCGACGTGGCTGAAGTTAAGCCGCAAATGCCCAGGGTTGGCGTCCGGGTCGATAAAGAACGGCTCACCCGGCATAAACGCCACGTTCTGCGCCAGCGCCGGCGCCAGCAGCGTACGAGTGTCCAGCGGCTGTTTGAGCGTCAACCAGAAGAACAGCCCGCCCTGGGGAACCTGCCAGTTGGCCAGATCGCTGAAATGCTCTTCCAACACCGCCTGCATGGCATCGCGGCGGATGCGATAAAAATCGCGCAGCTCGGCTAGGTGGCCGCGGTATTTCTCGCTGCCCAGCCATTGCAGCGCCTGCCATTGGCCAATGCGATTGGTGTGCAGATCCGCCGACTGCTTGAGGCGTAGCAGGTAGGGGAACAGGTCCGGTGTGGCGATCAGATAGCCGACGCGCAGACCCGGCAAAAGGGTTTTCGACACGGTGCCGGTGTAGATCCAGCTGGCCTTCTGTAGGCGGCTGACGATAGGCGTGGCGCTGCCGGCGTCGAATACCAGCTCGCGGTAGGGCTCGTCTTCGATCAGGGTCACGCCAAACTCATCCAGCAGCGCCGCCACGGCGTCACGCTTGGCTTCGCTGTAGCGCACAGCCGAGGGATTTTGAAAGGTTGGAATCAGGTAAGCGAAGGCCGGCTTGTGATTTTCCAGACGCTCACGCAGCGCGTCGATCTGCGGGCCATCGGACTCCTGCGGTACGGCGATGCAATCGGCACCGAACAGCTGAAAGGCTTGCAGCGCGGCGAGGTAGGTCGGCGCTTCGAGCAGCACTTCGGTACCCGGGTCGATAAACAGCTTGCTGGCCAAGTCGAGGGTCTGCTGCGAGCCGCTGACGATCAACACCTGGCTGGCCTCGCAGGATACGCCGAGGGCACGAGCTTCGGCGGCAATCGCCTCACGCAGCGCCGGCTCACCTTCACTCATGCCGTATTGCCCCATGCTCGCGGGCATTTCAGCCCACTCAACCTTTGGCAGCATCGGTTCAGCGGGCAAGCCACCGGCGAAGGACATGACTTCCGGACGCTGCGCCGCGGCTAGGATTTCACGGATCAGGGAGCTTTTCAGGCGGGCAACACGTTCGGAGAAGGCCATGGATACACCGGTAGCAAAGGCAAATAAAAATAGGTCAAACTGTTTGACCAAAGCTCTGTTTAACAGAAGCTACGACGCCCCATACGGATACGTCAATATGCCTGACCTAAAAAACCCGGCCACTCAGCAAACTGCCATGGAAGCCTTCTTCTTTGGCTACCAGGCCTTTACCGCCAAGGCCGATGAGATACTGGCGCGCCGCGGCCTGTCGCGGGTGCATCACCGCATCCTGTTCTTTATCGCCAAATACCCCGGCTTGAACATGAAAGAGCTGCTCGCTTACCTGGGCGTGAGCAAGCAGGCGTTGAACACCCCGCTGCGGCAGTTGCTGGAAATGGATCTGGTGCAAAGCCTTACCGCCGAAGACGACAAGCGCAAACGCCTGCTCGGCTTCACCGCCGAAGGTGCCAAGCTGGAACAGGCACTGCGCCGTGAGCAGGCCAAGCTGCTGCAGCGGGCCTTCGGTGAAGTGGGTGACGACGCAGTACAGGGCTGGCTCATGGTCAACCAGGCACTGGCTGGGCGCTGAAGCGCTCTCGACCGACCATTAGAGCCGACTGTACTGTTATCTCAGAGAAACTGTATTGGTCTTTTCCAAGAACACTTTAAAACTGTTACGTCCATTGCCCGCCTCGCTGTACCGCGACGCCCCGCCCCGTGCCCCTTAGGCTGAGCAGCATCATCCACGAGTGCCGCTGCCATGACCGCCGAGCTGTTAATAGCCTTTATCGCTTTCGCCTTTGTCACCTCAGTGACGCCGGGGCCGAACAACACCATGCTGCTCGCCTCGGGGGCAAATTTCGGCCTTCGTCGAACCCTGCCGCACATGCTGGGTATCAGCCTGGGACTGATGCTATTGGTGCTATCGGTCGGCCTGGGGCTCGGCCAGTTGTTCGAACAAGTGCCACTGCTCTATACCGTGCTGCGCTATGTCGGGGCTGCCTACCTGCTGTACCTGGCCTGGAAGATCGCCAATGCCGGCGCGCCTAGCAGCCAAGCCTCTGCCAGCGGAAAACCTTTCAGTTTTCTGCAAGCCGCCGCCTTCCAGTGGATCAATCCGAAGGCTTGGATCATGGCGATCGGTGCTATCACCACCTATACGCCGCAAGACAATTTCGTGACCAATGTACTGCTGATTTCAGCGCTGTTTGCCTTGGTCAATTGCCCGACCATGAGTGTCTGGACCGTCGTCGGTAGCCTGTTGCGCAACTGGCTGCAGGATGCACGTCGTTTGCGCGTGTTCAATATCGGTATGGCTCTGCTGCTGGTAGCTTCGCTGTACCCCATTTTCACCGACACGGGATTGCTCTAGATGCACGACCTGCCGCAAGCCCGCCTACGACCGCTGGCCGACACCTCAACCTCGGCAGTCGTCGCCGGGTTTATCGCCATGCTTACCGGCTATACCAGCTCGCTGGTGCTGATGTTCCAGGCCGGCCAGGCCGCCGGGCTGACTAACGGGCAGATTTCTTCATGGATCTGGTCGCTATCGATTGGCATGGCGATCTGCTGCATCGGCCTGTCGCTGCGCTACCGCGCGCCAATCATGATCGCCTGGTCCACCCCCGGCGCAGCCCTGCTGATCACCAGCCTGCCTGGCGTGCCCTACAGCGAGGCAATTGGTGCCTATATCTTCGCTTCGGGGCTGATTGTGCTGATCGGTCTGACCGGCACCTTCGACCGTGTGATGCGCCGCATTCCCGGCTCGATTGCGGCGGCCCTGCTGGCTGGCGTGCTGTTCAAGATCGGCCTGGAAATCTGCGTGGCCGCCGAGCAACAGCCGCTACTGGTGGTGGCCATGCTGCTCGCCTACTTATTGGGTAAACGCCTGCTGCCGCGTTATGCAGTGCTCGCTGCCTTGATCGTCGGCAGCGTGTTAGCTGGGATTTTCGGCCTGCTCAACTTTGAGCATTTCGAGTTACAACTGGCGGTGCCGGAATGGACCACCCCGAGCTTCTCCCTGGCGGCGGTCATCAGCATCGGCATCCCGCTGTTTATCGTCGCCATGGCCTCGCAAAACCTGCCGGGCATGGCAGTGCTGCGTGCCAATGGTTACGACGTGCCGGCCAGTCCATTGTTGAGCACAACCGGACTGACTTCGATGCTGCTGGCCCCGTTTGGCAGCCACGGCATCCATATGGCTGCCATCAGCGCAGCAATCTGCGCCGGACCGGAAGCCCACGAAGACCCGAAAAAACGCTACACCGCCGCCATCTGGTGCGGGGTGTTCTACGGCATTGCCGGGATTTTCGGTGCCACCCTAGCCGCGCTATTTGCCGCTCTGCCAAAAGCGCTGATCCTGTCCATTGCGGCGCTTGCGCTATTCGCCTCGATCATCGGCGGCCTGACCCAAGCCATGAGCGAGCCGAAAGAACGTGAAGCGGCGCTGATCACCTTTTTGGTCACCGCATCGGGCATGACCCTGTTTACGGTAGGCTCGGCGTTCTGGGGGATTGTTGCGGGGCTGCTGACCCTGGCGATTCTTAATTGGGGCAAGCAAGACGCTTGAGTGATGGGTATCGCTGCGCTCAACCCATCCTACGAACTGCGGGCTAACTGGACTGCAGGCAATAAAAAATCGTCTGGAACGATTTTTAACGTCGCGAAGCGACGGCCCGAAGGGTGACCGCCATGGATGGCAGGTCATAAAAAACGGGCTTATGCATTACGCATAAGCCCGTTTTTGTTACAGCCTAGGAAATCAGCCGCGCTGACGCTTAGGCAGCACATCTTTGAGCTTGGCGTGCATACCGCGCAGGGTTTTCTCGGTGCTTTCCCAATCAATGCAGGCATCGGTGATCGACACGCCATACTTGAGCTGGCTCAAGTCCTTAGGAATCGACTGCGCGCCCCAGCCCAGGTGGCTCTCCACCATCAGGCCGACGATGGACTGGTTGCCTTCCAGAATCTGGTTGGCCACGTTGTCCATTACCAGGGGTTGCAGAGCCGGGTCCTTGTTGGAGTTGGCGTGGCTGCAGTCGACCATGATGTTCGGGCGTATGCCGGCTTTTGTCAGTTCTTGCTCACAAACGGCAACACTGACCGAATCGTAGTTCGGCTTGCCGTTACCACCGCGCAGCACCACATGACCGTAGGCATTGCCCTTGGTGGTAACGATGGACACGCCACCTTCCTGGTTGATACCGAGGAAACGGTGCGGGCTGGATACCGACTGCAGGGCGTTGATTGCCACCGTCAGGCCGCCGTCGGTGCCGTTCTTGAAGCCCACAGCGGAGGACAGACCGGAGGCCATTTCACGGTGGGTTTGCGATTCGGTGGTGCGTGCGCCGATGGCCGACCAGCTGATCAGGTCCTGCAGGTACTGCGGGGAGATCGGGTCAAGGGCTTCGGTGGCAGTCGGCAGGCCCATTTCAGCCAGATCACGCAGCAACTGGCGACCAATATGCAGGCCATCCTGAATCTTGAACGAGTCATCCATAAATGGATCGTTGATCAGGCCTTTCCAGCCGACGGTGGTACGCGGCTTCTCAAAATACACCCGCATAACCAGATACAGACTGTCCGAGACCTCGGCAGCCAGCGCTTTGAGGCGCTCGGCATACTCGTGAGCGGCCTTGATATCGTGGATCGAGCACGGCCCAACCACCACGAACAGGCGATGATCCTTGCCATCGAGAATATTGCGGATTACCTCACGACCACTGGCGACCGTACGCAACGCAGCTTCGGTCAGCGGAATTTCACGCTTGAGCTGTGCCGGGGTTATCAGGGTGTCGTTGGAGGCAACGTTCAGGTCATCAATCGGTAAATCAGCCATCGTGCTATTCATCAGTCAGAGTCATCAGGTCACGGGTGCCGGCCGCCAGCGATCCCCGTGTGGCGGAGCACAGCAATATGAGCACAGCGGGGAAGCCGAACCTTAGCGCGTATAGGCCTGGCTCGACAATGGGCTTGGCGGCTTAAGCCGCGCCGATGGGAGGATTCGCAGGATTAGGGCGCTAATTCAGGCTGGCGCGGGAGAACTCGGCGGCATGCTGGCTGATCCATTCCTGCGCCACTACCTCGACTGGTAGGCTGCAGCCCAGTTCCTGCTCACGCTGGTGACGATAATGCTCAATCTGGCAGATCTGCTCGACCATGCGCGCGCGAAACAGCGTGTCCTCATCGACAAAGGCGATACCCACCAGGTAATTGCCCTCCTGCTTGCGGCACCAGGCCACCAAGCCCGGATAACGCGCATGCTCGCCGAATAGCGGGATACGCAATTCGATGGCGGTACCACGGCGAAAAGCGCGGTTGGAGTTGCAAGCCACACCACCGAGGCTGATATTGTTGAGCCGCTCTTTGGGTACAAATGCCTGTTTGCGCAGCACTAATTCAACCGGCATATCACTGGGATGACGCAGAAAGTGACGCATCTATGACTACCTCGGATGCCATCAATTTGATACCACGCTGGCCAGTATAGTGACTGAACTGGAACTGACCGATTTAGACGCAGATCGCCATCTACTCGACTTACCTGGCACTTCACTGCTGATATTTACCAGCATAGGTTGTGCCAGTTGCCGTTGGGCGCGGCGTGAGCTGCCTAATTTGCCCCTGCCGATACAGCGCCTTGCCTGGGTCGACGCGGCCAACAGTGGCGGTTTAGTGACGCGTTATGAGGTATTTCATCTGCCCGCGTTATTCGTGATACGCGATGGTCATTTTTATGGCGCCTTGCAGAGCCGTCTGCAAGCTGCCGAACTTACTCAGGCGCTGGACACTGCCCTGTCGCGCCCCGCAGAGGAATTACCCTGATGAATGCAGCACCCCGTATCGGCATTATCGGCTCCGGCGCAATTGGCGGTTTTTATGGCCTGATGCTGGCCCGTGCCGGCTTTGATGTGCACTTTCTGCTGCGCAGCGAATTCGCCGCAGTCGCCAGCCAGGGCCTGCAGGTCAATAGCGCCCTGCACGGCACTCTGCATCTGCAACCGGTGCAGGCCTACCAGTCGGTTGCCGATATGCCGCCGTGCGACTGGTTGCTGATCGGTGCCAAGACCACCAGCAACATCGAATTGGCCCCACTGATCAGCCAAGCTGCGGCACCCGGCGCCAAGGTGGTGCTGATGCAGAACGGCCTGGCGGTGGAAGACGAACTGCGCCCGTTGCTACCGGACTCGCTGCACCTGCTCGGCGGCCTTTGCTACATCTGCGCCCACCGCAGCGCGCCGGGGGTGGTCGAACATCAGGCTCTGGGCAACGTCAACCTGGGTTATCACTCAGGTCCGGCTAATGGTGCCGAGAGCCGTCAGCAGATCCTCGAACAAGGCAGCGCCCTGTTCCAGGCAGCGGGGCTGGACTCCACCGCCATGGCTGAGCTGAATCAGGCGCGCTGGCAGAAGCTGGTATGGAACGTGCCCTACAATGGCCTGGCCGTACTGCTGAACAGCGCCACCACGGCTCTGATGGGCAACGCTGACAGCCGCGCGCTGATTGAAGCGATCATGCAGGAAGTGGTGGATGCCGCCGGCGCCTGTGGCTATCAGTTACCCGCAGGCTTTGCCGGCAAGCTGCTAGCGGCCACCGACCGCATGCCGGATTATCTGCCCAGCATGTACCACGACTATGCCCTGCAGCGCCCGCTGGAACTGCACGCCATCTACGCCGCGCCATTAGCCGCTGCGGCCCAGGCCGGCTGCGCCATGCCGCGCACAGAAATGCTTTATCAGACTCTGCGTTTCCTCGAACAACGCGCGCAATAGGACACAGCCATGAGCAAGGGATTAGGCGACAAACTGGTACTGGCGATCTCCTCGCGGGCGCTGTTCGACCTGCGCGACAGCCACCAGATCTATGAAAGCCAGGGCGTCGAGGCCTATCGCCAATACCAGATCGAGCATGAGGACGAGATACTCCCTCCAGGTGATGCCTTTCCCCTGGTAGAGAAGCTGCTGGCGCTGAATAGCGCCCTCAAGCAGCAGCGGGTCGAGGTGATACTGGTTTCGCGCAACAGCGCCGACACCGGCTTGCGCGCGTTCAACTCAATCCAGCACTACGGCCTGGGTATTTCCCGTGCGGCCTTTGTTGGCGGGCGCAGCCCCGATCCTTATCTGGCTGCATTCGGCTGCCACCTGTTTCTCTCCACCCACGCCGAAGATGTGCGCAGTGCGCTGCGCGCCGGCTTCGGAGCGGCGACCATTCTCTCCGGCGGTGCACGGCGGGCGGCGAGCAATGAGCTGCGCATCGCCTTCGACGGTGATGCCGTACTGTTCTCCGATGAGTCCGAGCGGGTCTACCAGCAGGCCGGCCTGGAAGCCTTCCAGAGCCACGAGCGCCAGTCAGCCCGCGAACTGCTCGGCGGCGGCCCGTTCAAGCCGTTCCTCGCGGCCCTGCACCAGCTGCAGCAGGAGTTTCCCGAAGAACAATGCCCGATTCGCACAGCGCTGGTCACCGCTCGCTCGGCGCCGGCCCATGAGCGGGTGATTCGCACACTGCGCGAATGGCATATCCGCCTGGATGAGTCGTTCTTCCTCGGCGGCCTGGAAAAAGCCGCAATTCTGGAAACCTTCGGCGCCGACGTATTCTTCGACGATCAGACCGGCCACTGCGAAAAAGCCAACAAAGTCGTGCCCACCGGTCATGTGCCACACGGCATCAGCAACGAACCGCAGATCTAACCCCGCGCGAGGGCCCTCACCGCCCTCTCCCCCTCACACTTCGTCACCCGCTATATAACCATTCGTCCTCAGATTTTCGGCTTTCTTTGACTTATCAATGGCGCTGCTAAGCTCAGATCAGGCCCGCCAGTCAGGCAGTCAAGGAGGCCGCATGATTCGCTCAATTCTCTATGCCACTGATCTAGGCCTTTACGCCCCCTACATCTTGCAGCATGCCCTAGCACTGACCCGCTCATTCAATGCCAGCTTATATGTTGTGCACGCAGTGGAGCCCATGGGCCTGTTTGCCGAGTCGGTATTGCAGACCTACCTGGATGAAGAGCGACTCAAGGATTTACGCACCAACGGCCTGAGCACGGTGATGTCGAGTATCGAGCAGCGAGTGCTGGAAGGCTTTCGCGATGAAATAGGCGAAGCCCTGCATGATCTGGAACTAATTAAGGCGGTACGCGTGGTACAGGGCGATCCACCGCTGGTGATACTCGATGAAGCGCAGCAACTCGGCGTGGATTTACTGGTCCTAGGTAGCCATAGCCACGGCACAGATATGGACATACCCCTGGGGCGCACCGCCTCACGGCTTGTGCAATTGTCCGAAGTGCCGGTGTACCTGGTGCCAATGCTGCAGCATCGCAGCCGTGGTGATCTTTAAAACAAGCACAGCACGTTTCTATTTTTGGTCTAGATTTAATGCTTCAATCATCATTATGGTTATATAAAACGCCGGTAACTTGAACGGCTGTCTTTTTGCTTTGAGGGACTTTTATGAAGCTTCAGCAATTGCGCTACATCTGGGAAGTCGCGCATCACGACCTCAACGTCTCTGCCACGGCTCAAAGCCTCTACACCTCGCAGCCTGGCATCAGCAAACAGATCCGCCTACTTGAAGACGAACTGGGGGTTGAAGTATTCGCCCGCAGCGGTAAGCACCTGACCCGTATCACCCCGGCTGGCGAGCGCATCATCAACACCGCCGGGGAAATCCTGCGCAAGGTCGAAAGCATCAAGCAGATCGCCCAGGAATTCTCCAACGAGAAGAAAGGCACCCTGTCCATCGCCACCACCCACACCCAGGCGCGCTATGCCCTGCCGCCGGTGATCAGCGCCTTTATCAAGCAATACCCGGACGTAGCCCTGCACATGCACCAGGGCACGCCGATGCAGATCGCCGAAATGGCCGCAGACGGCACTGTCGACTTCGCCATCGCCACCGAAGGACTGGAGCTGTTCAACGACCTGATCATGATGCCCTGCTACCGCTGGAACCGCTGCGTAGTCGTGCCTCAGGGCCACCCGCTGACCAAGCTGCCGAAGCTGACCCTGGAAGCCCTGGCCGAATACGCCATCGTCACCTACGTATTCGGCTTTACCGGCCGCTCAAAACTCGACGAGGCCTTCAGCCACCGCGGCCTGACGCCGAAAGTGGTGTTTACCGCCGCCGACGCCGACGTGATCAAGACCTATGTGCGCCTGGGTCTGGGCGTGGGCATCGTGGCCAAGATGGCGGTCGACCCCAAACTCGACCCGGACCTGGTGGTGCTGGATGCCGGCGAGCTGTTCGAAGCCAGCGTGACCAAGATCGGCTTCCGCCGCGGCACCTTCCTGCGCGGCTTTATGTGCGACTTTATCGAGAAGTTCGCCCCGCACCTGACCCGCGACATGATGGCCAAAGCCGTGCAATGCCACAGCAAGATCGAGCTGGAAGAGCTGTTCGAAGGCGTGGAACTGCCGCTGCACTGATCCAACCAGCAGACATAAAAAGCCCGTCCAAGTGACGGGCTTTTTATGTCTGCCATCCATGGCGGCCGTCCTACTGGCCATCGCTACGCGATGTTAAAAATGACTCCCGGTCATTTTTATGCTCGGACATTCCTATTCGGTCGCCTTTAGCTCTTTGCCATGGGCGAAGTTCACCCACCAGCCAAAGGCCGCGGCGGTAAAGAACATGATGATGCTGTAGATCGCCGCCGGGATGGACATGGTCGCGTTGTTCAGCAACATCGGGCTGAGCGCCAGGGCAATCGCCAGGGTGCCGTTGTGGATGCCAATTTCCATGCCGATGGCAATCGACTGGCGCAGGCTCAGATTGCACAGGCGCGGCACCCAGTAACCCACCGCCAGGCTGATCAGGTTGAAGGCCAGCGCCGCGCCGCCCACCAGCGGTGCGTAATCGACAAAGGTCTGCCAATCCTTGACCACCGCCAGGACGATAATAATCAGCAGAAACAGTGCGGAGATGATCTTCACCGGCTTTTCCATCCGTGAGGCAAAACCTGGAAAACGACTGCGTATCCAGATACCGATGGCCACCGGACCAAGCACGATGACAAACACCTGCACCACCTTGGTGAACTGCAACGGCAAGGCCTGATCGCCTTCCATAAAGTAGGCCAGCGACAGGTTGACGATCAGCGGCATGGTCAGCACCGCAATCACCGAATTGACCGCCGTCAGGGTGATATTCAGCGCCACATCACCATGGGCCAAGTGACTGTAGAGATTGGCCGTGGTGCCGCCAGGCGAAGCGGCCAAGAGCATCAGGCCAACAGCCAGCGCCGGGGCCAGGCCAAAGGCTTTGGCCAGAAAGAAACACACCACGGGCAGCAGCAATAGTTGGCAGCTCAGGCCGATCAGTACCGGCTTGGGAAATTTCACTACCCGGGCAAAATCCGCCAGGGTCAGCGAAAGGCCCAGGCCGAGCATGATGATGCCCAGGGCAATGGGCAGGAACAGGGTCAATAACGGATCAGCAGTCACGGCTTTTTACTCCTTGATCAAAGCGCAGGACGATCTTGAACAGCGGCGTAGAACACTGCAGTGACTTTAGTGGCCAATCGTGTGAAAGAAATGGCGAGGAATAAAAAAAGCGCCCATATGAGCGCTTTTTTTATTACTGAAGGAAATCAGATCGCTGTGGCGCCGCCATCCACAGCGAGCGCTTGGCCGGTGGTGAAGGCCGCATTATCACAGCACAGGTAAAGCACTGCGGTAGCGATTTCCTCGACCTTGCCGATACGCCCGACCGGGTGCATGGCGGCGGCGAACTCGCCCTTCTTCGGATCGGCTTCATAGGCGCGGCGGAACATGTCGGTATCAATCACCGCCGGGCACACCGCATTGACCCGCACTTTCTTCTTCGCATATTCGACGGCAGCGGATTTGGTCAGACCGATCACCGCATGCTTGGACGCGGCATAGATACTCATCTTCGGCGCAGCGCCAAGGCCGGCAACCGATGCGGTGTTGACGATCGCGCCGCCGCCCTGCGCCAGCAGCAGCGGGATCTGGTGCTTCATGCACAGCCAAACGCCTTTGACGTTGACGCCCATGATGGCGTCGTACTCGGCCTCAGTACCTTCGGCCAGCTTGCCCTTCTCGATCTCGATGCCGGCATTGTTGAAGGCATAGTCCAGACGGCCATAGGCGCCCAGTGTGCGCTCCATCAGCACCTTGACCTCGGCGTCGCGCGTTACGTCGCAGCGCACAAATAGCGCGTCGCCACCGGCTTCACGGATCAGCGCGGCAGTTGTTTCGCCGCTCGCCACATCAACGTCGGACACCACCACTTGCAGGCCTTCGTTGGCGAACGCCAGTGCCGTGGCACGACCAATACCCGCTGCACCACCGGTGACCAGGGCAACCCGGCCGGAAAAGCTCAAGCTCATCTGCGTGTCCTCGCAAGAATTAGAAACTGCGCTGAGTCTAATCAGCTCCCCAGTCCCAAGGCAGCACTATCAAACTGCTGGTGATGGCTTCATCCAAACGAGTGATTAACACCCCAGGTCAACGATCATTCGGATGGATTAGTCACCATTCGTCCCACAGGCAAATCTTGCTGATTACGCTGCTAAGGGCTATCAACAGTCTTTCCGTTCAGTGAGTACCCGCCATGACTGCCCCACTCAATCGTCAGTTCCTGCTTGCCCAACGCCCGGTCGGCCTGCCCAGCCGTGAGACTTTCAGCTACGTAGAAACCAGCGTCGGCGAACCCGGCCCAGGGCAGATCCTGGTAAAGAACGCCTACCTGTCACTGGACCCGGCCATGCGCGGCTGGATGAACGATGCCAAATCCTATATCCCGCCGGTCGGCATTGGCGAAGTGATGCGCGCCCTTGGCGTCGGCGAAGTGGTGGCTTCACAGCACCCGGACTTCGCCGTGGGTGACCATGTAAACGGCGCGCTCGGCGTGCAGGATTACTTCCTCGGCGAGCCCAAAGGCTTCTACAAGGTCGATCCCAAGCGCGCGCCGCTGCCGCTGTACCTGTCCGCTCTGGGTATGACCGGGATGACCGCCTACTTCGCCCTGCTCGATGTCGGCGCGCCGCAAGCCGGTGAAACCGTGGTGATTTCCGGTGCGGCCGGTGCAGTGGGCAGCATTGCCGGGCAGATCGCCAAGCTCAAGGGTTGTCGTGTGGTCGGTATCGCCGGCGGCGCGGACAAGTGCAAATTTCTGATTGATGAGCTGGGCTTCGATGGCACCATCGATTACAAGAACGAAGACGTGATCGCCGGTCTCAAGCGCGAATGCCCGAAGGGCGTGAACGTGTATTTCGACAACGTCGGTGGCGACATTCTCGATGCCGTGCTGACCCGCCTGGCCTTCAAGGCACGGGTAATCATCTGCGGCGCGATCAGCCAGTACAACAACAAGCAGGCCGTCAAAGGCCCAGCCAACTACCTCAACCTGCTGGTCAACAGCGCGCGCATGGAAGGTATGGTGGTGATGACCTACGCCCCGCGCTTTGCCGAAGCCGCTCAAGAGATGGGCGGCTGGCTGGCCAGCGGCAAGCTGAAATCCAAGGAAGATATCGTCAGCGGACTGCAGACCTTCCCGGAAACTCTGCTGAAACTATTCAGCGGCGAGAACTTCGGCAAGCTGGTACTGAAAGTCGACTGATACACCTACCGTAGGAGCGGTGGGGACGCCCAGGCCATGCCCGCGATCCGGCTATTTCGCGGGCATGGCCCGCTCCTACACGTGTCAGGCGGCCACTGCCTCAGGCATTTCCTGCTTTATCGGCCGCCAGCGGCGCAGCAGCATATACAGGGTCGGGATCACAAACAGGGTGAAGAAGGTGCCGACCAACAGGCCGCCAACAATCACCATGCCGATCTGCTGACGGCTTTCTGCACCCGCACCCGTGGCAATCGCCAGTGGCAAGGAACCCAGCACCATCGCCCCGGTGGTCATCAGTATCGGCCGCAGGCGCTGCACCGACGCCTCGATCACCGCACCGCGCAGCTCATGGCCCTGACGTAACAGCACGTTGGCGAACTCGACGATCAGAATACCGTGCTTGGTGATCAGACCGATCAGGGTCACCAGACCGATCTGCGAGTAGATATTCAAGGTGCCGCCGAATAACGTCAGCGCCAGTAAGGCCCCAGCCATCGACAGCGGCACGCTGAACAGGATGATCAACGGATCGGTAAAGCTCTCGAACTGCGCCGCCAGCACCAGGAAGATAAACGCCAGAGCCAGGGCGAAGATCAGCGCAATGCCGGCGCTGGACTCCTTGAAGTCCCGCGAGGTGCCGGTGTAGTCGTACTGGGTCTCGGCCGGGAACACCGTTCGCGCGGTATTTTCCAGATGCGCCAGGGCTTCTCCCAGGGTGTAGCCGCTGCCGACGTTGGCACTTACCGTCACCGCACGCAGCTGGTTGAAGTGGTTGAGCTCGCGCGGCGCTACGGTCTCGCGCACTTCGATCAGGTTGGACAGCTGCACCATGCGCTCATCGCGGCCGCGGACATAGACCCGATCGAGATCCTGCGGATTGCTGCGGTCCACGCCCTGCAACTGCACCAGCACGTCGTACTGCTCGCCGTTCTGCTTGAAGCGCGTCACCTGACGGCTGCCGAACAGGCTTTCCAGACTCCTGCCAATGGTTGCCACATCGGTGCCCACCGCTACGGCCTGCTCGCGGTTGACCGCAACTTTCAGCTGCGGCGCATTGAGCTTGAGATCGCTGTCCAGACTTTCCAGGCCCGGATAATCGCGCAGCGCGTTGAGCAACTCGTCGACATAACCCTGCAGCTCGCTGTACTCCATAGACGAGCGAATCACAAAATTCACCGGCTGGTTACGCGCGCTTTGTCCAAGCGGCGGCCGGTTGACCGGGAAGGCCCGCACCCCGGCGATATCCTGCAGTTTGGGCAGTAACTCGTTGCGAATCTCGAACTGGCTGCGCGAACGGTCGGCCCAGTCCTCGAGCTTCATAAAGGAAATGCCCTGCGCCACCGTCGGGAAACCGGCGATGACCATATAGCGGTTGGTTTCCGCAATGCTGGCGTAAGCCGCTTCGATCTCACGGGCATAACGCCCGGTGTAGTTGATGGTGGCCCCATCCGGGCCGTTGAACACACCAATAATGGTGCCGGTGTCCTCGGTGGGCGCCAGCTCGGACTTAAGCCCGGAGAACAGCAGCACGCAGGCCGCCACCGTGAGCAACAGCACGCCGAGCACCAGCACCCAAGCGCTCAGCGCCTTGGCTAGCAGGTGCTTGTAGCTGTAGGTCAGACCGTTGAGGAAATCCTCGATCAGGTTGTATACCCGGTTATGCCGCTCGCCGGCCTGATGCGGCTTGAGTAACAGTGCGCACATCATCGGTGTCAGCGTCAGGGCAACAAAACCCGACACCAGCACCGCGCCGGCCAGGGTCCAGGCGAACTCGGTAAACAGCTTGCCCGTGGTGCCCTGCATAAAGCCGATAGGGGCAAATACGGCAGCCAGGGTCAGGGTCATGGCGATCACCGCAAAGGCAATCTCGCGGCTACCCTTGAGCGCCGCCTGCAGCGGCTGCATGCCCTCCTCGATATGCCGGTGGATGTTCTCCAGCATCACGATGGCATCGTCCACCACCAGACCGATCGCCAGCACCATGGCCAGCAGCGTCAGGGTGTTGATGGTGAAGCCCATCAGGCTCATCAAGGCAAAGGCGCCGATCAGCGACACCGGGATGGTCACCAACGGAATGAGGGTGGCGCGCAGCGAGCGCAGGAAGATAAAGATGATCAGGATGACCAGCCCCACCGCTTCCCAGATAGTGACAAACACGTTGTCGATTGACTCGCGGATAAACAGCGAGTTGTCGTTGGCCACCGCCATCTGCATGCCTTCGGGCAGCAGCGCACGCACATCCGGCAAAGCCGCCGCCAGGCCATCGGAGATGTCCAGCGGGTTGGCGGTGGCCTGTTTGATCATGCCCATCGACACGGCCGGCTGGCCCTTGTAACGGACGATGCTGCGCTCATCCGCAGCGCCGATTTCGGCGTAACCGACATCCGCCAGGCGCAGCAGATAACCGCGCGAGTCATCGAGGATCAGCTGATTGAACTGCTCCGGGGTGTTCATATCGGTTTCCGAGAGCACGGTGAATTCGCGCTGCTGCGATTCGATACGCCCAGCCGGGATTTCCACGTTCTGCCGACGCAGGGCGTCTTCCACGTCCTGCACGGTGAGGTTGTGCGCGGCGAGCTTCTCCGGGTCCAGCCAGATGCGCATGGCAAAGGTGCGCGCGCCGCGAATCTGCACTTCGGAGACGCCGGGAATGGTCTGCAGGCGATCCTTGACCACCCGTTCCAGCACATCGGTGATCTCCATGGCGCTGTAGCGCTCGCTGTAGAAAGCCAGCCAGATCACCGGCTGGGCATCGGCCTCGACCTTCTGCACGATGGGTTCGCTGATTTCATCGGGCAGCAGGCCGCGCACTCGACCCAAACGGTCGCGTACATCGTTGGCAGCCTCATCGGAGTTGCTGCCCAGGCGGAACTGCGCGGTGATCTGGGTGTTTTCCGAACGACTGATGGAGCTGACGAAATCCAGGCCTTCAATACCCGAAAGCACATCCTCGATCGGCTGGGCGACCTGGGACTCCATGATCTCCGGACTCGCGCCCGGGTAGGTGACGTTGACCGTGACAATCGGCACGTCGATATTCGGATATTCGCGCACAGCCAGCCGGTCATAGGCCATCAAGCCGAGCAGCAGCACAATCAACGATAGAACAGTGGCAAACACCGGCCGACGGATGCAGATATCCGACAGGGTCATGGTGCTTGCTCCACCACCTTGGTGCGCACAGGTGCGCCTGCACGGACCTTCTGCCAGCCGGCGCTGATCAGCGTCTCATCACCCTGCAGACCTTCAATTACCTCAACCTTGCCGGCCATGCGCTTACCCAGTTTGACCTCGCGCAACTCGACCTTGCCATCGATCACCAGGTTGACCAGCAGCTGCTCGCCTACCGGCATGATGGCTTCCTCTGGAAGCACCAGGGCATTCGGCCGCTCGGCGAGAATGACCGACACCCGCACAAATTGCCCCGGGCTCAAACGGCCATCGCTGTTGCTGATATGCGCACGAATCGCCTGGCTGCGCCCGGCTTCGTCCAGGCGCGGGTTGATGGCGAAAATCTCGCCGGTGAAGCGCTCGCCGGGATAGGCATCCAGGCTGATTTCAATAATCTGCTTGAGATGGATCTGACTGACGGCTTTTTGTGGAATGCGGAAATCCACCTTGAGCGGATCGAGCACTTCCAGATTGACGATGTCTTGGCCCTCGCTGAGGTAATCGCCAGGGCTGACCTGACGCAGCCCCAGCACACCGTCGTAGGGGGCGAGAATGCGGGTCTTGTCCAAGCGCGCCTGGGACAAGGCCAGGCTGGCACGCGAGGCCTGCTGCTGCGCACTGGCTTCATCCAGCGCCTGAGCATTGCTGGCACCACGCTTGAACAGCATCTGCGCGCGCTGAAAATTCTTTTCCGCGAGGTTCAGGTTGGCCTGCGCCTGGGCAAATTCGGCACGAGTAATGGAATCATCCAGACTAACCAGCAGCGCACCCGCTTCGACGCGCTGGCCTTCGCGAAAATGCAGCTGCGCCACTCGCCCGGCGATTTCCGGGCGGATCATCACCGACTCGTCGGGGCGTAGCGAACCGAAAGTCACCAGCTCATCGCGCACCAGGCTTCGTTCGGCCTTGACCACCTCGACCAGCGGCCCTTCATTGGCGTGCGCTTGCACACTACCAAGCGAGCACAGCAAAAAGACCGTACCGAGAAAAGCAGGTGCGCGGGCAAACATATACAACCCCTAATTCTTTGTAGAGGCTAAGTCTAACGGCCGAGCCGTACGCATCAGCCGTGAAAACTGTTTCCCGGTATTAGCACTGACTATTGGCGCATACCACGGCCGCTAACCAGCAGACGAATACACACGCCATACAACACAGCGGTGGCAACCAGCATAAAACCAATGGCCACGCCAATGCGGATATCAGACACCCCGAGAATGCCGTAACGGAAAGCGTTGACCATATGCAGCACCGGGTTGGCCAGCGACACCGTCTGCCAGAACGGCGGCAGTAGAGTAATCGAGTAGAACACCCCGCCCAGGTAGGTCAAAGGCGTCAGCACAAAGGTCGGAATGATCGAAATATCGTCGAAATTGCGCGCATACACGGCGTTGATAAAGCCACCGAGTGAGAAGATGGTCGCCGTCAGCAGCACCACCAGCACCGTCACACCGAGGTGATGAACCTGCAAGTGAGTGAAGAACAGCGACAGCAAGGTGACGATAAACCCCACCGCCAGACCGCGCAGCACGCCACCGATCACGTAACCGGTGAGGATGATATGCGGCGACACCGGCGACACCATCAACTCCTCGATGGAGCGCTGAAACTTGCTGCCGAAGAAGCTCGACACCACGTTGCCGTAGGAGTTGGTGATCACCGACATCATGATCAGGCCCGGCACGATGTACTCCATATAGGTGAAGCCGCCCATGTCGCCTATTTGCCGGCCGATCAGATTGCCGAAGATCACAAAGTACAGAACCATGGTGATCGCCGGCGGCAGCAGGGTTTGCGGCCAGATGCGGGTAAAGCGGCGGATTTCGCGGTAAACGATGGTGCGCAGGGCCACCATGTTGGCGGCAAATTCGCTGTTCAGATAAGCCGTGCTCATACCGCCTCCTTGGCCAGGTTCTTCTCGACCAGGGAAACGAAAAGCTCCTCCAGGCGATTGGTTTTATTGCGCAAGCTGAGCACCTCGATATTCTGCCGGGCCAACTGGTGGAACAGCTCGGTGATGCCCTGGCTCTTGTCGACCTGCACCTCCAGGGTGTGATGGTCGAGCAGTTGCGCCGGGTAGCCGATCAGTTGCGGCGGCACCAACAGCGACTCCTTGAGGTCGAGCAGGAAGGTCTCCACATGCAGAGTCTTCAACAGCGTCTTCATACTGGTGTTTTCGACGATACGGCCGTGATCGATGATGCCGATATTGCGGCACAGCTGTTCGGCTTCTTCGAGGTAGTGAGTAGTCAGGATAATGGTGATGCCCTGCTGATTCAGCTCGGTGAGAAAGCTCCACATTGAGCGGCGCAATTCGATATCAACCCCGGCAGTCGGCTCATCAAGAATCAACAAACGCGGCTGATGCACCAGCGCGCGAGCGATCATCAGGCGACGTTTCATGCCGCCGGACAATTCGCGCGACGGCACATCATGTTTGCCCCACAGGCCGAGCTGGTTGAGGTACTGCTCAGCGCGTTCCTTGGCGATTTTTGCCGGGATACCGTAATAACCGGCCTGGGTCACGACGATATCGAAGGCTTTCTCGAACTGGTTGAAGTTGAACTCCTGCGGCACCACGCCCAGGCAACGCTTGAGCGCCGATGGCTGCTTATCCAGATCATGACCAAACACATTGACCGTGCCGCTGCTCTTGGTCACCAGGGTCGAAAGAATGCCAATGGTGGTGGATTTACCGGCACCGTTGGGGCCGAGCAAGGCGAAGAAATCGCCTTCAGCTACATCCAGGTCGATGCCGTGCAGCGCCTGGAAGCCGTTGCCATAAGTTTTGGTCAACTGGCGAATGGACAAAGCAGTACTCATAAAAATGCGCACACCTGATCAGATAAAAATAAATTTGTAAGGGGCTGCAACACGCAGCGCGAAGTGGCCCAAGTCTAGCGCCTGGAACCTCTCTACCACAGAATCTTTGCGCAAAACTGCCGCCCCAGGGCTGGGCAGCAGCCTACCAGCGCCAGGCGCAGATTAAACCCGGCAGTTCCCGATGGTGCTTATCAGCCCTGTCGATACATCAATCAGGGATTGATCTCAGCGGCAAAGTCGCCACTGATCGATAGCGCATCCTCGGCAAACAAATGCGGGTAACAGGCGGCTAAATGGCCGAAGAACAGCTGCTCGGGCACATCGGCAAACTGGCCGTGGTCATGCAGGTACTCCATATAGCGCTCGCCCTGCTGATTGAACGGATGGAATACGCTGTCGCTCAGGCCATCAAACTCCAGCGGCGCCACCTTGAATACCCGGCACAGCGCCAGGTTGAACGCCGGCGTGGCCTTGACCCAGCGGCCATCAAGGAACAACTCGGTGTAGCCATGCATGGCGAACACTTCACTGCGCAGCATGGCCAGTAGACGTGGGGTAGCCAGGTGGTTGCGGACATCGGCCAGACCGATCCGCGCGGGTATACCGCAATACCGGGCACAGGCGGCAAGCAAGGTGGCCTTGGGCACGCAGTAACTCTCGCCCGCCTGCAACGCGTGGCTGGCTTTCAGCGTTTCGGCGTCACGGCTGAATACGTAGGGGTTGTAGCGAATCTCGTCACGCACCGCGTAGTATAAATTGACGGCCTGTTCTCGCGGCTCAGGGCTGCCCCCGCGAAACCTTTCTGCGAACTCAACCAGCGCTGGATGGTCACTATCGATGAAGCGGCCGGGCTCAAGGTATTCACGCATCAGGGTTTCTCCACGATTGAGAAACCAGTCTAACGACGGGAGTCCGGCCAATGTCACGACGATTCGGCCAAGCTCACCGCTCTTGTCGCCATCAATGGCGACTACGCTCATGATGGTGCTTACAAACGCATTGTCATCATGGAGGATTCTGCATGCTCGCTCTCTGGTTACTCGCCCTGCTGTTTGGCACGGCCTTTCTTGCCCACCGGCGTACCGCTCCCCTGCCCGCCTTGGGCATAGTGGCTGGCTTTCTGATTCTGATGGGTGTTTTCAGTCACGCCCCTACCTGGCTGATGCTCGTGCTCTGGCTGTTACTGTTAGCCGTGGCCCTACCACTGCTGCTGCCGCAACAACGCCGCAACCTGTTCACTGCACCGCTATTTAGCTGGTTTAAGCGCGTATTGCCGCCGATGTCGGCCACCGAACGCGACGCCATCGAAGCTGGCACCGTATGGTGGGATGGTGAATTGTTCAGCGGCCGCCCAGACTGGGACACTCTACTGGCCTACCCCAAGGCGCAACTGAGCGAGGAAGAACAGGCGTTTATCGACGGCCCGACCGAAGAACTCTGCGCCATGGTCAGTGACTGGCAGATCGGCCAGCAAATGGACCTGCCCGCCGAGGCCTGGACACATATCAAGAATCACGGTTTCTTCGCTCTGATCATCCCCAAGCAATACGGCGGTAAGGGTTTTTCCGCCTACGCCCACTCCCAGGTCGCGATGAAGCTGGCCACCCGCTCCGGCGATCTGGCCTCCACCGTTATGGTGCCCAACTCTCTAGGCCCGGCCGAACTGCTGTTGCACTACGGCACCGAGTCCCAGCGCGACCATTACCTGCCGCGCCTGGCGCGCGGTGAAGACATCCCCTGCTTCGCCCTCACCGGCCCACTGGCCGGCTCTGACGCCGGCGCCATGCCGGACACCGGAATCATCTGCAAGGGTCAGTGGCAAGGCGAGGAAGTCATCGGCCTACGCCTGAACTGGGAAAAACGCTATATCACCCTTGGCCCAGTCGCCACCCTGCTCGGCCTGGCCTTCAAGGCCTACGACCCTGAACACCTTTTGGGTGAAGAGGAAGACCTTGGTATCAGCCTGGCCCTGGTGCCCACAGAAACGCCCGGCGTCGAGATCGGCCGTCGCCACCTACCACTTGGCGCCGCCTTTATGAACGGCCCGAACTCAGGCAAGGATGTGTTTATCCCGCTGGATTACCTGATTGGCGGTCAGGAGATGCTCGGCAAGGGCTGGATGATGCTGATGAACTGCCTGTCCGTGGGACGCTCCATCTCCCTACCAGCAGTCGGCACGGGCGCGGCCAAGTTCACCAGCCTGACCACCGGCCAGTACAGCCAGATTCGCGAGCAGTTCAACGTACCGCTGTCCGCCTTCGAAGGCATTCAGGAAGCCCTGGCGCGCATCGGCGGCAACGCCTGGCTGATGGACAGCGCGCGCATTCTCACCGCCAATGCGGTGGACCTGGGCGAGAAACCCTCGGTGCTCTCGGCCATTCTCAAGTACCACCTGACCGAGCGCGGCCGCGAATGCATCAGCCACGCCATGGACGTGCACGGCGGCAAGGGCATCGTGATGGGCCCCAACAACTACCTGGCCCGCTCCTGGCAGGGCGCGCCGATCTTTATCACCGTGGAGGGGGCCAATATCCTCTCACGCAACCTGATGATCTTTGGCCAAGGTGCGATCCGCTGCCACCCCTATGTGCTCAAGGAAATGGCTCTGGCGGCACGCGAAGACCAAGACCAGGCGTTGCAGGAGTTCGATGAACTGCTGCTGCAACATATCGGCTTTGCCGTGAGCAATGCCGCCAGCAGCCTGCTGCTCAGTCTCGGCTTTGGCGTCTTCGGTCAGGTGCCGGGCGACCGTATCAGCCGCCCCTACTTCCGCGCGCTCAACCGCCTGGCAGCAGCCTTCGCCCTGCTTGCTGATACCAGCATGATGCTGCTTGGCGGCGAACTGAAACGTCGCGAGCGTTTATCAGCGCGCCTGGGTGATGTGCTCAGCCATCTTTATCTGGCCTCCGCTGCGCTCAAGCGCTACCACGACCTTGGCTACCCAGAACACTCGCAACCCATGCTGTGCTGGGCCGTAGAAGAAAGCCTGGGCAAGGCCGAACAGGCTTTGGAAGAGCTGCTCAGTAACTTCCCCAACAAACTGCTCGGCTGCGCCCTGCGCCTGCTGGTATTACCACTGGGTCGCCGCCACAAGGGCCCAAGTGATGAACTGGACGCCGAAGTGGCTGGCATTATCGGCCGCAACAGTGGCGACCCGGCGCTGGAGGAGTTGCTCGAAGGCTGCTATCGCCCGCACGCCGAACAAGATTCGGTGGGTGCCCTGCAATATGCGATGAACCTGCTGCACGACGTACAAGGCCTGCAGAAAAAACTGCACAAGGCCGTCAAAGCTGGTCAGGTACAGGAACTACCTGGGCAAAGCCTGATTGATTCCGCACTGGCCGCAGGTGTACTCAGTACCGATGAAGCGCACAGCCTGAATCAGGCCGAAGCGGCGCGGCGTGTGGTGATTGATGTCGATGACTTTGCCAAGGAGGAGTTAGCCCTCAGCACCGGCAAGGTCCGCTAAGCAGGCAAACAGGACAGCGGGCGACGCGAGCCTTATAATTGCGCGCCCGTTTTACCTACAGGATTGCCCCATGGCCAACACCCACGTCGACCATCACCTCGCCCTGCTGCAGCACCTGCGCACCATTCTGGTAGCGTTAGGCGAAGCAGAGCAGATTCTCGATGACAGCCACGCCATGTACCTGGAGCGCTACGACGAATTGCTGAGCGACCTGCCGAGCGATCCGGAAGCCAGCCTCTACCTGGGCCAAGACCTGATCAGCCAGATCTTCCAGCGTTATCCGCAAATCGCCCACCTAGTGCCGCGCGACTTGCTGTGGTTCTTTGGCGGCGACTGCCTGCACTTTATGCCCGACGAAGAAATCGAGATGTACCAGACCCTCGAAGAACGCCGCTTTTACGCCGAAGAGAACGACGAGCCCTTCGATTGGAACCAGGAAAAGCAGCTGCTGGCCATGCCCGCCCAAGGCGGCACGCATTAAGCAGCTGCCAGATGCACAAAAGCCCGCACGGCAGAACCGGCGGGCTTTTTTATGCAACTCGCTTAAGCGTTGCCGCTTAGTTTTAAGCGCGCAGCCTGGGTGAAGTCGAGCATGCGCTTGAGCGGTTTGATCGCTTTTGGGATCAATGCCGGGTCGACAAATATCTCATTACTGCCCTCGCGCAGGCACTCCAGAGTACGCTGCAAGGTATTCATCGCCATCCACGGGCAATGCGCACAACTACGACAAGCGGCGCCGTTGCCGGCAGTCGGGGCGGCGACAAACTCCTTGTCCGGGCACAGCTGCTGCATCTTGTAGAAGATGCCGGCGTCGGTGGCGACGATAAAGGTCTTGTTCGGCAAACGCTGCGCAGCGGCGATCAGCTGGCTGGTAGAGCCCACTGCATCGGCCAGATCGATCACGGCGGTCGGGGACTCGGGGTGAACCAGCACGGCGGCATCCGGATACAACGCCTTCATGTCTGCCAACTGCTTGGCCTTGAACTCCTCGTGGACGATGCAGGCACCGTCCCATAGCAGCATATCGGCGCCGGTTTTGTTCTGGATATAGCGCCCCAGATGCTGGTCCGGCGCCCAGATAATGCTTTCACCGTTATCCATCAGGTGCTCGACAATTTCCACCGCACAACTGGAGGTCACCACCCAATCGGCGCGCGCCTTCACCGCCGCCGAGGTGTTGGCGTATACCACCACCGTGCGCTGCGGGTGCTGATCGCAGAACGCCGCAAACTCGTCCACCGGACAACCCAGATCAAGCGAGCAGGTCGCTTCAAGTGTCGGCATCAGTACGCGCTTTTCGGGATTGAGAATTTTCGCCGTCTCGCCCATAAATTTGACGCCAGCCACCAGCACCGTTTGCGCCGGGTGCTGATTGCCGAAGCGGGCCATTTCCAGCGAGTCGGAAACGCAGCCGCCAGTTTCTTCGGCCAAGGCTTGCAGCACCGGGTCGCAGTAATAGTGCGCCACCAGTACGGCGTTCTGCTTTTTCAGCTCAGCAGCAATCTCAGCACGGTAAAAAGCCTCTTGCTCAGGCGTCAGCGGCTTGGGCTGCTTGGCATCGAGGTGGGCTTGCACCAGCAGGCGTTCGGAAATCTGGGTCATGTCATCAGGCTCTGAATATGCTTTCAGTGCGGCGAGTATACCCGCCTGGATGGCACTGGAGCAGGCAGCTTGCAACCACGCGAAGGCGGTAAAAAGTGACAGATACAAAAAAGCCCGAAAATTCCTCTAATCAGAACTTTCAGGCTTTCTTGACCTTCCGAGGAAGGAAAAATGGTGGGTCGTGTGGGATTCGAACCTACGACCAATTGGTTAAAAGCCAACTGCTCTACCAACTGAGCTAACGACCCGACGCGAGGCGCATGATACTGATTTAATTCAGAAATTCAACACTTCGCGAAAATTTTTTAGAAATAACGAGTGGGATCTACCAACCCGGCAGTAGCAAAACCTGCAGCACGCAGACGGCAGCTATCGCATTTGCCGCAGGCGCGACCCTGATCATCGGCCTGATAGCAGGAGATGGTCAGCGCGTAATCAACGCCCTGCTGAACTCCAGCCTGAACGATCTCGGCCTTGCTCATGGCCTGTAGCGGAGCCTGAATGCGGAAGCCCTGCCCTTCTACACCGGCCTTGGTGGCCAGATTGGCCATACGCTCAAAGGCTTCAATAAACTCCGGACGGCAATCCGGGTAACCGGAATAATCCACCGCGTTCACGCCGATAAAAATATCCCGCGCACCCAGCACTTCAGCCCAACCCAGCGCGAGGGAAAGAAACACCGTGTTGCGCGCTGGCACGTAGGTCACCGGGATGCCTTCGGTCGGGCTTTCCGGCACATCGATACTATCGTCGGTCAACGCCGAGCCACCCATGCCATTGAGATTCAGGCCGATCACCTTGTGCTCGACCACTCTCAGTTGCCGTGCCACCTGTTCGGCTGCCTGCAACTCGGAGCGATGGCGCTGACCGTAATCGAAACTCATGGTGTAGCAGCTGTAGCCATCGGCCTTGGCCAACGCCACCACGGTGGCCGAGTCCAGACCGCCCGACAGCAGGATTACCGCTTTCTTATCGCTCATATCAATGTCCCGGCTCATCATTCCAGAGAATTTTGTGCAGCTGCATCTGCAAGCGAACTGGCAAGTTGTCGGCAATGATCCACTCGGCCAGCGAGCGCGCATCCAGCTCATGGTGACTCGGCGACATCAGCACTTCGCTAACGCGCTCGTTCAGCCGGTATTGAATCAGCTTGCTCACCGCCCAGTCGTAGTCCTCACGGGAGCAGATCACGAACTTGACCTGATCGTTTGGCGTCAGCAGATCGATATTCTCGTAGCGGTTACGCGCCACTTCAGCTGAGCCAGGAGTCTTCAGGTCGAGGACCTTGCTTACCCGCGGGTCGACCGCCGACACATCCAGCGCACCACTGGTTTCCAGCGACACTTCATAGCCGGCGTCACACAGACGCTTGAGCAAAGCAATGCAGTTGGGCTGAGCCAACGGCTCACCACCGGTCACGCAGATATAACGCGGCTTATAACCGGCAATCTGTTCGATGATGGCGTCCAGCGACTGGATCTCGCCGCCACTGAAGGCGTAGGCGGTGTCGCAGTATTGGCAACGCAAAGGACAGCCGGTCAGGCGAACGAACACAGTCGGCAAGCCGGCGGTGCGTGTCTCGCCCTGCAGCGAGTAGAAAATCTCGGTAATGCGCAGGGTATCTTGCATATCAGCCACGGGCGTGACAGCTAAACAGGCTGTCCGCCTCCGTTGCGGGAAAAGGGCCGCGGATTGTATACGAAATAGTTTTCGGGTGAAATTCTTAACGTCGCAGCTAAGGCCAGAAAGGTTGCCCACCGGGGAACACTGGACATAAAAAACCCGCGCAAGGCGCGGGATTCTTGGTCAAGCACTAAATTTTATGGCAAACGCTGCAAATCGCGCTGTGCCAGCTGGGCCGCCGAGCTGCCTGGGTACTGCGCAATCACTTGCTGCAGAATACCCTTGGCCTTGTCGCTATTGCCCAGACGCTGCTCAACATCCGCCAGCTTGAACAACGAATCCGGCACCTTGGCGTGGCTCGGGTAAGTCTGACTGACCCGTGCAAAGGCCTGGCCCGCGCTTTGTAGGTCACCCTTGGCCAGATTTACCTCGCCCAACCAATACTGCGCGTTGCCAGCGTACTGACTGTTTGGGTATTTACGCAGGAAGGCGGCAAAAGCCTGACTGGCTTTGTCGAAATCCTTGGCTTTGATCAGGTCAAAGGCAGCTTCGTAGAACAGCTTTTCCTTTGCAGGATCGGCCGGCTCATTGCTGGCCGGCGCTTGTACCTGCCCCGCCGCTGGCGGAGTAGGTGTACCACTGGCATTGATCGCACCAGCAGCTGAAGAATTCTGGCCGGTTGCAGCACCTGCCGCACCACCACTCACACGTCGATCAAGATCCTGATAACGCTCCAGGCTTTCTTGTTTCAGACGCTGAATTTCATTCTGTTGCTCTTCCAGCGTACCGCGCAGCTGCGCGATCTCTTGCTGCATCTGCTGCAACTGGTTGAACAGCATGCCCTGCGCCGTGACAGGGGCCGCAGCCCCTGTCGCGGCGGAGGTGCCGGACGTACCGTAACCAGCAGGCGGGTAACTGCCGCCGTAACCGGCATTGTTATCCACCACGGGAACCTCAGCCCACGCCGCAAGCGGCAGGCTGAGCGCCAAAACGGTTAAAGCACGGCGGCACGTACGCATATCGAATTACTTACGCAGTTCGACGCGACGGTTTTGAGCCCACGAGGACTCGTCGTTGCCAGTGGCGATTGCACGCTCTTCACCGTAGGAAACCAGTTCCAGTTGAGCCGGGGAAACGCCCTGCAGTACCAGGTAACGCTGCACAGCTTTGGCGCGACGCTCGCCCAGAGCCATGTTGTATTCACGAGTACCGCGCTCGTCAGCGTGGCCTTCCAGAACTACGCGAGCGCCATTGCCTTGCAGGTCTTTGGCGTGCACGTCCAGAGCGCGCATGGCCTCTGGCTTCAGGTCGGAGCTGTCGTATTCGAAGTAGAAGGTGGTGATAGCGCGCAGAGCAGCTTCTTCGCTCAGGCTGCCATCAACAGCGCCAGTGTTAGCACCGTAACCAGCGTTAGGATCGGTAGCGCCTTCGCCAGCAGCGTCGCCGCCTTTCGAGGAGCAACCAACTGCAACGGCCAGAGCCAGGCTCAGCGCGGCGAACTTACCAAATTTCAGCATTTCCATGATGTAACTCCTAATGAACCCCAGTGTGTTAAGCAGTGTTTCAAACAACAACGGTGTAGCGCCGCATCAGTTCAGGTAAGGGGACCATGAAGGCTCTCGAACTTCGCCTTGAGCGGTAGGAAGAGGGAGCCTCACACGTCCATTGGTGGACGCTAATACCAAGACTCCCCGACCCTGCTGGCGGGTGGCGTAGATTACCATGGTGCCGTTAGGCGCAACAGTAGGCGACTCATCCAGACTGGTGTCTGAAAGAATGCGCAAATTGCCGCGCTGCAGATCTTGCGCCGCCACCTTGAACACGGTGTAACCATCCTGGCGGTGAATCATTACCAGGGTCTTTTCATCAGCAGAAAGTTTCGGGTTGGCGTTGTAGTTACCGATAAAGGTCACACGCTCTGCCGAGCCACCATTGATGTTGGTTTTATAGATCTGCGGTTTGCCGGAACGATCCGACGTGAAGTAAAGGGTCTGACCGTCTTTACCCCAGAATGGTTCGGTATCAATCGATGGCTGGTTGGTCACCCGGCGCAGCTGGCGAGTGCCCATGTCCATTACATAGATCTCTGGATTGCCATCCCGCGACAATACGAACGCTAGGCGATTGCCATCCGGCGACCAGGCTGGCGCGCCATTCAGGCCTTCAAAATTGGTGATCTGCTCGCGGCGACCGGTATCGATGTGCTGCACGAAGATACGCGGACGCTTCTGCTCGAAAGAGACATAGGCGATACGCTTGCCATCCGGGGCAAACGATGGCGACAGAATCGGCTCGCGCGATTGCAGCAGGGTCACGGCACGGGCGCCGTCATAATCAGAGCGCTGCAAGGTGTAACGAGTGTTGTTGACTGCAAAACGCTCGGCAGTCACATACAGCATACGCGTCGAGAACGCACCCTTAACGCCGGTGAGCTTCTCGAAGGACTGATCGGCGATATGGTGCGCCATATCACGCAACTGATCGACGCCGCCACCCACGCTGCCGGTCATGACCTGCTGCTGAGTAGTGACGTTGAACAAGGCGAACTGCACCTGCAGACGACCGGCATTCGGCACAATGTTGCCGACCAGGACGTACTGTGCGCCCAGAGCTTGCCAGTCGCGGTAGATCACTTCAGTCGCCTGAGTCGGCAGGCTGATCATGTTCTGCCGAGGGATCGGCGCAAACTCTCCAGAGTTACGCAGGTCATTGCCGATAATCTCGGCCATATCCTCAGGCAACACGGTGCCGCCTTGCCAGCCAAAAGGCACTACGGCAATGGGCGTGGCACTGTTGGTACCTTTGTCGATAAGCAGCGGATCAGCGGCCTGAACGGTGCCGACCAGCATGGTCAGACCGAGCAGAACAATACGCATCAGGGTATTCACAGACCTAAATCCTCCGGTTTGAAGACAGCGCGACGCTGCCGGTAAAGGCGATCAAAAGTGGCGCGGTCCAGCTGCTGCATTTCGGCAATACGGCCGACGTTACGTACCGCTTGCACGGCCGAGTTATCAAATGGCGAGTCACCACTGGAACGCGTCACGCTGGCATTGGTAATGGTGCCATCAGGCAGCATTTCGATCAGTACTTCTACGCTCATGCCATTACGCGCCGATGGCGGACGTCGCCACTGCTGACTCACCAGCATAACAATCAGGTCATCCAGGCTGCCGGCCACTTCATCGCCGACGGTATCGGCAATTGCCTGCTGGCGACCAACATCGTCGGATAATAATTCAGCCAATGCGGCAGCCTTCTTGTCTTCTACCGCTTTACGCTGGGCCGCTTCTGCCGCTTTCTTCTTGGCGTCATCAGCCTTTTTCTTCTTCGCAGCTTCTGCAGCGGCTTTCTTCTTCGCCTCTTCAGCAGCTTTTTTCTTGGCGTCTTCAGCGGCCTTTTTCTTGGCTGCCTCATCCGCCGCTTTCTTTTTGGCGACATCGGCGAGCTTCTTCTGCTCAGCGGCCTTTTTATCGGCGTCAGCCTTTTTCGCAGCCTCCGCTTTCTGAGCCTCTTGCGCTTTCTTTTGTTCCGCTGCCTTGGCTGCTACTTTTTCCTGCTCGGCCTTTTTCTGTTCAAGCTGTTCGGTTTCGTACACCGGGGCCGTGGTTTTCTTGGTTTCACCCGCAATTTTCTGGTTGGTCTGGGTGGTGGCCTGGCTCTGCGATTGCAGCTTATACAGCGTGGCCTGTACTACCGGCTTGGCCAGCGGCAAGTCCGGGGCAAAGGCGAAGCTAACGAACAACATGGCAAACATGATGACGTGCAGCCCCACAGCCCAGACGACCGGCCAAAATAGGCTTTCCGAGGGCGAACGCTCGTGCTGGTCGTGCATCAGGGGGCCTCGGTAATCAGCCCGACGTTACCCACGTCAGCCTGCTGCAAGCCACCCATGGCCGCCATGATGGTGCCGTAATCAACGCTCTTGTCGCCGCGCACGAACACCTGCACCTGCTTACCAGTTGCCCGGCTCTGGCTGATGATCGCCGTCACTGCGCGTGTCATCTCTTCCAGCGTCAGCGCCTTATCTTGAACAGTGTCGACATCAACCTCGGTGCCCATATTCCAGAAATAGCTCTTGTCGGCCTTGATCGAGATGGTCAGCACCTGGGCGTTATTGTCCTGTGGCAAGACCTCACTGCTGACTTGCGGCAGATCGACCTTAACCCCTTGATTGAGCATGGGCGCGGTCACCATAAAGATCACCAGCAGCACCAACATCACGTCGATGTAGGGCACCACGTTCATCTCGGCGACGGGCTTGCGTCTGTTGCGAATTCTGGCCATGGCTTGAAAACCTGTATTAAGAATGCCTAAGGCTTAGTCGTCGCTGGTGTGGACTTTGCGGTGCAGAATCGCCTGGAACTCATCGGCGAAGGTGTAGTAACGACCGATCAGCATTTCGCCACGGGCGGCAAAGCGGTTATAGGCAATGACCGCTGGAATCGCGGCGAACAGACCGATCGCGGTGGCGATCAGTGCCTCGGCAATACCCGGAGCCACAGTGGCCAGGGTTGCTTGCTGCACCTGAGCCAGGCCACGGAAGGAGTTCATGATGCCCCACACGGTACCGAACAGGCCGATATACGGACTGGTCGAGCCAACGGTGGCGAGGAACGGCAGGCTCTGCTCAAGCTTCTCTTCTTCACGCGAGATGGCCACACGCATGGCACGCGCCACCGCGTCCATCACCGCATCCGGATCAACACCGGCCTGCTGGCGCAGACGCGAGAACTCTTTGAAGCCAGCACGAAAAATCTGCTCCAGGCCGGAGTCCGGGTCCGGATTGCTGCCGGCCTGGCGGTACAGCTTGGACAGATCGATACCCGACCAGAAGCGCTCCTCAAAGTTATCAAGAGCACGCTTGGCCGCGCGCAGCAAAGCGGTGCGCTGAAAAATCATGACCCACGAAGTGACCGATGCAGCCACCAGTGTCAGCATTACCAGCTGCACCACCAGACTGGCGTTGCTGATCAGACTCCACATCGACATGTGGTCTACGGCGTTGGCTTCCACGCTTACTCTCCTGCTCTAGATGTACCCGCGCCGCCCTGCCCGGCAAAGGCCGCATGCAGAGTTTGGGGAATGGCCCGGGGTTTTAAATTATCGGCGCGCACACAGGCCACCATAAACTGCCCTTCACAAAGCAGCGCATCATCCGTTGCCCGCCTGACCTGCTGACGAAAACGCAAGCTGGCACGGTTTAATTCAATGACTTCAGCGCTTACCAGCAACTCATCGTCGAGCTTGGCTGGCGCGTGATAGCGCGCTTCAGCCGAATGCACAACGAACAACAGGCCCTCCTCGGCCAACGTCGACTGGAGAAAACCCAGATCGCGTAGGCGTTCAGTACGAGCCCGTTCCATAAATTTGAGGTAATTGACGTAGTAGACAATGCCGCCGGCATCGGTGTCTTCGAAATAAACCCGACAGCGATGGGTGAACGGCGTAACTCCGTTTTGCGCGCGCATACTCTAGTGCCAGCTCCTGTTCTTGCCAATCGTCTTCAACAAGTATTTTTTCTCAATCATCATCGCGCCCAAGCAAGTCGGCCGTGGGCAGTTCGCCCATGCGTTTGGGCACGTTCAGGCCAAAGTGCAAATAAGCATGCCGGGTGACCACACGACCCCGCGGGGTGCGCATGATGTAGCCCTGCTGAATCAGGTAGGGTTCGAGCACATCCTCGATGGTGTGGCGCTCCTCACTGATGGCAGCAGCCAGGTTATCGATACCCACCGGGCCACCGTCGAACTTCTCGATCATGGTCAGCAGTAGACGTCGGTCCTGGTGATCGAAGCCACGTTCATCGACATCCAGCAGGTTTAGCGCTAGGTCGGCAATCGGACGGGTAATATCGCCCTGCCCGCGCACCTCGGCAAAATCGCGCACGCGGCGCAGCAGACGGTTGGCAATCCGTGGTGTACCGCGTGCGCGGCGGGCAATCTCGAAGGCACCGTGGGGTTCGATGGACAGGCCGAGAATCCCCGCCGAACGCATGACGATGGTCGCCAGGTCTTCGGTGTTATAGAACTCCAGGCGCTGAACAATGCCAAAACGGTCACGCAGTGGATTTGTCAGCATGCCGGCACGCGTGGTGGCGCCGACCAAGGTAAAGGGCGGCAGATCGAGCTTGATCGAGCGCGCAGCAGGACCTTCGCCGATCATGATGTCGAGCTGAAAGTCTTCCATGGCCGGGTACAGCACTTCTTCAACGATCGGCGAAAGACGATGGATTTCATCGATAAACAGCACATCGCCTGGCTCAAGATTGGTCAGCAAAGCGGCTAGATCACCCGGACGCTCCAGCACGGGACCCGAGGTGCTCTTGATCGAGACGTTCATTTCCTGGGCGATGATATTGGCCAGGGTGGTCTTGCCCAGGCCAGGTGGGCCAAAGATCAGGGTGTGATCGAGCGCCTCGCTGCGCCCACGGGCCGCCTGGATAAACAGCTCCATCTGCTCGCGCACACTTGGCTGACCAATGTATTCAGCCAATTTCAGCGGGCGAATGGCACGGTCAACCTGCTCATCACGGTCACGCGGGGCTGCGGTAATCAGGCGATCAGCTTCTAGCACTAGACCATTCCCTTCAGGGCTCGACGAATCATATCTTCACTGCTCAAACCGTCTTCCTTAATAGCTGAGACGGCGCGGCTGGCTTCTTGGGGTTTGTAGCCGAGCGAAATAAGTGCACTGACCGCATCATTCTCCGCGCTTGAGACTGTACTGCCGGCGCGAGGTTCCACCACCAGGCTCGACATACCGGGCACGGTTTCCCAGGCTTTGAAGCGATCCTTCAGTTCAACCAACAGGCGCTCGGCGGTTTTCTTGCCAACACCCGGAATCTTCACCAACACCGAGGTATCTTGCGCCTGCACACAACGCACCAACTCATCGACTTCAAGGCCGGACATCAGGGCTAGTGCCAGCTTCGGTCCCACGCCGTTGAGGCGGATCAGCTCGCGAAACAGCTCACGCTCGCGCTTCTCGTAGAAGCCATAGAGCAGATGTGCATCCTCGCGCACCACCAGATGGGTGTGCAGAGTCAGCGGCTCACCAACTGCAGGCAAACGGTACAGAGTGGTCATGGGCACTTCCAGCTCATAACCCAAACCATTTATGTCAACAATCACATGCGGCGGCTGCTTTTCCGCCAGGGTGCCACGCAAACGTCCGATCACCGCTGCTTTCCTTAAAAATTACGTTACAAACGAAGGCGCCCGGCGCGCCGCTTGGCACCGACCAGACCATGGGGAATAAGACTTTGTCGGTGATGGGCGTGGCACAGGGCGATGGCCAGGGCGTCCGATGCGTCGATCTGTGGCTTCTGCACCAGTTTGAGCAGGTGCATGACCATCAGCTGCACCTGTTCCTTATCCGCCCCGCCCGTGCCGGCAATCGCCTGCTTGACCTGGGTCGCGGTGTATTCGGCGATATCCAGCCCAGCCTCAATTCCCGCCACGATGGCCACACCGCGCGCCTGACCAAGCTTGAGCGCAGAATCCGGGTTGCGCGCCATAAATACCTGTTCGATACCCATGGTCACCGGCCCGTAAGTTTCAATCACCTCGCGCACCCCGCGAAACACCACCTGCAGACGCTCAGGCATCGAACCATTGCCTGTACGAATGCAGCCGGAGGCAACATATTCGCAGTTACGCCCGGTATCGCGCACCACACCGTAACCGGTGATACGCGAACCTGGGTCAATGCCGAGAATCAAGGTCATGCCCTACCGCTCACTCAAGGTGCCGGCCAACTCAGCCCGCATACTGTCTATTTATCCAGCTTGCGAGTATAGGGCCAGCCCACTTCGGCGTCACCCAGGCAGGCGCTATAAAGAATGACCAAGAGTCGGCTTTAACGCTGCATTGAGATAACCACTGATGAGTCGCCTATAAAAAAGCCGGAAGTGCTCAGGCATATACCTGAAGACCTCCGGCTTTTTATTGATACCCCACACTCAGCCAAGCTGTTCCATGATTTCGTCAGGAATCTCAGCGTTGTGATAGACCTCCTGCACATCATCAAGGTCTTCGAGCATATCGATCAGCTTGATGACTTTTTGCGCAGTTTCCAGCTCAGTAACTGGCGCACTGATAGAAGGGATCATGGCGATTTCCGCCTCTGCAGCCTTGAAGCCAGCCGCACTGAGCGCCTCGTTGACGCCATGGAAATCAGCAAAACCGGTGGACACTAGCGCCGAACCGTCCTCAGCCATTTCCACATCGTCAGCACCGGCCTCCAGAGCGGCTTCCATCAAGGCATCTTCGCTCACACCTGCAGCAAAGCTGATCTGCCCCTTGCGGTCGAACATATAGGCGACCGAACCGTCAGTCCCCAGGTTGCCACCGCACTTACTGAAGGCATGCCGCACTTCGGCTGCCGTGCGATTGCGGTTATCCGTCATGGCCTCGACGATAATAGCCACGCCGCCCAGCGCATAACCCTCGTAACTCAGTTCGACGACGTTGTCGGCTTCGCTGTTGCCAGCGCCACGGGCAATGGCACGGTCGATTACATCACGCGACATGTTGTTGGTCAGCGCCTTGTCCACCGCCAGACGCAGACGCGGGTTGTCCGCAGGAATCGCACCGCCATGCTTGGAGGCAACCGTTAGCTCACGAATCAGCTTGGTGAAGATCTTGCCGCGCTTGGCGTCCTGACGCCCTTTGCGGTGCTTGATATTGGCCCACTTGGAATGACCAGCCATAACTCACTCCGTTTGTCTCAGTTCAATTCACTGTAGGAGCGGGCCATGCCCGCGAAAGAAAGATCGCCGCCATGGGCCGCTCCTATGGGATACCTATAAAGAAGAAGCCTGGTAAACCAGGCTCCTTGTGACGCTTTATTCCGCTTTCGGCTGCTCGCGCAGGCGAATGTGCAGTTCACGCAACGACTTGTTGTCCACCTCACCCGGCGCCTGAGTCATCACGCAAGCCGCGCTCTGGGTTTTCGGGAAGGCAATCACTTCACGGATCGACTGCGCGCCGGTCATCAGCATCACCAGGCGGTCCAGACCAAAGGCCAGGCCACCATGGGGCGGTGCACCGAACTTCAGGGCGTCGAGGAGGAAGCCGAACTTCTCCTGCTGCTCGTCTTCGCTGATACCGAGTACGCGGAACACGGTCTGTTGCATCGATTTGTCGTGGATACGGATTGAGCCGCCACCCAGCTCGGTACCGTTCAGAACCATGTCATAGGCACGCGACAGTGCAGCGGCCGGATTGGCCTCCAGCTCGGCCGGACTGCAACTTGGCGCGGTGAACGGGTGATGCATGGCGGTCAGGCTGCCGTCGTCATTCTCTTCGAACATCGGGAAGTCGACCACCCACAGCGGCGCCCACTCACAGGTCAGCAGATTGAGGTCATGACCGAGCTTGATCCGCAGCGCGCCCAGGGCTTCGCTAACGATCTTGGATTTGTCGGCACCGAAGAACACGATGTCGCCATCGACGGCACCAACGCGATCAAGGATCACATTGATGTTATCCAGTGGGATGTTCTTGACGATCGGCGACTGCAGACCTTCCACGCCGTTGGCGCGCTCGTTGACCTTGATGTAAGCCAGACCTTTGGCGCCATAGATGCCAACGAACTTGGTGTAATCGTCGATCTGCTTGCGCGGCATGCTCGCCCCGCCCGGTACGCGCAGCGCGGTCACACGGCACTTGGGGTCGTTGGCCGGGCCAGCGAACACCTTGAAGTCGACGTCCTTGAGCTGATCCTCAACATCCACCAGCTCCAGCGGGTTACGCAGGTCCGGTTTGTCGGAACCGAAACGACGCATGGCCTCGGCCAGGGTCATGTGCGGCAGCTCGCCGAACTCGACGTCCAGCACTTCCTTGAACAGCTGACGAATCATCTTCTCGGTGATGGCCATGATGTCGGCTTCATTGAGGAAGCTGGTTTCGATGTCGATCTGGGTGAATTCCGGCTGACGATCAGCACGCAGATCTTCGTCACGGAAGCATTTGGCGATCTGGTAGTAGCGATCGAAGCCCGCCACCATCAGCAGCTGCTTGAACAGCTGTGGCGACTGCGGCAAAGCGAAGAAACTGCCGGCGTGAGTGCGGCTCGGCACCAGATAATCGCGCGCGCCCTCAGGAGTGGCGCGGGTGAGGATCGGCGTTTCCACGTCGAGAAAACCGTTGTCATCCAGGTAGCGGCGGATGCTGCTGGTAATGCTCGAACGCAGTTTCAGCTTGGCCGCCATTTCAGGGCGACGCAGGTCGATGAAGCGGTAGCGCAGGCGGGTTTCTTCGCCGACGTCGGTGTATTCGTTGAGCGGGAACGGTGGGGTTTCTGCTTCGTTCAGCACTTCCAGCTCATAGCCCAGCACTTCGATAGCGCCGGACGCCATATTGGCGTTGCCGGCACCAGCCGGACGCAGTCGCACCTTACCGGTGACCTTGACCACGTATTCACTGCGCACCTTGTCGGCAGTGGCGAAAGTTTCGGCACGATCCGGGTCGAATACCACCTGGGCCAGACCTTCACGGTCACGGATGTCGAGGAAAATCACCCCGCCATGGTCACGGCGGCGATGTACCCAACCGCAAAGGGTGACTTCCTGGCCGTCCAGGCTCTCGTTCAGTTGGCCGCAATAATGGCTGCGCATCATGGTGGTGGTCGCTTCTCTTGAGTCTTGAATTCGTTGGGCCGCAGTGACTGCGACGCTCGTTGGCCGGAAAACCGGCTGGCGCGGGCGCCATTTTCCGCAATTGCACTGCCTTTAAGGGGCGCGAAACGATCAGCGGCGCATATGCAGCCAACTGCTCGCCCGATATAACGCGGCAAAGCGCGGGATTATATATGGTTAAGCCGCCACTTGCAGCCGCCGCCCCGCGCGCTTTTGACAACGCTTTCTATACTCAGCATGCAGCACTCTGATCGTCGAATAGCGGAGAGGCTTATGGTCACGCCGAACCTGGCTGAAATCCCCAGCGATTTGCTGGCAGACTTTCGCCTGGAATCCAGCGAACAATTCCAGCGTTGCGAGCAATTGCTGATCGAGCTCGAGCACGCCCCCGATGACCGCGAACGCCTGCGCGAGCTATTTCGCCTGGTGCATACACTCAAGGGCAACCTGGGTTATATCGGCCTGGATACGCTGATGACAGTGCCGCAGGCCATGGAAGATGTACTGTCGTGCCTGCGCGAAGGCCAATTGCATTTCGACAGCCTGCTGGGCGATATCCTTCTATTAACCCTCGACCACCTGAAAGAACTGATCCAGCACGCACTAGGCGGCCCACTAGCACAACTCAGCGCAGCTCAAAGCAAAGCGCTTAGCCAGGCACTCAGGGCCCTACCGCTTGCACCGGTAGCGCAACAAACCGGTATTCGCAGCGCACTGCTACAACAACTTGATCCCAGTTCAAAGCCGCCAACAGCCATTGCTGCAGACGAACCCGCGGCTGCCGATTTGCTCAGGCGCTACGGCATCGAGCCCGACGCTGACTTGCTGTTCTTCGTTGACCTGATGCAAGCCAGCGAGCGCCGCTCACACTTCTGGCAAGGTCGCGGCCTACGCCAACTCGACCTAGCCCTGGCAATAAATCAACTGGGCGGCAACCCGGAACAACCCGAGCAACTGGCGGCAGCCATCTGCCTGCACGATCTGGGAATGGCCTTTCTGCCGCTAGAGATGCTGCACAAGGAAGCACATTTTAATCGCGAAGAGCGGCGGCAGATGCAATCCCACCCGCGCCTAGCCTACGACCTACTCAAGCGCATGCCGCGCTGGGATGCGGCCGCAGAAATAACCCTGCAACACCAAGAGCACGCCGACGGCAGCGGCTACCCCAAAGGCCTGAGAGAGCTCGAAACCAGCCCAGGCGCCCTGATTCTCAACATCGTCGACACCTTCGACGCCCGCACTCACGAACGCGCCCACCAAACCCTGAATAAACGCCCTCTGCTGCGCGCTATTCTGGAAATAAACAACCTCGCCGGAAGGCAGTTCAGCGCGCACTGGGTCGAGCTATTCAACCAGACGCTGCAACAACATCCAGAGCTGGCGCATCGTTAAGCCCTAGAAAGCGGAACCCAAACCAAGCAATAGCCTCCAACCATCACTTTCATTGATATAAACCACGGTAAAGCTCGGCAAAACCCATGGTAGGCTCTGCCCATCACGCGGGCAGCCAAGCCCCGAGCCACCTGAGAGGAGAAATGGTATGGAAATCAATATCGGAATTGCCGAGCAGGACCGCGCCGCCATTGCCGAAGGCCTGTCGCGCTTGCTTGCTGACACCTACACCCTATACCTAAAAACCCACAATTTTCACTGGAACGTCACCGGCCCGATGTTCAACACCCTGCATCTTATGTTTGAAGGCCAGTACACCGAGCTGTCACTGGCAGTCGACCAGATTGCCGAACGCATTCGCGCCTTAGGCTTCCCGGCCCCTGGCACCTATGCTGCCTACGCCCGCCTTTCTTCTATAAAGGAAGAGGAAGGCGTGCCGAATGCTCAGGACATGATCAAACAACTGGTTCAAGGCCAGGAAGCCGTCGTACGCACCGCTCGCGGCATCTTCCCGCTGCTGGATAAAGTCAGCGACGAGCCCACTGCAGATCTGCTGACCCAGCGCATGCAAGTGCATGAGAAAACCGCCTGGATGCTGCGCAGCCTGCTGGCAGCCTAACTGGGTAAATAGGTAAATCACGTAAAAGGCCCGTCTTCACGGGCCTTTTACTAGGCGCTTGCCCAGCAGCTGTTCTATGCTTTGGTCAATTGCAACTTGGCCACAGTGACGTGCATGAACAAACCCGCCAAAGCCCCCAGCATCCTAGAGCTGTACCCCGAGGAGACCCGCGACGCTGCGGCTCTTCTAAAGAAGGCGGTACCGCTGATGATGCGCCACGATATACCGCCTAACCCGGTTCATTACGCCCTCTGGTACACCTACAGCAAAGGCCTGGAGCCCGAACTCAATCGCCGCCTCGACAAAACCGTCAAAGACTTTGACAGCTTTCCTCCGGAAACTGCGGCCAAGTTGTTTCGCGACTACATCATCCATGGCGAGCTCGAAGAGGCCCGCACCGGTCAGCAACAGGTGATCGAACTGGTTGATGATATCGAAGGCAACGTGTCGCGCAGCCTCATTGGTAGCCGCAACTACCAGGCTAGCTTGGAGCACGGTCTAGCCGCGCTGCAGGAGCCGATCATTGATGACCTGCCGAATGTCTTGATCGAACTGCAGCAAAGCACGCAACTGATACAGGACCAGCAAGACAAATTCCTTTATCGACTAAATGCCGCCCAGCAGGAAATCAAGAACCTGCGCAGCCAACTAGAACGCGCGCACATCGCCGCAACACTGGATAGCCTGACCCAGGTATTCAACCGCAATGCGTTCAGCAGACTGCTAGAGCAGACCCTGAGCAGCGAACATGATGGCGTCGCCCTGGTGATGCTGGATATCGACCACTTCAAACAATTCAACGACCAATATGGCCACCCTCTGGGTGATCGAGTACTGCAGCACGTTGGCCAATTGTTGCGTGACCTCTTGCCTCCACGCGCCATGGCCGCACGTTATGGCGGTGAAGAATTCTGCATCATCCTGCGCGATTGCTTTGACAACGCAACGGCTTACGCTTTTGCCGAACAATTGCGCCTGAAAATCCAGTCCCTGCGGATCAAAGTACGTCGCACCGACGAAGTACTCGACAGCATCACCGCCTCCTTCGGCTTCGCCCTTGCGGAACAAGGCGATACGCTGGAAACCCTGCTCACCCGCGCCGATGACGCGCTTTATCAGGCTAAGCGCGATGGCCGCAATCAAGTGAGCCCCAACCCGAGCGAAACAGCACTCAGTGCTTGATTGAGAACCCCTCCTCTTTGCTGTTAAATACGCCCCGTGCTGCTGGACCATATCCATGGTTCAGCACATAGGTTGGTATCACGCGCACCTATTCCTCCCTTGCAATGCCCAATACGCGCAACCAGCCCTTCCTGTTGACTCTTTAATTAAGCGAGCTCATCGAACATGTTGAAAATTGTCCACCTTCTGACGGGCGCTCTCGCCCTGCTACTTTCTTTTGCCCCATCCTTTGGCAGCACCCCACAGTCTTTTTTAGAGCAACCCAGCGCACTGTGCCTTGCCCTGTTCGGCCTGCTGAACCTGCTACTTGCACCTCAACTGCCCATCTGGCACGCCGGCCTGCGCCATCAAGCACAGAACCTAGTCTCAGCCTTGCTGGTACTCGGCACCCTACTACAAGCCTTGGTTCTGCTCGCCCCGCTACCGGTAATCGCCAACCAACCGGCTAGCCTGTTTAGCCTGCTGATCATCGCTGCTGCCGTAGCCGTGCACTTAGCGGCCAACCTGCGCCTTCAGTCGCGCAACACCGCAAGTTTGCAGGAACTAGGCGACCGCGAGACAGGTACCGTCAAGTGGTTCAATACCTCGAAGGGTTTTGGCTTTATCTCCCGCGACTCGGGCGACGATATTTTCGTGCACTTTCGCGCCATTCGCGGTGAAGGCCACCGCGTATTGGTTGAAGGCCAGCGGGTCGAATTCGCCGTAATGCAACGCGATAAAGGCCTGCAAGCCGAAGACGTCATCGCCGCGCTTCCCGCACGACGTTAATCGCATAAACGCAAAAGGCCCGCACGCTGCGGGCCTTTTGCGTTTTACAACCGATCAGTAATGGGGCGGCGGCGCCTCATCCTCAGCCATACCGAACTGCGAACTCACTTCATCCTGACGCTTGATTAAAGCTGCCACCTGCAGCTGCAAGCGCTCCAGAAGCCACTGCTGCGCCACCAGCGCGTCGTTAAGCGCCTGAATAGTGTCGTCCTGAAACGCCAGTCGGCTTTGCAAGTCGTTGATGCGTTCTTCTATTTCCACCAGATCAACTCTCAGCAAAACAAAAATCCCCGGTCAAAACCAGGCGTAAGCGGGCTTTCAGCGAGGTCAGTTGATCAGGCGTATACGCCTGCGCCGGATGTTTGCCCCAAACGGGCGCTGGCCAAGCCGCATCCTCGCGCCGCCGTACAATGACATGCATATGCAACTGACTGACCATATTACCCAAGGTCGCGACATTCATCTTATCTGCTGCAAAACAGTCCTTAAGCACCTCCGCAAGGCTGCTGGTTTCCCGCCAGAGCTGTAGCTGATCGGCAGCTTCCAAGTGAAATAACTCGCTGACATCGTCACGACGCGGCACCAAGATAAACCAGGGGTACTGCGCATCATTCATCAACAGCAAACTGCATAGCGGGTAATCACCCAACCAAACAGTGTCCTGCTGCAAGCGCGAATCCAGAACAAACATGACCATTACCTTTATAAGACAAAACCACTAACTCAGAGCTATCGAACATGCCAAGCAACAGAACCTGAAACCAGATCAACCTACTGGCCGCGATTCAAACCAACACCAGTAAACCAGTGTACGTAGGATACGCCGAAGCTGAAAATGCGACACTTATGAACAGCCCTATTTCCATGCACCAATAGACAGCACCCGGCAAAACCACCCCAGGCTCACGCACCAAAACTGTTCCCTTCGGTAATGCCCGGCAGCAACCAAATACTGCGCAATGGCCAGGCGACAACAAGCGGCTAAAAACAGAGGAGAAATCGACCGCAAAAATGCCTTTCTCTGCCAACAAAAATAGAAAAACCCTCTAAAAAACAGGCCATAAACCAATGCAACCCCTGAAAATCTTGATCACATAGGCCAAATTGAGGATAAAAATTTGCTTTCCGTATTTTGAGCACGACTATTGCTAAGCAATTCGTGACGAATCGCACTGCACCGTTTAGCTGCTGAAGGCAGCCTGCGGCAAGCGCAAAAATCCGTTAGCGTTGGCTTCCTAGCACGCAGCTGCTTCTACAAAAATGCGACATGACTCATAAGCTTTTGCGACACAGCCGTGAAGAAATCGTAATGAATAGATTGCAACTATCGCCAACATTGGCAGCGTGCTATAAGTTACCGCCGACACAAAAAGAAAGAGCCGTCCATATAACAACCAGCCGGACGGCGCAACTTTTCTAAACCAAAGGAGCAATCACGATGCAAGTGATGAAGTGGAGCGTAATCGCCCTCGCAGTAGCAGCGGGCACCAGTCAAATGGCCGTGGCGTCCAGCCAGTCCGAATCCAAGGGTATTGTTGAAGACAGCAGCTTCAATATCTTCAACCGCGTCCTATATCAGAACCGTGATTTCCGTAATGGTCCAAACTCCGCCAGCAACTCGGCAAACCCTGCCGGCTACCGTGAAGAGACAGGCCTGGGCATTCGCCTGCTGCTTGAATCCGGCTTCACTCAAGGCACCGTAGGTGTTGGTTTTGACGCTCATTCCCTGAGTAGCATCAAGCTGGACAGTGGCCGTGGCCGCGTAGGTACTGGCCAATTCGGCAAAACCGATGACGGCCGTGGTGATGACACCCAAACTGAAGTCGGCGGCGCAATTAAGTTCCGTATCTCCGACACAGTACTGAAACATGGCAACATGTTCACAGGCAGCCCAGTATTTTCCACTGACGACAGCCGCATCCTGCCTGAAGTCGCCACTGGCACCCTGCTTACCAGCAACGAAATCGAAGGCCTTGAGCTGACCGCTGGTCGCTTCACCGCCCTGAGCAGCCAGACAGGCAGCAGCCGCGATGACATTAACGGTAAAGGTGAAGCCGGTCTCACTTCTGCCGATATTATCGGCGCTTCTTATGCCGTAAGCGACAACCTGAGCGTTGCAGCACACGCCTCTGACGTCGAAGATTACTGGAACAAGTATTACGGCAATGTTAACTACAACATGCCGCTCACTGAAGATCAGGCGCTGAACTTCGACTTCAACATCTATAAAACCGAATACGACAAGCAGTACACCAATACCTCCAGCGACCAAGACAACACCATCTGGAGCTTTGCGACCAAATACAGCATGGGCGCACACGGCGTGACCGTCGCCTACCAGCGCTCCAGCGGCGACCGCGGCTACGATTACGGTGTTGACGGTGGCGGCACCATCTGGCTGTCAAACTCGGTTCAATACTCCGACTTCAACGCCGAAGACGAGACCTCCTGGCAGGTTCGTTACGACCTCAACATGGCCGAGTACGGCGTACCAGGCCTTAGCTTCATGACTCGTTACATCGCTGGTGACAACATTGTCACTGATACCAAGTCGGACGTTGAAGAGCGCGAACTTGACCTAGAAGCCAAGTACGTCATCCAAGAAGGCGCAGCCAAGGACCTGTCCTTCCGCCTCCGTAACGCCTTCTACCGTGCAGACAAAGCCTATGGCGGTGACGTCAACGATTTCCGTCTGATCGTTGAATACCCACTGAGCGTTCTGTAATTCAGAGTGTTTAGCTGGTAAAGAAAGCCCGACCTAGGTCGGGCTTTTTCTTGCCTGCTGCAAAATTACAACGGTAACGCATACGTCCCAGTAACATGCGCCACCAGCTCTTCGTTATTACCCTGCGAATACACCGATACTTCGCAAACAGCCTGCCTACGACTTAATCTCAATATCTGCGCTTCGGCTAATAGATCAACTGGCTTGGGTTTAACCAGAAAGTTGATATTTAAATTAGACGTCACGGCCATCTCAACCCGCCCAAGCCTGCCCAGCACCACCACATACATGGCTGCATCTGCCAACGCCATAATGGTTGGCCCGGACAAGGTGCCGCCTGGTCGAATCAATTTGCTGTGAAATGGCACGCGCGCCAGTGCACCGTCGGCGTCCAGTCGATCGATACACAAGTTGATGTCTTCTGCCATCGGCAGCCCCGCCCGTATAAGCGCCTGCACCTGTTCCGCCGTCAATATCGACACACTCCCCTCCTTTTATAAGCACACGCCAGCATCCTGTACGCATCTGTACAGGCACCGTACAATGCGGGCCATTCAAAATCTCTTGCAACCGACAGAACAGCCAAATATGCGTACCAGCCAGTTCCTGCTCTCGACTCTGAAAGAAACCCCATCCGACGCTGTGGTCATCAGCCATCAGCTGATGCTGCGTGCCGGCATGATCCGCAAGCTGGCTTCCGGCCTGTATACCTGGCTGCCCATGGGCCTGCGCGTGCTGCGCAAAGTGGAGAAAGTCGTCCGCGAGGAAATGAATGCCGCAGGCGCGCTGGAAGTGCTGATGCCAGGTATTCAGCCGGCAGAGCTGTGGCAGGAATCCGGGCGCTGGGAGCAGTACGGCCCGGAATTGCTGCGCATGAAGGATCGTCACGGCCGCGATTTCTGCGCCGGCCCGACCCATGAAGAAGTCATCACCGATCTGGCGCGCAATGAGCTGAACAGCTACAAGCAGCTGCCGATCAACCTGTATCAGATCCAGACCAAGTTCCGCGATGAGATTCGCCCGCGCTTCGGTTTGATGCGTGGCCGCGAGTTCATCATGAAGGACGCCTACTCCTTCCACGTCGACCAGGCTTCGCTGCAAGAAACCTATGACCGCATGCACCAAGCCTATTGCAACGTGTTCACCCGCCTAGGCCTGAACTTCCGCCCTGTGCAGGCGGATACCGGCTCCATCGGTGGTACTGGCTCCCACGAGTTCCACGTGCTGGCTGACTCCGGCGAAGACGATATCGCCTTTAGCGACAGCTCCGACTACGCGGCCAATATCGAGAAAGCCGAAGCCGTTCCGCGCGAAAGCAGCCGTGGCGCAGCCACTGAAAGCATGCGCATGGTTGAAACCCCGGACACCAAAACCATCGACGCGCTGGTTCAAGGCTTTGGCCTGGCCATCGAAAAAACCATCAAGACCCTGATGGTGCATGGCGCCAAAAAAGGCACCCTGGTTGCCTTGATCGTACGCGGCGACCACGAACTAAACGAAATCAAGGCCGCCAACCTGGAGCTGGTTGCCAGCCCACTGGTGATGGCCAGCGAAGCCGAGATTCGCGCAGCCATTGGCGCAGGTCCCGGCTCACTGGGCCCGGTCAACCTGCCCATCCCTTGCATCATCGACCGCTCGGTTGCCTTGATGAGCGACTTCGCCTCTGGCGCCAACATCGACGACAAGCACTATTTCGGTGTGAACTGGGAGCGTGACCTACCGCTGCCGGAAGTTGCCGACCTGCGTAACGTGCTGGCCGGCGACCCAAGCCCGGACGGCAAAGGCACTCTGGAAATCAAACGCGGCATCGAAGTTGGGCATATCTTCCAGCTGGGCACCAAGTACAGCGAAGCGCTGAACTGCCAGGTGCTGGGAGAGAACGGCAAGCCGGTGACCCTGACCATGGGCTGCTATGGCATCGGCGTTTCCCGTGTGGTGGCGGCAGCCATCGAGCAGAACAACGATGACCGTGGCATCCTCTGGAATGACGCGCTGGCACCTTTCCATATCGCTCTGGTACCGCTGCGTTACGAGACTGACGCCGTGCGCGAAGCCACTGACAAGCTGTATGCCGAGCTTACCGCTGCCGGTTTCGAAGTACTGCTCGATGACCGTGACAAAAAGACCAGCCCGGGCATCAAATTCGCGGATATGGAACTGATCGGCATCCCGCATCGCATCGTAGTCAGCGATCGTGGCCTGGCCGAAGGCAACCTGGAATACAAGAGCCGCAAGGAAACCGACGCCCAGGCCGTGCCTATCGCCGACATCCTGAGCTTTATCCAGGCCCGCATCAGCCACTGATCTCAGCCCTTTTAGCAAGAGTCGTCATGTTCAAGCGAAACACCCTCAGCCTCATCGCCACCCTTGTGGGTGGCTGTCTGCTACTCAGCGGTTGCGCCAACCAGTTGCCGCAACGCAGCGAGCACGAGGAGCGCGTCGAACGCAAATTGCTCGATCACAGCCTGCAGATCGATGTCGGTGAACCTCGCGTGTTGGAGTTGCCGCAGCGCCGTGTGCGCGTGCATGAACAGAAGACCTTCGAGGTCACCGCGTTTGACGTGACGCGCCGCTATGACCGCTACACCCCTTACCAGCCTTGGCGTGAGCTGTATGAAGTGCCACTGGGAGCATTAGCGGTAGTCGGTGGCATCGGCGCCAACGTGCTCAACGTGGTACTACTCGGCAGCCTGCCTGATACCGTCACCAAAGACTGGATCAGCTACGGCTTTGCTGGGCTCAACCCGGCGATGAACGTTGAATCTAACGGTCGCTCGCAGCAGAACCTCGCCAGCCTTGAGGAACGCCGTCAGGATGCGCGCATGGAGTATTCCAGCCTGCCATGGGCCGAGCGCCCGGTACTGATTAAAGCTGGCGAGCAGAACCATGAACTGCTCACCGACCGTAACGGCATCCTGCGCCTGAACCTGCTCGACAGCCCGTTTGCCGAAGAGGACGTCACCCTGATTAGCACGCTGCTGCTGACGGTTGAAGACGATCAGGGCTCGGCCCGCGCCGATGCCTCCCTGCTGGTCAGTCGTACACTGCGCGGCAAGCTGCAGGAAGCTCACAGACTGATTTACGACGATCTTGAAGATGACGACGTTGCCCAGTGGGTACACCGGGTCAAACGCCTGTCAGAGCTGGGCCTCGAAGAGGAAGCTAGCGAACTGGAACAGAGCCTGATCGAACTGACGCGCAACGATCCGGAACTGCAGAAGATCTTTCTGCAGGCCCTGACCAAAGAGGCCGGCCGCCTGGTCGCCGACCCAGGCAACGACTGACGCCCTCATGTTGCAGCACCTGACCTGCGCCCTACTCGGCCTGCTGCTCTGCAGTGCGGTGTATGCACAAGTGCGCCAGGCGCCGGAACCAGAGCTGCGCACACTGCTGCAACAGACCGTGGCCCAGGCCGACAGCTTTCAGGATCGCTTCGAGGCCGAAGTCTGGCTGCTGGATATGTCCACGCGCATGCGCCGCTATATCCCGGATGCCGAGGAACGCCTGAGCCTGCTGCGCCTCGTGCATCGCGAAGCCAGCAAGGCCGGCTTGCGCCCTGATCTGGTAATCGCCCTGATTAATGCCGAGAGCCATTTCGACCGTTTTGCTATTTCCTCAGTCGGCGCCCAGGGCATGATGCAAGTGATGCCCTTCTGGAAGGCTATGTCCCAAGACCGTGTTGCAAGGACTACGCTTTAAGGCAGACATCCGCTTGTGAGGTCAGCCCACCATGGATACTCAAGCCTTTCAGCGCTGGTTGGCCCAGGTGAGCCAGCTCAGTGCC
>NZ_CAXAOW010000011.1:0-142239 GCF_963970805.1 Pseudomonas sp. EA_35y_Pfl2_R5 | reverse complement strand
GCAAGATGCTCGGCCTTCGCTTGGCAGTGTGGGCAGCTCTGTAGCGAGGGCAAGCTATCAAGAATCTCTGTTGCCGGTGGTTCCTGCAGCGCCTGGTGAAGCGCGGATTTCTGTTTGGCACTGAGCTAGCTCACCTGGGCCAACCAGCGCTGAAAGGCTTGAGTATCCATGGTGGGCTGACCTCACAAGCGGATGTCTGCCTTAAAGCGTAGTCCTTGCAACACGGTCTTGGGACATAGCCCACAAAAAAGCCTAGTCATCACTGACCAGGCTCTAATGCTTGAATTATATGGTCGGGACGGAGTGATTCGAACACTCGACCCCTAGCACCCCATGCTAGTGCGCTACCGGACTGCGCTACGCCCCGACTAGGCGTGAATCCATTTTCGGACACCCGAAAACGTCGCGAACTATACATTAAGCTTCTGAAATGTGAAAACTTTTTTGAATAAGGCGACTATTTCCTAAGCACCAACAACACGTCTTCAAGCTCGGTAATCATTTGCTTGATCAGCTGCTTGTACTGGGTGCTGTCATCTTTGGCTTCATCGCCTGAAAGACGCTGACGCGCACCACCGATGGTAAAGCCTTGATCATACAAAAGCGCACGGATCTGCCGAATCATCAGCACATCTTGGCGTTGATAATAGCGGCGATTACCCCGTCGCTTAACCGGGTTGAGTTGTGGGAACTCCTGCTCCCAATAACGCAACACGTGCGGTTTAACAGCACAGAGCTCGCTAACTTCACCAATGGTGAAGTAGCGCTTGCCGGGTATGACGGGTAGTTCGTCGTTATGACTTGGTTCCAGCATACGCCTCGACCCTGGCTTTAAGTTTCTGGCCTGGACGGAAAGTCACGACACGGCGAGCCGTAATCGGAATTTCCTCTCCTGTTTTTGGATTGCGACCGGGGCGCTGACGCTTATCGCGCAGATCAAAGTTACCGAACCCCGAGAGCTTGACCTGTTCATTGAGCTCCAGCGCTTGGCGGATCTCCTCAAAGAACAGCTCCACCAACTCCTTGGCTTCCCGTTTATTCAGGCCCAGCTCTTCATACAGACGTTCCGCCATCTCAGCTTTCGTCAGAGCCCCCATACGCTACTTCCTTAACGTGGCGTTGAACCTTTGTTCCAGGCAGGTGAGGATATTTTGCGTTGTGGTACTCACCTCATCGTCATTAAGAGTGCGCGATGGATGCTGCCAGGTCAAGCCGACGGCAAGGCTTTTTCTATCTGGATCAATGCCTTTACCGTGATACACGTCAAATAGCTTGAGGTCGGTCAACCACTCGCCAGCCGCCTCACGAATAGCACCCAGTAAATCCTGTGCAGGCACATCACGCTCAACCAAGACAGCCAGATCACGCCGCACTTCAGGAAACTTCGAAAGCTCCTGAAACTTAGGCATCCCCCCCTGAGCGATCTCACCCAGAACCAGCTCAAACATAAAGACAGCCTGATCCAGACCCAGCGCCTTCGACAATTCGGGATGAATAGCACCAAGGAATCCGACTACACGTCCTTCACGCTCAATGCGCGCCGCTTGCCCCGGATGCAGCGCTGGATGCTCGCCCGGCACAAATGCAAAACTATCGCCCGCACCGGCGCTGGCCAGCAATGCTTCAACATCAGCCTTCACATCATAGAAGTCGACGTCATCGCGACTATGTGCCCAACCCTCAGGCAGACGACCACCACAAATCACACCAGCCAGCATCGACTCTTGTTTCAAGCCTTCAAGCTGACCAACAAAGCGCAAGCCGCTTTCGAACAAGCGCACACGCGACTGCTGACGATTAAGGTTGTGCTCAAGCGCCTTGATCAGACCCGGCCACAAGGAAGAACGCATCGCCGCCATGTCTGCGGAGATCGGATTAGCCAACATCAGCGGCGCAACGCCTGGATTGAAAAGTTCGAACAGCTTGGGATCGATAAAGCTGTAGGTAATTGCTTCCTGATAGCCACGGGCAACCAGCAAACGGCGCAGCGCTGGCAGTTCGACTGCGGCTTCAGCCTTGGCCTGTGGAGCCAAACGCGCTTGCGGGTAACGCACCGGCAAGCGGTTGTAACCATACAAGCGGGCAAGCTCTTCGATTAGATCGACTTCCAGGCTGATATCGAAGCGGTGACTTGGCACACCAACCTGCCACTGCCCGTCGCCATCAGCACGAATGTCCAAGCCCAAAGCCGCCAGCAAACGAACAACTTCGGCATCATCCATCTTCAGGCCGAGCATCTGCTCGATGCGCTCAGCGCGCAGCGTGACCGGCGCAACGCTCGGCAAGTAATCCTGATTGACGACCTCGATAATCGGTCCGGCTTCGCCACCGACGACTTCCAGCAAAAGCGCAGTCGCACGCTCCATCGCCTCGCGGGCCAGCTGCCAGTCCACGCCACGCTCGAAGCGGTGCGACGCATCCGTGTGCAAACCGTAAGAGCGCGCCTTGCCAGCGATGGCAATGGTGTCGAAGAACGCACTCTCAAGGAACAGATCCCGGGTCTTTTCGTTGACGCCGCTGTGCTCGCCGCCCATCACGCCAGCAATAGCCAAGGCACGGCTGTGATCGGCGATCACCAGCGTATCGCTACGCAGGCTGACTTCCTGACCATCAAGCAGGACAAGCTTCTCGCCCTCCTCAGCCATACGCACACGGATGCCGCCATTGATCTCGGCGAGGTCAAACGCATGCAGCGGCTGACCCAGCTCAAGCATCACGTAGTTGGTGATGTCGACCGCTGCATCGATGCTGCGCACATCCGCGCGGCGCAGACGCTCAACCATCCACAGCGGCGTGGGCTTGGACAGATCGACATTGCGCACCACCCGACCGAGGTAGCGCGGGCAGGCTTGCGCAGCCAGAACTTCAACCGGGCGTACTTCATCATGGCTCGGTGCAACCGCATCAACTATCGGCCGAGCAACAGGCGCGGCATACAAGGCACCCACCTCACGCGCCAAGCCAGCCAACGACAGGCAGTCACCACGGTTCGGGGTCAGATCGACTTCGATGCTGGCATCATCCAGATCCAGATAGACACGAATGTCCTGGCCCACCGGCGCATCAGCCGGCAGCTCCATCAGACCGTCATTTTCTTCACTAATCTGCAGCTCAGAGGCCGAGCAAAGCATGCCGTTGGACTCAACGCCGCGCAGCTTGGCTTTCTTGATCTTGAAGTCGCCGGGCAGTTCGGCACCGATCATGGCGAACGGAATCTTCAGACCAGGGCGCACATTGGGCGCACCGCACACCACCTGAAAGGTTTCCGCACCATTGCTGACCTGGCACACACGCAGCTTGTCGGCATCGGGGTGCTGCTCGGTGCTCAGCACCTCACCCACCACCACGCCACTGAATACGCCGGCGGTCAGCGATACGCTGTCGACTTCAAGACCGGCCATGGACAGGCGGGCAACCAGGTCCTCGCGGGATACTTGCGGGTTTACCCAGCTGCGCAACCATTGTTCACTGAATTTCATACTGTCTGTTCTCCTGAACCAATTCGATTACGGAATGCGAGGACGCTAGCGAAATTGCGCCAGGAACCGCAGGTCGTTATCGAAGAACAGCCGTAAATCGTTGACGCCGTAACGCAGCATGGCCAGACGCTCAACACCCATACCGAAGGCGAAGCCGGAGTATTTTTCCGGATCAATGCCAGACATGCGCAGCACATTCGGGTGCACCATGCCGCAGCCCATGACTTCCAGCCAGCCGGTCTGCTTGCAGACACGGCAGCCTTTGCCGCTGCACATCACGCACTGCATATCGACTTCGGCCGACGGCTCTGTGAACGGGAAGAACGAAGGGCGGAAACGTACGCCCAACGGCTTTTCGAAGAACACCCGAAGAAACTCCTCGATGGTGCCCTTGAGATCAGCAAAACTCACACCCTCATCGACCAGCAGGCCTTCGACCTGGTGGAACATCGGCGAATGGGTGATATCGGAGTCGCAGCGATACACACGGCCGGGGCAAACAATGCGGATCGGCGGCTGCTGCGATTCCATGGTGCGCACCTGTACCGGCGAGGTGTGGGTGCGCAGCAACATATTCGCGTTGAAATAGAAGGTGTCATGCATCGCCCGCGCCGGATGATGGCCGGGGATATTGAGCGCCTCGAAGTTGTGGTAGTCGTTCTCGACCTCGGGGCCTTCGGCGATGCCGTAGCCTATCCGAGTAAAGAACTGCTCAACGCGCTCCAGTGTCCGCGTGACCGGATGCAGGCCACCCGAGACCTGGCCACGGCCAGGCAAGGTAACGTCGATTTTTTCGGCGGCGAGCCTGGCGCTCAGCGCAGCCTGTTCCAATTTTTCTTTGCGAGCATTCAGGGCCTCCTGAACTCGGTCCTTGGCAGCATTGATCAGCGCGCCGGCTTGCGGACGCTCTTCTGCCGACAAGTTACCCAGGGTTTTCATCACCTGAGTCAATTCGCCTTTCTTGCCCAGATAGTGAACCCGCAATTGCTCCAGGGCATTCACATCGTCGGTGTGGCTAACGGCCTCAAGCGCTTGCGAGACCAGCACATCCAGATTTTCCATTTACAGACTCCAGATACGAAATAGGGGAAGAGCTTGAAGGCTCTTCCCCTATTGGTGACGTTTAGCACCGGGCGAGCCCGGTGATTGTCGGGGACTTAAGCCAGTACGGCTTTCGCTTTCTCGACAATCGCAGCAAACGCCGCTTTTTCGTTCACTGCCAGATCAGCCAGTACCTTACGGTCGATCTCGATGGACGCTTTTTTCAGGCCGGCAATGAAACGGCTGTAGGACAGGCCGTTAACACGAGCACCAGCGTTGATACGAGCGATCCACAGAGCGCGGAACTGACGTTTTTTCTGACGGCGGTCGCGGTAGGCGTACTGGCCTGCCTTGATCACAGCCTGCTTGGCAACGCGGAATACGCGTGAGCGTGCACCGTAGTAGCCTTTAGCGAGTTTCAGAATTTTTTTGTGACGCTTGCGAGCGATAACGCCGCGCTTAACACGAGCCATGAGTAATTTCCTCTATCTTGACCGGATTATCGAACGCGCAACATGCGCGCCACTTTTGCTACGTCGGACGGATGCACCATGGTGCTACCGCGCAGTTGACGCTTACGCTTAGTGGACATCTTGGTCAGGATGTGGCTCTTGAAAGCGTGCTTGTGCTTGAAGCCGTTAGCGGTTTTAAGAAAACGCTTGGCTGCACCACTCTTAGTTTTCATCTTTGGCATGTTCGGATACTCCGCATTCAGTTGATAAACATAACCACTAGGCCTGCCGTGCCCGGGTGATTACTTCTTCTTTTTGGGGGCGATGACCATTATCAGCTGGCGTCCTTCCATCTTTGGATGCTGTTCAACGGTGCCGTATTCAAGCAGGTCAGCTTCAACCCGCTTCAACAACTCCATGCCCAGCTCCTGATGCGCCATCTCACGGCCGCGGAATCGAAGCGATACCTTGGCCCTGTCCCCATCACTAAGGAAACGTACCAGGTTGCGTAGTTTTACCTGGTAATCCCCTTCCTCCGTCCCTGGACGAAACTTGATTTCTTTAACCTGAATCTGCTTCTGGTTTTTCTTGGCAGCGGCGATCTGCTTCTTCTTTTCGAAGATCGACTTGCCGTAGTCCATCAGCTTACAAACAGGGGGCACTGCATCGGCAGAAATCTCTACCAGATCCAGCTTGGCCTCTTCGGCCTTAAGAAGCGCGTCTTCAATTGACACAATCCCAAGCTGCTCACCCTCAGCGCCAATTAACCGAACCTCGCGTGCCGAGATATTCTCGTTGATCGGGGCCTTCGGTGCAGCTCGCTTATCTTGTCTCATTTCACGCTTAATAATGATTACTCCAAATCTTGGCGACCACGCCGGGAAACCGCTTGCGCGAGAAGTTCAACGAATTGAGTGACGGGCATGGAGCCCAGATCAGCACCTTCACGGGTACGCACAGCGACAGTTTTCGTCTCGACCTCCCGATCTCCGATAACCAAGAGATAGGGAGCCTTGAGCAAAGTATGCTCGCGGATTTTAAAGCCTATCTTCTCGTTCCTCAAGTCAGACTTGGCACGAAAACCGCTTTGATTGAGCGATTTTTCCACTTCGAGGGCAAAATCGGCCTGCTTGTCCGTGATATTCATTACCACGGCCTGGGTCGGCGCCAACCAAGCCGGGAACGCACCCTCGTAGTGCTCGATCAAAATACCGATAAAGCGTTCAAACGAACCGAGAATCGCACGGTGCAGCATCACCGGATGCTTACGGCTATTGTCCTCACTGACGTACTCCGCCCCCAACCGCACCGGCAAGTTAAAGTCGAGCTGCAAGGTACCACACTGCCAGACACGACCCAGGCAGTCCTTCAGTGAGAACTCGATCTTCGGCCCGTAGAAGGCACCCTCACCCGGCTGCAGATCATAAGCCAGCCCAGCGCTATCGAGCGCCGCCGCCAACGCTGCCTCGGCACGATCCCACAAATCATCCGAACCCACACGCTTATCCGGACGCGTGGAGAGCTTGAGCTGAATATCGGTAAAGCCAAAATCAGCGTAAACAGCCTGAGTCAACTTGATAAAGTCTGCCGACTCAGCCTGCATCTGCTCTTCGGTACAGAAGATATGCGCGTCATCCTGAGTAAAGCCACGCACACGCATGATGCCGTGCAGCGCACCGGACGGCTCATTTCGGTGACAAGCACCGAACTCGGCCAGACGCATCGGCAACTCGCGGTAGCTCTTAAGCCCCTGATTGAACACTTGCACGTGACACGGGCAGTTCATCGGCTTGATCGCGTAATCACGACTTTCCGACTCAGTGGTGAACATGTTCTCGGCGTAGTTTGCCCAGTGCCCGGACTTCTCCCACAGCGAGCGATCGACCACCTGCGGGGTCTTGATCTCGAGATAGCCATGCTCGCGCTGCACGCCACGCATGTACTGCTCCAGCACCTGATAAAGAGCCCAGCCATTGGGGTGCCAGAACACCATGCCCGGCGCTTCTTCCTGGGTGTGAAACAGATTCAGACGCTTGCCGATCTTACGGTGATCGCGCTTCTCAGCCTCTTCAATGCGTTGGATATAGGCCGCCAACTGCTTCTTATCAGCCCAGGCAGTGCCGTAAACGCGCTGCAATTGCTCGTTCTTGGCATCGCCGCGCCAGTAGGCACCGGAGAGCTTGGTCAGTTTGAATGCCTTGAGGAAGCGCGTATTCGGCACGTGCGGACCGCGGCACATGTCGACGTATTCTTCGTGGTAGTACAGACCCATAGCCTGCTCATCCGGCATATCTTCAACCAGACGCAGCTTGTATTCCTCACCACGGGCAGTGAAGACATCAATAACTTCGGCGCGCGGCGTCACTTTCTTGATGACGTCATAGTCCTTCTCGATCAGCTGCTGCATCCGCTGCTCGATTGCCGCCACATCATCTAGAGTGAAAGGACGCTCAGATGCGATGTCGTAGTAGAAGCCTTCTTCAATGACCGGACCGATCACCATCTTGGCAGTGGGAAACAACTGCTTGACCGCATGACCAATCAAATGCGCGCAGGAGTGGCGAATGATTTCCAGGCCTTCCTGATCTTTTGGCGTAATGATTTGCAGGGTTGCGTCGCTATCAATCAGGTCACAGGCATCAACCAGCTTGCCATTGACCTTGCCAGCTACCGTGGCTTTAGCCAGGCCAGCACCAATAGATTGCGCCACCTCGAGCACAGATACCGAGTGATCGAACGAACGCTGACTGCCGTCGGGAAGAGTAATGATGGGCATGGCGCCTCCTCTCCTAGTGGTGACCTCTACCAAAGGCCACATGGGTTGGGATGAGCCAGTAAGCGATTCAGCGGTATACCTGCCATACAGTGGCGGGAGCTTTTCAGCCAACCAAAAACCGAACCGGGGTCACTGGAGGTTTTAAACAGCGATTTACCGCACGGATGCTTGCAGAAAGCCTGGCCTACTGGCAAGAACCCAATAAAAAAGGGCCGCCTAAGCGACCCTTTTTCTACCAAATCTGGTAGGCACGATTGGACTCGAACCAACGACCCCCACCATGTCAAGGTGGTGCTCTAACCAACTGAGCTACGTGCCTACGATGGGTGCGCATTCTACGGTCACGCAAAAAACTGTCAACCTATTTTTTGCGCTAACTGCCTGAATAACTGAATTTTTTACTGTTTCATGGCGCGTTTAATATTTCACACAGGCCACTAGCCGGGCATTTTCAACTCAGGTAGCATCTGCCCATTCGTAAAAAATAAAGAACAGAGGTTGCAAAATGGCGCACACAGCTTATCCACAATCCTACTACGCGGCCTCCGCCAATCCGGTACCAGCGCGCCCGGAATTGAATGGTGAAGTCGAGACTGACGTGTGCATAGTCGGCGCAGGTTACACCGGCCTGTCCACGGCCATCGCCCTGCTCGAAAACGGCTTTAAAGTCAGCATCGTCGAAGCGGCCAAGGTCGGCTTCGGTGCATCAGGGCGCAATGGCGGCCAGATCGTTAACAGTTATAGCCGCGACATTGATGTGATCGAACGCAGCGTCGGCCCCAAGCAGGCAAAACTGCTGGGCGACATGGCATTCGAAGGCGGTAGGATCATTCGCGAGCGTATCGCCAAGTACAACATCCAGTGCGACCTTAAGGATGGTGGCGTATTCGCGGCCAACACCCCCAAGCATATGAAACACCTGGAGTCGCAGAAAAAGCTTTGGGAGCGCTACGGCCATACCCAGCTGGAACTGATGGACGCCAAGCGTATACAAGAAGTTGTCGGCACCGACATTTATGCCGGCGGCATGCTAGATATGAGTGGCGGTCACATCCACCCGCTCAACCTGGCATTGGGCGAAGCCGCGGCTGTCGAATCGCTCGGAGGAGTCATTTACGAGCAATCTCCGGCTATCCGCATTGAGCGCGGTGCCAATCCCGTTGTGCACACGCCCAACGGCCGAATCAAAGCCAAGTTCGTAGTAGTGGCTGGTAACGCCTACTTAGGCAACCTGATTCCCGAACTGTCGGCCAAGTCGATGCCATGCGGCACTCAGGTGATTACTACTGAGCCGTTATCCGCCGAATTGGCAAAGAGCCTGCTGCCGCAGGACTACTGCGTAGAAGACTGCAACTACTTGCTCGATTACTACCGCCTTAGCGGTGATAACCGCCTGATCTTTGGCGGCGGCGTGGTCTACGGCGCACGCGACCCGGCAAACATCGAAGCGATCATTCGCCCGAAGATGCTCAAGGCCTTCCCGCAGTTGAAGGATGTGAAGATCGACTACGCCTGGACCGGCAACTTCCTGCTGACCCTGTCGCGCCTGCCGCAAGTCGGCCGCCTCGGCGACAACATCTACTACTCACAAGGCTGCAGCGGCCACGGCGTAACTTATACTCACCTGGCCGGCAAAATCTTGGCCGAAGCCCTGCGCGGTCAGGCCGAACGCTTCGACGCCTTCGCCGACCTGCCGCACTATCCATTCCCGGGCGGGCGGATGTTCCAAGTGCCATTCAGCGCACTGGGCGCCTGGTATTACACCTTGCGTGACAAGCTGGGCATCTAAAACCAGCGCCACAAACAGAAACGGCACCTCTAAGGTGCCGTTTTGCGTTCTGACTTAAGTCATTGCTGAACGCCGTTACAGCGCGGCATCCGGCCAAACCTGACGGGCCGTGCGCAACGCTCGCTGCGCCGCAGCGCCTCGGCCTTGCTGCTGCAGATCACGGGCAGCCTGCAACCAGACTCGCTCAAGGGGTTGCGCAGGCAATTGATTGGTCGGCTGAATCAATACAGCCCAACGCCCGGCCTCCTCCCAGGCATCGTCGAAACTGGCAAAACTGGTGTACCAGCGCCGGGTATTGCCCGAACGCATTACCAACGTGCGTTCGCGCTGGTCATAACCGACTAGCAACGCAAACTGCGAACCCGGCCCACCAAACAGCCGATCCTGCATCACCAGCACCGGATGCCCTGCGGATACCTGCTGCATCAGCGCATCCAAATTACCGGGCAAAGGGTAAACCAGTAGATCATAAGAGCGCGCCACCGCCTCAAGCCCGGCTTGCGTGCTCTGCTCTTTGGCCAATTGCTGCATGCGCTCATCCACCAGACCCGGGCTACTGATCACCCCGTGATGATTGAGCAGCGCCGCCAACGCCGAAGGCCCGCCCTGGGCATCACTGAGTTGAAAGAACGGCACATCGGCCAACTCGACCCGCTCGGGCAAGCGCTTGGTCTCAGGCAGCAGCTGCGGCCCACTGGCGCAGGCACCGAGCAGACATAACAGGGCAACCGGCAGAAGCTTTACTACGCGCACAGACTGAAACATCACTTACCCACCGACTTGTTTGTGGCGCAGAGCATAACGATGAAGTGCCGGTGACCCAACCCATCCGCACAAAATGCCAGATTTGCCTGCCAATGCCGGCCAAGTCATGTGCAAAAGCGAAAATCCTCTCCGGGCTGATAAACTGCCGGGCATTGCACCGACACTGCCCACACCAGGCACAGCCACCGAATCACGACCGTCGCCCCTGCGCCTGCCGTCAATTAGACAGACTCCGATGCCCGAAAACTCTGCACTTACCGCCAACACACCCCCAGCCACGCTTTCTCGGCGCTTCTCCGTAGCGCCGATGATGGATCGGACTGATTTACCCTGAAAGCCACAATTTAATTGAACTACAAGCTGCATAACAAAAGAACGTACCACTTTCGTACCACTAATATTAATGCATGACATATAAACGGCGGCCGACTGATCCATAGAGCCTACGTATTTCTGATCCGATGCCCTCCCCGTCCTCGACTTGCAGTTTTCAGAATGATTGGAAACTAGAAATGCCAGACCAATCTGGCCTCCCCCATTTAAGGGGACATTCAAGTCGAGGAATCCATCATGTTGAAGCACCTGTTCGCCACGCTCATAAAAAGCCTGCTTCGCCCTAGATTCAATCCGGGATACCAAACCAGAATCTATCCAACGCGTGGGGAAGTAATCGTTGTGCATGACAGCCTGGACTTCGGTTCAATCGCAACGAATGACCAGTTGGGCCGTATGGCAGAGTTTTGGAAGGGAAATGAAGATCCTGATTTCCAACCAGCTCCCACCGGCTGGTTAGAACCTGCGTTAGAGCTTTGCTCTATGAGCGAGTTTTTCGGACACGCAAAGCAACCTGCTCCAGATAACTCTCATATTGGCCGATCCCAAAAAAATGGCTCTGGATTCAGCCTTCAGAGAAGCGACTCCACGCCCAGCTCGTCCCACACCTCCTCGGCCAGGTGGAAGGTGGCGTTGGCCGCCGGGATGCCGCAGTAGATCGCGCTCTGCATCAGCACTTCCTTGATCTCATCGCGGGTCACGCCGTTGTTCTTCGCCGCCTTGAGGTGCAGGCGCAGTTCGCCTTCGCGGTTCATGCCGATCAGCATGGCGATGGTGATCAGGCTGCGGGTGTGGCGCGGCAGGCCGGGACGGGTCCAAATATCGCCCCAGGCATGCCGGGTGATCATTTCCTGGAACTCCTCGTTGAACGGCGTCAGGTGTTGCAGGCTGCGGTCAACATGGGCGTCGCCGAGTACTGCACGGCGTACCTGCATGCCGGCTTCATAGCGTTGTTTTTCGTCCATTTCTGGCTCCGTAAATAAGTACAAGGTCGATCAGGCGCAGAGGAAGTCCAGCACACGACGGGTGAACGGCTCACCGCTTTCGACGTTGGATAGGTGCGCGGCGTGGAACTCGACCAGCTCGGCACCACGGATGCGTTCCTGCATAAAACGGCCATGCTCGGGGGTAGTCACCACATCGGCCGTGCCGCAGACGATCAGGGTCGGTGCTTTGATGTTGGCGACCTGCTCACGGAAGTCGGCGTCGCGCACCGCCGCGCAGTTGGCGGCATAGCCTTGCGGCGAAGTGGCGGCCAGCATACCGACCACCGGTTCGACCCGCTTCGGTTCGGCCACGGCAAACTCAGGGGTGAACCAGCGCGCAATCGAAGCATCACGCAGCGCCAGCATGGCGGCCTGGCCGTCGCGCAACACGGTTTCGATGCGCGGGTTCCACACCTCCGGGCTGCCGATTTTCGCTGCGGTATTGCACAGCACCAGGCGCTGGATGCGCGCTGGCGCGTTGATCGCCAGCCACTGGCCGATCAAACCGCCCATGGACAGGCCGCAGAAATGCGCCTTGGCAATATCCAGCGCATCCAGCAGGGCCAGCACGTCGCGGCCGTTCTGCTCGATGCTGTAGAGGCCGTCGGTGACCAACGACTGGCCATGACCACGGGTGTCGTAACTTAAGACGCGAAAGTGCTCGGCGAAGGCCGCCACTTGCGCATCCCACATGTGCAGATCAGTACCCAGCGAGTTGGACAGCACCAGCACCGGCGCAGCCACGGGGCCTTCGAGACTGTAAAAAAGTTCGCCATCGGCGAGCTGTACGGCGGGCATAAAAAACTCCTAATTCGAAAAATTCTGGTGTTCGGCCACGGCGCGCTCGACCCAGCGGCGGGCCTGGCCGAGGTAGAGGGCCGGATCAAGCAGACAATCCAGCTCGGCGGCGGACAGTTGCGCGCTGACCTCGGCATTTGTGCCGAGCACCTGACGCAGGTGTACGCCCTCGCGCACGGCTTGCTTGCAGCACTGTTCGAGCAGATGGTGGGCGGCGTCGCGGCCAATACGTTGAGCCAGAGCGATGCTCACCGCCTCGGCCAGCACCAGGCCTTGCGTCAGGTCGAGGTTGCTGCGCATGCGCGCAGAATCCACTTCCAGGCCTGGCACCAGCAGCAGTGCCTGCTGCAGCGCGCCGGAGACCAGGCAGCACAACTCCGGCAGGGTGTCCCATTCGGCGTGCCACAGGCCCAGGCTGCGCTCGTGCTCCTGCGGCATGGCACTGAACATGGTCGCGACGAGACCCGGCGCGCGGGTGGCGGCGCCGATCAACACAGCAGCACTGACCGGATTGCGCTTGTGCGGCATGGTTGAGGAGCCACCCTTGCCCGGTGCGGCTGGCTCGAAGACTTCGCCGGCCTCGGTCTGCATTAGCAGGCTGAGGTCGCGGCCAAACTTGCCCAGGCTGCCGGCGAGCAGGCCGAGCAGGCTGGCGAATTCAACTAAACGGTCGCGTTGGGTATGCCAGGGCTGCTCGGGCAGTTGCAGGCCAAGCTCAATGGCCAGGGCTTCGCTCACCGGCCAGGCCAGCTCGCCCAGCGCAGCCAGACTGCCGGAGGCGCCACCGAACTGCAGCACCAGCAGACGCGGTTTGAGTTCAGCCAAGCGCTGGCGATGGCGAGTGATGGCACCAAGCACGCCGGCCAGCTTCATGCCAAGGGTCACCGGGGTAGCGTGCTGCAGCCAGGTGCGCCCGGCCAGCGGGGTATCGGCGTGGCGCTCGGCCTGCACGGCCAGGGCCGCCGCCAGTTGCGCCAGGTCCTGCTCGAGCAGGGCGATGGCCGCGCGCAGTTGCAGGATCAGGCCACTGTCCATAGCGTCCTGGCTGGTGGCACCCAGATGCACGTAGCGCTCGGCCTCGGCGCTGTGCGCCGCAACCTGCTTACCCAGCGCCTTGACCAGCGGGATGGCCGAGTTGCCGGCGGTGACAATGGCCTGGGCCAGTTCGGCAAAATCATAACGCTCAGCCTGGCAGGCGTTGGCGATGGCTTGCACGGCCGCCTGCGGGATCAGACCGCTGCTGGCCTCGGCACGCGCCAGGGCGGCCTCGAAATCCAGCATGCCCTGCACCCGGCCGTGATCGGAAAAGATCGCGCGCATGGCAGGCGCAGTGAAATAGGCGTCGAAGAGTTGGTTGCTCGGGCTGTTCAAGCCGATGCTCCGCAGATCAGAAGGAATATTCGTTTTATAGCAGTGAGCGGCGCACGACCAGCCTTTGCACGACGGGCTCGCTTGGTAATCGGGTTTCCGAGACCCTGGGGATTATCAGGTGAGTCCGTCGTGCAAAGGCGCAGTCGCTTGTTTGCGCCCCTTAACGAGGGCGCAAATTTCAATTAAACGCGTTCGATGGCCAACGCCAGGCCCTGACCAACGCCAACACACATGGTCGCCAGCCCCAGACGCCCGCCGGATTTCTCCAGTTGATGCAGTGCAGTCTGCACCAGGCGCGCGCCACTGGCACCCAGCGGGTGGCCGAGGGCGATGGCACCGCCATTAGGGTTGACCTTGCTGCTGTCGTCGGCCAGGCCCAGCTCGCGGGTCACGGCCAGGCCCTGGGCGGCGAAGGCTTCGTTGAGTTCGATTACGTCGAAGTCATGGATGCTCATTTTCAGTCGGTCGAGCAGCTTGCACACCGCCGGCACCGGGCCGATGCCCATCACTCGCGGCGCCACGCCGGCACTGGCCATGCCCAGCACCTTGGCGCGAGCGGTCAACCCATATTTCTGTACTGCCTCGGCAGAGGCCAGGATCAACGCCACGGCGCCGTCATTGACCCCCGAGGCATTGCCGGCGGTGACGGTCTTGCCCTCGCCATTCACCGGCTTGAGTTTGCTCAGTGTTTCCAGCGAGGTGTCGGGACGCAGATGTTCGTCCGCCTCAATCACGCTGTCGCCCTTCTTGCCCTTGATCACTACCGCAACGATTTCCTCGGCGAAGTAGCCCTCGGCCTGAGCACGCCCGGCACGCTGCTGGCTGCGCAAGGCAAAGGCGTCCTGGTCGGCGCGGCTGACCTGGTAATCATCGGCCACGTTGTCGGCAGTCTGCGGCATGGCATCGACGCCGTACTGCGCCCTCATCAGCGGGTTGATAAAGCGCCAGCCGATGGTGGTGTCTTCGATTTTTTGCCCACGAGAGAAGCCGCTATCGGCCTTGCCCATCACATAGGGCGCCCGCGACATCGACTCGACGCCGCCGGCCAGGGCCAGCTCCATCTCGCCACTGGCGATGGCGCGGAAGGCGGTGCCCACCGCGTCCATGCCCGAGGCGCAGAGGCGATTGAGGGTTACCCCCGGAATGCTTTCCGGCAGGCCGGCCAGCAGCAAAGCCATGCGCGCGACGTTGCGGTTGTCTTCGCCGGCCTGGTTGGCGCAGCCCATAAAGACTTCGTCGATGGCCAGTTGATCGAGCTGCGGGTTGCGTTCGAGCAGAGCCTTGAGCGGGATGGCCGCCAGGTCGTCGGCGCGCACCGCTGCCAAACCGCCGCCGAAGCGGCCGATCGGGGTGCGGATGGCGTCGCAGATAAATACCTCGCGGCTCATTCCTCACCCCCGGCCTGGCCGTGGGCCGCTGCAGTACGCGCTTCCAGAGCGCGCAGCGCTTCCAGCTCAAAGGCCTGCGGTACTTCTGTCTCGGCCACCTGATCGGCGAAGCGGATCGGCCAGCCGGTGGCGGCGATGATCTGTTCGCGGCTCACGCCCGGATGGATCGAGGTGACCACAAATTCCTTGCTGCCGGCTTCCGGTTCCATGATGCACAGGTCGGTGATGATCGCCACCGGGCCGGCGCCGGGCAGGCCCAGCTGCTGGCGATGCTCGCCGCCTTCGCCATGGCCGACCGAGGTGATAAAGGCCAGCTTGTCGACGAAGGTGCGGTGGCCCTGCTTGAGGATGATAAACACCTTCTTCGCGCTGCCGGCGATCTCCGGCGCGCCGCCGGCACCCGGCAGGCGCACTTTCGGGTTGTGGTAGTCGCCGATCACGGTGGTGTTGATATTGCCGAACTTGTCGACCTGGGCCGCGCCGAGGAAGCCGACGTCGATGCGCCCGCCCTGCAGCCAGTAGCGGAAGATCTCGCCGGTGGGCACCACGGTGTCGGCGGTCTCGGCCAGTTCGCCGTCGCCGATGGACAGTGGCAGCACGCTGGGTTTGGCACCGATCGGGCCAGATTCGTAAATCAGGGTCACGTCCGGGGCGTGGGTCAGGCGCGCCAGGTTGGCGGCCTTGGACGGCAGGCCGATGCCGACGAAGGTCACGTCGCTGTTGCCGAGACGGCGCGAGGCGGCCACGGTCATCATTTCATTGGTGCTGTAGGCGCTCATTAGTTGGCCTCCTGAAGCTTGGCCTGATAGGCAGCGAAATCGGCGGTGCCGCGGATGTAGGTGTCGATCCAAGCGCTGAAGGTTTCGCGGTCGCGGGCGATCGGGTCCCAGGCCTGGTAGAAGCGGTTGTCGCGCTCGTAGTAACCGTGGGCGTAAGACGGATGCGCGCCGCCTGGCACCAGGCACACGGCGCTCAGCGCCCAGCCTGGCAGCACACAGGCGTTCATCGGTGCATTCAGCTCGTTGACGATTTCTTCGACCGTGACGATGCAGCGTTTGGCCGCCAAGGCCGCCTCCTTCTGCACACCGAGGATGCCCTGGATCAGCACATTGCCCTTGCGGTCGGCCTTCTGCGCGTGGATCACGGTGACATCTGGACGCACGCTGGGCACGGCGGCCAGTTGCTCGCCCGTGAAGGGGCACTGGATAAACTTGATGTCCGGATTGACCTTGAGCAGATCCGAACCCTGATAGCCGCGCAGCACTGCAAATGGCAGGCCGGAGGCACCGGCCACATAGGCGTTGGCCATGGCGGCGTGGCTATGCTCGCTGATCTGCAGCGGCTGCGGCCAGCCCTTCTCCACCGCGTCACGCAGACGGTGCAGCGAACCCACGCCGGGGTTGCCGCCCCAGGAGAAGATCAGCTTCTTCGCACAGCCGGCACCGATCAGCAGGTCATAGACCAGATCCGGGGTCATGCGGATCAGGGTCAGATCCTTGCGCCCCTGGCGGATGATTTCGTGGGACGCGGCAGTCGGGATCAGGTGAGTGAAGCCTTCGAGGGCGATGCTATCGCCGTCGTGAACGAAGCGCTGGATGGCTTCGCGCAGAGTGAGGATTTCAGCCATGGTGGTTCTCGTCGTTTGCCATAGCGCACAGATGCGCTGGATGACAAAGACGTTAACGCTGGCATGCCCTCCAAACAATCCGATTATCGACTATCCGTTCGATAATCGAACGATATGCAATGCATGCTCAACCACCTCGCGCAGCTTCACAGCTTAATGAAACAACAGCGAACTCAGCTCATGACTGGCAGCTAACAGAATCGGGAGAAATCGCGACTCCAACTCTTTACGCGTCACTCGCCCGGCATGCGTTCCTACATTGAGAGCCGCCAATACCTGGCCAGCAGAATCCTTCAGCGGCACGGCTACCGAACGCAGCCCCATCTCCAGTTCCTGGTCGATGATCACCCAACCCTGCTGGCGGATCTCGGCGATATTGGCGCGCAGGCCTTCAACGGTGTGGATGGTGCGGCTGGTCTTCACCTGCAGGTCGGCGTGCTCCAGGTAATCGTCCAGGGCCAGGTCATCGAGACCGGCGAGGAGAATGCGGCCCATGGAGGTGCAATAAGCCGGCAACCGGCTGCCGACGCTGAGGTCAACCGAGATCAGGCGCTGCGGTGTCGCCGAACGGGCGATGTAGAGAATCTCATCGCCTTCCAGGGTGGCCATGGAACAGGCCTCGTGCAACTGCTCGCTGATGCGGTCGAGGATCGGCTGAGCGGTGACTGCCAGCGGCGTCGACGACAGGTAAGCATGGCCGAGGGTGAGCACCTTGGGCAGCAGCGAATAGGTGCGCCCGTCAGTGGTGGCGTAGCCCAGTTTCATCAGCGTGTGCAAGCAACGGCGCACGGCGGCGCGGGGAATCTCGGTGCGGTGGCTGATCTGCGCAATGGTCAGGTGACGCTTGCGCTCTTGGAAGGCGTGAATCACCGCAAGGCCGCGGGCCAGCGAGGTCATAAAGTTAGGGTCGCCGGTCAATGCTTCGATGCGTTTAGCCGGCGAAGCCACGATCGGCGGTGCCAGGGTCGACAGTGGCAGAGGCGATTCTTCGCTCATTATTTTTGTCCTGTGCATAGCTGCGAGGGGGATGGTGTTACGAAGTGCTGAGCGATTATCGAACCATGGTTCGATAATCGCAATTCACCTCTCTAGCTCATGCGCCAGATGTGGTGCCGCTACCAATCCCACCGACAACTTACAGATCCAATAGAGCCCAGCCGCCATTTCCCAGTCTTGCGCTATGTCGCACGCGCGGCTGGATCCCACTAGAAGTCGAAGAACACCGTTTCACCGTCACCTTGGATGCGCATGTCGAAACGATAAGCCGGTTTGCCGTCCACCTCGCAGGGATAGGCTAATAAGGTCTCGCGGCGCTGCGGCTGTTCGATCAGGTTGAGCACCGGATCCTTGGCATTGGCCTCAGCTTCGTCGGCAAAATACAGGCGGGTTTGTAGGTGAATATTGATGCCACGGGCAAACAACGAGACGTTGATATGCGGCGCCATCGGCACGCCAGCGGCGTTGCTCACCACGCCCGGCTTAATGGTGTGCAGCATCCAGCCACCGGCATCGAAGGTGGTGGCCGTGCGCCCGAAGCTGTTGAAGGGTTTTTCCAGGTTGAATTCGGCGTCGTACTGACCTTGGTGGTCGGCCTGCCAGAACTCCACAAAGGAGTCGCGCACCAGGTGGCCGTTGCCGTCGTAAACATTGCCGATCAGGGTGATGTGCTCGCCCGGCGCGCCGGGTTTGGCCATCTGATTCCAGATTTCCTGAGGGCGGCTCGGGTTACCGGCGGCCTCCAGGGCCAGGCCGATGTGTACGAAGGGGCCGGCAGTTTGCGAAGGGGTTTCCGGGAGCAGTTGGGTAGGCATGTTCAGTTACTCCTCAGCGGTTTTCAAAGTGAGTTTGACGCTGCCCGCGCAGCACGATGTCGAAGCGATAGGCCAGGCAATCCATGGGATTGGCTGCGCTCATATCGAGCTTGGCGATCAGGCTCTGCACCGCGTCCGGGTTGGCGATCGACTTGACGATCGGACACATCGCAATCAGCGGGTCACCTTCGAAATACAGTTGGGTTATCAGGCGAGTGGAAATCGACGGACCACTGATGGAGACGTGGATATGCGCCGGGCGCCAGTCATTCGGGCCGTTGCGCCAGGGGTACGGCCCGGGCTTGATGGTGCGGAAACTGTAATAACCCTGACTGTTGGTCAGGGCGCGGCCAACGCCGCCAAAGTTGGGGTCGAGCGGTGCCAGGTAACGGTCGTTCTTGTGGCGGTAGCGGCCACCAGCGTTGGCCTGCCACATCTCCACCAGGGTATGCGGGATCGGCTTGCCGTACTGGTCCATTACCCGCCCAGCGACGATGATGCGCTCCCCCACCGGCAGGCCGCCGTTGTTGAAGTTGAGTAGCAGGTCGTTGTCGTGCTGGCCCATTTTCAAATGAGAAAAATCCGGCCCGCTGGTTTCCGAGATCGACTGCGGGATGCTGACCTGCGCCTGGCGCGGCGAGCGGGCAATCGAGGTTTTGTAGTCGGGGGTGAAAGCCTTAGGGTGCCAGTTACGGTCGCGAATGACGAAGCGGCTATTCTGCGCGTCGGGCATGTCGATCTCCTCTTAATTGGAATGGGTACAGGCTTGGCAGCCAGTCTCAACCAGAGTCATGCGACTGAAAATTGAAAAAATCGTCATCATCCATAACCTATAAGTTATGGATTAAGCCCTTCACGATAATCCGCCGCCGCCTCGCGCAAGGCCTCGCAGCACCACTGCGCCGCCAGCGAAAGTGCCGCCGTGGGGTTGCTGCAGATGCCCACCGAGCCGCCGGGTTCACGCAGGCCAATATCCAGTTCAGACAGCTCGCCGCGTGCCAGGTCCTGGCGCACGGCATCCTGCGGGGCGATCCATACCGCATCGCTGCGCTGCACGTAGCGCCGGCTTAGGGCGACCGAGAGAGTTTCCAGGCGCTGCTGCGGCATGACGATGCCGCACTGCACATAAAGGCTGTCGGCATAGCGGCGAATGGTGGTGCCGGCCAGCGGCAACACCACCGGATAGTCGCCCAGCTGGCTACGGTCCTGCAGATCCGCCTGCAGCAAGGCATGACCGGGACGCACCACCAGCACCATCGATTCGCTGTACAGATGCTCGAAGCTCAGCCCCTCAATCTGCGGGCTATCGGTCATACGCCCGACCACTAGGTCCAACGCGCCGACCCGCAACTGATCAAGCAGATGGGCACTGGGCCCGGTAACCACGCTGACCACTAGGGCCGCGTGCTGCTGGTGCAAGCGTCGCACCACATCCGGCAGCAGCGAGCTTTCCACCGTCGACAACACGCCGAGGCGCACCACCCCGGCCTCATGTTCGCCGCTGCGCAAGCTGCGCACACCCTCACGCAAGGCCAGCACGCTAGGCCCGGCGTAGCGCATAAAGGCCAGCCCGGCCGCGGTTGGCACGACGCCCTGCTTGCTACGGTCGAATAAGCGGGTGGCGAGGACTTCCTCCAGTTCCTTGAGGGTCTTCGACACCGCCGGCTGGCTGATCGCCAAGACCTCGGCAGCACGCGCCAGGCTGCCCTGGCGCGCCACTTCGAGAAAGCACAGCAGGTGGCGAAACTTGATGCGGTTGTCGATATTCACGGCGAACCTGTAACGAATGGTGAGCCACAAGCCTAACGCCAAGCAGGCCACTCAGACAAAGAAATGGTTATGGATAGGGCAAACTAGTGGCTGGTTGGCTTAACGCTGCAGACGGAAGGCCTTGGGCGACAGCCCACTGCCGCGCTTGAAGAAACGGGAAAAATACGCCGGCTCGGAAAAGCCCAGGCTGTCCGATACCTGATTGATGGTCATCGCGGTGTACACCAGGCAGCGCTTGGCCTCCAGCAACAAGCGCTGGTTGATCAGCTGCAAGGCCGACTGCCCAGCCAACCGCCTACACAAGGCATTCAGGTGCGCAGCACTGATGCCCAATTCGACAGCGTACTGCTCGATAGGCCGGTGCTCGCGAAAGTGTATTTCCAGCAGGCGGGTAAAGCGTTGCAGGTGTTCGCGGCCACGGTCCGGGCTCTGCGCCTCGGCATGCTCAAGGGCCAGCGAGCGGCGCCCGACCCACACCAGCAAGGCACTGATCAGCGACTGCAACATCAGCTCACGCCCCGGCTGCTGGCTGCTGTACTCCTCGGCTATCGAGTCGAACAAGGCGTCCAGATAGCGTTGTTGCTCACCCACTGGGTAACAGGCGGCGCGCGCCAGCGGCGGGCTGTCGAGCACTGTACCGAGTTGCTCCACCAACGGTAGAGCAAGGCTCAGCACATGGCCCTGGATCTCCTGAGAAAAGCGAAAACCATGCACGCTGAGCGCTGGTACCACCTGCAACGCAGGTTGTTGCACGCGGTTGACCACGCCCTCCACTTCCAGCTCGGCGCTGCCGCCCTGCACATACAGCAGCTGCACCAGATCGCCATGCCGGTGGGGTTTTATTTCCCAGTCGTGCAGACGACTGCGTTCGGGAATGGATTCGCAGTGAATCAGGTCCGGCGTCGGCCAAGCGGTGGTTTCACCGTACAGTTTGAACACCGGCACCGCTGTGACAGGAGGCTTATGCATCACACAACAACACTCGAAAAATCCAGAAAGATAATCGAATAGTGCCTTCAAAGCCGAAGTCTATCCACCAAAAATACAGGAGATCCAATCAACACCCTATGTAACCCAAGGACAATAACAATGAAGACTCAAGTCGCCATCATCGGCGCTGGCCCATCCGGCCTGCTGCTCGGTCAGCTACTGCTTAAAGCCGGTATCGACAACATCATTATCGAACGCAAGAGCCCCGATTATGTGCTCAGCCGTATCCGCGCCGGTGTGCTGGAACAGGGCATGGTTGACCTGCTGCGCGAGGCCGATGTGAGTGAACGCATGGACCAGGACGGCCTGGTTCATGACGGTTTCGAGCTGGCATTCGATGGCCGCCGTGAACGTATCGACCTGCACGCGCTGACAGGCGGCAAGACGGTGATGATCTACGGCCAGACCGAAGTCACCCGAGACCTGATGGAGGCCCGCAAGGCTAGCGGCGGCATTACCCTGTACAACGTGACCGACGCCCAGTTGCACGAGCTCAAGGGCGAACGGCCACATGTCAGCTTTACCCATAACGGTGCAACCGTGCGCCTGGACTGCGACCACATCGCTGGCTGCGATGGCTTCCACGGCGTGTCGCGTCAGTCGATCCCGCAGGGCGTGCTCAAGGAATTCGAGCGGGTCTATCCCTTCGGCTGGCTCGGTGTGCTGGCCGACACCCCGCCGGTCAACGAGGAACTTATCTACGCCAACCACGAACGCGGTTTCGCCCTGTGCAGCATGCGCTCGCCGACCCGCACTCGTTATTACGTGCAGGTGGGTAGCGAGGAGAAAGTCGAGGACTGGTCCGATCAGCGCTTCTGGGACGAGCTGAAAAGCCGCTTGCCGGAAGAGACCGCGGCGCGCCTGATCACCGGGCCCTCCATCGAAAAGAGCATTGCGCCACTGCGCAGCTATGTGGTCGAACCCATGCAATATGGCCACCTGTTTCTGGTCGGCGACGCCGCGCATATCGTCCCACCCACCGGCGCCAAGGGCCTGAACCTGGCGGCCAGCGACGTCAGCACGCTGTACCGCATCCTGCTCAAAGTCTATCGCGAAGGCCGCAGCGACCTGCTGGAACGCTACTCGGCGGTGTGCCTCAAGCGCATCTGGAAAGCCGAGCGCTTCTCCTGGTGGATGACCTCGATGCTGCACAAATTCCCCGGCACCGACGCCTTCAGCCAGCGCATGCAGCAAACCGAATTGGACTATTTTGTCGGCTCCGAAGCCGGGCGCAAAACCATTGCGGAGAACTATGTCGGACTGCCCTACGAAAACATTGAATCCGCGTAGGCTTCGACTTCTTCATGCACACAAGCAAAAGCCCGAACCGTTGCCCGGCTCGGGCTTTTGCTATCCATCGGTATAGAAACACTGCTGGCGACTAAAAACTGCCCAGCCACCTAGCCAGATACGCCTCATATCCCGCCGCTGACCGCGTAACCAAAACCCGCCAATCTGGCGACATCCAGGGTACTGAAGATGTGTTGCTCATTATTCAGGCTGCGACAGGCAACCCGCGCCGGTCCTGGGTCAGCAAGGTCGCGGCAGTGACAGCGGCTATCGCCACCAGTGGCGATACAGCAAACAACAGACCACCGACGCCGACCCCTGCAGCCAATAATTGTCCAGCCAGCAGCGGCCCGCTCATCGAACCGAGCCGCCCTACCGCTACCGCCACGCCGACGCCAGTAGCACGTACCTGCGCCGGGTAAATGCTCGGCGCCAGGGCATAGAGAATCAGCTGACCACCAACGGCACAGGCACCCGCCGCCATACCAGCTATATAGAGGCCCTGGAGTTGCTCCACCATTCCCAGTGCGGCCAGTGCGGCGAACATGCCCAGGTAGGCCAGCAGTACCGCCATTAGCGCCCTGCCCTTGTCCATCAGGCGCCCCGCCAGCAGCGAGCCGGCCACGCCACCGATATTGAACAGCACCTGGATCGCCGATGTGTCCAAGCGGCTCAGACCGCGCTCGATCAACAAGGTCGGCAGCCAGTTGAGCAGCATGTAGAGAGTGGTCAGGGTGCAGAAACAGCTGCCCCACAGCAGCAGAGTGGCAAAACGCCGGTGCTCGCCGAGCAGTTCGCGGGTGGTCTCGCCCAGCGCCAGTGCCTGACCACGATGAGCCCGCGACTCCGGCAGCCAGAGCATCAGCAGCACGGCGATCAGCAGCGGTGCCACACCGCCGACATAGAACACCAGCCGCCAGTCCCCCGAGACGGAAAATATGCCGATCATGGCCGCCACCGCCCCACCCAGTGGCACACCGCAGTAGGTCAGGCTAACCGCCATATTGCGCAGCTCGGCGCTAGCTACCTCGGATGACAAAGCGATAAGGATGGGCAGCGCCGCGCCCATGCCCAGCCCGGTGATCAGGCGCGCCGCGAGCAGCTGCTCATAGGTGGCGCTATGGGCCGTGAGCAAGGAAAACAGGCCGAATAAAATCACCGCGCCGATCAGCACCTTCTTGCGGCCAAAACGGTCGGCCATCCAGCCACCGAATATCGCCCCCGGTAGCAGCCCGATCAGGCCGGCGCTAAACACCCAGCCCAACGCCGCCGAGTCCAGCTTGAAGGCAGCAGCCATGGCCGGCGCCGCTACCCCGACGGCTTGCAGATCGAGCCCTTCCAGAATGGCGACGATAAAGCAGAGCAGGATGGTGCGCAGCGAGGACGCCACCTGGTTATTTGCGCTAAACATGCAAACCTCGATTCTTATTGTTGTTCACTAATCCATAACCGGCTGGCGCAGGCTGTGGGTATGCCGCGATGGTCAGACGCCATTGATCCGGTAAACGCCAATCAGCACTTCGCTGTCACTGAGGTAATCGATGCTGCCGACGAAGATAGAGTCGCTCAGCCAGGCGTACTTGCCCGGCTGGGTCTTGAACGACGGCACCGTGCGGCAATACGCATCACTGTCCAGCATGTCCTCCAACGCAATGCCCTTAGCCTGCTTGGCCAGGCCTTGCTCGTTGAGGCGCCAGATGCCGGCGTTGTGAATGATGATGATCTGGCCGTCATCGGTTTTGAGCCGATACAGGGCGTCGATCAGGGTCACACCATCGTTGCGATCCACAGCCATATCCGCACCGCCGGGCACCACGCTGCCGCGCATGCCTTTACCGACGAAGCTGCCGCCGATGATCGGGTAGTTGATGCGGTGACCATCGGCGCCCTTGCCCATGTCCTCCACCGGGCCGAGCTTGACGTTGATCTGCATGACCAGCTCGCTGTCGATACGCTTCGGTATGCTTTCCTTCAACTCTGCGGCGACTGCCACTGTGCTGTTGCCCAGCAGTACCATCAGGCCAATCGTGCTGGCCAGACTGCCGGCCGCCTTGAGCAGGCTGCGGCGTGCGAGAGGGTTTTCATGGTGAAGTTTCATAGGCTGTACTCCGGTTAGATGGCAGAAAAACCGCCCCAGGTATTTTTGTTATAAAAGTTATCAATAAATTCACAAACGACCCCCAGTACAACTTTTTCTTGCACTCTAAAGTCCTATTCCGTGCAGCATAATTGCTCAATACAGCGCCCATACTCTATCCACCTTGCGCAGCAAATTGCGCACTGATATGGTGCATTTAGTTAAAGCTATTAACCTTTAAATCAAGCGCACTGAATCGGAGGGTTGACCCGTGTCGATCAAGGTTCTGCACACCTCTGATGTAGAGCAGCAGAGGACGGCTATCGCCGGCTGGGAACAGCACTACGCGCAGATGTCCGCCGGGCGTTTTCAGGGTCGCATCATGCATGCCGAGCTGGGCGGCGTAGTGGCTTACGAGGAACGTATGAACACCCGCGTCGAGCAATTTTTCCAGGCGCCCGCCAACGCCCTGGTGTTCAGCTTCGACATGAGCGGCAACACGCTCTACCTGCTCGACAGCCAAAGCCGCAATACCTGGATCACCCCGGAAAACTACCGCGAAGTGGCCGTGGTGATTGACCTTGAACGACTCGGCAAGCGTTGCGCCAGCGAAGCCTTGGAAGGTCTATCCCTGACGCCGCTAAAGTCACCCCAGGCGCAACTGTTCGGTTCCTGGCTAAGCAATCTGCTGGGCAGACTCGTCACCTCGACAGATGCTCTGCAACCCGCGAACCTGGCCTCGCAACTGATCGAGGACTGCCTCTTCGTCCTCGAATGCTCGTTGCCCAACGAGAACCGTCGCCAGCAGCAACGGCTCACACTGAGCCGGCAGATCGTCAACCGCGTCTGCGAGCTGAGCAATGCCTACCCCGACGACAACTTCACTACCCTGCAACTGGCTGAGGCCGCAGGTGTATCGATCCGCCAACTGCAGCAGGCATTTATCCAGTACAGCGGGCTAGCGCCAAGCGTCTGGCTACGCATGCGCCGTCTGAACGCTGTCCATCGCGACTTGCAACAGGCATCGCCCGCGCACACTACCGTGGCGGAAATCGCCATGCGCCGTTCCTTCTGGCACCTGGGCAGGTTTGCCGAGTCTTACCGCAAGCTGTTCAACGAACAGCCCAACTACACCCTGCAACGTCGCCCCTGAACCACATCTGATCGCTGGGGCTGCGCCTGCTTGATCGCGAAGCCATGGCTCAACAGCGCGGCACTTATTCATGCACGAAACTGTGCAACAGCCGCCAACAGCTCGCGCTCCAAGTCCGCCAGTTCGTCACTGGCTACGACCATTTGCTGGTTGGCATCGGCAAAGCGTTCCGCTTCATCGCGCAGGTGCATGACGTTGCGGCTGACCTCTTCGGCGACGATGCTTTGCTGCTCGGCACTCGCGGCTATCTGCTGGTTCATCTGTTCGATCACCGACACCGCCCCGCTAATGCCGCGCAAAGCCGAGCCGACCTGATCGGACAGGTCTACGGTGGACTGCATGCTGCGCGCACAATCCTGGATCTGCGCAACGCTACGCAGCGAAAGGCTCTGCAGGCCCGTTATCAGGGTTTCGATCTCACCTGTCGATATCTGGGTGCGCTTGGCCAGGGAGCGCACCTCGTCGGCCACCACAGCAAATCCGCGGCCTTGTTCGCCCGCTCTGGCGGCTTCAATCGCGGCATTGAGTGCGAGCAGGTTGGTCTGCTCGGCCACCGACTTGATCACGTCGACCACAGTGCCGATGCGCAGCACCTGCTGCTGCAGTGATTGCACGGCCTGCTCGGACAGTTGCATGTCCTCGGCCAGGCGATAAATATGCTCGCGGGTCTGCTGCACGATCTGATCGCTGTTGCGCGCTTGTCGATCAGCCTCCAAAGCAGACTGCGAAGCCTGCTCGGTATTCTGTGCCACCTGCTGCACCGTTACGGCCATTTGCTGCATGGCCGTGGCCACCTGCTCCGTCTCGACCCGCTGGCGCTGCGCGCCATTGTTGCTTTGCTCACTGAGCCCGCCCAGGGTCGCTGTCGATTGCCCAAGGCCGGCAACGCTTACGCCGATACGGCTCACTAATTGCCGCAGGTTGGCGGTCATCTCGGCCATCGCCGCCATCAGTTGCCCCAACTCATCGCGGCGCACTACTCCACTCTGCATATCCAGGCTCAGGTCGCCGGCGGCAATGCGCCGAGCGACCTGCAGGGTTTCACGCAGCGGGGCAACGATCAGATTGCGAATAGTCAACGAGGCCAGCAACGCCAGGGTGACGATCACCAGCGCCCCAACCGCCTGCTGCAACATCACCGAGCGACCGCTCTGGTCCATCTGATTCTGCCGCTCGGCGGCGGCCTGTTCGACCTGGTGCAATACGCTTTGCGCCTGGGTATCCATCTGCAGCACCGTCTGCTGGCTCAAGGTCAGGCTATCGCGGTAGCGCTGAAACGCCTGGCGATACTCCACCAGCGCCGCCAGTGCTGCGCCCAGGGACGCCTCGGAGTTTTCGTCGACCCGGCCCTGAAGCAACTCCAGGGCGTTACTCATTTCCTCGGTCGACTCGCGCCAACGTTCGAGGGCGGCCGGCTGGCCCGCCTGCACATAGAGGAACTCGCTGTTGCGGGTGACCAGCAATTTGCGCTGCAGGGCCGAGGCCTGTTCGGCCAGGCTCAGCGGATCCCCTTCCAGCGCCTGGCCACTGTTCAATACGCCGCGCACCTGGTCGTACATATCCAGCTCGACCATCTCGAACTGCAGGCGCGCCTGCTCGGCCTGCTCCTGCATATGCCTGAGTGCCTCTGCCGCCAGGTGCTGATGGCCGACAAACTGCTCGAACAACTGCTGGTAACCGACGATGGCTTGCTGCATGGCCACCAGCACCGGTAAAGCATCAGCCGTGGCTTGCGTTTGTAGTTCGCGCAACTGGCTGTTGAGCGTATGCACCAGCGCCTCGACCTCCTGCATGGCCGTTGCAGTGGGTTCAAGGGCATAGCGCTTCTCGGCATTGCGCATCTGCAAGGTCAGGTTATTAATCGCCACCATGGCGCTGACCTGCCGGCCGTGTTCGAGCAGGCTGGCCGTGGCATACAAACCCTGGGCAATGGCGGCGACCGCGAGTACGGACACCAAACCAAAACCCAGCAACAACTTCTGCCCCACCGAACAGTTGGCGAGCAGCCTGGCGATTGGCTTCAGCATTATTTTTATCCTTATGTCTGAAGGCGGCGCTTAGGTTGAAAGGACCTGAAGACCAGATCGCTAGTGCGCCGCTATTTCATCGAGCGTCACGACGATGCCGGCCAGGTAGCGCTCCAGGCTACCGGTCACCCGCCCCGGATCGCGGTCGAGCAGACGCTGGCGCACAAAGCGGTAGGCCAGGCGCTGTTTGTGCAGCGTATCGGCCTGCTCCGGCAGCAGTGCTATCAGCTGCACAAACCCCTCCTCAATGGCTTGATCCCGCGCGGTAAACTCGACCTCGGAGTAGGCCAACGAGTGATCGCCTAGTACCCGTGCGCTACGCGCCTGGGCATGCAGCAACAGGCTGGCGATATCCAGGCTCTGCCGATTGAGCAGGCGCACCACCGGCTGCAGATCAGCCTGCACCTGCTGATAGGCCACATCGCTCTGCAGATCCAGCTGCGCCCGGCTATCGAGCAAACCAATCAACAGCTGCGGGTAACGCGGCGCCTCGTCACGGCGTACGGCCTGCAAATCGTCCAGCCAGGCATTCAGGCTGGCCAGCGAGTCGCCCATGTCCGCCGGTAAGTTGAGTTGCAGCGCCAGTGCATCCAGGCGCTGCTGCGCTTCGCGCACGCTGGCCAGATGGCGTGCATCGGGCTGCGCGCGCGGGTCGGCATCGAAGTAGAGCAACGCATTCACCGCCAGCAGGGTCGCCTGGCTGCGCAGCTGCTGGTACTGCTGCGCCGGCGCTGCGGCCCAGAGTGTCGAAGACGCCAACAACCAAAGGCTCATACACCCTCCCTGCAGGGCGCGCATTCAGCTCACCCCGTCAGGCTGCACGGCAGCCACATCGTCTGGCCTGGCGCCGAAGAGTTTCTGCGGCAGCAGAAAGTAGGCCAGCGCCGGCAGCAGGATCAGCGCACCGAGCATGTTCATCAGGAACATAAAGGCCAGCAGGATGCCCATATCAGCCTGGAACTTGATCGGCGAGAACACCCAGGTGGCCACGGCAATCGCCAGGGTAATACCGGTCAGTACCACCACTTTGCCGGTGAACAGCAGCGCGCGGTAATAGGCCTCGGACAGCGAGTCGCCGGCGCGCATGCGCGCCAGGATCACGCTCAGCACATAGAGCGCGTAGTCGATGCCGATGCCCACGCCGAGGGCAATCACCGGCAGGGTGGCGACCTTGACGCCCATGCCCAGGCCGACCATCAGCGCCTCGGCGAGGATCGAGGTAAGCATCAGCGGCAGGATCGCCACCAGCACGGCGCGCCAGCTGCGGAAGGTTACCCAGCACAGCAGGATCACCGCGCCGTAGACCCAATAGAGCATTTCCTGCATGGCCTTCTCGACCACGATATTGGTCGCTGCCTCGATCCCGGCCGAGCCTGCGGCGAGCATGAACTTGACCTCAGGGAGCTGTTGCTCGGCGATAAAGGCCTCACTGGTGGCCACTACCCGACTTAGGGTTTGCGCCTTGTGATCGGCCAGGTAAACGTACAGCGACAGCAGCGAGCAACCCTGGTTGAACAGCTCGCGCGGCGCGCGAGTCTGTACCGCGCCGAGAGCGCCGTCGTTGGGCACCAGTTCGTACCACTTGAAGTTGCCCTCGTTGTAGCCGGCGTTGGCGATCTTGCTCAGCGCCGCCATGGAGGTGGTCGACTCAACCCCCGGCAGTTGCTCCAGACGCCAGGCCAGTTGGTCGACCGCCGACAGGGTGCTGTAGCGGGTGCATTGGTCCTCGGGGGTGCGGATCATCACCACGAAGATGTCCGAACTGGCGGCATAGTTGTCGTTCATAAACTGCACGTCGCGGTTGTAACGCGAATCCGCGCGCAGCTCCGGGGCACCGGGGTCGAGATCGCCGATCTGTAGATGGCTGGATACCTGGTTGCCAAACACCGCCAGCAGCAGGCCCACCAGTACGGCTGCGACGGCCCAGCTGCGGGTGGTAAAGCGATCGAGCAGGCGCCACAGCGGATGACGAGCCACCCCAGCGCGGTCATCTTGCTCGGCTTGCAGGCTGCGCTGCGCCGCTTGCGGGCTGACACCGGTGTAGCTCAAGAGCACCGGCAGCAGCACCAGGTTGGTTAGGATCAATACAGCGACACCGATACTGGCGGTGATCGCCAGGTCTTGGATCACCTGGATTTCGATCACCATCAGCACGGCGAAGCCCACCGCATCGCTGATCAGCGCAGTCAGGCCGGCGACAAACAGGCGGCGAAAGGTCAAGCGCGCGGCGACCCAGGGCAGCATCCCCCGGCCGATGTCCTGCATGATGCCGTTCATCTTCTGCGAGCCATGGCTCATGCCAATCGCGAACACCAGAAACGGCACCAGAATCGAGTACGGATCCAGCTCGTAACCCATGGCCGCGAGCAAACCGACCTGCCAGAGCACACCGACCAGCGAGCAGAGCACCACGACGAAGGTGCTGCGCACGCAGCGGGTGTACCAGAACAACACGGCGATGGTCACCGCCACCGCGGCGACGAAGAACAACGCAACCTGCAGCAGCCCTTCGATCAGGTCGCCAATCAGCTTGGTAAAGCCGGTGATATGGATGCGCACCTGATCGTTCTGGTACTTGTCGCGCAACGCCTCCAGGCGCCGCGAGAATTCACCAGCATCCAGTGTTTTGCCGGTTTCCGGATTGATCTCCAGCAGCGGCACGTAGATCACGCTGGACTTGAAGTTGGCCGCGACCAGTTGGCCGATCTCGCCGGAACGAGCAACGTTGGTACGCACCTCATCCAGACTGGCGGGCGAACCGTCGTAGCTGCCGGGGATGACCGTGCCGCCGTCCAGACCGTCCTCGGTCACTGCGGTCCAGCGCGTAGTCGGCGTCCACAGCGACTTCATGTAGGGTTTGTCGACACCCGGCAGCAGGTAGATTTCATCGTTGAGCTTGGCCAACGTGTCGAGATACCCGGCGCTGAAGATATCGCCCTGCTCCGCCGTCACGGCGATGCGCAGGGCATTGCCCAGGCCACTCAGCTCACTGCGTTCGACAAGAAAATTAACCACGAAGGGGTGCTTGGTGGGGATGGTTTTTTCGTAGCTGGCGTTGATGCCGATGCGCGCGGCCTGCCAGCCAAGCACCAGGGTGGCCAACAGACACAGCAGGATCACCCAGGGCCGGTGATTGAAGATCAGCCGTTCCACTCGGTTGCCCGAGGCGCGGTCGAAGTCTTGCAGGCAGCCGACCATGCTGGGCATGGCACTCGACGGTTTTTCGTATTTCACATCTGACTCCTAACTACGCAGGCATGACCGCTCAAGGGCGGGCCACGGCCGGGATTTCCTGGCGGGCGGACAAGCCGCCCAGACCGACGCTGGTCAGGCTGCCATCGGCCGCCTGTGCAACGGCGGCGACCGTCGCGCCCTCATGGGTGCGACGGTGTTCGAAGTGCTGGCCGTTATCACCGCTCAGCAGCAACTCGCCGCTCTGGCTGGCCAGCAGCAGGCGACCGTCGTTTAGCTCAAGGCCGGCGGCCAGGGCCGACTCAACACCAGTGTCCAACTGCTGCCAACTGTCGCCATGGTCACTCGTCCACCAGGCATTGCCGCGCAGACCGTAGGCCAACAGACCACCGCTGCGGCTGGCCAACAGACCAAAGAAACTGCCCTCGTAGGGCGACTCCAGTTTCTGAAAAGACTGCCCGCCGTCGCTGGAACGCAGCAACAAGCCGCGCTCGCCGGCGATATACAGCTGATCGTCCTGGGCGCGAATGGCGTACAGGTTGAGGCCCTCGGGGTTTTCCACCTGACCCATCCAGGCCTGCCAACTGGCGCCGCCGTCCGTGGTGCGCAAAATCAGGCCATAGGCACCGATCACATAGCCGTGCCGAAGGTCGCTGAAATACAGGTCGAGAAAGGGTTTGTCCGGGCCATCGGCGACCAACCATTCGGCAGCCTTGAGCAATTTTGCATCGCCGCTCTGCTGGGCCGAGACCAGTGCCAGCTGTGCGGCCTGAATGCCGTCCAGTTGCTTGCTCCAGGTCTCGCCGCCGTCCGCGCTGTGCAGCACCACGCCGAGGTGCCCCACCGCCCAGCCGTGCTCGGCATCAACAAACTGCACCGAGGTCAGGCTGACGCTGGCCGGTACCTGGGCCTGATGCCAGCTCGCACCGGAATCGTCCGAAAGTAAAATAATGCCGCGCTCGCCAACCGCCACCAGCCGCTCGCCGGCGCGGGTCACAGCCAGCAGCACCGCACGCGGTGCCTTGGCACTCTGTAGCGCCGGCTGGTCGAGTAAAGGAATCTGCGCGCTGACCGTCGATTGCGCCATAGCCCAACCGGGCAGCAGCGCGCTCAATAGCAGGGGCAAAACCCGTGTAAATAAAAATTTGCCGCTCATATGCGCTCCAACCACTGCAGAAGAATTAGCCAAACAACACGCCAGAGCTTGGCCCTGGCGTGCCGTTAGATGGCTTAGCGCATGCTGTCGCTGGCCATGGCATCAGGGGTGAAGAACGATGCCGATGGGCGCGGATAGGCCTGGTACTGCACCTTGAGGTCGTTGGCCGAGGCATTGAGGAAGTAGGCACCGGTCTCCAGGTTGTAGCTGCCCCACATGACCTGGTTGGTCAGTACCGGCATTTCTGGCGCCAGCAAGGTCAGCGAGTAGTTATGCCGGCCCAGTTTGCCCTGTGCGTCGTATCCATCGATCAGCAGTACCTGCCAGGAGTCCTCGTCCACGTAGTAGGTGCGTTTGGGCACCACATGGCGCTTGCCGGCCTTGAGGGTGGCCTCGACTACCCAGACGCGATGCTTCTCCCAACGCACCAGATCGGGGTTGAGGAAGCCCGGCTTGACCAGCTCATCGCTGCTTACCGCGGCGGCACGGTTGTTGTTGTAGGGCACCAGCAGTTCCTTCTTGCCCACCAGCTTGAGGTCGTGGCGGTCAGTCGGGCCGAAGATCATAAAGGCCTCATCGAAGAAGCCGACGCCGGAGGTTACGAAGTCCGGAGTGTCGTAGGCAACGTTCGGTGCGCGGCGTACCCGGCGCTGACCGACCAGGTATTGCCAGGCGCCGCGTGCGCTGGGGTCCATGTCCCAGTGGGTCATCAGGCCCTCGCCGGCCTTGGACGACGGCAATTCGGTGGCCAACTTGCCGATCAGGTATTTGCCTTGATAAGTCTCCAGGCTGCCTTCCTTGAAGTAGTAAGGGCTCTGGTACCAGAAGCTCGCGCGGGTGGCCTGCAGCTTCTTGCCGCCGGCGGTCATCAGCCAGGTGTCGAAGGGCGCGTAGAAGGTGTCAGAGCCCTGCCAGGACAGGCGTTGGTTCCACAACACTTCGGCACCGTTCTGCGGCAGCGGGAAGGGAATGCCGCCGTAGGCACCGCTGACTTTCTCGGTGGCTACGTCCAGCGTGGCTCGGGTGGCGTTCTGCAGGGTGTTGTCGTACACCCACTGCGGCGCGGCGGCGCTGCGATGGGTCGGGTAGACGTCCAGGCGGTAATCCGGGTACTTCTTCAATAATGCCTGGGTGCCCTCGGCCAACTGCTCGGCGTACTGCGCCATATTGCCCGCGCTGACCGAGAACAAAGGCTTGTCAGCAGCAAAAGGGTCAGTACGCTTGTCGCCACTTTTGTAACCGGCCGGCACCTGGGTGTAGCCACCGGTCCACTCTGGGATGCTGCCATCAGCATTGGCGGCGCGTTCAGCCCCCATCGGTGTGAGGTCGGCCTTAAGGCGTGCGGCCTGATCCGGGGAGACCGCGGCATGGGCGAAGCAGCTGCCCATCAGGGCCAGCGTCAGGACAGAGAGATGCAAGGAAAATTGGCTTTGCATGGCGAATAAAACCTCTTATTAGAATGTGGTTTTCACGTAGACGGAGACGAAATCGCGGTCGGCCAGCGACTGCGCATAGCTGAAGTCGCCGTCCTCACGCAGCCCAGCGCCCTTCTTGCCGAAGAAGTTCACGTAGTTGACGCCGAAGTCCCAACGCTGCAGGTAGGTGGCCTTGAGCCCGATGCTCCAGTCGCCGGCGTGGCTGTTGCCAAAACCGGCCTTGCTCACCGCCGAGGAACGCCCGTCGAGTACCACGCCCAGGCCCACCGGCACGCTCAGGTCGAGGCCGTCGGCCACCTGGAAGTACGCAGGCTCAGCCAACACGCGCAGCGCCGTGGCGTCGCGAGTGGTATTGGAATCCAGCGCGGCGCGGTTGTCGGTGACGCTCAGGGTGCGGTTCCAGGCCAGCTCGGCGAGTACCGAACCGCCATCCCACAGCGCATTGGGCGACAGCAGGTAGATGGTCGAGAGGTTGATATGCGCAGTCTTGCCCTTGGCATAGAGCGCGTCGCCGTTGTTGTCTGCGGCCATACCAGGCGTCACCACCTGCAGATTGCTGACCAGCGGCGCGTCCCAGCGCAGCGAGGCCTCACCGGCGAAGTTGAACGGGCCCGAGGCGGTGGAGAAGCTGGCACCGACGGTCTTGATGTCTTCGGCGAAGACCTGGCGGTAGGAGCTGAGGAATGGCAGGCCGGTGGCGCCAAACGCTGCGCCATCCAGGTAGGCGTAAAGGCCGCTGGGCGCCTTGTCGTGATACTTGGCGGCATACAGGCCAAGTTCCAGCTCGGTGCCTGCCGGCTTGTAACGCAGCTGCATACCGCCCTGCCCGGAGTCCTTGGCTTCGATATCGCTGGCGTGCACCGTCTCGTTGCCGAACACCTGAGTCCAGGAACCGGAGCCTTCGCCGATGCCATCGTTATCGCTCAGGTAACTGCCCGCGCCCGGCAGTGCGGAGCGTTCCCACTCGAACTGGTAGTAGGCACCGACCGACAGTTGCGGGTTGATCTGCAATTGCCCCGATACCTGGTTGACCGGACGCAGGATTTCCTTGAACTGGGTGCCCGGCACGCTGAGCAGCTTGACGATATCGCTCGGCCCCTGGGCGTTGGCGATGCCGTTGCTGCCGTAGAACAGGCTCTCGCCGTAGATCAGGCTGTGCCGACCGAGGCGCAGAGTGCCCTGGCTCGACTCGCCGACATTGCCACGCACGAACACGAAGGCATCGAGGATCTCGGCGTCGCGGCCGTGCAGATCGCGGGTGTCGTCGAGGAAGTCTTCCTGCAGGCTGCTGTCGGTGTTCTGGTTGTAGATATCGTCGTACCAGGCCGCTCCACTGATGCGCATGCCATAGTTCTGAGTGCTCAGGTCCATTTCACTGAACAGATCCAGGCGATTGGAGACCAGGCCGCTACTGAAGTTGTTATCGCCCTGGCTCTGGATATTCTGATAGAGCCCGCCGGCGGTCGGCGAGTTGGTAATCTGGTCGTCGGCGCCCTGCAGGCGCCAGGCCTGGCTGTACTTGATGGTGTTATCCCAGCGCAACCGCCACTCACTATCGCCCAAGTCAAACTGCATGGCCTGGGTCTGGGAAGCCCAGCCGGCCAGACAAACCGATAACGCCAGGGCGGAACGCTTGAAGCCTGGGTAGCATCGAGAGTTGTGCATGTTGTCCCTCATTGTTTTTGTTGTTGGAAGCATGTTTTGGGGTATCACCGTTCGCGCTAGCGAGCGGCAGTGGTTACACGCAAATGCGTTGGCTGCGGCTCCTCGTTCAGATGTAGGTGGAGGCCAGACCGCCATCCACCGGAATGTTTACGCCGTTGATCCAGCGCGACTCATCGGCGCAGAGGAAGGCAATTACCGGGGCGATCTCGTCGGCATAGGCCGGACGCTTCATGCGATGGGCGTCGGCCTGGGCCCGCTCGGCGCCGAGCATGGTCACGAACTCGTTGAGAATCGGGGTGAACACCGGGCCCGGCGCCACGCAGTTCATCCGCACCGAGGTACGCATAAACCAGGTCTGCGCCTGAATCTGGGTCCAGACAATCAGCGCTTCCTTGAAATACTGGTAGCAGGTCTGGTCTGGCACCGGGTTGTCGCGTAGCCAGGCCTCGCCTGCGGCGAAACCGCTTACCAGACCAAGACTGCGGTGCAGTTCCAGACGCTGCGGCCATTCGGCGCCAAGCACCGAGGACACGTTGACGATGGCCCCACCCTCGCGGATGCGCGGCAGCATGGCTTCGCTCAAATGGCGCAGGCCCAGGTAGTTGACCTGCGCCACCAGCTGCGGATCGGCAGTGCCGGGCACCCCGGCGATATTGCACAGCCCATCGACCTGCGCCGGCAGCTGCTGCACGGCGGCATCGATGGTGTCGGGATGGCTGAGGTCGGCCTGGACGAACCCGTCCAGGGTCAGGCTGGGCTCGTTGCGGTCCACGCCTATAACGGTGGCACCATGGGCACGCAGGGCTCTGGCAGTTTCGGCGCCGATGCCCGAGGAGACCCCGGTCACGACTATCGTCTTGTTGGTCAGCTTCATAAGGGTTTCCCGGTCCGTGCTTGTGCTGCTAGCGCAAGGGCGCGGCAGCCAAGCCATATTGTTATTGCCGAATTAGTTAATATCGGTAACTAGTTCTAGCAATCGATATGCCATGTATCGATCACGAGCGGAAAACCCGTCTAGCTCGCATATTTGCGCTGAATACTAGGAAAATAGGCCTATCTAGAGAAACCTGAGCCACCTTAGAAAAGTGATGATTTCAGCAAAATCATGCTGCACTATGCGGAATATGATTAATCCGATTAAGGGGTTCTCGATGCCGAACAAGCTGATCTCCCTGGCCGAACTCTCCCGCGGCACGCAGAAATCCCCCACCCGCGGCGCCATTGAGGAACTGCCGCCCGGTGCCTCGCCAACCCTGCAGGACCTGACCGAAGCCCTGCTGTTCAGTCCCGGCGACGGGCGCATCTGGCTGAATGGCGCGCGCATGCTGCTGATGCACAGCAGCGGCCTCGGTGCACTGCGCCGCGAACTGATCGACAGCATGGGCCTGGCCCGCGCCCGCGGCATCATGCTGCGCACCGGCTATCACTGCGGCGCTCGGGATGCGGCGCTGGTTCGGGAACGCTTCCCCGAGGCCGACACCCTGGCGATATTCGCCGCCGGGCCGATCATCCACGCCCTCGAAGGCGCGGTTAAGGTGGAGCCGGTGCACTTTGAATTCGATATGAACCTGGGCACCTATTACGGCGAATTCCTCTGGCATCACTCCAGCGAGGACGACGAACATATCGCCCAGTACGGCATCGGCACCGAGCCGGCCTGCTGGATGCAGACCGGCTACGCCACCGGCTACACCTCGGCGATGGTCGGCCGCCTGATCCTCTACCGCGAGGTCGAGTGCCGCTCCACCGGGTCCAATACCTGCCGCCTGATCGGCAAACCCGTGGAGGAATGGGACGACGCCGAGGAGGAACTGGCAGATCTCAACGCCGAACCCTTCGTGGGTAGCGGCGCCAGCACGGCCGTAGCCAAACCCAACGGCAAAAACGCCGACAAGGGCGCACTACCGAGGGTCCGACAAGCCGAGCCGGCAGCGACCCAGGACGGCGAGATGGTCGGCATTTCCTCGGCCTTCAACGCCGCCTGCCATATGTTGCGGCGGGTCGCACCGACCCAGGCCACCGTGCTGTTCACCGGTGAGTCCGGGGTCGGCAAGGAGATGTTCGCGCGCATGCTGCACCGCATCAGCCCGCGCAGCGAGGCGCCCTTCGTGGCGATCAACTGCGCGGCGATTCCGGAAAACCTGATGGAGTCGGAGCTGTTCGGCGTCGAGCGCGGCGCCTTTACCGGCGCCACCCAGTCCCGCGCCGGACGTTTCGAGCGCGCCGATGGCGGCACCCTGTTTCTCGACGAAATCGCCACCCTTAGCCTGGTGGCCCAGGGCAAGCTGCTGCGCGCCCTGCAGGAAGGCGAAGTCGAGCGGGTCGGCGGCAGCCGCACGCTGAAGGTCGATGTACGGGTGGTTGCCGCAACCAACGTCGACCTGCGCGCCGCCGCCCAGCGTGGCGAGTTTCGTGAGGATCTGTTCTTCCGCCTCAACGTATTCCCGATCCACCTGCCGCCGCTGCGCGAACGCAAGGAGGACATCCCGCTGCTGATGAGCCACTTTCTGCAGCGCTTTACCCAGCGCCACGGCAGGCAACTCAGCGGCTTTACCCCGCGCACCGCCGACACCCTGCTGGGCTACGACTTCCCCGGCAATATCCGCGAACTGCAGAACCTGGTGGAACGCGGCGTGATCAGCGCCCCGGACGGCGGCGCCATCGACCTGTCGCACCTGTTTACCAGCGGCGAACGCCTGGCCCAACCGATGTTCTCCATCGGCGTGCGCGGCCAGCTTGCCGCAGCCCCCCACGAACCAGCGCAACCCCAGCAGACCAACAGCCCGCCTCCTGCCCAGCAACCCGAAGCACTGCACGCCCTGTTCGGCGACAAGGACCTGAGCCGACTGTCACTGCAGCAAGTCGAAGACGCGATGATCGACCACTGCATGGCCGAGGTAAAAGGCAACGTCTCCGAAGCCGCCCGCCGCCTGGGCCTGACCCGCGCGCAACTGTCCTATCGCCTGTCGCGCCGGCCGGCGGGCGAGTAACAACTTCTCGGCCCCTCCCCCAGACCAATGCCGTTCACCTGATTCAGGTGAACGGCATTTTTTGTAGCCCGAATGAAATCCGGGAAAGCCCCGTAGGGTGCGCCATGCGCACCAGCCTTATATGCCCATACACACCCGGGAAACGGCTCGATCTATCGCCGGCCAATTGGATCCATAGATGCAATTAACCAAACTCAAAGTATTCGCTCGGCACGCCAAACGGCCCCTAACCGTCCAAGAAAACTTGCTTAATCGTCCGATAATCGGCCACAAAATACTCCGCGTGCAGATTTTTGCTTTGACACTCGGCTACGTCAGCGGGAATTATTGGATCCAATAAAACAACCAAGGCCCACCCACAGGAGAGCCTCCATGTTCCCGAAAAACACCTGGTATGTAGCCTGCACCCCGGATGAAATCGCCGAGAAACCCCTGGGGCGGCAGATCTGCGGGGAGAAGATCGCCTTCTATCGCGGGGCGCAAGGCAAGGTCGCGGCGGTCGAGGATTTCTGCCCACACCGTGGCGCGCCGCTGTCCCTGGGTTTTGTCGAGGACGGCCAATTGATTTGCGGCTACCACGGCCTGGCCATGGGTGCCGACGGCAAGACCCAGGCCATGCCGGGCCAGCGCGTACGCGGCTTTCCGTGCATCCGCAGCTACCCGGTGGAGGAGCGTTACGGCTTTATCTGGGTCTGGCCGGGCGATGCCGAGCAAGCCGACCCGGCGCTGATCCATCACCTGGAATGGGCCGACAGCCCGGACTGGGCCTATGGCGGCGGCCTGTTCCATATCAACTGCGACTACCGCCTGATGATCGACAACCTGATGGACCTGACCCACGAAACCTATGTGCACGCCTCCAGCATCGGCCAGAAGGAGATCGACGAGGTCGCGCCGGTCACCACGGTCGAGGGCGAGAATGTGGTCACCAGCCGGCATATGCAGAACATCATGGCGCCGCCGTTCTGGCGCATGGCCCTGCGTGGCAACGGCCTGGCCGACGATGTGCCGGTGGACCGCTGGCAGATCTGCCGCTTCACACCGCCGAGCCATGTGCTGATCGAGGTCGGCGTGGCCCACGCCGGCAAGGGTGGCTATGACGCCACGCCGGCCGACAAGGCAGCAAGCATCGTGGTCGATTTCATCACCCCGGAAACCGAGACCTCGATCTGGTACTTCTGGGGCATGGCGCGCAGCTTCAAGCCCGATGATGAAGAGCTCACCGACAGCATCCGCGAAGGCCAGGGCAAAATTTTTTCCGAGGACCTGCAGATGCTCGAACAGCAGCAGGCCAATCTGCTGGCTCATCCAGAGCGCCAACTGCTCAAGCTGAATATCGATGCCGGCGGCGTGCAATCGCGGCGCATCCTCGAACGCCTGATCGCCCAGGAGCGCGCGCCTGCCGCGACGCCCGAGCTGATCGCCAGCACCGCCGGTGCAAGGAGCGTCCCGTGATCGAAGTTTCAGTAGTCGCACGCAACAGTCAGGCACAGGGTATCTGCAGCTTCGAACTGGCCCGACCCGACGGTGAGCCGCTACCGGCGTTCACCGCTGGCGCTCATATCGACGTGCACCTGCCCGGCGGTCTGATCCGCCAATACTCGCTGTGCAACCCGCCCGGGGAAACCCAGAGCTACGTGATCGGCGTGCTCAAGGATCCCGCCTCGCGCGGCGGTTCCCAGGCCATGCACGAGCAGGTCCAGGTGGGCCAGACGCTGCTGATCAGCGAGCCGCGCAACCTCTTCCCGCTGAGTGAAAATGCACAACGCAGCCTATTGTTCGCCGGTGGCATCGGCATCACCCCGATCCTCTGCATGGCCGAACGCCTGCACCAACTCGGCGCCGAGTTCGAACTGCACTACTGCACCCGCTCGATCGAACGCGCGGCCTTCGTCGAACGCCTGCAGGCTTCGCCCTTTGCTGAGCGCGTGCACCTGCATTTCGACGACGGCCCGGCTGCCCAGCGCCTGGATGCCGACGCCCTGCTCGCCCACCCCGATGCCGACACGCACCTGTATGTCTGCGGCCCAGGCGGTTTTATGGAGCATGTGCTGAGCACAGCCAAGGCTCAGGGCTGGGACGATAAGCGCGCGCACCGCGAGTATTTCGCCGCAGCGCCTATCAATCACACCAACGACGGCAGTTTCGCCGTGCAGCTCAACAGCAGCGGCCAGATCATCCAGATCCCCTCCGATCAGAGCGTCGCCGAAGCGCTGGAAGCGTCCGGCATTCTGATTCCGCTGTCGTGCGAGCAAGGCATCTGCGGCACCTGCCTGACCGGCGTACTGGCCGGCGAACCGGAACACCGCGACCTATTCCTCACCGAAGCCGAACAGGCACAAAACGACCAATTCACGCCCTGCTGCTCGCGGGCGAAGAGTCCGTTACTGGTGTTGGATCTGTAACAGCTAGCCTACGGTCCGTAGGAGCGGGCCATGCCCGCGATGCCTTTGTTCGTTTCGCGGGCATGGGGGTAGGCGTAGCCGCCTACAACAGCCCCTCTACCGCGCCCTTCTGAATCACCTTCACCCCTTCACTGGCGGCCTGGGTTGGGCCGAAGATTTCCGCATAACGCAGGGTCGCATTGGCGTGCTCGCGCATAATCGCCTCGGCCCTCGATCCCTGGCCATTGACCAGGGCGTCGAACACCGCGTGGTGCTGCATATGGGCGAAATTGAAGCGGCGGTATTCGCGGGCCATATCGTGCAGGTCGACCGCCAGGGAGCTGACCGAGGCGAACGGCAGGTGGTCGTTGCGCGCCAGGGCTTCGGCGATGGCCGGGTTGCCGCTGGCAGCGATAATCAGCTGATGGAAGCGCATATTGAGGTCGTGATAACTCTCCAGATCCTCTTCCAGCACATGGCCCTTCTGAAACAGCCGGTCACCCTGCTCCAGGCATTCATGCAGGGCCTCACGCACCTCGACAGCGATACCGCGCTCCGCCGCCTGGCGCGCGGCCAGGCCTTCGAGCACCCCGCGCACCTCGACCGCACCAGCGATATCGGCCGGGCTGACCGCGCGCACCGTGTAGCCGCGCCCGGCGCATTTGACCAGTAGGCCTTCCTGCTCCAGGGTACGGAAAGCGATGCGCACCGGCGTGCGCGACACCTCAAGCAATTCGGCGGTGGGTATCTCGGCGATCCGCTCGCCCGCCGCCAGCTCCCCCGAGGCGATCATCTTGCGCAGCGCGATCAGAACACGCTGACCCGGCTTATTCATAACAGTCCCCACCCCGCCTGCAATGCTCGCCATCATAGCGCAGCCAGGGCACGATCAAGACGCCGCGCCGCGAGACATAAAACATCTGCCGAACATCCCCAGGGCCACCTCGACCCGCTCGCTGATCTGCTCGTCGGACCAGCTCTGCTGCACGCCCAGGGTGAACAGCTTGAGCGGCTGCGAGATCAGCAGCGCGTCGATCAGCTCGACCGCCGGTTCGACATCCTCACGCGCCAACAGCCCTTTGCCCGCGGCCTTGCCCAACCAGCCACGCAGCAGATTGAGGCAGCGCTCGGCGCCTTCCTGATACCAGATCCGCGCGATACCCGGCGCGTTCTCGCGGCCTTGCGCAGCCATCAGGTAGATGCCCAATGCCAACGGCGAAAGGGTCAGGCGCGCCCACAGGTAGAGGTACATACGCAGCTCGGCGAGCAGACTTTCGGCGCAATCGATGCCGCTTTCCAACAGCAATTCGAGGGTGGACAAATCGCGGGCCACCAGTTGCGAGATCAGCTCTTGCTTGCTGGCAACCAGTTGGTAGAGGGTCTTTTTCGAGATGCCCGCCGAACGCGCGATGGCGTCCATGGTGACGTTGGCGAAATTGCCGCTGCCGAGTTCGGCGGCGGCAGCATCCAGCAGCAGGCTCATCTGCTCGTCGCGGCTGCGCACGGCCGGGCGACCGCGACCGCGCTTGGTTGGCTGTGGGGAGGTTTCAGGCATTAGGGCTTCTACTGATAGGCATGGCACGGGATCCTTCGGCGGCGCCTAGCTTACCGTGGCATGCCGGTAAACGCCTGTGTCGCTAGGTTTATCTGTAGGAACCTGGGGGACGCCTAGTCGGGGACGCCTAGTCCTTGCTGTGGTTCGACATTCCGACGATTAACTTCCAGCGCCAAAATTTTCCGGAACGTCGAAGTCGGCTTGTGAATACCTGTGGGAGGGGCTTTAGCCGCGAAAATGTGCCAGTCCAGTCGCGGCTAAAGCCCCTCCCACAAAAAGCCCCTACGCTAGACCACCCAGCTTGCTGCGCGACGTCTGGACGACGGGGGCTTACTACAGCGCAGCGGCAATATTGACGCCCACCTGCTCACCCACCCCAACCTGAAACGCCCCACGCAACCCATCCTCCATCAACTGCCAGGCCTGGTCCGCCGAGTCGTCCGGCCCCAGGTGGGTGAACATATGGTCGCAGCCGGCGAACATCCGTTCGTTTACCGGCACGCCAGCTTGACGCAGCTTCTCGGCATAGGCCTCACCTTCGCCGCGCAGGATGTCGTACTCGGCGGTGATCAGGGTGGCCGGCGGCATGCCGCGCAATTCGTCGACCGTTGCCAGCAGTGGCGAGACCAGCGGGTCGCGGGCCTGGGCCGGATCGCTCAGGTAGCAGCTATTGAAGAAGCGCACCAGGCCGGCACCGAGCAAGGGTTTGTCGAGGCTGGAGAGCTTTAGCCCAGGATCCTGAGCAAGATCCAGCACTGCGTAGTCGATCAGCTGATGCACCACCCGTAGCCGCTGATGCCCGCGCGCCAGGTTGGCTACGCCGGTGGCGAGATTGCCGCCGGCGCTGTGCCCACCAACGGCAATCCGTTGCGGATCGATACCCAGCGCCGCAGCCTGCTCGGCCAGCCATTCCAGCACCGCAAAGCTCTGGCGCAAGCCGGCGGGAAAGGGATGCTCAGGGGCCAGCACATAATCCAGATTGACCACCAGGCAGCCGAGGTTATGTGCCAGCCGACGGCAATAGCTGTCGTCGTGCTCGGGCACCCCGGCGACGAAGCCGCCGCCATGCAGGTTCAGATACACCGGCAGGGGTTCTTGGGATGGCGTATGGGGCCAATAGAACAGCGCCCGTGCCGGCCCCCAGGCGGTAGGAATCTGTTCCTCGGCGACCGCACGCAGCGGAAACTGCGCCGCGGCGTAGACGAATTTGCCTTTCATGCGCTTGGCGAGGGCGCGCAGCAGCTTGGCCTTAAGGGTTTTCACTAGGCTCATGACTTCACTCCTTAACGGCTCAATTAGTTAGCGGTCAGCAGTTGGTCCAGCAGACCATGAATCATCTCGCCATAAGGCGCGCGCATCGCCAGGTTGGACTCACCGATCGGACTCTGCACCACCACCGCCTTGGCATGGCTGAAGGTACGGAAACCGTAGACGCCATGATAGGCGCCCATGCCCGAATGGCCGACACCGCCAAACGGCAGCTCCTCGAACAGCACATGGCTCATGCAGTCGTTGACCACCAGCGCGCCCGAGGTGGTGCGCTGCAGCACCTGCTGGCGCTCGTCAGCATCCTCACCGAAGTAATAGGCCGCCAGCGCTCGCGGCTGGGCGTTAACGTAGTCGATCGCCTCGGCGAAGTCGCGGTAGGTCTTGATCGGCAGTAACGGGCCGAAGATCTCCTCACTCAGCACCTGCATCTGCTCGTTGGTATCGAGCACCAGGGTCGGGGCGACCTTGCGGATCTCGCGGTCGCTCAGATCTTCCTGCGCCGGGTTGATCTCAAGCAGACGCGCGCCCTTGGCATGGGCATCGGCAAGGTAGCTGCGCAGACGATCGAAGTGGCGCGGGTTAATGATCGAGGTGTAATCGGCATTGCTGCGCAGGGTTGGGTACATCTCACTTACGAAGCGCACGGCCTCGGCGACGAAGTCGCTCAGCGACTCTTCCGGCAGCAGTAGATAATCCGGGGCCAGGCAGATCTGCCCGGCATTGAAGGTCTTCACCGTCATCACCCGCTGTACCACGGTGGCCAGGTCGGCGCTACGCGAGACCAGCACTGGCGACTTGCCGCCCAGCTCCAGAGTCACCGGCACCAGGTTGTCCGCAGCGGCGCGCATGATATGCCGCCCTACCGCAGTGCCGCCGGTGAAGATCAGGTGATCGAACGGCTGCGCACTGAACAGCGCACCGGTCTCGGCGCTGCCCAATACGGTGCTCAGTTCGTTGGCGTCGAAGTAACGGGCGATCAGCTCAGCGAGCAAGGCCGAGGTGCGGGGCGTCAGCTCCGAGGGTTTGAGCATGGCCCGGTTGCCGGCGGCGAGGATGCTCGCCAGCGGGCCGAAGGCCAGCACTATGGGAAAGTTCCACGGGCTGATCACCCCGACCACGCCAAGCGGCTGGTAGTCGACCCGTGCCTCGCAGCCAGGGAACGGCGCCGGATGGGACTCGGCCTGCATCCACTCGGCCAAATGCTCGCGGCAATGCTTGAGGCTGGCCACCGAGCCGGCAATATCGGACAGCAGGGTCTGCTCACGGCTGCGGTTGCCGAAGTCCGCGGACACCGCAGCGACTATCTCTTCGCGGTTATCCAGCAACAGGGCGATGGCCCGGTCGAGGCGGTCGCGGCGCAGCTCCAGACTGGCCGCCCCCTCGGCCAGATGGGCCTGCTTCATGGCGGCGAGGGCCGCAGAGAGTTGTTCGGCGCTGACCGCCGCAGCCTGGTGACCGAGAATGCTCATGGCGTAATTTTCCTGCTGGTTAAATTGTTATTAGCCAGCACTAAGTGCTGGACAAGCCGGCACCTCCACCGACTCGTCGGCTGGAGTATGGCAAAAACCACGACAAAGGAAACCGATAAGTTTCCTTATTTTTCAATTTCTGACTAAAGGCTCTACCCCATCAAGCAAGGGGCCAGTGAATAGTCTTGGGCAACACCAAGCCAGCCCAGGGTTTACCCTGAAACGCCGCCAGCGGTTTAAGCAACTGGCCAAAACCTAGCTATTGGTGCGAAACTGATTAGGTTTATTAACCAGTATCCATTTCGGCAACCCATAGCGAGCACCCGGTTCCAGCCAATGGCCAAGAAAAGCCCCCCCACCCCGGAAGTGAACAGCCCAGCCACCGAGCCGAGCGATACCATGCTCAGCCAGTTGATCGGTTACGCCCTGCGCCGCGCCCAGCTGAAGGTCGCGCAGAACCTGGTCGAGCAACTCAACCCCTTCGACCTGCGCCCCGCACAGTTCTCCGCCTTGCTGATCATCGAGGCCAGCCCCGGCCTGATGCAGACCGACCTGGCGAGCATCCTCGCCATAGAGCCGCCGCAGGTGGTGACCCTGCTCAATAAACTGGAAAAACTCGGCCTCGCCGTGCGCGTGCGCTGCAAGCCGGACAAACGCTCCTACGGCATCTTCCTTAGCAAGGCCGGGGAAACCCTGCTCAAGCAACTCAAGGAAATCGCCGCCGCCAGCGACCGCGAAGCCACCGCCGCGCTTAGCGACGCGGAACGCCAGCAGCTGCTGCAGTTGCTGCACAAGGTCTATCGGAACGTCGATTAAGCGCCAAACGCACGAACGGCCTCGCGGCCAATGACTCGGCGTCCCTGCTGCTCCCACGAAAGGCGCGCTCTCGTAGGGTGGATGACGCTTTATCCATCCACCAATCGCAGCGCCGGCAATAACAACAACGGTGGATGAAAAAGGCGTCATCCACCCTACCCAGCTGATGGGCGTACAACCCGAGGGAGGGGCTTTAGCCGCGACAACAGCGGTTGAAGCTCGCCGCTAAAGCGCCTCCCACACCGCTGCACCATGGCGAAGCTCACGGCCAACAACACGTCCCCGCGGGACTGTTAGCCCCGAACGAACGCCGGATTTTCGAGCAGCACCGCCATGCCCTGGCCGCCACCGATGCAGGCGGCGGCGATGCCGTATCGCTGGTTAGCCGCGCGCAGTTGCCGGGCCAGGCTCAGGGTCAGGCGCAAGCCGGTGGCGGCCAGCGGATGACCAAGGGCAATGGAGCCACCGTGCAGGTTCAGGCGCTGCGGGTCGAGCTGCAACTCACGCTGCACCGCTAGCACTTGCGCGGCCTGGGCTTCGTTGATTTCGAAACGAGCGATATCGTCCAGACGCAATCCGCTACGCGCCAGCAGCAGGCGGATCGCCGGAGCCGGGCCGATACCCATCAGCTCAGGCGCCACACCGACCACTGCAGTCGCCAGCAGCCGCGCCAATGGTGTGCGGTCACCAAGCATATCCGCCGAGCCGAGCAAAGCCGCCACCGCACCATCGACCACCGCACAACTGTTGCCGGCGGTCTGCACGCCGCCGGCATGGATCGCCCGCAGGCGCGATAGAGCCGCCAGGCTGGTCGAGCGCGGGTGACTGTCTCGTTCGAGCGATTCGACCCCGCGCGGCAAGGCGATACCGCGGGGCTGATAGCCATCCAGCTCGAAGGATTCGCTGCGCACACTGACAATTTCGTCGGCGAACTCGCCCTCGCATTGCGCGGTCAATGCCGCCTCGAAACTGCGCAAGGCATAGGCATCGGCCTCTTCGCGGCTGATGCCATAACGCCGCGCCAGATTCTCCGCGGTGCCGATCATATCGATATCCGCAGCCGGATCGAACAACGCCTCCCAGAGGAAATCCTTGAATTCCACTCCGGCACCGAGGCGGAAACCACCGCGGTGGGTATAGGCGGCGATCGGGTTGCGCGACATCGATTCGCTCGCAACGCACAAGGCTAACTCAGCCCTTCCGGCGGCGATTTGCTCGCCGGCCTGGCGCAGCAATTCGAAACCGGTGCCGCAGATACGCTGCACGCCCAAGGCCGGAACCGCCTGCGGCACGCCGCTGTACAGGCCGATATGGCGCGGCAACATATAGGCATCGAAACTCGCCTGGGCCACGCAACCGGCCAGCACCGAATCCACCGCAGCCGGGTCTATGGCTGCGCGGCGCAGCACTTCGCGGCCGACCTTGATCCCCAGATCGGTCGGCGAAACCAGACCCAAGGCACCGCCGTAATCGCACCAGGCCGTACGCACGGCCTCGATAATCGTTACGTCGTCGAACGCCGAGTAGAGCCCCTCAGCCATATTCAACGCGCCGCCGTTACGCGCTGCGGGTCCGCACCCTGATACAGGGCTTCGATTCGTTCGGCGCGGCAACTGAGGATCACCCGCTGGTTGAGCGAGCCCTTGTCGGTGACCTCGCCCTTGTCCAGCGATGGCGGCTCGCTCATCAGACAGGCCCAGGCCAAGCGCGAAGCGCTGCCGGTGGCATGCTGGTTGAGCTGTTCGAGCAACTCGCCCAGCCAGGCGCGCAGCCGCGGCGCGGCCAACACTTGCTCGGCCGTGGCGTTGGGCGCCAGTCCGGCCAGCTCACGACAGGCCGGCAACTGCGGGAACACCAGCAGGCCGATGCACTCACGGTTCGGCGCGGTCACCACTACATCCTGGATATAGGGCGCGCCCGCCATGATGACCCGCGTGCGCAGCGGACCAACGCTGACGAACACCCCGGTGTTGAGCTTGAAGTCCTCGGCGATGCGGCCATCGAACATCAGGCCCCATTCCGGGTGCTCGGGGTCAGCCAGTTTCAGCGCATCGCCGGAGCAGTAGAAACCCTCCTCGTCGAAAGCCGCGGCGCTCTGTTCAGGCGAACGCCAATAGCCCGGCATCACATGGGGGCCACTGAAGCGACCTTCCAGCTTGCCGTCCACCGGCACCAGTTTGACCTCGCAACCCGGTGCTGGCAGGCCGACGTAACCGGCCATGGACAGCGGCCCGGTGGTAAAGGTGCAGGACGGCGATGTTTCGGTCATGCCGATACCGGCCATCATCCGGATGCGTTCACCGCAATGCGCCTCGGCCACCGCGTCGAGGCGATCCCAGACCGCTTGCGACAGCCCGGCGCCGGCGAAGAAGAACAGCTTGATCTGCGCGAAGAACATCTCGCGCAGCTCGGCATCCACTTCCAGAGCGGCGACCAGCTCTTCCCAGCCCTTGGGCACGGTGAGGTAGGCGGTCGGCGAAATCTCGCGCAGGTTGCTCAAGGTCTCGGCGAAATGCTGCGGGGTCGGCTTGCCGTCATCGATATACAGGGTGCCACCGTTGTACAGCACGATGCCGACGTTATGGCTGCCGCCAAAGGTGTGGTTCCACGGCAGCCAGTCGACCAGCACCGGTGGTGCCTCACCGAACACCGGGAAAGTTTGCAGCAGCATCTGCTGATTGGCGCAAAGCATGCGCTGGGTGGTGATCACCGCCTTGGGCAGCTTGGTCGAACCGCTGGTGAAGAGGAATTTGGCGATGCTATCCGGACCACTAGCGGCAAAGGCCGCATCCGCCTCATCGCAGGCCTCAAGCCCGAGCAGGCTGGAGAACGAACGGCACTCGCGACCCGCCACTTCCCCCTCGGTCAGCAGCAACGGCGTGGCCACCGGCACCACCGCTTCGATGGCACGAGCGAAGGCCTGACCATCGGCGGCGAACACCAGCCCTGGCTGCAACAACGTGCAGATGTGCTGCAACTTGCCGTAGTCCTGGGCCACCAGCGAATAGGCCGGCGACACCGGGCAATAGGGCACACCGAGATATAGGGCGGCGCATGCCAGCTGCAGGTGTTCCAGGTCGTTGCCAGAGAGAATCAACAGTGGCCGCTCGGCCGACAGATCAAATGCCAGCAGCCCCTGGGCAAGGCTGCGCACCCGCATAAGCATTTCGGCATAGCTGATGCGCTGCCACTGGCCATCGGCGCCGCGACGGGCGATGAATGTCTGCTCGGGACGTTCCTCGGCCCAGCGTAGCAGACGCTCAAGTAACCGCTGCGGGTAAGCCTGCAACGGCTCCAGCGCCTGCATGTACAGCGCCTGCCCGGCCTGGCGCAGCTGCACCGCTGGCATGCCGATCGTTACCGGCCGGTAGATCGGCTCGACACGACCGCTAGATGGGTTGTTCACCTGTAAAACTCCTCAGCAAAGCGCTCCCTGGGCGTCCAGCCGCGCCACCTCATGGGTACGCGGGCTTGGCCTAGGCCGATTGTTCTTATAGTGCTGTTTTGCGCCAACTCTTAGAGCCTGCTGCGGATCTACGCCTTCTGGCCGACGCGCCGCAGACCCTTGGTTGTGTTTCAGATCGGGTAGTGACGCGGCCCATTTTGAATGGTCACCCAGCGCAACTGGGTAAAGAAGTCGATCGACGCCTTGCTGCCGAAGCTGCCATAACCGCTGGCCTTGACCCCGCCGAAGGGCATCTGCGCCTCGTCATGCACGGTCGGCCCGTTGATATGGCAGATGCCCGACTCGACTCGCTGCGCCAACAACAAAGCGCGCGACACGTCGCGACTGAAGATCGCTGCCGACAGACCGAACTCGGAATCGTTGGCCAGGCGCAGCAGCTCCTCATCGCCCTCGCCGCGCAGCACCACTGCCACTGGACCGAAGGACTCCTCATGGTACAAACGCATGGCCGAGGTGACGCCATCAAGCAGGGTCGCCTGCATGATGCTGCCGTCCAGCTGGCCACCGGTTACCAGGCGTGCGCCCTTGGCCAGGGCATCATCGATCAGCGCCTTGATCCGCTCTCCAGCCGAAACGTCGATTAGCGAGCCGAGCACCGACAGGCTGTCGCTTGGATCGCCGGCATGCAGACTGGCGGCCTTACTCGCCAGCTTGTCGACAAAGGCATCGGCCACTTTTGCATCGACCACCAGACGTTCGGTGGACATACAAATTTGTCCCTGGTTGAAGTAGGCGCCGAAGGCCGCAGCCTCTACCGCCGCATCCAGATCGGCATCGTCCAGCACCAACAAAGGTGCCTTGCCGCCCAACTCCAGCAGTGCCGGTTTCAGGTGCCGCGCCGACAGCTCGCCAATGATGCGCCCGACATGGGTGGAGCCGGTGAAGTTGACCCGGCGCACCGCCGGGTTGGCGATCAGCCGGGCGACGATGGCCGGCGCGTCTTCTGGCGCGTTAGTGATCACGTTGACCACGCCATCGCCAAGGCCGGCGTCCTGCAGCACCTGACCGATCAGGCGGTGCACCGCCGGGCTCAGTTCGGACGCTTTGAGCACCACGGCATTACCGCAGGCCAGCGGCATCGCCAGCGCGCGGGTACCGAGAATCACCGGCGCGTTCCACGGCGCGATACCCAGCACCACGCCGCAGGGCTGACGCAAGGCCATGGCAAAGCTGCCGGGCACATCGGAGGGGATCACCTCGCCATAAATCTGCGTGGTCATCGCCGCCGCCTCGCGCAGCATGCTGGCGGCCAGGTGCACGTTAAAGCCGTACCAGTTGGCCATCGCCCCGGTTTCGCCGGCCACGGCGAGGAATTCCGGCGCACGGTCTTCGAGCATCTCGGCCGCCTTGAGCAGGCGTGCACGCCGCTCGTTGGGTGCCAATGCGGCCCAGGCGGGAAACGCCGCCTGCGCCGCTGCCACGGCGGCATCAGCATCTTCCAGGGTAGCGGCGGCAACCCGCGACACCACTGCACCGGTCACCGGGTTGCGGCGCTCGAACACGCGACCATCAGCAGCCGCTCGGGTCTGACCGCCAATCAGCAAAGGCACCTCGAACATGGGGAACTCCTCTTATTGTGCTTATTCTGGAAGCGCGCCAGGCCCGCTCAGGCCTGGCGCCACGTTAGCGTCTTAGCGCTTATAGGCCTGCAGGCCCGGCTTAATGCTCTTCTCGTCGAGAAACTGCTTCATGCCCTGTTCGCGGCCGCCTTCGGTGTCGAGCAGGCGCGATTGGTCGAGCTTGGCGTACAGGTAATCCTCGTTCTGCTCCCAGGTCAGTTCGCGGCAGCGCTTGAAGCCGATCTTCGCCGCGCGCATCACCACCGGGTTTTTCTCCAGCAGGTTACGCGCCAGCTCGATGGTGGTTTCGCGCAGCTGCGCCAGCGGCACGCTCTCGTTGACCAGGCCCATCTCTGCGGCCTTCGCTCCACCAAAGGTCTTGCCGGTCATGATGTAGTACAGCGACTGACGGTGGCCGACGGTATCGGCCATGGCCTTGCTAACCAGGTTGCCCGGTGGGATGCCCCAATTGATTTCCGACAGACCGAAGGTCGCCTCGTCGGCGCAGATCGCCAGATCACAGGCCACCAGCGGGCTGAAGCCGCCACCGAAGCACCAGCCGTTGACCATGGCGATGGTCGGCTTGGTGTACATGCGCAGCAACTTCCACTGCCATTGCGAAGCCTCGCGACGGATCTTCTCCTGGAGGATTTCTGGGCCGGCATCGATTTCGCGGAAGTATTCCTTGAGATCCATACCCGCGGTCCAGGCCTCGCCGGCACCGGTCAGCACCAGCACACCAACATCGGCGTCCTGCTCCAAAGTCTCCAGCACCTCGACCATTTCACGGTTCAGGGTCGGGCTCATGGCGTTGCGTTTTTCCGGACGGTTGAGGATGACCCAACCTATGCCCTCTTCGATCTCGACCTTGACGGTTTTCCAGCGGTTTTCGTAGCTGCTCATCTCACACCTCTTGTCTTGGCTGTTAGCGCCTGGAAACAAAATTACCGCGACAATATAGTTATGTCAATTAACTATATTTAAAAACAACCATCACCTAGAAAACTTAGGAAGAGCCCCCGACACAGCAGCATTTAACTGCCATAAACCAGGATATTGACTGCCATGAAAACGCATAAAATCACGTTAACAACCATAATCTTTTTGCTCATCCTGAAGGATCACTGACGCTGGCGGAGCAATCGGCAGTGCGACAAAGGCTCAGGATGAACGCGAGGGGGTTGGCGATCTGCTCGCGAAAATCGACCTTGGGCTACCGCGATCGTATGCATGAGTTCGCAGGGACTACACAGGACAGAGCCTGGCCCTCACGACGACAAAAACAGGGATGATTTCGTCGCTGGCTGTGATGCCAGCCTTAAAGCAACGCTGAACGCGAAGAGCGAGGTGCGCTCATCGATTGCCAGCCGAGTACATTGCCCGCAGAGGTAGCCGGGCCGGCCTGGACCACAGTCTTATATGACACTGAGTACGCTGAAAGGAGAGTCGGCTACGACTCTCCTTGACCACGAAATAAGCGCCTGAGCAAGCGCAATAAGCGCCGCTCAGCACCTCCCCTCGCCCCACACAATGGTCCGGCATAAAAGCCGGATCTGAGATAAATCACATACCGGTGCGTATAGCGCTCCAGGTGCGTATGCACATGCGCTCGACACCCTGCGGCAACGACTTGAGCACAATCAATGAAGGGAGAACGTCCTGCGACACATACATATTCGGATTGTCCCGGATACTGGCATCGACCAGAGGTGTGGCGTCCTTGTTGGCATTTGGGTAACCGATGGCGTTACTGGCCTTGGCGATCACCTCTAGACGCATCATATAGTCGAGGAACGCATGGATCCCATCGCGATTGGCCGCACCGGCGCGCCCTCCTTGGGCAGGATCATGTCAACCTTGATGCCCTTACCTACCACGTCCGCCAATCGCGTTGCCAGTGCCACACCGCCTGACCAACCGATGCCTACACAGATATCACCGTTGGCCAGATCCATGCCATAGCGGGAAGAGTTGAAGTAATTGATATGCGGACGAATCGAAACCATCAGCTCCTTAGCCTGGCGATAATCGTCTTCCTCGGTGGAGTGTGAAGGTAAGCCCAGATAATGCAGCGCAATAGGCAGAACCTCGTTGTTCGGGGGTCCGCATGGGCCGTGCCGGAGACGATCAAGGTGAGCGCGACAATGGCGGCAATCTGCTCGCGAAAAACGGCATAGCGCACCGCTGCACAGTTGGCGGCGAAGACTTCGCTGAGTCCGATGACGCCGAAGTCATGGACGCTGATCTTCAGCCGCTCGAGTAGCTTGCGTACCGCCGGCACCGGACCTATGCCCATAACCGGCGGTGCCACGCTGGCGCTGGCCATACCCAGCACTTTGGCGCGGGCGGTCAGGCCGTATTTCTGGACGGCGTCGCGCGAGGCCAGGGTCAGTACCACGGTACCGCCATTGCCTCCGAAGCGTTGCCGGCGGTGACGGTCTTGCTCTCGCCATTGACCGGCTTAAGCTTGCTCAAGGTTTCCAGGGTGGTGGTCGGGCGCAGATGCTCATGGCCTCGATAACGCTGTCGCCCTTCTTGCCCTTAATCGTTACCGCCACGATTTCCTTGGCGAAGAAGTCTTCGGCCTGAGAACGATAGGTCTCTAGAGATGCACGTGCAATCTGGAAACGCCATGCCCGGCGGACATGGCGCGAGACGGAGCGAGTCAATTCAGATCAAGATCTTAACTTCCAGCTATTACGCCTCGATCATGAATGACTAGGCCAACGGCGGGTAGTCTGTATAGCCTTCTTCCGAACCACTGTAGTAACTAGAAGCATCCGGAGTTGCCAGCGGAGCGTCCTGACGGAAGCGTTCCGGAAGGTCTGGATTACTAATAAACAGCGTGCCAAATGTGACTGCATCAGCCAAGCCGTTTTGCAACGCCTGTTCCGCAGACGCCCGGTCGTAGCCAACATTCAATACGAAAATTCCTGAGAATCGCTGACGAGCCCCAGGTGCAAGAGCTTTAAGGCCTTCCGGAAGGGTCGCCGGTTCCATGAAATGCATAATGCCAACGTTTTTCTTTTCCAGCGCTTCCACCGCGTACATGTATGTATGCTCGAGATTGGAATCGCCCATATCGTTATACGGAATGCGCGGCGACAATCTGACCGAGACACGGGCCGGCCCAAAGACCTTTATCGCAGCATCAGTGGCCTCAAGCAGGAACCGCGCTCGCTTCTCAACGGTGCCACCATACTCGTCGGTTCGCTTGTTCGAACCATCTTCCAGAAACTGTGCAGGCAGATAGCCATTGGCGCCGTGAACCTCGACGCCATCAAAACCCGCTTCTTTTGCAGCCTGCGCAGCCTTTTCATAGTCTGTGATGGTGGACTTAATTTCATCGAGGGTTAGTTCGCGTGGTGTCACAGAGGGTTTGATGCCTTCTGGCGTGAACGCCTGGCTATTGAAGGGGACCGCTGATGGTGCGACCGGGAGTTCTCCACCATGAAAATCAGGGTGCGACGCTCTCCCGGTATGCCAGAGCTGGGCGAAAATGAGACCACCGGCTTCATGCACTGCCAGGGTTACCTTCTTCCACCCCGCAATTTGCTCGGGAGTATAGATTCCTGGGGTATTCGTCCACCCGACCGCCTGGGCGCTGATCTGGGTACCCTCCGTGAAAATGAGACCCGCCGATACGCGCTGCGCGTAATATTTTGCAGCCAATTCATTGGCAACCTGATCCTTCGATCGACCTCTGGTCATTGGTGCCATGAAAACCCGATTCTTGAAGGTGAGCTCTTCATTGCTCAAGGGGGCTAAAAGCTTTAGGTTTTCCATGTTTTCCTCATAGTGTTGAATTTAATTGATGTCCGCCCACACTCGATGATTAGTCAGGCACGGCTTGACTAAAGAAGCGCTCTCTGTCGAGTGACACCATTGGCGGGTTGAAACTCGCTCACAAGAGTGACGAATGAATGTGGCGGCTAGGGCCACTTGTCTCAAAGTGGGGGCAGACGAGAAGGTATCAAAAATAAACCTAGCGTCAATTAGGCACTATTTGTCGCCTTAGTAGGCTTGAGGAAACCTGGTGCTCAGAAATAGTCGTAGGCACTTGGCTGTTGGGCCAACGATAGGGGCATCGAGCGTAAGAGCAGCTGCAGCACTCTGTGTTCTTGCTCGAACGAGCCTGAACAACCAATGTGTAGATCTGGTAGAAGTAGACACCAATATTACTGCCATAGTACGGACGGCCAGAGTCCGCGTACCGTGCCGCCTCGGACGAAAGCCGCTGGCTTGGTTTCCATCTACGTATCAGGTATCGGAGATCAATGCATGATCGTCCGAGGATGCGTTCATACAATCGAACGGCGCTACCTACCCTGCGGATTTGTCGTTCCGCTTACAGCAGCGTCGAACGCCTGCCGGGCAGCATCGACCTCCGGCAGCTTCGCGACCGTCCATTCGTGCAGCGCCCGAAAAGGCTGTTGCAACGTGCGACCCAGCGGCGTGATTTGATACTGCACAGCGACCGGTGAAAGCGAAATCACCTCTCGCGATACTAGCCCGTTGCGCTCCAGCCGGCGCAGGCATTGGGTTAGCGCTTTTTGGGTGACACCTTGCAGGCGACGGCGGATCGCGTTGAAGCGTTGTGGACCGTCATCAAGCACGGCCAGCACCATCATCGACCATTTATCAGCGATCTGGTCGAACAAGCCCCGGCTAGGGCAGTCGGACGAGAAACAGAGCGGCTCGATTTCAAGCATGACGGTTTCCTTATTAAGTACCTGGGCGATTTAAGGTGCCTAATTGACCCCAAGTCTACAAGATACACCACCAATGTCTTTCAAGCGCTACCGAACGCCTGCTCATCACTCATCTCAATATGAAGTGGCTTGTTTCGTCCCTTCTCCATCCGGTCACTTGAGTTGCATGACCGAATTGTGGCAGCACCGATGGCGAATCTGTCCGCTCCATAGGGTATTTCGGGCTCTGGCTACTGACGAATCGCTGGGCGGAGGTTAACGCAGGATAATCCTGCCAGAAGGCACGGTGGTAGGCCTGGCCTCGCAACTGGGTCTCAACGCCGCTTCCCCCACTCTTGCATAGCTCAAGAACTGTGGTCACCTGTGATGAGAGATGCTGACCCCGGCGCCTATTTGAAGTGCACCGTCAGCGCAAACTCTCGATAAAACACGTTATCAAGAGCTGTTACCGGTACCGATTTGACCAGCGGCAAAGTCACTTTAGCGAATAGGGGCATGACCGGTTATGCAGTCAGAAAGCGACTTTGGGCCAACAATCATAAGGAGATGATTGAGCAGACCCCCTCCCCACGTTGCTTGTTTGGTTTCAGAGTGGCGCGCTTACCACAACGCTGGATAACGATGTCGCTGCTTCTTTGGTGGCAGCTCATGATCATCAAATGGAGCGCGCGAATAAGCGATTTCAGGAGCAGTTTCTGCGCTCCGCTTCCGCAGGCTTTACCTCGATACGCGTCCACGACCTGAAGCACACCTCCGGTCGAAGACTAAGGGCCGCGGGGGTCACCGAGGAAGACAGGAAAGCCCTGCACCACCAGCAACTACTCGGGCGCAGAACTGGGCAAGCTGATTGATGAAGCAAACAAAATTTCGGCTACCGACTCACGTGGGCCGGCGCTGACAATACTGAGGAGGAAGGCAGGATGAAAAAAGTCCCGCAAAAGTCCCTGACACAAAAAAGCCTGGTCATCACTGACCAGGCTCTAATGCTTGAATTATATGGTCGGGACTGTTGCACGGCCACCGGCGGCGAGCGCCCACCAACAACGGCTAACGCCGCGCGCGAATCTCCCAAACATCTACCTAATCCTGGTTCTTGGCTTTCCGTGCAACGCTGAGCGCACACACCTTCCGATGTAATATCCGCGTAGTGGCTCTGCAGACCTTCACGCCGACTTGCATACGAACATTCCGGAACGTTACTAACTGTTACTTGTGATTTCCCTTCAATAAATCAATCACTTACCTTATCTAACTTTTTTCGTTTCTTTATGCGGAGCGAGTGATTGCTAATCTGCACGAATGGCAGTCAGTCCAGTACTCGCCAGCAGTAGCGAATGTCTTTCTCGGGCTTGGCGCCAGCGTAGAGCACTACAGGGTGATTTTAACTAGGTCGGGCACACGCGGAGGGGGACTGCCTGATACCAGCCGGAAAGAAGAGTTATCGCAGGAATTGATACATGTCTTTACGCGAGCCCGTCGGTGTGAATATCCGCTTGGCCCGCAGCTGTAGCCTTTGAGAGGAAGCTATCGGCTAAATAGCTGCCAACTCCTAGCTTCTTCCGGCCCAGATGGCTACGGTTTTGTTGGCGGGCGCCAAGCGTCGGCACAATGAGCTCTCCGGCTTCGCGATAAAGCGTCCAGAGGCATGCTAGATAGCTCTAGGATGGGCTTTATAGGATTTTATAGTCAATTATAGAGCGATTATAGAATCCGTTCTTGAGACTTGGTTTGCGCTGCCCGATTATGGCCAATAGCTACTGGCGGCAAGCGCCTGCTTCCGGCCCAAAGCGGGCATTGAGTGTCCACAAACTCAGGGGCTATCCAGCAGCGGCAAAACTCGTACAGCAGTTGATATTTCCCGGGAGAAACTTTGAATTGGCCGGATGTCTAATTGGTATGTTGAACTGATACCGCCGCGTCTCCCCCTAAGGACTGGTACAACGTGTTCAGATTCTGCAACTGGCTTAACTTCGTTTGTGCTAAGAGAAGCTCTGCAGTACGAAGCGACTCTTGAGCATCCAGCCACATGCGCAAGGCTACCGCTCCGGCTCGATAGCGAATTGCGTACAAGCGCTCGGCCTCAGCCGCAGCGACCACATTCTGCGCCTGGAGGCTGGCCTGCTCAGCAAGATAAGCGCGAGCCGATAACGCGTTCTCTACATCAGCAAATGCCTGATAGAGCGCCTGGCGAAACTGAATTACAGACACTTCATATTGAACCTGCGCAATCTCTGTATTGAGTCGCATGGCATTCAGATCTAGGAATGGCAACGTCAACCCTGCCCCTAGAATTGCAGTAGGATTAGCTATTAGATCACTCAACGAAGCACTAATGCTCCCTGCGGATCCCGTCAGCGCCAGAGTGGGGTAATAGCTGGTTCGCACAACATCAACATTAGCCAGGCTCTGGCGTAAGTTGAGTTCAGCAACATGTAAGTCCGGCCGATGGCTTAACAGCGCTGCAGGCAATCCCTCCGGCACGATGGGTAGCACCCCCCCAGGTAAAGTCTGAGGCTCTTGCCCCAATACCTCCTCCAACACATTGCTTCCGGGAGGTGAGTTGAACAGTACCGCGAGTGCATTGCGCGTTTCGACCTGCGCTTGACGCAATTGAGAAAGACTACTGCGCTCAGTCAGAACCGCTTGCTCGGCCTCCCGTTTCTCAAGCGCGGAAACAGCACCGGCAATAGACTGTGCATAAACCAGTTGCTGCGTGCGCAGCGCAAAAGAAAGACTCTTCTCAGCCGACACTACTCGTTGATTGAAGAACGCGAGCCTCCAGTAGAGATCGGCTGTAGTACCTATCACATTGAGTCGCACGGTTTCACGGTCAGCCTCCGAGGCCTCTAAGGCCCAACGAGCAATATCCCGTTCGCGGGCTAGTCTTCCCCAAAGATCAATTGTGTAGCTGACCCCTAGGTGCAGTGAGCTGGAGCGGTTACTCACGCTGGCCCCATTGTCGAGACGACTGCCCCCTGTCGCAATCAGCGTGGTTTGGGGTCCAAATTGCAGCGGGTCACCCGCTCGAACGGATATGAGCTGAGACTCCCGTACATTTAATGCAGCCTTGGCCAGATCGTTATTGCGGGCAAGTGCAGAATCGATAAGAAGGTCCAACTTTGGATCATCGAAGCGCTGCCACCAAGATGCACCATTGGTAATACTGGAAGTATCATTGCCATCATATCCAGTGTGGGCCCACTGGTCGGGTACTGCCAATGGCGGCCTAATATATGTGCTTCCTGCACAAGCTGTTAAAAGGACGCTTGCCCCCATCAATATCCAAATACGTGCCAACCACATTAACGAAAGGACTATATGTTGCTCAAACGAAGCAACCGCGACACCTCGCCATACCAGAACACACATATTGTGTATTGTAAGTTTTGCTCGCATCAAAATGTTAAAAGCCTGTCAGGTTGCATAAGGGAGCTACGAAAGCTCGGTGATGCCCGAAGCGGAATGCTGGCCCGGAGTAAAATACTGAGCATGACGCAACTTCGCCTACGACAGGCTTGATAGCTGTTCATCGCGCAGGTACTCAGTGGCTTCTGCAGGTGAAAGAACAGAAGAAATCCGCCCCTTGTGCATAAGAAGAATTCTATCTGCCGACAGCACGGTTTCAGGTCGATGAGCGATTATGATACGAGTTATTTTTAAGGATTTGATTGCCCGACTGACAGCCCTCTCGTTCGACACATCAAGATGGCTGGTAGCTTCATCAAGAAGAAGTATCCGCGGTCGCTTATAAAGTGCCCGCGCCAACATAATACGCTGCTTTTGACCACCGGAGAGTACCGCCCCCATATCCCCAACCAAGGTGTGGTACTTCATAGGCATAGCCTCAATATCATTGGCGATATGAGCCATTTCTGCGCACTTCGCCACCCAGTCGTAATCTATATAGCTATCGAATCCTGCTATATTTTCGACGATCGAACCACTAAATAGAATGTCGTCCTGCAACACTGTAGCAACAATCTTCCTAACATTATCCATCCCGATCTCTTTGATGTCCTTTCCGCCAATTAAGATACGACCCTTGGCTCCCTGATAGATTCCTAGAATCACATTGAATATGGTGGACTTACCACAACCTGAAGGCCCAATTATTGCTACCGACTCGCCCTCTGCGACTTTTAGGCTTAGACCATCGATAATATTTTTTTCGAACAGCGAATATTGAAAGGAAACATCTTCACACTCTAGGGTGGAGGAGGCATCACTAACATCGAAAATCTCCGAATCATCAACCCCTTCCGAAGCGGACAATACAATATCACTCAGACGATCAGCCTGTAATTGGATATTCTGAATAACGAAAAGGTTATCAATGAGTGCAATGACTCTGGTCTCGAACAAAACCTTATAAGCAAGAAAAGCAATCAATGCCCCAACAGTGTGCTCCCTTTCAATCACCAACAGTGCACCGTACCAGATCACAATTATGCTCTGAACATCAAAAATCAGGGACCTAAAGAATTTGAACCATATTTCATTTTTTTGCGTTGAAATTTTTGCATTTACTTGCTTTATGAACAAGGTCATCCATGCGAGTCGACGGTCCCGCTGCTGACCATAAAGTTTAATTTGTCGAATTCCACGAATGGTTTCCAGCAAGTACGAGCTCTGCTTTGCACCGTGAATAATTTCATTTCTAGAATAATTTAGAAACGATGAATTCATTATCCATCTGACCAAAAAATATAATAGAGTGCTAACAAGGACAACCCCCGCCATCAGCGGTTGATAGAGGAACAGTATAAAAATCACAGCAATAGAAAAAAAACCGTCCAGAATCGACTCAATAAACGATGTCGTCAGCATTTTCTGAATCAGGTCGATACCACTGAACCGGGATACCACATCACCCACATGTCGCTTCTCAAAATATTCAATCGGTAGCGAAAGCATATGCTCAAGAATATTGTCCTTCCATTGCACATTCAAGCTTGTGCCGAGGTACATAAGAAACCAGCTTCGAATGGATCCGACTAAGTTTCGGAGCAGGTAGACCACGGCGAAACCGGCGGCTAATACCGCGAAAACTTGTTGATCATTCGCACTGATCGCATTATCAATCACTAACTGCAAGTAAAATGGCGAAAGGGCGGTAAAGAACTCCACAGTAATCGCGAGAAAAAGTACCACACCAATCGCCCGCTTCCTCCTTTTAAGCTTACCCATCAGTTGCAAGAGCGGAACATTCTTCTGTTGCTTGACGGCGACAAAATCCGGATTAGGCCAAATCTCTATCGCCACCCCTGTGAAGGACTGTGATACGTGCTCTAACGGCAAACGCCTCTCACCATGGGCCGGATCGACGATGATCGCGTAATCTGCACCAATTTTTCTTAGCACCACAAAGTGATTAAAGTTCCAATGCAAAATGCAAGGGAGCTTGATCTGCTGCAGACCAGACAGACCAGTACGAACTGGCCGACTGGAAAGGCCATTGTGCTTACACACCCTAAGCAACGAGCCCAGGGAGATCCCCTTCAGTGAGACGGAAAACTTGAGGCGCAAGTCGCGTAAGGTCACATGATGACCATGATAATTTGCCAACATCGCCACGCAAGCGAGACCACACTCAGTCGACTCGGTTTGCAGAATTGTAGGAAAGCGCGGCTCAAACAGCTGTGAGAAATACGACCTGTTCTTCATAACGAGATTTATTTAAGTTTTTCAGAGAGTGTGGAAAAAGGACGAATGAGCCATTGATAGATCCTGTGCTTCTCCAACATGATGTCTGCATCGAGGAGAAGCCCGGGTTTAAGCGGATACATCGACCCATTTCCCTTTATAGTTTGCGTCTCAATCCTTGCCTTTACTAGGTACATGGGTTCAGTAATAGAAAGCTTTGAACCCAGCGCTATCTCGTCCGGAAGCAATGACGTTCCAGATATGGAATAGACAGTACCTTTCCCTTGCCCAAACTGCTGATATGGATATGCAGAATATCGAAGATATACGGCATCGCCTTTCTTAATGAACCCGATAGCAGCAGCGGATACGAGAAGTCGCGCCTCCAACTCAGATCCAGAAGGTAGTATGAATGAGACGGGCTTGGTGTTGTCATAGTATGATCCATTTACGCCCTGGATCGCCGTGACCACTCCGGTCGCCGGTGCCTTGACGATGGTTCCCTTCTGCGATTCTGCTGCCAATATTTGCTCTTCGAGTGCCAGCAAGTCCCCTTTGATCTGCAGCGTGCGCCTACCAAACTCAGAGATGGCCCCCTCTCTTTCGAAATGCAAGTTGGCGATATCGCGAACGGTCGACTCAAACTCCCGTTGCCGCTCGTGATAGTCGATCTGACTATTCAAAGCGGTAACAGTCTTGTCCGTCATCGAATCGTCCGAGATAGCATCCTGTAGACGGGCCTCCTCGTATTTTTTCAGACCGATAGCCAGCAGATCGTTCTTTTTCTTGACCTCTCCCAGCTGCGCATTAATGAGTTTCTTTTCGCTCTTCTTCGACTGGATCTGCCCATCTAGGCTGCGCAAGTTTTCCTCATACGCAATCTCTTCGCTCTCTAGTTGGCGCTGCAACAGGTTTTTCCGCTCAATCAACAAGCCAATAGTCTCTGTCGACATCCCCCTATTTTCGGCACCAAACACTTCGGATGAAACGGAAAATAAGGGATCATCCTGATTAACAACCTCATCCTCCGCAACATAGTACTGCTTGATAATTCCTGGTTTAGACAGATACACCGGAATTGCACCGCGGGTCGAGAATAGCTCTCCTTTCACGGTAACCCTTTTCGTATATGATCCCAAAAACAGAATAGCTATCAGAATCGCCAACACCAAAAAAACTATGATCAGAATGGCGCGGTAAGAATCAGGCAAATAGAGCAACACTTCGCCATGAAGACTCTTCGCTTCGCTTCTAGCCTCCTGGGCTTCTTTTCTGAACAACTCTTTATTTTCCATATTGGCAATTCACATCTTCAATTAGGCCAATTGCCAAAAAATGAATCCAAATCAGAAGATAGAAAACATCCACCGATGACATGTTGTTCAAGGAAATCTGTCTGCTGTTCAAATATTTCCAGCATTTGAAATTTTAATCGTTCATGCACGATCGCCCGGCACTTTCTATCATTTTCTGCGGCCTCCAGACATTCATGGGCCATCTCAATCAGCCGAGTGATCGAAGGTCCTTCACTGCCCAGAGCCAGCATAAGGTTTCGCGCTCGCTTGAAAAGCACATGCTCGAATGGGAGCGCAGCCTGAGCTATTTTCTTGGCCAGCAAACAATGCGTGGTAGCGAACTTTTGGGCCGGCGCTTTCCCCTCATAACCCGGCATTCGGCGCCAAAGCCAGCAGCGTACCGTTTCATAAACGAGACTGGCGAATTCAAGCTCCATTGTCACTTGAGCCGCATGACCGATGGCGTTGAACGGCAATAACGATCCTAGTGTCTCTTGGTCGGACTGCGTAGGCTCGATACATACCTCAAAGCTCAGAGAAAGATACTTGACGATTGCGGCCTTCGAGGCAGCACAAGATTCCTTTATCCCGATAAGATGGCCGCGATCATCGGCATAACGATAGAGCTGCTCAGGGGTCATGGTGACGCCATCCAACACCCCATCATGCTCCAGGGCAATCAGCGCTAGCATATTCATCAATCCATGAAAGAACCGAGATGCCACCGAACATACGGAAGGAATCTCGACCTCTTCATCGAACAGTTTTCTACAAAAATAGAGGGAAGGGGATCGATATCCTATGTATGCAAGTGCATACATATGACTCAGATCTGGCGCAGCACCATCAACTGACCTCTGTCTCGCTACATAACGCCCGACTCCTTCCATGAGCTTCGCCACAGCATCCTGGTGACGCGACAGCGCCTTCAGAGACTCAACGTTAATTGGCTTGCCGCTGATGCCCCGCGAGTCAGAATAGGGACATGACTGATACGAAGATTCATCAAGCTTGTAAAGTACCGACCGCCCTTCGAGGACGGGACGCTGTTCTTCGTCCAGCCTGTCGGGAGGGCAGAAAAGCAGGAATGCCTTATTACGCCTCATGTACTCGACATCGAAAGGATATGGCAGTTTATAAGTCATTCTCGTAAATCCACACAGGACTGTTTCACTCCGCAAAGCACGACCCAGGGGCTGGCACACCCAGGCCCCGGGATCAGTTGCCCGTGTTGCGGGATGAGAGGTGAGCAAATGGCCGCTAGAGGATCTCTACCACGCCTTGACTGGCCAGCAGATAGAGCAGCTCCGAAAGCTGGACTCGCGAGGCGAACGAGAAGCTTGCCTCAACTTCCGCAACGGTGGTCAGCGGGTGTTCCACCAAGAATTTCTTCAAAGCGCTTAGCTCATCCTTGAACGAGAATTTGCCATTGCTAGTGACCAGATACTCTTCAGCGAGATCGGTTCTCAACACGTTGAGGCGGATATGAGTGCCGCCCTCCAAGACAATGACATTGGCATCACCAAGTTTTTCCAAATTCAAACGAGTCTCAAGCACCTGATCGCCAATATGCGACTCCATGAACGCTCGGTAACAGCCCGGGTCATTGATCATCTGACTGACATGCTCGCTCAGCGCCTGAATGGTATGCTTATCCTCCTCGTAGTTTTCCAGCGCAGCCCGTGCATGGATAGAGTCCGGCAACTGCCGGAAAATCCACCGAACATAGTCGACCGCAAATGCTGGAAAAGTGCCAATCGCTAGATGAACTGTGGGCTCGTCTAGAGGGGTGACATTGTGCCACCACCCCCTGGGAATATAGAAAACGTCCCCCTCTTCAAGAATGAAATCGAGGTAAGGTTTCTCAGGACAAGGATATTCTTGCTCCAAAAATTTGCTCTGGTGCATGTATAGCGGGGCTTCGAAAGATGGCGCGTACACGACCCAGCGCTTCCTCCCCTTCAATTGCACAGCAAATACGTCCCGCGAGTCCCAATGCGCGCGGTAGGAATCAGTCTTGCCAAATGCGATATATGCCGCAGTTACCGTTTGACGGCCAGTAAACTGGGCAATATCTTTAGCGTAGTCATTGAAGACAGGCTCGTCATAAATACTGTTCGCAACAAGCGTTCCGCCTTTGCGAAGATAATCATATAGAGCTGGTTTATTAAGACTCTTTCGAACATCGCCTACATGAAAGTAGGTATGCACATACTTTTCCTTGGCAATATTTCCGTCGGGAAAGGACAATCGAAATCTATCAGTCTGCGGATCGCACCTGGCAATGACATCGTTGATGTCTGACCATTGCACACTTGAGGTGTCAACTGCACCCTTTATAATAAGCGGCAAACGCTCCTGATATTCCTTTTTGAAGCTATCAGCACTAATCTTGAAATTGATAGTCATGTTTATGTTCTTCGAATTTATTTATGCGACAAATAGCCTTTCCGCGCACACCACAATGCAAGGTCAGTGTGATTCAAGAGAATGCTGTTTTCTATTAGCTTGGGGCTGGTACGAAATAGCAACACTTTCAGCATAAACGCTATGCCTTCCGGGCTTAGCACGTTGTATCTAGCTAGAGATAGTCTGAAAAAGTCCCCTTCGAGAAATGCAACCCAAGACCATGCAGCTTACAGAGATCCTGTTCGCATAAAGCGGTACTCATCTGTATCGCCCTAAAGAACTCTGATAAAGACCTGATTTCGTGAAATCGCCACTCAGCAATCCACATGGTTGCTGGGACAAATTTTCCGAGAGCTGATTTTTTCAGGCCCCCCCTAGAGGCTGGCTGCCAGCATGGCTGACAGCCAGCGCTCAACGGATTATTAGTAGTATTCTCCGCAATAGTTGGCACCCGCCTTGGAAGCCCCCGAAATGAGCAGGATCTCCTCCGCGGTCAATTCACGAGCGAATGCATCGACCAGGTCACCATAGGTGGCTTGGCTGCTATTCAAACGCTCAAGATTGAGTTGATTGCCTGCCGGCTCGATTGTGAGCTTTGTGGCCAGTTGGAAGTTATCGGACATTGTTTGGCTCTCCTTTCCATTATTTTCGATGGAGGCTTGACCGGAGCAAACCTCACCAGCGGAAACCTAGCTATCCGTTTCGTTAGCGCGAATGGCACTGCTTGGCTTGATGAAACCTTTCCATACTGCCGCGCCATCAAAATGTCTAATTAGGTATGCGTATACCCCGTCGCAGGAATGCTATGCAATTGCTAACATATCCGCAACGGCGCTTTACAGAAAGCGACCTGAATCGCGTTTCATTTCTCTCTAATTAAAAGTATAGCGACCAACCCATCCCAGACGAAGTAAATATATCCGCGCCATGAACTCCACACCCAAGTGGATAACCTTCCCCCCCCCCTGTTTCGGGAGGCAGGGGCTCATGGATCGTCCTCAATTAAACACAGGGTCCACAGCTACCGGACGGCGAATTTTTTTCATGAAGATCAGGAAAATTTCCCGGCCGCCCATTAAGAACCACTTGTATTGACCCTATTGCCTCAAAATTTTAGGCACTTATAAGACCCATAGAGGTTTAAAGAGTAGTTACAGCGGAAAAGTACTTTACCTCTATTGGGTGCGAAGGGGCCCCATAATAGGATTACGGTTTTTTGTTTTCCGAAAGATTGCGTAATTCCTGGCTTATTTTCTCCCAGTCATTAACCTCTACTGCTGAGTGATGACACGCCGCTTCGGTAATACCTTGGGCCATATCAGCGGACTTTACAGCAGAGAGAAAGTCTTTAAATGAACGCTCATCGTTAGCTTGCATAATATGAAACTCCTTTTAAGTGATTTACAATATTTTGCAGCACAAAGTCTGCGGCAAAATATTTTCTAATACCCCGCCGCAAATTTTTTTGGAGGCGTGGGCTCTTCTCTTGCGAGAATCAGCGGCAGTAAATTCTGAGTGGTAAATTCCAACACCCGGTCCTCTACATCACCAAGAGTATTATCGAACACCAAAACCTGAGTAGAGTAGGCTAACTTCTCCTCAAAAAAGATTCGGTGGTATGACTGGCATATTTTCTGCAGATCTACGGGGCGCTCATAGTGTTTAGTATTGCGCCCTCGACTCAAAATCCTTCTGTAAGCTTCGTCTACATCAACAGAAACATATATAACAATATCAGGAATCAGTGTATTTTGTGAGCGATGATTCTCAAGTGTTTGCTCAGCAGCTATAGAATATAACGCTTCATGATAAGCTGCGTCGCTGTAAATCCAGCGATCAGCAATAACTACGCCGCAATCCAACATGGATGTAACATTATGAAGCCCATGCATTTTCTTATCTTGTCTGTAAGATGCTGCGATTACTGCGTCTGGTATACGAGCTCGCTGCTCCCTAACAGTTACAATATTAAATGCGTCCCAAGGGCTCAGCCAAGAGTGCTGCCCGATTGTCAAGCATGGAATATCGCGCCGTTCTAAAACCTTTCGGAGTATCTGGCGAACTGTCGACTTACCTACTCCGTCACATCCTTCTAAGGCGATAAACATATTAACTCCTCCCTCCTGCGGCACCCACTCCACTGAACTTGTATAGCTCCTCCAGCGTAGCTGCAAAATCAAAAGGCGACCCCTCTAGAAACACCGAGCGCTGCCATCCTAAGGTCCAGATGCACAAAAGATGCTTTGTCAGAGGAAATGCATTGTAACGTACGTCTAAGTCATAAACGTACCGATCAAAATCTGCCAGTGACCACTTGCTCTCACTCTTGAGGTCACCATTCAATCTGGCATTGAATATATTTAATATAAGCTCAGAAAAATCTGAACTAGTCCAGATCGCTTGCGACTGCTCTTGAACCTTAGCTTCCGCCCTCATCCACAAAAGTCGCAATTCGGCTGCGGACGCCATCATTATGCGTTTAGCAAGTTCTTGAGCACTACTTATAGCACCGACATAACAACAATTTGCAATTTCAATGTGCGTAGTCGTTACTGCCCCAGTCGCCAATGAAACCAGCCAAAGCATTTGCACAGAATCAATGATTTCTAGCGCCTCGGCCAGATGTACACGCAACATCGTTATTGCTTCATCGCTATCGGCGATCAATAACAAGGGCAATGGGTAATCGAAACTAAAATTTTCCACAACACTAACAACAGAAGCAGAAAGTTCATGCTTCTCCAGTTCACTGCATGCCATGTTCAATGAGTAGCACGGCTTACCTTCAAAATCGAGCGTATATTTGCTTGTCTCGTGATTAAGCTCTGGATATACATACTGAAAGTAAAAGTGAATGGTGCGCCCATCAATCATTTGATTTGCCAGATCACTCATCTCCTGCTTAACAAGCAATTCACTCCTAGAGAAGATTTTGTAAATTGGCGAAAATGCATGAAAATCCATTTTTCTATTCCACCCACAATACTAGGTCAATAAAAATTTATAACTCGATTTATTTCTTCAGCAATGACGCACTTGATAGCTGGTGCCTGCTCGAGCATCCCAAGTACCTCACTCAGCATCTCGATGTTCTCCATGATTACAAGTTTTTCCGACTCTAATTTTCTCGTGAAATACACCAGCTCATATTCTGCTAGTTCATCTCGAGCAATCAACACTTCGAAAAAACCAATTAATCGCGAGAATACCAAGGCCGCATGCAATATACCGACTGCTGGACGAAACTTTTTCCGCCAGGGAGAATAGAATTCCTTGTTCTGATCCAGCTTAATCTCGTACGCCCGCAAAGCTTCGTTAAGCCAATTATGCGTTGCCTCATGCAGAATAATCTCGGCAAGTCGATAGGTGTTTTCAATATAATCACAATAAATGGTACTAGGAAGCCCTGATAACGTGTAGCTGTCAGTGGCACTTAAGAGATCTTTCTCTTGAAGAATGCATATATTTCCCACTTGACTCTCGACAGTGTCGCCGAACCCATGAGATATACAAACTTCGATCGCTTGTAACATATTTTTTATTTTTTGATCACCTACCCTATCCACAATATTGAATGTGGATACATAAGGAGGCGACTCAAATTCGGAAGAATAGACGCGTTGTTTTGAGTGCAGTGAAACATGAATCGTTTCATTTGACACTTGGGGCAAGAATTTTAGCAGGCTAGCACCAAAAGATAGTTGCTCATCTTCATGATGCTCGATGCCTTTGGTTATACTATAAAATGCCTGCTCCAGTGCAGAATATCGCCCTTTCCGAACCTCCCCCCACATACTAATATCATTTTCTGCGATATAGTTTTTGGGAAGCAAAGAGAGCAACTCCCTGATATGGGAGATGCGATCAGCCCTAAATTTACTTAGCTTAGAGTTAATCGCGACATATTCTTTCCGCTGAAAAGGTATACTTCCCGCCCCTACACCAAGAATACGATCAACAAATCTTCCCTGACCGACACTGAGTAGATTTTTTATATCATATTTTGTGCTAATCCATTCATAACAGAATTTTGTAGGAGAGCACTCGTTTTGTGTGCCTGCATGAAGCTCGTGATGAGTCCAAGTATCTAAGAAAGCCTCGTCTGCTTTTACATAAAAATAGGAACGAAAATGCAACTCGCACTTAAACGGTCGCATATCATGCGACTCGCACCCGAGCAGGGTAAATCGTTCCGGTGGAAGATCCAAACCAGCCTCTTCCAAGAGTTCGCGCCTGGCTGCCTCTAGAGGGTCCTCACCCGACTCCACAGTTCCGGCTGGAACTTGATATCCAACCTCTGGATAGTCAGCGTGATAGAAAGCCAATAAATGCTCGCGCGAAATCACGTAGATGACGACCTTATTTTTTTCTTTAAGGCTCATGCGATTTTCTCATAAATAAAGAAATAATTTCCCCGGCATTCATGCACGTCGCTATCCACACTCAATAGAGGCCTACCGGACATTCGAAGCTTGAAACCGGCAGCGGCAAAGCTCAAATCGAGTTGATCAACCGAGATAAGGCGCAAGCAGTTATATTCCTCGCGGAGCATGCCTGAGGTACTAATTGTCGTAGTTCGACGAGCGACCAGTTGTTTTCCGGGTAGATCGCCTTGCTCTTCAAGCCGTATCTGGTTATCTGATCGAGACAAAGATAATTCATACCTGCCATGTATTTGCTGGTCTGTACGAACGTCCCCAACTACACAGCTACCTTTTTTAAGTATTCGACCCAAGCCCTGTATCAACTCGTGACAATGCTCTTTTGTGTAAGTATTCAGACTTTCATAGAGCGCGAACACCACATCCCATTTTCCGTTAGAATGCTGTCGTCTCACATACTCTAAAGTTTCCTCGACACACCAAGTAAAGCCATTTTCACTACAAGTGTTTTGATTTGCATAGCTAGCCAGATATTCATTTATTTCCAGACCTTGATAGCTCGTTCCACCGAACTTTGAAACTAAGGGAGCAACTCCTATCGGCCCAGCATGCAACTCCAAAACTGCCTTCCCCTGCAATATCAACCCCCACTCCAAAAAGACGCTCAGCAGGTAGTCCATCGTCGCTGTGCGTCGGGTAGCTTGATCGGTTGATTGGTCAAGGTGGACTGGCAGAATTTTCTCAGCATAGGAAATACTTGCAAAAGGTATCGAACTAAGTTGGCCTCGGTGGTCAAGCCTTTCAAAATCCGCTTTATACTCATCGTGCAGTTTAGAAAGCATCAAAGGATTCGTACGTGACATCGAATATTACTGCATAGAGTGAACAAACTGGCCAACTGCAATTTCTCGGGCGCTCATGTATTGAACAACTGATGCTTTGCCACATCCCTCAAGATAAAAATCTAGACATGGCACTATTTCACCAGTGGTCTTGCAATGCAAATCACCGGTATAAAGTTTAAAAGCAACCATCATGCCCTGCTCTTCTAACACACGATTAGCGGCCTCCATTGCCTCTAAAACCGCCCCAACCTTAACCGTACAGTAATCAACAATACCGACGTGCAATTCAAGGTGATTTGCGTCCAAGACATGCCCCTCGCAACTGGTATAAGTGATAAAATTTTTAATTACCAGCATCTCTACCAAGGGGCGAACGAGCGGCTCTATAGACTCAGTGAAACACGAATCGAAATGCGCATAGGGAAATGCATATGCGCAATCATCAGCACCTTGATAATTTATCCTGCCAGCAGGAGATCGTTTATAAGCTCGCGGAGCACCAAGGCAATTTTCTTCAGACCGCCAACGCACTATAAAATCTGAAACATTCTCCATACTATTCGGGAAGCGTTTGTCTACTAACCTCAGCATGGCTCAACCTCAGTAGTTTTAGATATATTGGCAATTGTGGCGATCCGATGCTGGCAGTATTCCCATTCACGCCCGTGCTCAGCCAAACGGCGACGCGTTGCAATACAACCTCCTCCGCATACAGAAAAATAATCGCACTGGTTGCAAGCGTTCTGCAACATAGACATGGTCTCATCCATTGAGAAAGCCATAACATTTTTCGTAAAGATATCTAGGTTGAACTCAGTAGCTTGTGCAAGACCAATATCTCCCTTGCACAGCTCATCGCACGCCCCCACATTTCCATCAGGGTAAAGTGTAAGAACGTGCCCGCACTTTTTCGAAGTATAGTGACAATGGTTTACTGGCGCGCTATGGAGCTTCCGGATAATTGAAATATCTGGTTCCAAAAGATAGCTACCAAAATATGACGCCTGCCAAGCGCGTGAAAATTCCTTAAGAAAATTAGTATACTCTTCAGCCGTCACTGCCCATGGCAACATCTCAGACGCTGAACTATAGATCAAATGAGATAGCTCTTCACGTCGCCTCGTTCCCGGCTGCTGGCTTCCCGTATAGTCAAAGCAAGGAACCAGCTTTACCGCTTTTATGCATTTCCATCTGGAAAAATATTCAGCGATAGCAGCCGACCTTCCAAGCGACGACCGAGTCACGACACAAATAACTCCAATATTGACTCGCTCGCGCTCACACAAACGAAACGCTGATTCCACGCGATCTAGGCTAGGCCTGCTCTGATAGTCTTGTCGGTATTCATCATGCACTTCAGGCCCGTCACAGCTAATACCAATTTGCAATGTGGGAAATTTTTCGGAAAGAAATGCCAGCCACTCCTCGCTCAGCAATGTACCGTTTGTTTGAATAGTGACTCGAGCGACTCTATGCTGATTGGCCTTTAGTAAATTGGCCAGCTCTAAAAATCGACGCTTAGAATAAAGAAGTGGCTCACCACCGTGCAATTCAATGGCGAACATCGTGTCTGGAATGTTGATAAACAGCTGTCGGAGATCCTCGGGATCTAATGTGCGCGCACCTTCATAAGGTTTGCGCTTCTCATAGCAATAGCTGCAGTCAAGATTGCAGACTTCACCCACCAGCTTAAGAATTACCGACATCGCCTCGCCCCTTCTTGCAGGGGCAATGATACTACGCGCGCCAAAGTCCATTTGAACAGTCCTAGAATCCGTGCATTACTATTGATTAAGTGCAAAAAGATCAAACAGATATTCGTGTAAGTAGCCCTAGCGAAATTAGGTTGGCCATTGCTGCATTGATCTCGGTCTTCGAATACCCTTTTGTTTCTCCTATGCTAACCATCGAACGTAGCGAGCGCGGCTGAAATGCGAAGCTAACTATCAAATGAGCAAGAAGCCCAATATGATAAGTTTTTCCTCGGTATTTTGCCAGCCTCATGTCGCGGAAGATATAGGGAAACACCCACGGGTCGACAACATACTCCGCGGCTTCGCCACTTACTTGGCAGCCTGCTACTAAGGAGATATTTTTTCCGTACCAGACGCCGAAATTTAGCTCTCTATACAATAATAAGGATCGCTGACAGTGGGCTGCATAATCCTCATCTGAGGTCAGCGTAGCATTGAAGGTCACCCACAGGTACTCGTTATAGAGTGCCGCCGACACCGCTCGACCTGCGCGCTTCAAGCGCCACTTGAATTTTGGATAAGTATCTCCAGCCGCTGCCAAGGCTGTATCCACTGCACTATCTGCCAAAAAACGTGCAAATACTGCTGCCGACGCTACATCTCGATCCAGATGAGCCCCGACCATATCATCGTAATGATTTACTGAAAAATCATGAAAATACTTAATTGCTTTATCATCAAATGAGCGCCTTGAAACTGAGCTTGTAATGTCACAATATTTAGCCAGCCCAGCCAGGACTTTCCCCTTCAAGAGCTTATGAAGAATTTCTACCTCGCGAAGCGAGAACCCATCATAATTATCGCTATTAGCTTTCTGGAGTTTTCGTTCAATATAGCCAAGATCGACTACTGACACCTCAACTCTTCTATCAGGCTGTCGGCTCATTTCCTCTAAGTTATGCAGAGCGCCGCTGTAACCATTTGCGCAGCAGACATAGAGATCGACATCAGATGTGGAGGTCGCCAACCCTTCGCTGTAAGACCCCACCAGCAGGACAAAATGTGCTTCAGAAAGAAGCTCAGATGAAAGGAGATTCAAGAAGCCAACGAAGTTTGTTTCTTTGTTCCAATCCATTGAAACTTGCATTATTACTAATCCATATAGTCTTGAAATCCCTATGAAAATACTAACACCGCCGTTTAAAACACGTCAACGCCCCTCCCCACTTCTGGAATTCTGGCGGCGATCAATGTCGATGGCTACCTGGGTGTCGTTGACCTATCCCTGCACCAGGGTACCATCGCCAATGCCGCGCTGATTGCCAGGTTGAATAGAGCAAGATCCAAGTTCTCTCTGCAATCTGGAGTCTTACCCGGATGGCCATAATATCTCTGAGCCGGAGCCGGGCTTTCTGCCCGACTAGCTGTCCCTTGGTGGCTGTAGGTAAGCGACAGATCTATCTGAACCGCCTTCGCTCAAAGAACTGGCTCGCAACCCAGCCTGATCAACCACTCTCATCACTTCGATCCTCTTGCGACTGGCTGTCTAAGCTCCTTTGCGCCCCCGTAAAGGCTAGGGAGATCTACGTTGATTGATCTGCTTTTGGAGCGCCGATAGCTCATTGAGGATTTGTGCCATGGAATACACATGCCCGTTGAGCATGCCGGCCTCTTGCATGTTGAGGTAATCCTTTTCTAACAGAACGCGATTGTCGCCGTCAGGTAGCAGATTCAGTTCGCCAGCCAAGCAACGCTCAGAGTGCGTCGTCGTGTTCCTGTAGAACACGTTCTTGAGATCGAACACATCCGCCAACAGTTCAAGATCGCTCATGGCTCGTTTGCCGATCCCATGGCAAGATCATACCAATGACGGGAAATCCGCTCACGGCCTTCTGTGATTTGCCTGTTGCACTGGGTATGGATTAACGTCACTTTTTCCCAGTGGGTACCCTCCGGTGCCAATACTACAACTCCCTCGGCCCATGGAAACGCCACACCCTGAAACAACTCAGCAACATCGGGCTGGATGGCGTGAACTGCGTTAGGGTCAATAATATTGCGCCCACCGAACTCCACCAGCACGTGATAACGCATGTAACCGCCCCGACCTGCAACCCGTGACGACTAGTAAACGTGCAGTTCCTCCCCATTCTCGCTGAGGCCCACTTCGCACTCGGCACCGCAGGCCAGCTTGGCCAACTCGGATTTAAGGTGCGACTGCACCACCTCATGGGTGTAACGCGATACCTCGACCTTGAGGAAGTCGCCAACCTGCGTACGCTGCCGACCGGACAGCATGCTGAGTTCAGATAATGGGAGTTCGCAGCCCAGTTGCCGATAGTCGATGGTCACGTCCTCGGAGAAACGCTTGATCACCGAGTAAGCCTTTGAATCGCCCCTCCCTTTTACCGCCATCGCCTTGCGGTTTGGCGTTGCAAAGAGGTGCTTGAGAACGAGAGACAGCCAGATATCCTTCTATAATCACACTGGGCGAGCGCCCGGTCTCCGTTGCGGCAAACCCTAGTAGTTCGCCCTGTTCAGTTGCAGGTATGTCGAGGTAGGACTCAGGCACTCTGTTTCCTTAGCAGCAAGGCTCAATGCCGACCGCATCCATTCAGGCATCTTGCAGGCCCGGAGCTTATTCAGTTCTTCACTGCTGAGCGCACTGGTGATCTTGGAAACCACCTGGGCAGATGGCCCCTCTTTCCCAATGTATGCAGAGCGATGAGCGCCATCCCCACCCTCGTGCCGGCATGCTGCAAGCGATTGCTGGGGACGTGCTTGAGGCGTACCACCGCATTACCAACCTTGATTTCGCGAGTAGATCCGCTCGTGTAATAGGTCGGAAGCACCTGCATTTGCGTGCTGAGGCCCAGCCTGCGAACGGCCCCTGCACCGTGCACCTGAATCGTCTCGCCGTTAGCCTTCGTAATGACGTCCATAACGGTCAGCGGGCTCGGGTGGACCCTGCCGGTGTACTTGCTCAACTTGGGGCGCATGTAAACACCGCGAGCGATGCGCTCCAGCGCCCCTGACAGCACTAGCTTGGAGAGCGCTTTATCGACCGATGCACGGGAGCCGACCTACGCGAACACTGCACCGGAAAAGGTGCCTACCCTTCTGCATACGCTTGATTCGATTGGAAATATCTTCTGCAACGGACATAAAAGTCTCCAAAAGTCAGAAGAAACGCAGATAGTTTCTGACAGGTTGAATGACTATAAGCATGACTGTGCGTGACTTCCAGATCAATTACCATGGCAAGATTAGTTGAGTCGGTCTTTCAAACGAGCACCATATCCAGAACGGGCATGGAGCCCCCACTCTCACGCAGCCTCAAACAGCTCCATTTGACCGGGACCGAATGATGGATCGTGGCCCCGGACCGCCCTAAATTCCTGCAACGTACGTTGTGTTATATAGGACGAAGGCTCGGTGCGGGAACCACCTGACTTGTCCCATTACCCGTAACACAAACCCATCTTCCAGAGTCTATTTCGAACCTTTCTCCCTCTTGCAGAGGTGAGGAGGGGGCCTCATAAAGACATCCTTTGACAAAAAGGCAGATTACGTCAAAGAGCAACTGTGCGGCATCACTCCATGAAAGCGTATCTAGCGAAGAGTGACCAACAAAGTAATCAGAGAGACCTATAACGTCCTTGCCGGAAGCCCGAACTCTAGCTAACTTGGCAAACCTCCACTTTACATTAATATCAGTTTCACCATTTAAGCTTGTATAGGCATCAATACAATGCCCGATGCATATGTTACGCATGTATTGGGCCTGGTAGTTCTGCCCATCTTGCAAAGCCCCGACCGCATCCTGCCATCGCGCTCTAGCTGTAATAATATTGGACAGCGCCCATGACTGCCTTAAAATATTCATTGTCCGATCATTGCGAGGTAGAGGTTCACAGATCCATGGTTCGGAGATGACAACTCCATAACAAACATCGTGGATCATCTCTAAAGCCTCAAATGGAGCCGGCCGACAATCACCCCATTGTGAAAGATCAATATTAAAATTCGGCAGTGAATACATATGTGCTTGTAAGGCGGGCAGCGAGAGGTAGGTCACATCTACCCAGCGCTGCAGGGTTTTTGAATGAAAAATAGTAGTATTCCGGCTTTCTTCTTGCCCTATTACAAGCACGTCTATATCGGAAAGCCTATTGCCAAACCCCTCAACCAGAGATCCACTTACAAGCACATAATCCGATGGTGCATAAAAATCAATTTCTGACAAAAGTTTGAGCGAACACAGCCCCAAATTTTCGAATAGATCTGACTTACTAAGAAGCCGACGACTATGTGGATACATGCTTCAACGTTCCATCGTGGACAAGAAAGATACTACACCTCCGTTCCTGTCATTAATTGAGGCAATTAGATCATAGGTGCGCGGATCGTTAGAATGTTCAAGGGCCTTGCTGGCATGACTCTCTGCTGCTTCCATATCACCAAGAGCTAAAAATGCCAGCCCTAAATTTTGATGAGCCAACCATTTATCTCTGTCCGCAAGCCCATCTAGTGCTAATACGCGCTCCGCTGCCAATTTTGCATCTAACGCATCATCTTCACGAGAGCGTCTGAGCTTTACTTGAGCTAATTTATTCAAAATATCTGGAGTTTGCCCCTCTGATTGGCTCGCGAGCGCGTTCAGTTCAGAGACGGCAAGATCGTTCATGCCTGCGTGCGCGTGTACAAAAGCCTGACATCGAAGTACATCGAATGGTGTTGGCTGTAACAACTCCGAGAGTTTGTTCAGCTCGGTTCGTGCTGCTACCGCAAAGTATTCCTGGGATTCAACAACACGTTCAAGCGAAGCGAGCTGGTCTTTGATGTCCATACATCCCCCTATATTATAATGCGCACCTTCCGCAACTGCTTAGAGCGAAAAGCTGTAATAATTAAGTTGCAGATAACGCCTGACAACTGCAATATATTAGCTATTGAATATAAAATTGACTGCCTTTGACAAAAAGTTTATCTGAATTTTCCTTTAGCATGACCTCGCGGATCGCACTCCATTCATTAACCTCTACGGCCGAGTGACGGTAGGCAATTTCCCCGACACCTGTTTCCTACCCCTCTGGCTTCTAGCGCAGCAAGGAGGTCTTGAATATTTCCGGCTTCTGTTGACCCATGTTCCAGTGGCCTTCAAAGTATTGATTCGATATTGAGTGCACGGTTTAACTCCCCCGCACAAACAGCACCCAATCCTTCGTGTTTTAGCCTAGATACCGCCGTTGTCAAGACGTCAATCTGGTTTCGCAGCACCCTCTGCTCAATTTTTAGCCTAAAAACTGCTTACGCCTGATCGACTGAGGACACATCTTCGGAGCGGATTGCTTTGACAAACAACTATGTAAGCTCGCAGCAAGTTAACCCCTGGATCCAACCGGTGAGCGCAATACTTTAAATACTGCGTAAGCAGGATGGTTGCAGATGAAGCAAAGACCGCGGATCTACTACACAGAAAGCCAGAAGGCTCTGATGTGGGATCCCTGGAAGGCAGGTGATTCGCTCCTGCAGATTTTGCGCAGCTTGAATCGCCCCAAATTTTCGTAGACGCCTTAGCCCTCAGGTTCGCACCCGCCAACAAGATACTTGGCATCCGGACAGACTGGACTACGCTCAGAGCACCTTGAAAAGGAGTTCGAGCTATGTCCCCCATGCGCAAGGCCGCGCCTCTGTTTCTCACTCCCTTTTGGCGGTTCTGCACCGCCAAAGCCATTTCCGTCGTAAGAAATCACCCCTGGCGCTTTATCGGCTCACCCTATGCGTGAGACCGATTGCGCGCGCTCGTCCCTATCTCGCAAACAGGAAAGGAACTCCCTATGTGCACCATCGGAACCGTCTTTGACGGCGGCAGCATCTACACCTTCAAACAGTGCGACCTGATCCCTGTCACCGCCTTCAACTCGCCTGATGTGCGGGCCGGCACTAATGGCGTAAATAGCTACATTGCCATGACCCGCCAGGGCAGCGCGGGGATCTGGGCCGGGGTCAATGATCACGGCGTAGCGTTTGTCGCCGCCGACACCTACACCACCACCGCGGCCAACTATTACGCCAGCAGTGCCCAAGCCGAGGCTCTGTTTGCCGCTTACGAGGCCAGCATCAGCAGCCATACCAGCGCCACCGAGGCGGCGCAAAGCCTGATTGATTTCTATCGCAACACAGGCGGCAACACGCCATTTCCGGCACCGGACATTTCCTTGATCAGCGGCTGGGCAGATCCCCAAAAGACCCAGCCGATAAGCATTCTGATCGAGTACATGCCCAACCCGTTTAACCAGGACTCGGTGCGCCTGATCACGCGAACGGGCGGTTTTTTCGTTTCAACCAACAATTTTCGTCTGCAACCCAATGCCGTGGATTACTCGGCCAATCACAGCACCTACCTGCGCCTGCAGCGCGCTGAAACCATTCTGCAAGTCGACCCCAGTCATCAGGGCATCAAGACCCTGCTCAGCGACCAGTACTACGGAGAAACAGAGCTATCGATTTGCCGTGAAACTGACTACCTGGGCATCGAGTTCCACACTCAGGCCACCGCGCTGTTCAGTGCCAGTGCCGGCAGCGCGCAGTGTGAGTACCAGATCAACGGCAACCCGAAGACCAACCCCCTCAGCCTATTTCCGGAGATCCTGTCATGAGCCCCATCGACATCAGCCTCAAGCTCGCCAACCAAACGCCAATTACCCCACCCGCGCAAGGGTTCTTCTATGTCGACCAGGGCAACTACCAGACCTTCGTGCTGGCCGACACCCCGCTGACGGCATACTCCGACAGTGCCACCTCCTGCATCATCACCGCTGTGGTCAGCAACTTCGATGACCGCAACAGCCTGACCCTGGCCCACCTCGACAGCCCCGCCTGTATTGACGCTTTCTTCGACCTGATCGCCGCCCAGCCCGCCAACAGCTGGCAAGTATTCGCCCAAGGTGCGAACCCTCCTGACAACAGCACCGCCCAGGACAATGCCAGCCAGTTACAAGTCCGCATCGACCAACTCGGCAGCCGCGTCGTGCAGTGCGAACTGGCGCTCTTGCAGGGTGACCCTAGGCAGGAAAACCGTGGTGATTTTGGTGTGAGTTACTCCGGCGATGGCCGCGCCGTGGCCACCAACCAACCCTACGACCTGCAGCTGTACCAGCGTGATCCAACCTGCGGCGGGCAAACGGTGTACTGCATCATGCGCCGCCAGGAGCAGCCGCCCGTGCAGATTCGCGACGCCGGCCTGCCCTTTACCCATGCTGAACTGGTCGAACTGGCTGAAATCGCCCTGCAGTTTCGCAAAGACCCGCAAGACCCCAGCACGGCGTTCAGCAACATCGTCAATTTGCAAAGCGAAGAAATCCGGCAGAACTGGTCGACCACCCCGGCTTACGAGGCCCCCTGGTTCTCCGACCAACTCAAGTTGGGTGCCGCCTTCGCCATCGCCATGGCCCCCGTGGTCAGTCTCAGCGCCCTACACCTGAAGCGAACTACTGCGCCCAGTTTCGTGCGGCTACGCCAGGTCCTGCTGACCCAACGTTAAGCCACGACAGAGACTTACCAGGAGGCACCCTATGCGTATCGCGATTATCAATACCGGCGGGACTATCAGCTGCGTCGGCGACCCGCTTGCACCGATGAGCGCCACGGCCTTTGCAGCGGCCAGTGAGCAGTTGCTCAACCCAATCCTGCAGCAGCAATTCCCTGATCTGAGCATCGGCTATCTGACCCAGATCAGTTTCCCCGAGTCGGCCAGCAAAACCCTGGACAGCACCAATCTGCAACCCACCGATTGGTGCATCATGGCCCAGGGCATCTTGGACAATTATGCCGCCTACGACGGCTTCGTGATTCTCCACGGTACCGACAGCATGGACTTCTCGGGTGCCGCGCTGGCGTTTCTGCTCAACAGTTTCGACGCCAATGGCTATGCCACCGCAGTGCTGAACAAGCCGGTGATCATCACCGGCTCGCAGGTGCCGCTGTATTACCAAGCCAGCAGCGGCCAAGCGTTAAGCCTGAACTTCAACACCGACGCTTATCAGAACGTCTGTGGCGCAGTCGCGGCCGCACAAAGCGGTATTGCCGAGGTGGGCGTGTACTTTCACAACCACCTCTACCGCGGCAACCGCGTGGTTAAAACCAACGCGAGCCAGTTCGACGCGTTCTCATCTCCCAACTACCCGGCCCTCGCCGAATATGGCATCAGCCTGACGCTCAACAACGCAGCCTGCCTACCCGGCCCCGTGCACGCTAGCCTAAGCCTGGAAAGCCCAAGCGTACTGGCCGGCCAGCTAACCCAGCTCAACCAAATAGCGGCCTGCATCAATAACTTTCCGATTGTTCAGTTGAACGCATTCCCCGCGCCTTACAGCATCTCACCACCCAGCGCCTTTCTCGCCACGCTGATAAACGCTGTGGTTACGGCCGGGGCACGCGGCATCATTCTGGAGTCCTATGGCGAAGGTAATTACCCCTCCGGCAACCCGGACACACCCAGCGCAGGGGCCATCTACCAGGCGCTGAGTCAGGCCAACCAGAGCGGCGTCAACCTGGTCGATTGCACTCAGGTCTTGGCAGGTACGGTAAACAACAGCGCCTATGCTTCCGGCGCCTGGCTGCCCCAGGTGGGCGCCCTGGCGCCAGCGGACATGACGCCCATGGCAGCCCTGGCAAAGTTGATGATTCTGATGGCAGCCGCCGCAACCAATGGCTGGACGCGTCAGCAGGTGCAGACCCTGCTGCAAACCAACCTGGCCGGCGAAATGCTGAGCGTCAATTACCTCGACAGCCGGATCAACGCCGAACTGCTACCCAACCAGAGCATCAGCGCCCTGGATGGCAGCGCCAGCCTGACCAACACCCCAGACCAGGGTCCGGTACTGCTAGCCAGCGGCCAGGACACGCCGCTGTGGCGCCTACCCATCACCATCCAGCCGGGTGATTTGCCAGGTCGCCTGCGCATGCAGGATGACGGGAACTTGGTGTTCTACAACCGTAACAACCAGGCCATCTGGGCCAGCGATACCGGCCAGTTCGGTGGCGCGTCTTCGCGGCTGGTTATCAGCGGCCATTACGCGAGTTCTGCGCCAAGTAACAGCCTAACCATGCAGGTCTACAACTACTCCAGCATGGTCATCGCCAGCCAGCTCTACCCTTAGTCCCAATCCACCCAGCGAAAAGGAATACGCCATGAACAGCTCAACACGTCCCTTCAAATTCAGCGGTGTTATTGCGCCCCAGGACTTCTTTCACCAGGCCACCCGCGCCCCGGAGCTGGGCGCGGTACCGGACGAGCACTACATCGCCCCTACGGTCATCTCGGTACAAATCAGCGTGCCCGAGCAGAAGACCATTGGCGTACCCCAATACTCGGCCACCGTATACGGAGAGGCAGCCGGTCGCTACGACCCCGCAGGCGACTGCCAGGGCAACTTCATGTCATTCAGGTTCCAGCCCAACAACAACTGTTATGCCTACGGCTGCAACATCACACCAAACACCTTTCCTCAGCCAGGACGGCAGAGTGGCTATCTGCTCACCGCCGCAAACTTTCAACAGCCCTTCTCCGATCTGGGGGCTCTGGTTAGCAGCTACGCAGTCAAGGACGGGCTGGAGTTAGTCGGCACCAGCCTCGAAGAGCTGTTTGCATTCAAGTCCAGCAAGCAGGGCACTAATCCACAGCCGCCTAGCAGCCTGGGGGCCGGCTACCTCGGTGGGCACTTCGTCGCGCTGATGGTCTCAACGGCAGGTGATGCCAACTGGCCGGGCGACTACCACTGGGCGCGCTGTGACAACTCGTCCGGTGCTTGCGACAGCTGGTCACAGAAAGACGGTTCAGACCAGGTGACCAACTTCGACTTTGCCGGCAATCCGATCAGCAACCCCATAACTGCCAACTGGCAAGTCAACCAGGGGCCGGTCTCCAGCACCGATAGCCGTGAGCTGTTGGTGGAGTACGGTTTTTACTGCTTTATGTTTGTCCCAGAAACAGGTGTGACGATTATTTAATCCGACACCCATAGCAAACAGCCCAGTGACCAAAGGTCGCTGGGCTTTTTGCGGGTCGAACCTGTCTGCTCGCGGTTCCTGTGATGTCTATGCAGGCCTTACAGGCCTCGGCTCAACTGAGTCGTCATCTCGCTGATGACGATCGCATTAATGCTCCTCAACAGCCGTACTTCACCCCCTAACGTGGCCTTAAGCTCCGGCCTGTCCTCCAGTAGCCCTGCATTTTGTTGAATCACCTCTTCCAACAGCTTCGGTGCTTCTATGCGCACACTGTCTACAAGTTTCCGGATGTTGTCCCGGGCCGTTGTTGGCTTGATGCCCATGGCTTCGCCAGCGTTTATGAGTAGCGGCGTACTAATCTCTGCAAGGCGCTGAATGCCATGAATGGGCCAAGCCATAGTGGCTTGGCCTGGCCATTGATCCCGGTCATACGCCCGTGTGCCGTATACAGCCGTGCACAGCAAGTCATAGAAAGGCGACAGGTGCACGCCCCTAGGAGACATCAAGAAACTGAGGTTTTTCAGATGCGCGTCCTCATTGCCCACGAGCACGTTGAAGATCAGCCACTGGAATAGGCGCAGGCGGGCCAGTGCTGCTGGCCGACACTGGTTGGCCAGTTCTGCAATGCGCTCAACACTGCCGGCGCTGTACTTGAACTCTCTGGACAGGCCATTCAACTGGCACGCATCGATACAGTGAAGGCGAGCCCAGCCGTGCTCAGTCTCGGCGCGGTCAAAACGCTCAATCAAATAGACCGGCTGCGGCACATATAAGCGGTGCACCCTTGGTACAGGCAATCCCACACGATCAGCCAGTTTCATCACAAACCATTCGTTGATCACGGAGTGCGGCCATGCATCACCTGGATGGTCGGGCTTGAGTATGTGGGTCGATGGCTCGCTACCCACTGGCTCAAGTAGCTGGTCATCTCTGTAGATGATCGCCACCTTATGTTGAGCACCCGCCAAGGACATTTTCTTGGCAGCTTGCTCAGCCAAGGGAATCTTCGGCATCGCCAAAATGCGCTCTGACAGCTCGCCATCGGGCAGCACCTGTTTACTCCCCGGTTCTGGCTCTTGCCCAGGCGGAAGCAACGTGAGAGAGCCGGCCGACTCCGCTCCGAAATGCTGCAGCAAAGCGAAAGCATCCTCAATCGCCGCGCCTGCTGCCATAGCGATTAACTGCCGCTGCCCCTCTTCCGGTAGCAGATTGTCGAAATACCACTGCACAGGGCGAGTGGTAGCACCATCGAAGTGCTCCTCGGCTTGCAGGGGTAGCAAGGGGCACAATGCATGCGCCAAAGGATCGACCAACCACTGCCCGCTGTAGCAAAAGGCCCATAGGCCATTGCTCTCGCGCAAGGTGCCCACGTGGGTCTGGTTGATCCATACATTAAGCGATCGTTCCATTACTCAGCCTTGCTCCCGGAAGCAGTACTCTTGGAGGCAGCCGCCTTGCTCTGTTTGGCCAACTTCTTGTTTACCGTCTCGATGAGCACCTTCCTAGTGTCGTCTGCGAAGGCTTCGGGCACCTCAATCGTCACGGTCATACCGAGTTCCTGCATGACTTGGAACAACTTGCCCCACTGCACCGACTCTCCGCCGCGCTCAACCTTCCCCAAAAAGTTCTCGGACACGCCAATGATGCCAGCCGCGTCGTCTTGGCGGATTTGCATGGCCTTGCGACTTGCTCGAATGAGCGCCCCCACTTGCTCAGGGGATTCGATGTCGACTTTCATTTGAGAAACCTCATGATCTTGCTGATTTATTGCGCAGCGTAGAAAGAAAATCAAAATCCACACGATTGTGAGGATTTTAGCTGGCAGTACCGCATCTTTCAATAATTCCTCATGATCGTGAGGATTTTAAGGCTGAATCATGGTTATAGCTGAAAATCCGCACGATTGTGCGGAAAATGCAAGAGCCTGCGCGCTTCGCTTGCGGTGGTGACCATCGACCTCAAAACACAACGCGGTGAAGCGTTCACTTCGCCAGAGCTGGTCAAGGAGTACTTGATCACCAAGCTGGCTGGCTTTGAACATGAGGTTTTCGCTGCACTGTTCCTGGATGCCAAGCACCAACTGATTCAGTACGTTGAGATGTTTCGCGGGAGTATCGATAGCGCGTCGGTCTACCCTCGGGAAGTGGTCAAGGAAGCACTTCACCACAACGCGGCAGCAGTGATCTTCGCGCACAACCACCCAAGCGGAAATCCTGAGCCAAGCCAGGCAGACAAAGCGCTGACCCAACGGCTCAAGGAAGCCTTGATGCTCATCGAGGTGCGCTCGCTGGATCACATCGTGGTCGGAGGTCGACAAACAGTGTCATTTGCTGAGCGTGGATTGATCTGAACACCGGGGGCTTCGGCCCCCTTTTTTGCTTCGTCTATGGTCGATTGGCGACTGTCACGCTTCGGCCAAATCTTCTTCTTTAACGGCTAGGCCGACATTCCAATGACCACCGTTCTCTTGGACGAGACGTAGCAAGTCATAGGTTTTAACCATATCGAGCAGGCCGGAATGACCATATGTGTTGGGGGAAAAGGCCGGATCTGTACGCTTCAGATACTGCCCAAGCGCACTGAGGCTTACCTTGCCCTCACTGGTGCCACCGGCGAGCAGAGAGACCGCATCTACGACAAACTTGGGTCTGCGCTTAACGACAGGCTTTGTTGGATCGACCTTGGCAGGCTCCTGCTTCGTATTAAGTTCTGCTTTGGTCGCCGGTTTATCTACATGATCCGCAACAGGCTCCTGGATGTGCTCATCCCGGCGCCACTCGAAGAACTGGTCACTGGCATTACGCAGTGCATCGGGTGTTTTATAGGGATACACCGTATAGCGTTAGCAGTCGCCGACCGATGCATGTCACCCCTAGCCCGCTAACTCACCCAATGCATTTCCTGCAGGTATACCGCGTGACCGATACAACTGTCTCAGAAGCCGAAATGCGCCGCGCATTCGGCCTTGATCAGATACATGAGAAACAGCCCGCTAAAAAGCCAAATCCATTTTCCATCTACACGGTTGTTGAGCTGAGCGTGCGCGAGAATGGTGGAAAACCTTTCCGCTTCGAGCACCGATCAAACTCCATTAGCACGCTGACAGCTCAACTCGAGGCCGAGAAAGCTGCGCGGGACAAAGGCTATGAGGTTTGGGTCGTGCTGGATGTGAGACAGGTTTCAACCTGAACCGGCCCCGGATCGTCTATAGAACCGGGGACGATTCAGTGAGTCGACAGCTCTTGCGAGCTGCCGGTCATAACACTAAGCGATATGCAGTGTCCTGCTTGTAGCGGCCTCCAGCGCTTGATCCAAAGCCTGTTGGAAGCGCTCCACCAACAAATCGATTTCTTCGCTGTGAATCAGCAGCGGTGGCAGGAAACGCACCACTGCACCATGACGTCCACCCAGCTCCAGAATGATACCCAGGCGTAGGCACTGCTGCTGTATGGCTTTGGCCAGTAACGAGTCGGCCGGAGGTACGCGACTGCCATCGGCGCTGCCGACTATTTCCACGCCCACCATCAAGCCGCGACCACGCACATCGCCGAGGCATGGGTAATCGTGCTGCAGCTGGCGCAGCTGAGCCATCAAACGCTCGCCCATCAGGTTGGCGTGGGCTGGCAAGTTCTCGCTGAGAATGTGCCGCAGGGTTGCCGCACCGGCCGCCATGGCCATCTGATTGCCACGGAAGGTGCCGGCGTGGGCGCCAGGTTTCCAGGTATCCAATTCGTCGCGGTAAACCAACACGGATAACGGCAGGCCTCCACCGAGGGCCTTGGATAGCACCAGGATATCGGGCTCGATATCAGCATGCTCAAAGGCGAACAGGCGGCCGGTGCGGCCCAGGCCGGTCTGCACTTCGTCGATGATCAGCACTATGCCGTGCTTACGGGTAAGTTGGCGCAAGCCCTGCAGCCAGCGTGTCGGTGCGGGGATTACCCCCCCTTCACCCTGCACCACCTCCACCACCACGGCGGCCGGTGGCAACACACCTGATTCGGGATCGCTGAGCAGTTGCTCGATATAGTGCAGCCCAGCGTCTATTCCGGCTTCGCCACCGATGCCGAACGGACAGCGATAGTCGTAGGGATACGGCAGAAACTGCACCTCGGACATCGCCGCACCCAATGCCAGCTTCGGCCCCAGGTTCCCCATAAGGCTCAGTGCGCCGTGGGTCATGCCGTGATAACCGCCGGAGAAGGACAGTATGGGCTTTCGCCCGGTGGCGATTCTAGCCAGCTTAAGTGCCGCTTCGATACCATCGGCCCCGGTCGGTCCGCAGAATTGAATGCGTGCCTGGCGGGCGAAGGCTTCGGGCAATGCGGCAAACAGCTCTTCGACGAAGCGGTCCTTGACCGGCGTAGTCAGGTCCAGAGTATGCAGCGGTAAACCTGCATCTAGGGTCTGGCGCATGGCGGCGATGGCCACTGGGTGGTTGTGGCCGAGCGCCAGGGTACCGGCGCCAGCCAGGCAGTCCATAAACAGCTGCCCCTGGGTGTCACGCACATAGATCCCGTGGGCTTCCTGCAACGCCAAGGGAATGCGTCGAGGGTAGGATCGCGCGTTGGATTCGCGGGCGGCCTGACGCTGCAAGTAGGGATTGGCGTTCAGCTCGCGCGGGCCTTGCTGGCGAAAATGTTCAAGGTTAAAAGCGGCGCTGGACGAGGGCAGACTTTGAATACTTTCCATAGTGAATTTCCCTTAGGGGTAACAAAACATCGGGGTAAGTGGGCCCTCGGCCCGAGCACTGCTCGTCAGCTCGGCCAAGGACTGGAAACGGATCAGTGGGGAGGGAAACGGCGTAGCGACGCAGCCGAGGTAGCCCGCGGGTAGTGCCAGTGCATGTAGCCACCAGCCCTGGCCATCGTCCCAAGGAGCGTCGATATGAGCTTGCCAGTCACCGGCGACGCCCAAGCGAATAGCCGTGAGCGGCAGGCTTAGCCCCTCGCCGCGGCCTTTGAGGTAAGCCTCCTTAGCAGTCCACAAGCGCATTAGTCGAGCACCACCCTCTGCGTCTGCGACGCCATGAAAGTCGGCCTGCTCGGCAGGATGGCAACAGGCCGGCAGCAGCTCGCGCCAGTCGAGATCGATCTGCTGCCATTCCAGGTCCACGCCGACTGCTGCGTGGGATAAGGCGATCAAGGCCAAGTGGCCGCTATGACTGACATTGAATTGCAGATTGCCCATACCCGCGCCGAGCTGGGGCTTGCCCCAAGCCCCACTGTTCAGTGCGACGGCACGGGGAGGTAAACCGAGGTAGTGTCCAAGCAGGGTGCGCAGAGCCAAGCGGGTCTGCACAAATGCACCGCGCGCCTGCGAACAGCGCATGCGCGCGGCACGCTCTCTCTCATCCGCAGCCAATTCCAGCAGAGAGGGCTCGACTTGCTGCAGCTGCACCGACCAAAGGTGCACCTCCCGCTCAGACAGTTGCATGCCGGTGCTTACGCGGTGGATAGAGCTGGTGTTGCATCAGCTCAAGCAGTTCAGCCTCATGCTCGAACAGATAGAAGTGTCCGCCCGCAAATAATCTGCTTTGACAGCCAGCCAGAGTCTCGCCGGCCCAGCCATCGAGCAGGGCTAGGGGTACGCTGGCATCATCGCGCCCCGCCACTACCTGGATCGGACAAGCCAACGGCAGCCCGGAGCGATAACGGTAGTTTTCACAAAGGGCGAAATCGGCGCGAATGATCGGCAGGAACAACGCTAACCACTCAGGGTTGTCGAGCACCTCCTGAGGTAGGCCATTCATGCTGCGAATAACCTCAAGGAAGGCTGCGTCCGGCAGGTCAGACAGACGCTCGCGCCAGCCATGGGCGACCGGTGCGGTGCGCGCCGACACCAACAGTGCGCGGGGCGATAGTCCGCGTTTTTGCAAAGCCCGTGCAGTCTCGAAAGCCAGCAAAGCACCCATGCTATGACCAAAAAAGGCGAAGTGCTCAGGCCCATCGGTGGTTTCGGCAATCGATTGCGCCAAAGCCTGCGCCAACTCATCGAGCGATTCGGCATGGGGCTCAGAGAAGCGCGCCCCGCGCCCCGGCAGTTTGATCAGAGCCAGTTCAATCTCATCGGCCAGCAGAGCCCGCCAATGCTGAAACACTGTATGTCCGGCCCCCGCATAGGGAAAACAGTACAGGCGCAAAGCGGCCGCTGTTTTGCCTTTCGGCAATACCGAGAACCAGGAGCTGTCAGCCACTGTCATCAACCCTGCCCTTGCGCCTGCAGAGCCTGGCGCAAACTCAAAGGCCGCATGTCGGTCCAGACCGACTCGATATAAGCCAGGCACTCTTCTTTGGTGCCTTGCTTGTCGACTGCGCGCCAGCCCTCAGGCACCTCTTTGTAGTCCGGCCAGATGGAGTACTGCTCTTCGTGATTAACCACCACCAGAAAACGCGTATCGGGACTGTCCCAGCTCATTTTGCTTCCTTAATTCGGCTGCCATCGATCGTTCGCTAAGGCTCCACGCCCCGCGTTGGACCGTATCTAAACACAATCCAACACAAATGATAATTGCTATCATTACATTTGACGATTAATTCCGCTAGACTCCAGCGCCAAAGACCAAGGCGTCTAAATCAGGGCTTTCACAGCACCCTGTTGCGCACGTAGAGAACATTACTAAGGAAGGGGCGACTCATGGGAATGACAGCTGCACGCGAATACGAGCTAAGCGTGCAACCTCTACTGGCGGATTCGTCATTGCCGCTACTGGTTCAACCTGGGGTGAATCACGTGGCTAGCCTGCCCGCCCTGCTCGAACTGGCGCGCACACGCTTACATGAAGTTGGCGGCCTCTTGCTGCGTGGCTTCGATGTACTAGGCGAGCAAGCTTTTCAGCAGTTGGTGCGCAGTTTCGGCCATGAACTGTTGAGTTACGAATTCGGCTCAACCCCGCGTAAAGCAGTCGAGCAAGGCGTCTACACCTCCACCGAATATCCCTCCCACCAGGTCATACCGCTGCACAACGAGCAGTCCTATACCTTGCAATGGCCGATGAAGATCTGGTTCCACTGCGTGCAGCCAAGTGCCGAAGGCGGCGATACGCCGATCGCCGACAGCCGCCTAATCCACGACCGTATCGACCCTGCCTTGCGTCAGCGCTTCAACGACAAGCGCCTGATGTACGTGCGCAACTACGGTAATGGCCTCGACCTGCCCTGGCAGCAAGCCTTCAACAGCGAAGACCACAACGTGGTGGAAGCCTTCTGCCGCACCAACCGCATCGATTTCGAATGGAAGGACGATGGCGAGTTGCGCACGCGACAAGTCTGCCAGGCAACGGCACGCCACCCTGTCACCCTGGACATGGTCTGGTTCAACCAAGCACACCTGTTCCACATCTCCAACCTTGCCCCCGCCGTGCGTGAGGGCCTGCTGGCGGTGGTCGACGATCCGCTCGACCTGCCGCGCAACGTCTATTACGGCGACGGCTCGCCTCTGGAAGACAGTGCACTGGATGAAATCCGTGGGGTACTGGATGACTGCACTGTGCGCTTTCCTTGGCAGCAAGGCGACGTGCTGATGCTTGACAACATGCTGGTGGCTCACGGCCGTGCCAGTTTCAGTGGTGCGCGCAAAGTCATCGTAGCCATGGCCGAGCCAGTGCAGGAGTGACTATGAACATCATCCAGAAACACCTGGCCAGCCCCGGTCAGCTCGCCCTATGGCAATTTCACCGACTCAACCCGGACAGTCCGGCCTACAACATGGTGGCGGCCCGAGAGCTACGCGCCGACCTCGACCCCGAGATGCTCAGCGCCGCTTTCGCCATAGTCGTGTCGCATTGTGAGGCCCTGCACTGTGGCTATCAGGAAGACCAAGGCCAGCTGTGGATGTTTCAGCCGGCCCAGATAGAGGCGGATGTTGCCAGCGAACGAGACGATGATCTGGACGAAGCCGGTGTCGTGGCCTGGCTGGAGCGCCAGGCGGATCTGCCATTCGACCTACCTCTGGCCAATATCAGCCGCCTGCGCCTGCTGCAGAGCCGCGGAAAGCTGTATATGTGCGCAGCCTTTCACCATATCTGCGGCGATTTCTTCAGCGTGGAATCAACGCTGGAACTGACCTTTAACACCTATGAAGCCCTGATCAATGGCCAGCCTCCGACGTTGACCAGGCCCGGTTTGTACTTCGACTGGTTGGCCGAGCAGCGCGAACTGCTCGCTGGCAGCGCAGCTGAGGAGCAGGCGCACTTTTGGCAAAATCGCCTAACGGGCGCGCCACCCTCGCTGGAGCTGACCCCGGACCTGCCACGCCCACGTAGCCCGAGCTATAGCGGCAAGGAGTTCGAGCAGTGCCTGAGCATCGCGGATAGCACGGCACTCAGGGACCTAGCTGAGCGCCTGAACATCAGTCTGTTCGCCCTGCTCGCGGGACTATTCCAAGTTTTCATGCATCGCCTGAGCGGCCAGGATGACTTCCTGATCGGCACCCCGACGATGGACAGGCACAAAGCCAAGTACAAGCAACTGATCGGCTATACCCTCAATGCCGTCCCATTACGCGCCCAGCTCGCGGGCAACCCGAGACTAGTCGATTGCCTGCAGGACAGTGCACGACAGCTCCGTGAAGCTCTGCGTCACCGTCGCTATCCCCTTGCACGCATGCAAGAAGATGCGGGTAGCCCAGGTCTGTTCCGCCATATGCTCACCTATATGCCGAGTCGGCGCATCGCGGCCCTGGCCGACTACAGCCTGCGCGAGTACCTGTTTACCCAGCGCGGCGCGGCCAATGAGCTGAACCTGCGCTGGCAAGACGACGGCCAACAGCTATTGGCCCAGTGGCGCTACAGCACTGACCTGTATCGCGATGAACGCATCGGCAGCATGGCAGGCCAATTCGCCGAATTCGCCCGCGCCGCCACGCAAAACCCTGAGGCACGGGTCAGCGAACTGCCGATCTGTCCGATCCAAGAACTGGCGCGCTTGCAAGGTCCGACGCTTCAGCCATTCGCCGCTACCGCATTGCAAGCTTTTGATCGACAGGTTGCGGCTCATCCTCTGCGCCCAGCGCTGAGCGATGCCAACGTCAGCCTCGGCTACGCCGAACTGGACCAGGCCGCAGAGCGCCTGGCAGAGCGATTAGCGGCGGCCGGCCTGTGTCCCGGCGGAGTGGCGGCCCTGGCCCTACCACGCGGCATCAACCTGATCAGCGCCATGCTGGCATGCTGGAAAGTAGGTGCAGCCTACCTGTGCTTAGATCCTGCCCTACCCGCATCCCGCCGACTGCATATGCTCCAAGACAGCAACACATCCGTGGTGGTTGGCCAAGGCCCGGCGCCACAGGATTTGGGTGACTCACGCTGGCTGGATCTCGACGCGCCGGACTCCCTGCCCGATGCAACGCAGCGTAAGGTCCCGGCTATTCATCCAGCTCAGGCGGCCTATCTGATCTATACCTCAGGTTCGACCGGTATGCCCAAAGGCGTGGTGGTAAGCCAGGGCAACCTGATCCATTACGTCAGCGGCGTATTGCAGGCGTTACAACTGCCTCCGGCTGCAACACTTAGCGCCCTCGCCACTGTGGCGGCCGACCTCGGTTACACCGCCTGGTTCGGTGCCCTGCTCAGCGGCAGAACCTTACAACTGATCGACGAAAACTTAGCCGCCGACCCCGAGGCCTTGGCCGCCAGCCTGGCCGAGCAGCCGCTCGATTGCCTGAAGATAGTGCCCTCGCACCTCAAGGCCCTACTGGCCGTGGCCGAGCCAGCGCGTCTGCTACCGCGCCACAGCCTGGTGCTGGGGGGCGAAGGGCTGGACCTGAGCCTGGTACAGCGCATCCGCGAACTGGCGCCGAATTGCCGCATTGTCAACCATTACGGCCCGACGGAAACCACGGTCGGTTGCCTGAGCCATAGCGTGCAGGAACTCGAACCCAGTCTGTCCGGTTTAGTTCCAGTGGGCAGCCCCCTGGCCAATGTCAGCGTGCAGGTGCTGGATGCTTACCTCAATCCCCTGCCCCAAGGCAGCGCGGGTGAGCTCTATGTGGGTGGCGCAGGTGTCGCCAATGGCTATCTGGACCGACCGGGGCTGAGCGCCGAGCGCTTTATCCCTGATCGCTTCTCCGCCGATGGCAGCCGCCTGTACCGCACCGGCGACCGCGTGCGCATGCTATCCAACGGTTTGCTGGAATTCCTCGGACGCATCGACAACCAGGTGAAGATTCGCGGTTTCCGCGTCGAGTTGGGCGAAGTGGAAGCCTGCATCAAGGCCTCCCCCGAACTGCGCGACGCCGTGGTGCTGGCGCAACCGGCAACCAGCGGCGACGGACTGCGCCTGGTCGCTTACCTGATCGCTGCCCAGCCCATCCATCTGGACGAACTGCGCCAGCGTCTGGCCAAGCAATTGCCCGACTATATGCTGCCCGCTGCCTTCGTCGAACTGACCGAGCTACCACGCCTAGCCAACGGCAAGGTGGATCGCAAAAACCTGCCACTGCCCACGGAAACCGCCAACGCCAAAGCCGCAGAAGGCGCACCGCGAGATAGCGTGGAGGAAACCCTGGTGCAGTTGTGGAGTGCGCTGCTGCAACGCGAATCGCTGTCGATCCACGACGACTTTTTTGCCCTCGGCGGAGACTCCATTCTGGCCCTGCAACTGATCGCCAAGGCCCGCCAGGTCGGCCTCAAGTTCAGCCCAAAACAGTTATTCGCCCAGCCGACCATTGCCAACCTCGCAGCGACCCTTGACAGCCCCACGCGCCAGCTCGAAGCGTTGTTGTTGCCTCTCTGGCGCGAACTGCTGGGGCAGCCTGAGCTAGCCCGCCGGGACGATTTCTTCGCCCAAGGCGGCGATTCCATCCTGGCCCTGCAACTGATCTCCAAGTGCCGCCAGGCCGGGCTCAAGTTCAGTCCCAAGGAACTCTTCGCACACCCCAGCGTTGAAGCGCTCGCCGGCTTGCTGCTTAGCCGCGCCCCCGCCGCCAGCAGCGCGCCCGTGCAATCCGCCGCGCCGCGCTTGGCAGCGTTCGCCCTGAGTACTCTCACAGCCGAACAGCTGCGCGAGCTAGCCGGCGCCGAATTGGAAGACGCCTATCCACTGTCGCCGTTGCAAAAAGGCCTGCTGTTCCACAGCCTGCTGGAAGGCGAAAGCGGGGTCTACGTCAACCAGTTGCAGGCCGAACTGACCGGCCCCTTCTTCCCCGAACCCTTCCTCGCCGCCTGGCACGCGGCAGTCGCCGCCCATCCGCTGCTGCGTACCTGCGTGCTTTGGCAGGGGCTGGACGAGCCCGTGCAAGCTGTCTTCCGCGAATTGGAACTGCCGGTGACGCTGCTCGACTGGAGCGATTTGGACGAATCCGCTCGCCAACAGGCCTTGCAAAAGTACTGCGAGGACGATCGCCGCCTGGGTTTCGCCCCGCAACATCCGCCGCTGCAACGCCTGGCGCTGATCCGTCTAGAGGCCGAGCGCTGGTGGTTGGTGTGGAGCCGCCATCACCTGATCGCCGACGGTTGGAGTTCGGTGCTGTTGTTGGAGGAAATCCTCGCCCGCTACAGCGGCAGCACCCCGGCGCCGCGCCCGGCGTACCGCGACTATATCGGCTGGCTGGCCGCACAACCGGTGCAGGACTCGGCGGCGTTCTGGCAACGCACACTGCAAGGCTTCGAAGGCAGCGGTTCGCTGCCGATGTTAGCCGCACCGCGGCCCGGCCAGGCGGTGGATTACCTCACCCGCGGGCTGAGCTTCGACGCCGCGGAAACCCTGCGCCTGAACCAGGCGGCGAAGCGCGCCAAGGTCACCCTCAATACACTGATCCAGGCTGCCTGGGCACTGTTGCTGGCGCGTTACAACGACCAGCCCGACATGGTCATCGGCGTCACCAGCAGCGGCCGACCGAGCGACCTGCCCGACGCCGACAAGATGCTCGGGGTCTTTATCAATACGCTGCCATTGCGCCTGCAAGCGCGACCGCAGCTGGCACTAGCGGATTTCCTGCGGGCGGTACAGGACGCCAGCGTCGCCCTGCGCGAACACGAACAAACGCCACTGGCCGAAATCCTGCAAAGCCAGGATCGCGGCGCCGCGTTGTTCGACACACTGCTGGTGTTCCAGAACCTGCCGGCCGCCGCCGAGCGCCGGTTGCAGGTTGGCGACTTGACCCTGCGCGCCCTGGATAACCTGGAACAGACCAACTACGGCCTGACCCTGGAAGCCCTGCCGGGACGCCAACTGCAACTGCTGTTCAGCGCCGATGCCCAGCGCCTACCCGAGCCGCTTTTGCTGGCCCTGATGGCGCATATGCGCCACCTGCTGCTGGCGATGGACAGCCCCGGCGCAACCCGACTTGGCCAGATCAGCCTGCTGGATGCCGGCGAACAGGCGCGCTTGGCCGACTGGGGCTGCCACGCAGCCGACTACAGCCTCGAGCCCGATTGGGAAGCCCGGGTCGCCGCGCGGGTCGCCGCACACCCTCAGCGCATTGTTGCCCGTTGCGGCGATCAGAGCCTCAGCTACGCCCAGCTCTGGGAGTGTTCCGAGACCTTGGCTCGTGGTATGCGCGCCTTGGGCGCGCAGGCGGATCAGCCGGTGGCACTGTTGGCCGAGCGCGGTCTGGAGTTGCTCTGCCTGATGGTCGCCACCCTGCGCGCCGGTGCCGCCTGGTTGCCGCTGGAACCTACTCAGCCGCCAGCACGCTGGCAGCAAGTGTTGAGCCGCGCGGATCGGCCGCTGGTGGTCTGCAGCGAAGTGCATCGCGCCGCCCTGGCCGCGCATTACGACGGCCCTATCGCCGTGCCCGGCGAGTTGCTCGAACGCAGCGCCGAGGGCCAGTTGCCACAGACAGCGGCGCGACCCGAGCAACTGGCCTACGTGCTCTTCACCTCCGGTTCCACCGGTCAGCCCAAGGGCGTGATGGTCAACCGCGCCGGCATGCTCAACAACATGCTGGCCAAGCTCGCGCCGCTGGGCTTTAGCGAAGGGGACGTGATCGCCCAGACCGCGCCGGCCTGTTTCGATATTTCGGTCTGGCAGACCCTCACCGCACCGCTGTTCGGCGCCTGCGTGGAAATAGTCCCAGACGCGGTGGTGCGCGATCCCCTGGCCTTGCTGGCGCTGCTCGCCAGCAGTCAGGTCAGCCTGCTGGAGCCGGTACCCGCCTTGTTGCAAGCGCTGTTGGATGCTCAGGATCAACGCCGTATCGAGCTACCCGCGCTGCGTTGGGTGCTGCCCACCGGCGAAGCGCTGCCGATGCCGACCGCCCGCGCCTGGTTCGAGCGCTACCCCGAGATCGCGCTGATGAACGCCTACGGCCCGGCCGAATGCTCGGACGACGTGGCCTTCCAGCCCTTGCATCAGGCGCCCGAGGAAAGCGGCAGCGTCGCCATTGGCAGCCCCACCGCCGGAGCCGAGCTCTATGTGCTGGGGCACGACCTCAACCCGCTGCCGGTCGGCGTACCCGGCGAGTTGGCCATCGGCGGCATCGGTGTCAGCCGTGGCTACCTAGCCGACCCCGCGCGCAGCGCCGCCAGCTTCGTGCCCAACCCCTTTGGCGCGCCGGGCAGTCGCCTGTACCTGAGCGGCGACCTGGCCCGCTGGCGCGCGGACGGCGTGCTGGAATACCTGGGGCGCAAGGACTTTCAACTCAAGCTGCGGGGTTTTCGCATCGAACCCGGCGAAATCGAGGCCTGCCTGGAACGTCACCCGACGGTGCAGCGCGCCCTGGTCAACCTGCAACGCCTGGGCGAAAGCGAGCTGCTGGTGGCCTATTGGCAAGGCGATGACGACGCCACGGCCAACGAAACCGAGCTGGCCACGCATCTACGCGGCGAACTGCCGGCCTATATGCTGCCGTCCGCCTGGGTGCGGGTCGAAAACTGGCCGCTGAACGGCAACGGCAAGGTCGATCGCAAGGCATTGCCGGCACCGCGCCTGGACAGCACGCTGATCGAGCCGCCCCAAGGCGAAACCGAGCAGCGCCTGGCCGAACTCTGGGCCGCGTTGCTGCCACCGCAGGCGTTGGGTCGCCGCAGTCACTTCTTCGAGGCGGGCGGCCATTCGCTGCTGGCCACCCGGCTGCTGGCCCGTGTACGCCAAGACTGGGCGGTAGACCTGCCACTGCGCGCGGTGTTCGAAGCGCCGACCCTGTGCCGACTGGCCGAGCGGTTGGATGCCCTGCTCGCCCAGCCAAGCGAAGTTGCCGATAGCACGCAGCTACGCCCGGTCGAACGTAGCGCCGAGATGCCGCTGTCGCCCAGCCAGCAACGCTTGTGGCTGGTGGATCGCCTGCATGGCGCGGCTGCCGCCTACAACATGGCGGCGACCCTGAGCCTGGACGGCGAACTGGACGTGGCGGCGCTGCAAGCCACTTTCACCGCCCTGCTACAACGCCATGAGGTGCTACGCACCGCTTACCCGGACAACGACGGCGAACCTTGCGCAGTGATAACCGCGCACCTGGACTTCCACCTGGGGCTGCGTGACCTGTCCGGGTTGCCAGCTTCCGAGCGCGAAGCCGAGGCCGGCCGGGAAAGCCTGGACAACCTGCGCCAGCCCTTCGACTTGACCAAGCCCCCGCTAATCCGCGCTCGTCTGCTCAAGCTCGGCGAGCAGCGCCATCAACTGCTGTTGGCACTGCACCATATGGTCGCCGACGGTTGGTCGGTGGGCGTGCTGTTCGACGAATTCAGCCAGCTCTACCGTAGTCTGTGCGCCGCCCAACCGGTGAATCTGCCGCCCCTGCCGGTGCAGTACGCCGACTACGCCGTCTGGCAGCACCGGCTACTCAGCGGCGAGCGACTGGAGCGTGAATTGGGCTTCTGGCGTGCCGAGTTGGCCGCTGCTCCCCAGATACTGGCGCTGCCCACGGACTGGCCGCGCCCGGTCCAAGCCAGCAGCGCCGGCGCCGCCCACGCCTTCCGCGTGCCCGCAGAATTGGTCGCGCGCCTGGAAGCCCTGGCCAATGCCGAGGGCGCCAGCCTCTATATGGTCCTGCTGAGCGCCTTTCAATTATTGCTGCACCGCCTCAGCGGCAGCGACGACCTGCTGCTCGGCACCGATGTGGCCGGGCGCGAAGCACGTGAGCTGGAGGGGCTGATCGGCTTCTTCGTCAATGTCCTGCCACTGCGTTCACGCCTGCAGCCGACGGCATCTTTCGTCGAGCTGCTGGCCGCCACAAAGCGCACCTGCCTGGCCGCCTTCGAGCACCAGGCGCTGCCCTTCGAGCGCATCGTCGAGGCCCTCAACGTACCCCGCGACCGCAGTTGCAACCCACTGGTGCAGGCCTTGTTCGTGATGCAGAACACGCCGCAAAGCGACTTCGCCATTCCCGGCCTGGCTATCCAGTTGCTGCCGCCCGCCGAACGTAGCAGCAAGTTCGACATGGCGCTGTTCCTCGAACGCGACGGCGGCGACCTGTGTGCCGACTGGGTATACGCCAGCGCGTTGTTCAAGGCCGAGCGCATCGCCGCTCTGGCCGACGCCTGGGTCGCGGTACTGGAACAGGCCGTCGCCGTACCCCGGGGCACTGTCGCCGCATTCACCTTCACACTGCCGCAATCGGAGCCTTCCGGCATGGCCAAGCCCCCTGCGCCGAACAAACTCGACAAGCTGAAAAAACTCGCGCCGCGTACCAGCACCACGCCGCGTCCGCTGATCAAGACCACGCCCTTGGTAGCCGACCGCGACTTCCCGCTGTTGATCGAACCGGCCGTGGCCGACCTCGACCCGGTGGGCTGGGCGCGCAGCTCCCGGGATCTGATCGACACCTTGCTGTGCCGCCACGCCGGCTTGCTGTTCCGTGGCTTCGCCCTGAACAGCGCGCAGGATTTCGAAGCCTTCGCCGAGGCCATCCACCCCGGTCTGTTCGGCGGCTACGGCGACCTGCCGAAGAAAGAAGGCGGGCGCAATATCTACCGCTCCACGCCCTACCCCGAGCGGGAAATGATCCTCTTCCATAACGAGAGTTCGCACCTGCCGCGCGCGCCGCGCAAGCAGTGGTTCTTCTGCGAACAGCCTTCGCCGGTGGGCGGCGCCACGCCCATCGTCGATTGCCGCGAGCTGTACCGGCGCCTGCCGCAATCCCTGGCGGACACCTTCGAGCGCAAGGGTCTGCTCTATGTGCGCACCTTCACCAAGCGCCTGGACGTGAGCTGGCAGGAATTTTTCAAGACGGACGACCGCGCCGAGGTGGAGGCCCAGTGCCGCGCCAGCGACACCGAGTTCGTCTGGCTGGCCAACGACGAATTGCAAACCCGCACCCGTTGCCCGGCAGTGATCCGCCACCCGCTGAGCGGCGAGCGCAGCTTCTTCAACCAGGTGCAGCTGCATCACGTGCATTGCCTGGAGCCGGAAGTGCGCGAGGACCTGCTGGGTATGGTCGGCCTGGAGCGCATGCCGCGCCACGTCTACTTCGGCGACGGCAGCCCGATCGACGATGAGGTAATGGCGCTGCTCGGCCGTCTCTACGAGGAATGCGCGGTGCGCTTCGACTGGCAGCGCGGCGATGTGGTGATGCTGGACAACCTCTTGGCCGCCCACGCCCGCGACCCCTACGAGGGCCCGCGCAAGATAGTGGTAGCCATGGGCGACCTTCACCAGCCAGCGCAACTGCTGAATAACCGCAGCAAAATGGAATTGCAGAATTGAACGACATGCACGAAATCGACTCGGGATACCCCCTCGGCCCGGAACAACAGGTCGCCCTCGACGCCGGCCATCCGGCAGCGCAACTGCGCATCGGCTTGAACGGCGCGCTGGATGAAGAACGCCTGCGCCAAGCGTTGCTCACCCTGTTGGCGCGCCACGAAAGCCTGCGCATGGCACTACGCCCCTCGCCGCTCTATCGCGGCCTGCGCCAACAACCGGTTGCGGCCGATCTGGATTGGCACACACTGGATCTGCGCACGGCGGCGGACAGCCTTGAAACGTGCGTGGCCGAGCTGTGCGCCCAGCCGTTCGCCCTGGACAATGGCCGCCTGTTGCGGTCCGTACTGGTCCGCCTGGACGAGCGCGATTGGCAATTGGCGCTGAGCCTGGCGCCCAGCGCCGGCGACCGCCTGAGCCTGGAAACCCTGTTCGCCGAACTGCCGCAGCTCTATGACCAGCCGTACGCCGAACTGGAAGCGGTCTTTCAGTACTCGCAATTTATCGACTGGCGCGCCGAGCTGGCAGCCGACCCTGAAGCCGAAACCGGCCGCGCTTACTGGGCCGACCTCGGCCTGGAGCAACTGCCGGCGCTACGCCTGGGCTACCGTCGCCAGGATCAGGCCGACAGCAATCAAGGCTGCTTGAGCCAAGCGCTACCTGCCGCACTGGCGGCCGAGCTGGAACGCCTCGCCGAAGCCCAACAGCAGCCCTTGCCGACCCTGCTGCAAGCCGCCTGGTGGGCGCTGCTGGCGCGCATCGGCGGACAACCGGCCTTCGTCGGCGGCTGGCAGCACGACTGTCGGCGCGACTACGAGGCGCTGGCCGGTGGGGTCGGTGTCTTCGACAAAGTGCTGCCGCTACCACTGCGTCTCGCCCTGACCGAGCCCTTTTCGCAATGGCTGCAACGCTTGGCTGTTCTGCTGGAAGAGCATGTCGGCGCACAAGAGTACTGGCCCCTGACCGAACCGCAGCAAGCGCACCTCAGTGTCGGCTTCGCCCTGGCGGGTCAGCCCGCCGAACAGCAAGCGGCCGGCCTGAGCTGGTGTGCCTTGGCACTGCCGGGCGCCGACCCGCGCTTCGAACAGGCCCTGCAAGTCCAGATGGCGGACAACGGCGTCAGCCTGGCCCTGCACCACAACAGCGTCCGCTATGGGCAGGACGATGCGCAGTGTTTGCTGGAGCAATACCTGTGCCTGCTGGAACAACTGCCGGCACGCCCCGACGCGCCCCTGGCCGAACTGAATCTCAGCCCGGTGGCCCATCGCTCGCGCCAGTTGGCCCTGTGCGGCGCGGTTCGTGACTTCGGCTCGACCAGCCTGCCGGCTCGCCTTGCCCACTGGGCGGCGACCACGCCCGAGGCCGAGGCGCTGCATGCCGGCGATCTGCGGCTCAGCTACCGCGAATTGAACGAGCGTGTCGAACGCCTGGCCGCCGCGCTGCAAGCCCGTGGCGTCGGAGCGGAGAGCCGCGTGGCGCTGTTGCTGCCACGTTGCGGCGAGCTGGTGCTGGCGCTGCTAGCGGTTCTACGCGCCGGCGGCGCCTATCTGCCGCTGGACCCGACCTGGCCGGCCGGGCGCCTGAATAAAATCCTCGCCGACGCCCAGCCGCAACTGCTGCTGAGCGAGTTTCCGAGAGAGTATCTGCACGGCCAAAACTTCTTGCGTCTCGCCGATCTTCTAAACGACAGCCAAGTCGAACTGGCGCCTCTCGACAGCATTCACCTAGATCATGCCGCCTACCTGCTCTACACCTCCGGCACCAGCGGCGAGCCCAAAGGTGTGGTGATCGAACACGGCCAACTGCTCAACTACAGCGCCGCCGTCAGCGAAGCGCTGGAGCTGGGCGACTGCAAGCGCTTCGCCCTGACCTCCTCGGTGGCCGCCGACCTGGGCAATACCAGCCTGTTCGGCGCCCTGTGGAACGGCGCCTGTCTGATAGTGGCGAGCGACACGGACAGCACCGATGCCGCAGCTTTCGCCCGTTTCGTCCGCGCGCAGCGCATCGACTGCCTGAAGATGGTGCCCTCGCACCTCGCCGCGCTGATCGAGGACGATACAGCGAGCCTGCCGGCAGCCCTGATCCTCGGCGGCGAAGCCACCCCGCGCGCGCTGATGGAACGTATCCGCCGCCTGGCCCCGACATGCCGCATCCATAACCACTACGGCCCCACCGAAAGCACCGTCGGCCTATTGGTGCACAGCCTCGGGCAGACCTCTTGCGAGGGCGACAGCCTGCCGCTGGACCGCGCCCTGGCCAACAGTTACGCCTATGTGCTGGAAACCAGTGCCGAGGGCCTGCGCCCCGCGCCCCTCGGCGTCGTCGGCGAGCTGTACCTGGGCGGCGCACAGTTGAGCCGTGGTTATCTGAACCGCGAGTCGGATGCCTTTATCGACGACCCGCTGCGCCCCGGCCGACGCCTCTACCGCAGCGGCGACCGCGCCCGCCTGCTGCCCGACGGTCGCCTGCAACTGCTCGGCCGGATCGACCAGCAATTGAAGATTCGCGGTTTCCGCGTCGAACCGGGCGAGTTGGAGGCTGCGCTCTTGGCCCTGCGCGGCGTCAGCCAGGCGGCGGTGAAGGTGGTCGGCGAACAGCTGTTCGCCTATGTGGTCAGCGAACGCCCCACCGATGAACTGCTGAGCGAACTGCGCGGGCAACTGCCGGATTACCTGCAACCGACCCGCCTGTTCAAGCTGACCGCACTGCCGCGAATGGCCAACGGCAAGATCGACCGCCAGGCGCTACCAGACCCCAGCAATCAGGACGACGACAGCGAAATCCAGGCCCCGCGCGATGCCCTGGAAACTCTGCTCGCCGACCTCTATGCCGAACTGCTGGAGCGCGATGCGGTGGGCACGACGCAGAGCCTGTTCGACCTCGGTGGTCATTCGCTGATGGTGATCAAGCTCTGCGCCCGCCTGCGCAAGCTGCTGCAAATCGAAGTGGCGCCCGGCCTGGTGTTCGATCACCCCAGCGTCGCAGCCTTGACTCAGGCTCTGCGCGGAATGGAAAGCGTGCCGGGGCGCTTGGAGCAGATCGCCGAGCTGCGCCTCAAACTCGCCGCCATGAGTCCCGAAGAACGCGCCGCCTTGCAAGCGCGTGCGCAATCGAGCGTAGGAGTTGCGAATTGAACAGCCCAAGCCTGCCTTTCGACGCCAAAACCCTGGCCGAACGCATCGCCAAGCTCGCTCCGGAAAAACGCGAAGGCTTTATCCGTGCCCTGGCCGACAAGGGCATCCGCCTGACCCGCCTGCCCATAGTCCCCGCGCCCCGTAACGGCGCCGTGCCGCTGTCCTACGCTCAGCAACGCCTGTGGTTCCTGATGCAGTTGGAGCCCGATAGCGCCGCCTACAATATGCCGGCCGCGCTGCGCCTGCGCGGCGAGCTGGACCTGGGCGCGCTGCAACGCAGCTTCGCCTGCCTGGTGCAGCGCCACGAAACACTGCGCACCAGCTTTCACCAGGCCGAGGGCGAAGCCGAGCAGATCGTCCATGCCGCACTGCCACTGGCAATAGGCGAGACCGATCTGGCCGGATTGCCGACAGTCGAGCGCGAAAAGCAACTGCGGCAGATGATCGACGCCGAGGCCAACGCGCCCTTCGATCTGAGCGAAGGCCCACTGCGTCTGCACCTGATACGGCTAGCGGCGGACGAGCACGCCCTGCTGCTGACCGCACATCACATAGTCGCGGATGCCTGGTCGCTGGGCGTTCTCACCCGCGAGCTAGCTGCCTGCTACGGTGCTTTCGCGCAAGGTCGCGAACCGGTCTTGGCCGCGCTGCCGATCCAGTACGCCGACTACGCGCTGTGGCAACGCAACTGCCTGGCCGGCGCAGCGCTGGAGCCCGAACTGGCCTACTGGACCGCACAACTTGGCGGCGAACAGCCGGTGCTGGAGCTGCCCAGCGACCGCCCGCGGCCGAAACAAGCGAGCGGCCGCGGCGGACGCCACACTCGGCGCCTGGATGCCGAGCTAAGCGCCGGCCTCAACCGCCTCGCCCGCGAGCGTGGCACCACGCTGTTCAGCGTGCTGCTGGCGGCCTTCGACTTGCTGCTCTATCGCCTCAGCGGGCAAACCGATCTGCGCGTCGGCGTGCCGGTGGCCAACCGTACCCGCCTGGAAACCGAAGGGCTGATCGGCTGCTTCATCAATACTTTGGTGCTGCGCGCCGAGTTGGATGGCCAGCAACCCTTCATCACATTGCTGGATCAGGTCAAAGCCACCAGCCTCGCCGCCCAGGCCCAGCAGGAACTGCCCTTCGAGCGTCTGGTGGAAGCCCTGCAACCCGAACGCGACCTCAGCCATCCGCCGCTGTTTCAGGTGCTGTTCAACCTGTTCGAAGGCCAGCAATCGCGCCGCCTGGAACTACCGGGCCTGAGCATCGAGGAAATCGAGCGCGAGCAGAACGCCGCGCAGTTCGACCTCAGCCTGGACATGGCCGAACGCAATGGTCAATTGGAAGCCTGCTTCAGCTTCAACCGTGACCTGTTCGACGATGCCACCATTGACCGCTATGCCGAGGGTTTCGAACGCTTGCTGCGAGGCATCTTGGACAACCCCAATTGCCGTATCGGCCAACTGCCGTTGCTGAGCGATGCCGAGCAAACCGCGTTGCTGGCCGAATGTCAGGCGCGGATGGTGCTGCCAGCCGCGCAACCAGTGCACCTGCGCCTGGCCGCCCAGGCCGTCGCCACGCCCGAGGCGCCCGCCTTGGTGCTGGACGATTGCACTTGGAGCTACGCCGAGCTCAACCAGCGCGCCAACCGTATAGCCCATCGCCTGCTGGCGCTGAACCTGCCGGCAGAGGCGCGCATCGGCCTGTGCCTGCCCCGTGGACTGGAGATGGTTGCCGTGCTGTTCGGCACCCTCAAAGCCGGGCTGGCCTTCGTGCCGCTGGACCCGGATTTCCCCGCCGAACGCCTGGCCCATATGATCGAAGATGCCGGCATCCGCCTGTTGTTGGTGGCACCCGAGACCCTCGCCGCCACGGATGCCCATGCCCAACTGGAACGCCTCGACGTAACCGCTATCGCCTCAGGCCCGGTGTCCGACCCGACCGTGGTCGTGCACCCGGCGCAATTGGCCTATCTGATGTACACCTCCGGTTCCACCGGCAAGCCCAAGGGCGTGGCCATCGACCATCAAGCGCTGGCCGGGCACAGCGAGGTGGCCCTCGGCTTCTTCGCGCTGAGCGCGGCCGACCGAGTGCTGCAATTCTCCACCTTCAACTTCGACGGCTTCGTCGACCAACTCTTTCCCGCCCTCAGCTGCGGCGCCTGTGTGGTCCTGCGTGGGCCCGAGCTGTGGGATAGCCAGGAATTCCAGCGCCGCCTGTTGCGCCATGGCATCAGCGTGGCCGACCTGGCCACCGCCTACTGGTATCAACTGGCCCAGGATTTCGCCGCCGAGCCGCCCGCCGACTACGGCGCGTTGCGCCTGGTCAGCGCCACCGGCGAGGCGATGCCGCCCGAAGGGTTAAGCGCCTGGCGCCAAGCCGGCCTGGCGCCCATACGCCTGCTCAATACCTACGGCCCCACCGAAGCCACGGTGACCGCCAGCGTGCAGGACTGCCAAGCCTGGGCCAGCGGCGCGCAGCCGCTGCCGGTGCAGATGCCGATCGGCCAAGCCCTGCCTGGTCGTGCCTTCTACCTGCTGGACCGCGACGGCAACCTGGCGCCGCCCGGCGTGCCCGGCGAACTGTGCATCGGCGGCGAGCTGCTGGCCCGTGGTTACCACGGCCGCCCGGCCTTGAGCGCCGAGCGCTTCGCTCCCGACCCTTTCGGCCCGCCGGGCAGCCGTCTGTACCGCACCGGCGATCTGGCGCGGCGCCTGGCGGACGGCGCCATCGAATACCTCGGGCGCATCGATCAGCAGGTGAAACTGCGCGGTTTCCGCATCGAACTGGGCGAGATCGAAGCGCGCCTGCAAAGCCATCCGGCCGTGCGCCAGACCCTGGTACTGGTACGCGAAGACCGCCCCGGCGACCGCCGCCTGGTCGCCTATGTGGTACCACATGCCGAGGCGCCAGCAATCGACACGCTGCGCGAGCATCTGGCCGAAACCTTGCCGGATTACATGCTGCCCGCTGCCTTCGTCAGCCTGCTGGCACTGCCGCTGAGCCCCAACGGCAAGCTCGATCGCAAGGCTCTGCCACTACCGGAATACGGCGCGGATAACCATGACCTGGCGCCGCCGCGCACTACCCAGGAGCAGGAATTGGCGCAGGTCTGGCAAGCGGTGCTCGGGCTGCAAGCGGTCGGCATCCACGACAACTTCTTCGCCCTCGGCGGGCATTCGTTGCTGGCCACCCAATTGGTGGCTCGACTGCGCCGTCAACTGGGTATCGAGCTGCCGCTGCGGGCGGTGTTCGAAGCGCCAACCATCGCCCAATTGGCCGAACGTTTGCCCTCGAGTGATGCGCCGGTGGAGCAGCCGATTGCCGTCGCGCCGCGCCCGGCCTCGGGCATCGCGGCCCTGCCGCTGTCCCACGCGCAGCAGGGCATGTGGTTTATCCAGCAGCTGCAGCCGAGCAGCGCCGCCTACCACATCCCCAGCGCCGCACGGTTGCGCGGCCGTCTCGATAGCGATGCCCTGCACGCGGCTTTCCAAGCCCTGGTGCGTCGCCACGAGGCGTTGCGTACCCGCTTCGCAGAACGGGACGGCGAGCCGACTCAACTGATCCATGAGGCTATCGACCTACCGCTGCCGATGGTCGACCTCGGCCATCTAGCGCCCACCGAGCGCGAACAGGCAGCCCGCCGCCTGTTGATCGAGGAAGCCACCCGGCCCTTCAACCTGAGCCAGGCGCCCTTGCTGCGCTTGACCCTGGTGCGACTGGCGGCCGACGAGCATTTGCTGTTGGTGGTGCTGCACCACATCGTCGCCGACGGCTGGTCCATGGGCGTGTTGGTCAGCGAGCTGGCGCAGCTTTATCGCGCCGCCCTGGAAGGTCGCGAGGCCGCGCTGCCGGCCCTGCCGATCCAGTACGCCGACTATGCCGCCTGGCAACGACAACGCCTCGACGGCGCCGGCCTGGAGCGCCAACTCGCCTACTGGCGCCAAGCCCTCGGCGAGCCGCAGGCGCCGCTGGAATTGCCCGCCGACCGGCCGCGGCCGACGGCCATGAGCGGCCGTGGCGGGCGCCATCGTTTCAGCGTCGAGCGCACCACCGCCAGCGCCTTGACCGACCTCTGCCGGCAACAGGGCGCCACGCTATTTATGGGGCTGCTCGGCGCCTTCCAAGTCTGGCTGCACGCCCATAGCGGGCGGCTCGACCCCATAGTCGGCACCGATGTGGCCAACCGTGGCCGCGCCGAAACCGAAGGCGTGGTCGGCTTCTTCCTCAACCAACTGGCGTTGCGCGCGGATCTGGCCGGCAACCCGAGCTTCGCCGAGCTGCTGGCGCGCCTGCGGGTACAGGTGCTCGATGCCTACAGCCATCAAGAACTGCCGTTCGACAAACTAGTGGAGGCGCTCAACCCGTCGCGCAGCCTGGCCTACAGCCCGCTGTTCCAGGTCAAGCTGGTGCTGCAGAACCAGCCGGAAGGCGCCCTCGAAATGCCCGGTCTGGAGGTATTGCCCGAGCCGATCGAACACGGCCAGGCCCAGCTCGACCTGCACCTGACCGTGGAAGAAACGGCACGCGGGCTCGACTGCACCTTCAAATACAGCGTCGATCTGTTCGAGCCCACGACCATCGCGGCCTTCGCCGAGGAATTCAAAGCACTGCTGGCGCAGGTAGTTTCCACCCCAGAAATGCAGATAGCGACCCTGGCCCAGAACCTCGCCCAACGCGCCCGCGAACGCCGCTTGAGCGAACAACGCGCCCGTAGCCAGCAAGGCTTGGCGCGCCTCGGCGGCGCCCGGCGTAAACCCCTACTCACCACCGATTCCCTGGAGGGCTAGGCCCATGACTACTTCCCTGACCCTCGGCGGCATGCGCCGTAAAGCCATCCGTTTGGAAGAAGACGCCCTGGTGCGCTTCACCCCACTGCTGCCCGGCCAGACATTCCCACTGCTATGCGAACCCGCCACCGCCGGGGTCAGCCTCCAGGCCTGGGCCGAACGCCAGCGCGAGCTGCTGGAAAGCAAGCTGCTAGAACATGGCGCGATTCTCTTTCGCGGCTTCGCCGTGGGCTCGGCCAACGAGTTCGATCAGTGCATCAGCGCCCTGTCCGGCGGCGCTCTGGAGTACCGCTTCCGCGCCTCACCGCGCACCCAGGTCAACCCCGGCCTGAACATCTACACCTCCACCGACTACCCCCAGGATCAGCGGATCTTCCCGCACAATGAGCATTCCTACTCGCCGGTATTCCCGCTGAAGATCTTCCTCTGGTGCGACGTCGCTCCAGAATGGCGCGGCGAAACGCCGATCGGCGATACCCGCGCCATTACCCGCGCGATCGATCCGGCGATCCGCGAACGCTTTGCCGAGAAAGGCATCATGTACGTGCGCAATTACGGCGACGGCTTCGGCCTGCCCTGGCAAACGGTGTTCCAGACCGAAGACCGTGCCCAGGTCGAGGCTTACTGCGCCAACGTCGGCATTGCCGTGGAATGGAAAGCGGACAACCGACTGCGCACCCGCCAAGTCGGCCCGGCGTTAGTACGCCATCCGCGCAACGGCGAGATTCTGTGGTTCAACCACGCCACCTTCTTCCACGTCAGTACCCTGCCGGCTTCGGTACGCGATGCCCTGCAAGCCGACTTCGCCGACGACGACCTGCCGCAGAACACCTTCTACGGCGACGGCAGCCCGATCGAGCCCGAGGTACTGGAGCATCTACGCGCGGTCTACCTGCAGCAAATGATCGAGTTCCCCTGGCAACGCGGCGACGTGCTGCTGCTGGACAACATGCTCGCGGTGCACGCGCGCAACGAATACAACGGCCCGCGGCGCATCCTGGTGTCCATGGCCGAAGCGCTGAATAGCAGCGACGTGGCGCTCAGATAGCCCACCGTAACGATCTTTAGGAGCCAGCTCTGCTGGCAATAGGAGCCACCGTAAGAGCATCGCCAGCGAGCTGGTTCCTACATCTGCCTCCCTTTTCCAAAGGCCAACGGACATGTCCATCGAAGGTTTCCGCCCCGCTCTACAACAAACCCGTCACTGGCGCATCGCCCCCCATGCCGCAGCGCACCTGCGCGCCGAGCTACCGGCAGGCATCGACCCGCAACGCCTGCATGCCGCCCTCGGTCAATTGCTGGCGCGCCATGAAATTCTGCGTACCCGCCTGACTGCCGTGCCAGGTATGCAACTGCCAGTGCAGGTGATCGCCGAGAGCCTGAATTTCACCTGGCAAATCGTCGAGGTCAGCGCGGCGGGCGCTGAAGCCCGCCTGCTGGCCGAGCTAGCCGCCAGCGCAACTAACCCCGAGCAACCGCCCCTGGCCGCCGCCCTGCTGTGCAACGGCCCGAGCAACCACCTATTGCTGACCCTGCCGGCCGCCAACGCCGACGCCGCGACCCTGGAGCGTCTGCTGCTGGAATTGGCCGCCCTCTACCAAGGCCAGAGCCTGGACGACGAAGCGGTGCAGTACGCCGACTTCGCCGAGTGGCAGCACGAACTGATCAGCGGCCCGGACGGTGACGCCGGTCGCGCCTTCTGGCAGCGCCAGCAGGCGGCGGAACTGCTGAGCCCAGCCCACCCGTTCCAGCACCCGCGCGCGGAACAGGGTTACCGGCCAGAGCGAGTCGAGCAAACCCTGCCCGCCGCCGCCCAAGACCGCCTGCACAGCACCTTCGCCGGGCTGAACGCTCAACCGGCAACGGTTTTCGGCCTGTGCTGGGCGACCCTGCTGCAACGCCATCTGGGTTTGCCGCGCCTGCTGCTCGGCTGGTGCCATGAAGGCCGTAACGACGCCACGCAAACCGCCTTCGGCGCCTACGCCAAGGGGTTGCCATTGCTGCTCGCGGTGGACGAAAACCAACCCCTGGCGGCACTCACCGGCGAGTTCGACGCACTGCTGGCGGAAGCCGAAGCCTGGCAGGAAAGCTGGCCGGGCGATGCGCCGGGGCTGCCCTTCAGCTTCCGCTATAGCCAGTGTAAGCCTTGCCCCTGGCCGATTGTGGAGCTGGAGGCCGACGGCGATCCCTCGACCCTGAAGCTCGATGTACAAGAGCGCAACGGCCAGTTCGCCTTTGCCCTGCGCTATGACGCGAGCCGCCTGACCGGGCATGCCGCCGGCCTGATCCTCGAACAGTTCCTCGCCCTCTGCGAACAGGCCTCCAGCGCCAGCCAGCGCCCGTTACGCGAGGCCAGCGGCATAGACACGCGGCAAGCCGAATGGCTCGCCGACCTCAACCGCACAGAGGCGAACATCGCCGCGCCGGCATTGTTGCATCAGCTGTTCGAAGCCCAGGTCGAGGCCCGCCCCGAGGCTATCGCCCTCAGCCACGGCGGCGTCCAAGTCAGCTATGCCGAACTGGAGCGCCAGGCCAATCGCCTGGCCCATCGCCTGCGCCAAGCCGGCCTGGGTGCCGGTCAACCGGTGGGACTGTTCCTCGGTCGCACCCGCGAGGCCATAGTCGCCATTCTCGGCATTCTCAAGGCCGGCGGCGCCTACCTGCCGCTGGACCCGGCCTACCCCCCCGAGCGCCTGGCCGACATGCTGGAACAAACCCAAGCGCCGCTGCTGCTGAGCGTCAGCGCCCTCGCCGAGCGTCTGCCGGCCGGCAATTACCACAGCCTCTGGCTGGATGCCGAAGACCAGGCCGAGCTGCCCGAGCAGCGCCCCGCGCCCATCGGCCACCCGGACCAGTTGGCCTACCTGATCTTCACCTCCGGCTCCACCGGCCGGCCCAAGGGCGTGATGGTCTCGCACCGCAACGCCGTACATTCCACCAGCGCCCGCTGGCTGGGTTACCAGGAGCCGCTGGAGGCCTTCCTGCTGGTTTCCGGCCTGGCCTTCGATAGCTCGGTGGCTGGCCTGTTCTGGAGCCTCAGCCAAGGCGGTACCCTGTGCCTGCCGGAAGACGTCCAGGTACAGGACGCCCTGGCCCTCGGCCGCTTGATCGCCGAGCAACGCATCAGCCATTGCCTGATGCTGCCCTCGCTCTATGCCCAGGTGCTGGAACAAGGCGGCGAACACCTGAGCAGCCTGCGCTGCGCCATAGTCGCCGGCGAAGCCTGCCAGGCCGCAGTAGCGACGCGGCACCGTGAGGTCTGCCCGAGCGCCGCGCTTTACAACGAATATGGCCCAACCGAAGGCAGCGTCTGGTGCAGCCTGTACCGCAGCCAGGGCGAAGAACAAGGCGTACTGCCCATCGGCCGCGCCATCGCCAATATGCGTGTGCAAGTGCTGGATGAGCGGCTACAAGCGGTCGCCCCTGGTGTCGCCGGGGAGATCTATATCGGCGGCGCCGGCATCACCCAGGGCTACCTCGGCCGCTCGGATCTCACCGCCGAGCGTTATCTGCCAGACCCCTTTGGCGCGCCGGGCAGTCGCCTGTACCGCAGCGGCGATATCGGCCGGTTGAACGCCGAAGGCGATCTGGAATTCCTCGGCCGCGTTGATCATCAAGTGAAAATTCGCGGTTTCCGTATCGAGTTGGGCGAGATCGAGGCGCGCCTGCTGGAGCATCCAGCCCTGCGCGAAGCAGCGGTGATCGCCCGGCAGAACCCCGCCGGCGAAGCCGAGCTGGTGGCCTATGTGGTCGCCCGCGACGCCTGCCCCGGCGCGCAAACGCTGGGCCAGCACCTGGCCGAGCGCCTGCCGGAGCATATGCTGCCGGGCGCCTACGTGGTGCTGCCGGCGCTGCCGCTGACCCCCAACGGCAAGCTCGACCGCGCCGCCCTGCCCGCCCCCGAGCGCGGCGGACAACGCGCCTACCGCGCCCCACGCAACGAGCGGGAAGGTCTGCTCGCCGGCCTCTGGGCAGAAGTTCTGGGCGTGACAAAAGTCGGCCTCGACGATCACTTCTTCGAGCTCGGCGGCCACTCGCTAACCGCCACCCGCCTGATCTCGCGCCTGCGCAGCGTCTTGAATCTCGAAGTGCCGGTGCGTGCGCTGTTCCAGCATCCGACCCTGGGCGCTTTCGCCGACCAAGCCCTGCCGGCTGCCAGCGCGCCCGCGTTACCGCCGATCCAACCGGCCGCTGGCGATAGCGCGCTGCCGCTGTCCTTCGCCCAGGAACGTCTGTGGCTGTTCGACCGCCTACATCCTGGCACTACCGCCTACAACGTCGCCGAGGCGGTGCGGCTTTCCGGCGAGCTGGACCAGCCGGCGCTGGAACGCAGCTTCAGCGAACTGCTGCGCCGCCACGCCGGTCTGCGTACCCGCTTCGTTCTGGAGAATGGCCAGCCGCTGCAACACGTCGACGCGCCGCGTGCCTTCCCGCTGCCGCTGCTGGACATCAGCAGCCTGAGCGAAGCCGAGCGCGAGCAGGCGCTGCGCAGCCAACTGGACAGCCTGGCGTTGCAGCCCTTCGACCTGGCTCGCGGGCCGCTGATCCGCGCCGGGCTGATGCGCCTGGACGCGTACAATCACGTGCTCTGGCTATGCCTGCACCATATCGTCACCGACGGCTGGTCGATGCGCGTGCTGACAAGCGAACTGATCGCGCTTTACGCCGCATTCAGCGCCGGCCAACCCTCACCGTTGAGCGAGCCGGCGCTGCAATATGCCGACTTCGCCCACTGGCAGCGCCGCCAGCTCAGCCCCGAGGCACTCAAGCCACAGCTCGACTTCTGGCTCGCCCACCTGGGCAAAGACCGCCCGCTGCTGCAGTTGCGCGGTATGCGTCCGCGCCCAGCGCTGCCCAGCCATCGCGGCGCCCAGTACGAGTTCAGCCTCGACACCGAACTGACCCAGGCGCTGCACGAGCTGACCCAGCAGCGGGGCGTGACCCTGTTCAGCACCTTGCTCACCGCCTTCAAGCTGCTCCTTGCCGGGCACAGCGGGCAGCACGACATCCGCGTCGGCATCCCGATCGCCAACCGCAATCAGCAAGCGCTCGAAGGGCTGATCGGCTTCTTCGTCAACACCCTGGCCCTGCGCATCGATCTGAGCGCTAACCCCTCGTTCGAGGCGCTGCTGGTTCAACTGCACGACACTATGCTGGCCGCCCACGACAATCAGGACCTGCCGTTCGAGCAGCTGCTGCAAGCGCTGCCCAATACCCAGCAGCAGAGTGCGCCGCTGCTGCAGGTGATGTTCGATCTGCACCGCGAACGCATCCTCGCCTCCAGCGAGTTCGGCAACTTGCAGATCACCCCCCTGGAGGAAGGCAGCAACCACAGCACACTGTTCGATCTGATGCTGGATATCGGCGAGCGCGAACACGGCCTGGTCGCCACCTTCACATACAGCACCGACCTGTTCGAGCCAGAGAATGTCGCCATGCTGGCCGAGGACTATCGGCAATTGCTACGCCATGTGGTGCGACAGCCGCAGGCGAGTCTGGAGCAATTGAGCGAGCAGCTCAGCCAGGCAACCGCAGCCGACCAGCGTAGCGCCCTGAAGGCGGAAACCCAGGTGTACGCCCTGCTCGAAGAACTGCTGGAACAACCCACGCTCGACCCGCAGGCAAGCTTCTTCGAGCAAGGCGGCACTTCGCTCAAGGCAGTATTGCTCTGTGCGCGGTTGCAAGCGCTATGGGGCACGGCGATCCCAGCGCAACTGGTGTTCCTGCATCCGCAATTGGCCGATCTGGTACGGGTGCTCAAGCCCTATGCGGGCGGTATGGCACGCTAGCTGGAAGTAGCGCGGATGATGGTTCTCCTCCGCCTTGGCGGGGGAAGGAGCTAACTTCAAGGGAATAAAAGATGGACGAATAGGAAAAAAGCGGGCGTTTTACTCGGCATGGCTGGCCGCAACGCTGGTCTTCGCGGTCATGCTGTTTGCTGTAATGACGGAAGATGGCGGCCTGGACCAAGCGAAAATAGCCGTGGGAAGCGTAGTGTTGTTGATCGCTTCCGTGCTGATTCGTGCTTACTTCAAGAATGAGTTTCTGCGCGATAGCCGGCCATAGAGAACGTCCACACGAAAGGATCGGATGCAAAATCCGTAGGCGGGGTATAACCCCCGCGAGGCGACTACCGACTCAACAGCCTGGCCAGCGGCCACAACCACTGCGGTCGCCAAGCCAGGGTGAAGGCCAGGGCATAGCCGCAGGGTGGCAGTAGAAGCAGCCAGACCAGGCTGCCGAATGTCGCGCCTTGAGAAGCCCAGGCCAGCAGCAGGCTTAACGCCAGACTGCCCCAGCCGATAGGCACTATCCAAGTTTGGCGCGGAGAATAGATGTTCAGGGTTTTCCAGTGCTTGCCCTGGGCCAACGCCAGGCAAGCCAGGCCGAGCAGATGCAGCGCCAGCATGCCGCCGCCGAGCAACAGATCAAGCATCTTCCAGCGCCTCGAGTCGCAACGCCCGCGCCTTGCGCCGCCCCAGGCGTAACCAGGCACTGGCAGCCAGGCATGCCGTCAGCAGCAAAACCCCATCCACCCCGGCTATCGCCCATTGGGCTTGGCTCAGCGCTCGCCACAAATAGTCGTCGGTGGTGATGCCGTTGAGCAGCGATGTCGCCAGCGCCAGCAAAGCAATAGCCGCACATTGGCTGCGCCAGGGCGCACGCAGTTCGGCGCAGCGGCAAATGACCAAGAGGGCATGCAAGGTTGCGGCTATCCAAGCGGCGAAGAACAGCCACACCTCCCAGCTCGCCCGTTGCGCCAGGGTCTCCGGCAACAGTCGATTGGCCGCCAGCATGCTCAGGGTCGCCAAAGGCAAGCCGGTGATCAGGCTGGCGGCAACAACCTCGACCAGACGCACGCCGGCGCGCCCCAGAGGCAAGCGCAAGCGACGTTTCTCGCTCCAGTACAGCATGCCGCTGGCCAGCATGATGCAACCGCTGACACCGGCCAGGAAATACAGAGCACGCAGCAGCGGCTGCTGGAAGTGCGCCACATGCAGCCCTGCCAGTAGGCTATAGGTGGAAGCCGCCGGTTTGAGCCGGGACTGGTGCAACAACTGTCCGCTGGCTCCGTCGAAGAACAGGGTCTCGCCGTCGATGCTCAAGCGATCCGCCAAGGAACGGCTGATTTCCACATAGGCGCCAGCGTCGCCTGGGTGCCAAACGCGGACAAAAGTCAGCTCGCCGTCCCGCCATATCGCACGGGCCTGTGCGGCCATGGCATCCAGTGATGCCAGTCGGCCCGACTGGCCCGACGGTGGTCGACTGAAGGTATCACGCGCTTCGCTGGCGAATTCGCCAGGTTGCTCCGAGTATGCCGCGAGGAGGCCAGCCGGCAGATACTGAGGAAAGCTGATAACCGGACCGCTCAACAGGATGACCAGATAGAACGGCAGTGCGAACACACCGGATAGATTATGAAGATCTAGCAAACGCCGCGGCGCCTTGTTTGGGCGGAAGCTGAAGAAGTCCTTGAACAGCCGCACATGAATCAGCAGCCCAGCAATCATCACCATCAAACCGGCCATACTGGCCAGACCCACTAGCAGCAAGCCAAGATTACCGGCCTCCAAGTGCAACATGTAATGGAAGCGGTAAAAGAAATCCCCACCCTGGCTTCCCGACGTTTCCAGTAACTGGCCAGTGGCCTGGTCGATAAAGCGGCTCTGCCCTTCTCCCTGCATATCCCAGGTCTGCAGACGCAACACAGGGACCCTGGCACTGGGCAACTCCACATACCATTGCTCAAGCGCCTGTCCCGTCGTTAAACGTTCGACCTCAGGCAATATCTGACGATCCAAGGACAGCTCGACGACCGGCGCTGACAACCGCGTTTGCGGTAGCATCCAACGATCCAGTTCGCTGTTGTACAAGGCGAGGCTGCCCATAAAGAACGCTACGAACAGCACCCAGGTACAGGCCAGACCGAGGACGCTATGCAGCCAAAGCATGGCCTCGCGCAGGTTGGCAAACATCAGTTGGTGCCCCAGTTACCGAACGCACCGAGCATCAGGCTAGTAACTGCCACTATGCCCCAGAGCCACAATGGCCGCTGTGTTGCCAGCGTTGCCAGAGTCAACACTGGATAAAGCACGAAGCCCAGCAGACTGCTGACGATCACCGCCTCGCTGCGTGCCATCCCCAGGCATGACAAGGCGACGGCGGCAAATTCGGTGGACGTCCAGATCACTGCATAGGAACCGAGCAGTACCGCCAGCAGGCAAGCGGCACGAGCACGGGCACGGGGCGAAGACTTTTTGGCAACGCTGGGCACGGTCAGTAGCTCCTGAAAGACAAAAGGCCCAGCCCCTCAAAAGGGCTGGACCTTGGTTACCCTACAGGGGAGAGCCGATACTCACCCCCGCTAAGCCTGCGCTTAAAACTTAGCGCGCAGGGTCAGGGTGGCGGCACGAGGGTCACCCCAGATATTGCCGTCCTGCATGGTATTGATGCGCTGGTAGTACTTCTTGTCGGTCAGGTTGGTCGCCAACAGATCCGCAGACAACTGCGGGGTGATCTGGTAGCCCACACCGGCATCGAACAGGGTGTAGCCGCTTTGCTGCAACTTGGCATCGTCTAGCGGCGTGATGGTGTTGTAGGTCTTGCTGACGCTATTCATGCCGGCCTGCAGATTCCAGCGCTGCAACTCACCCGGCAGTTGGTAGCGAGTCCATACGCGCAAGATATGCTTAGGGGTGAAGATTTTGACGGTGTCGGTGCTGTTCAGATAATCCTTGTGGGTGTAGGTGTAGTTAGCATTCAAGGTCCAGTTGGAGGTCAGCTGGCCGTTGAGTTCGGTCTCGAAACCACGACTACGCGCCTTGCCACCGGCTATCGATGCATTGTTCAGGTCGTCAATCGCGCGATTCTCTTCTTCGACCTGAAACAGGGCAAAGGATGCCGCCAGAGCACCGCCCATGTACTCGCCCTTAATACCGGTTTCCCACTGCTCGCCCTGCAGGGGCTCAAGCATGCCGCCGCTGCTATCACGGGTACGTGCATTATGCGGCTGGAACACTTCGGCGTAGCTGGCGTAGAGGGAGTAGGTCTGATTGATGTCATAGACCAAACCGACAAAAGGGGTGAACTCGCCATCTACATTATCGGTGGTCTTGCCGGTGCGAGCCCCGGAAGGCGCGTAAGTGGTATTGCTGAAGTCCCACCAGGACAGACGACCGCCCAGCACAAGGGTTAGCGGATCGGCCAAGCTCAAGCGCAGATTGCTGTAGATGCCACGCTGGCGGGTATCTGCGAAAACATCTTCCACATTGGCAAAACCGGGTTGCGCCGAGACGACCTGAGGATCGAACAGATCGACCTCCTCAAGAAACTCAGAGTCGGAGTTTCCGTTATCGCTAAACTCGGAACGCGAGTAGTTAGCGCCAAGCAGTAGTTTGTGCTCGCGGCCGAACAGGCTGAACGGCCCATCGACATAGGCATCAACTTCATTCTGCTCTTCACGGTAGTCGAAGCGAATGGCGTTGATATCTACCAGATTGGTCGCAGGGTCAATGCCCATGCCGTTGCGAGCGTAGGCCTGTGTCAGGTCGTAGTTATTTTGTGCATGGCGCAGGGACAGCTTGGCCTTCCAGTCACCCGCCAGTTGCTGCTCCAGCTCGGCAAAGGCGCTATCGCTCCAGAAATAGTCGCGATTCCAATCGGCGCCGTAGAAGTTGTCGCGTGAGACATCGACTAGCTTCAGTTTAAAATCTCCGTCTGGAGTCTGCGACAGATAGGACGGCAGCGAGCGTTGTGCACCCCGAGCATCCACTTCCTGGTGGCTGACACCTAGGGTAAACAGTGTATCCGGAGTCACATCGGCTTCCAGCACGCCGTAGAAGAGATTACTTTTCTCATCGCCACCGTCGTAATGGAACTGACGATCACGCTGACTGGCTACTGCACGACCACGGATATTGCCACTCTCGGTCAGCGGACCGGTGACATCGACCATTCCCCGGTAGTCGTCCCAAGAACCGGCGCTCAGCTCGCCGGACACCGCCGCGTCGCCCTGTGGCCGCTTGCGCACTAGGTTGATGCTGCCACCAGTGCCGCCGGTGCCATTGAGGATGCCGGCCGGGCCTTTGAGTACTTCCACCCGCTCGTACATGGCCAGATCCGGCGAGAGGAAAATGCGGTTATCCAGAGTCGTAGGCGTGCCATCCAGCGACAAGGAGGTCATCTCGAAACCACGGGAAAAATAGGTTGTGCGGTTGGCATCGATACGCTGCACCGTCACCCCGCCGACCTGCTTCATGGCCTGCTCCAGGGTGTAGAGGTTCTGCTCCTCGATGCGCTCCTGGCCCACCACGTTCACAGTCTGCGGGACTTCGCGCAGCTTGAGCGGGACTTTCGATCCGGCAGTGACCAGCGTCTGATCGTCCTGTTTGCCGGTGATCGTTTGCGCTGGCAGATCCAAGCTATCAACCTGCTCCTCGGCCCAAGACGCGCCTGAACAGGCGATGCCGGTCAGCATAAATGGCACCAATAGACGGTTTTGAACCCGCGCAGACCGCTTCGACTGCTTACACCGACGCTGCATACCGCTCTCCCTGACAGTTTTAATCGAATCACTAACGATAATGATTTTCAATAATAGCTAAATGCTGGCCAACCCCACAACCCCAATGCCGCCGTTAGCCGCATGGTCTTAGGCCCCAACTCCAGCCGTGGCAACATTTTGCGGCTTCTGCAGCGGGGTGAAGGCACTGCTATCCAGAGCGCTAAGTTGCCCACTGTCGCAACGGATAACCCTGTCGGCGACAGCGAAGTAGCGGTCGTCATGGCTAATGGCAATCACCGTCTTGCCGCAGGCCTTCAGCTCGGGCAACAGTTCCAAATAAAAGAACGCACGGAAGGCCGGATCCTGATCCGCAGCCCACTCGTCGAGTAGCAGGATCGGCCGCTCCTCCACCAACGCCACCAGCAGAGCGAGGCGCTTACGCTGCCCCTGGGACAACTGAGTTGTGGAAAGCAGGCCGGCTGGATCGATGGATACCTTGCGGTCCATGCGCAGGCGAGCCAGCCAGGCCTGAGCCAGAGACAGATCAAAATCGCCTGTCGGGCCGACCAGGCGCTCGAACAGATGGAAGCTGGAAAACACCGTGGAAAAATGGCTGCGATACCAATCTCTTCGCTCATCGGTAATCGCCTCGCCGTACAGGCTTAACAGCCCGCTGCTTGGGCGATATAGCCCTGTCAGCAACTTGGCCAGGGTCGACTTACCACTGCCGTTGCCGCCGACGATGAACAGGGTTTCGCCCGCATAGACCTGCAGGTCTATGGGACCCAAGTGAAAGCCATAGTCATCGCTGACGGAGGGGTAAGCGTAAGTTAGCCCCTCGAGTTTGAGCAGCAACTCGCCGTGGTTGGGAAAACTGGGTTGTTGGGCTGAGAAATCGGGGCTGCTTGGGGCCAGAGTCAGTGACTCGATCTTGGCCAAAGCCACATTCCCGGAAACCAAGGTGGGCAGGCTCCCGATCATATCGTTGAGTGGCATGCGCAAAAACATCAGTACCAAGACGAAAGCCGCCACAGTGGCAGCCGCTATGCCCAACAACGTTCCAGCGGCAAATAACCCACCGGCCAGGCCAAGGATTAGCGTCACTGTCCAGTTCAGACTGAGCGTCCAATAGCGATCGGCAAGTACCTCGTTGGCCCGAGCGCGATCTGCTGCAGGAAGCAGATCCAGCTCGTAGAAGCGTCGCTTGCGTGGCGTATTCAACGCCAGTTCGTAGCGCCCCTCGATGGCCGCGGTATAGGCGGCGTAAAGCTGATCATCAGTGTCGCGCACCACTTTCATCAGTTCGCGCATGCGCGCAAACCAACCATGGGCCAACCAGACGCCCAGTCCCAGCAACAACCCACACAGCAGCAACAGCTGCCAGGACAGCCAGGCCAGATAGGCGAACCCCCCCAGCATCAAGATACCGTTGTAGAGCACAAAGGGTAGTCGGTTGAAGGCCTGACCTATGGACTCGACGTCCTTGCTCAGGGTGGCATATAGGCCTGCAGCGCCGATCTTCTCCAATTGCTCGATAGGCGTGTCCAGCAGACGCTTGACCAATTGCAGGCGCAGCTCATAGACCACCCGGTGGCCCAGGGCGGTCAGCAAGGCTTGGGAAGCGAAGCCACAGCCAAATAGCACCAATAGCAGACCGAGATAATAGCTCCCTCGCGCAATGCTCATGGTCTGAACACCGGCGATCATCTGATTGATTTCGTTGAGCAGCGCTATGCCAGCCGCCGCGCTCGCCAGGCTGCCCAGCAGAGCCAGCGTAAGCAGGCCACGGTGGCGTCGCAGCAAAGACATAAAGACCGTCATGAGTAACCCTCGATACGCTTATTCATAGTCTTGCAACAGGCTGTCGATCTGCGCCCATTGATCCTCTTCAGGTGTCAGGCAGGCTTGTTCGATTAACAGGGCCATATCGCTCAGACGCGGATGGGCAAACAACTCAGCCAAGGCCACCTCGCAGTCGAACTCGCGGGCGATCCGCGCCTGGATGCGCACTAGCTGCAAGGACTGCGCGCCCAGAGCGAAGAGCTCATCCTGGCGTGAAGTGACGCTTCCCCCGAGCACGTCAGCCCAGATCGCGGCCAAGCGTCTTTCGCTATCACTGACCAGCGGCATCGCCGCTTCGCCCGCCCCCCAAACAGGAGCAGGCAATGCCTGGCGGTCAATCTTTCCGTTGGCATTCAGAGGAAAATTCTCCAGCCTGACGAAAGCCGCCGGCAGCATGTAGGCCGGCAGCCGCTCGCGCAGATAGGGACCGAGGCTTTCGCTGACCAACTCAGGAGCCGCGCGCAGGTAGGCAACCAACGCATCCTGTCCGCCAGGTGCTTTGCGTATCGCCACCACAGCCTGTTGCACCTCGCCATGGGCGCTCAACGCTGCTTCGATTTCGCCTAACTCGATACGAAAGCCTCGCAGTTTCACCTGAAAGTCCCGACGCCCGAGGAACTCAACACTGCCGTCGGCGCGGTAGCGGGCCAGATCGCCAGTGCGATAGAGCCGGCTGCCAGTTCCAGCTCCAGGAGCCTCGGCCACAGCGAAGGGATTTGGCACAAAGGCCGCGGCGGTCAAATCAGCACGTCCGGCATAGCCACGAGCCAGGCCGGCACCGCCGATATACAACTCCCCCGCTACGCCGGGCGGCTGCGGTTGTAAATACTCATCGAGGATATACAGGCGGTTATTGACCAGCGGCCGACCTATAGGGACGACTGCTGCATCTACTCGCTCAACCTTCTGCACCGTCGACCAAACGGTAGTTTCGGTCGGCCCGTAGACATTGTTTAGACGCACACCACGCGCCAGCAGGCGTTCGGCCAACTCTCCGGTCAGTGCTTCGCCGCCACAAAGTACCCGCAGTCCCTGCCAGGCTTGACTGTCGTGTTCCAGCAACATCTGCCAGGTGGCCGGGGTCGCCTGCATCAGACTGATCGCCTGGGTCTCCAGCAGTTCGATCAAGGCGGCTGGCTGCAACACCTGCTCACGTTGGGCGAGCACTACGCAAGCCCCATGCAGCAACGGCAGGAATAGCTCCAGCACGGCGATATCGAAGCCCAGGGTAGTCACCGCCAGCAAGCGGTCATTGGCCGTCAGGCGCGCATGCGCTTGGATACCCTGGAGAAAATTGGCCAATGCTTCGCGCTCGATCTGCACGCCCTTGGGTCGGCCGGTAGAGCCGGATGTATAGAGGCAGTAAGCCAACTGCCGTGGATGCGCAGTCAACCCAGGGTTCGTTTCGCTGAGTGTCGCCAACGCCGGTTCCAGCGACTCCAGGGTGACCACCGGCAAGCTGCTATCGAACAGACCAGCCAGCGCTTCACAGGTCAGCAGCAGACGCGGCGCAGCCTGGCCGAGTATGTCGGCGTTGCGCGCCGACGGCTGCGCGGGATCTATCGGCAGGTAGGCTGCACCAGCCTTGTGGATGGCCAGTAACGCGATAAGCAGTAAGGCTTCGCGTTCTAGGCAAACGCCGACCAACTGTTCGGCCCCCACGCCCTGCCCGCGCAGCCAGTGCGCCAAGCGATTCGCCTGGGCATTTAACTCGGCATAGCTCAACTGCTCTGCGCCGCAGACCAGTGCGCAGCGCTCTGGGTCGGCCAGCACGCGCAGCTCGAACAGCGCCAGCATGTCGCCGCCCGACGTCAGCGCCTGCTCGGTGCGGTTCCAAAGGTTCAGCACTGCATCGCGCTCGCCGCTTACCAGCAGCGGTAGCTGCCAGACGCTTGATTCGGGGTTACCCAGCAATGCACCTAGCAGTTGCTGGTAATGCGCCGCTATTCGCTCGGCGGTGGCCGGCATGAACAGATCTAGACTGTATTCCAGCTCGCAGTGCACGCCATCCGGGCGCACTGCGACATCCAGGCTCAGGTCGAACTTGGCACTGTCGGCCTCGATCCGCAGCTGCTCGATATCGATATCCGCCAGACTTAGACGCACCTCAGCGCCGCTATTCAGGTTGAACATCGCCTGAAACAACGGAGTCCTGCTCGGATCGCGCTCAACTTGCAATTGTTCCAGCAACAGTTCGAATGGCAACTCGGCGTGATCCAGTGCCGACAAGGACTCTTGGCGTAACCGCCGGCATAGCTCGCGACCACTCGGCTGGGTGCTCAGATCAACCCGGTAGACCAAGGTATTGACGAAAAAACCTATCAGTTCCTCCAGTTCACCGCGGCTGCGCCCCGCATGGGGCACGCCAATGGCAAAGGCCTGCTGACCGCTGTAGCGCGCCAGCAGCACTTGCCAGGTCGCCAGCAGCAGCACGAAGGGTGTAAAGCCCTCGGCCCGGCAGAATGCCTGGGCGCGTGCAGTGAGTTCGGCCGGAATGGCGAAACGCAGGCGCTGCCCGCGCTGGCTCGGCTTGGCCGGACGCGGCAGGTCGGTGGGAAATTCCAATACCGGCACGCGCTCGCCCAGATAGTCGCACCAGTGACGCAGCTCACTCGCCAAGGCCTCACCTTGCAACTGCTGGCGCTGCCAAACAGCGTAATCGGCATATTGCACAGGCAGCGCCGGCAGTTCAGGCGTTTGTCCCGCCAGGGCCTGTGCGTAGGCGACGGCTAGGTCACGCACCAGAATAGGGTTGGACCAGGCATCCGAAACTATATGATGCATGGCCAGCAAGAGGCCGTGACTGTTCTCACCGAAGTGCAACAAAGTCACTCGCAGCAGTGGAGGCCGAGCCAGATCGAAGGGCCGCGCAGCCTCCTGATTTAAGCGGCTGCTAACTACTTCTACCTGCACCTCCTCAGACAGGCCAGCGTGCATTTCAATGGCAAGACTGAAAGGCACCTCATCAAGCGCAATTTGCTGAGACTCACCCTGAATGTCGTCGAAGCGACTACGCAATACCGCGTGCCGAGCCATAACAGCTTGGAAGGCGCTCTCCAACGCCGACACATCGAGCTTGCCGCGTAAGTGAAACGCCCGAGTAAGGTTGTAGGCAGTCGATTCTGGAGCCACACGCTGCAAAAACCACAGCCGCTGCTGAGCGAATGACAGAGGGGACGGCCCGGCAGATTGCAGTGAGGGTATGCGGCCAGCCTGAGGCGCTTCGTCCTCAAGCAGCAGCGCCAACAAGGCGCTATCGAACTCATTCATGCAAAGTAATTCCGGTACAAGGAGCCAAGGGGCGACTCCAAATGCGCACGGATACTAGGTGGCAATGATAATTATTGTCAACAACAAGCTAGGCTAGCCCGGCCTTATATTTCGGCACCCGAACCCCGCTAGAACTAGACCCCGCCAAGCTCTGGCTCAGGCAAAACAGCTTGATTGAGTCGATAACGACTCTGGTCAACTCTAACGAGAAGATTCCGATCACACAGACGACCAATTACTTGGCGGACACTAAGGAGAGAGAGCGCCTCACCGGCACTTACAAGATGCTCGTGGAGTTGACGAGAAGTCAGCCCTTCAGAGTGCTCGCCCTGCAAGGCGAGCAGCACTTTCACTCTAGGCATACTTGTTTTCAGGCCTGCACTCGTCAAAGCCTGCTTGAAATACTGCGAAGAGTTCCTATGCATCATGCGACGTCCTGTCATTAAATAGCATCTAAGTGATGCACATTACCCGAAAACGCTGCCCATCCCTGAGCGCTGCAATTCTAAACGCCCGCCCTGTTGACGGCTATAGTTCAATCCACATCCCTTTACTAGCAACAGCGTGCCCCCCTATAAAAGCTGCTCTGCCCAAAGGGTCGTTTGCAACTGAAAGAATGTCTGTACTCGCCCACTTCAACGACATTGACGAGGTACGCAACGCCGCTGAGGAAGATTATTGCGGATGCTACGCCTCGCTGGCCGATTGCGCCCAAGATCTAACTGAAGCAACCAGCAGCATTCCCCCACACCTGGCCAACTACATCGACTACACCGCCATGGCGCGAGACATGGAGTGTGGCGGCGACGTATTCACGCTGGAAACGGACTTTGAGCAAGTGCATGTGTTTTGGAACCGTTGATGTGAAATCAAGGCACCGGGGCGAACCCGGTGCCTTTGCTTTTTGCGCTCCTGTCCTGCCGGCCACCCGCGCGCCCCACCCTGAAGGCTGGTGAACTGGCGTGTACACCAGCCATGAGCATGTAGAAAAGAGCTCTGCGGCAGTGACCTATTCAGACCTTTACGGACTTACGTCTTTGCACAAATCAGCCAATCCGTATCTACAGATTTACGGATTTGCAGGAAACCGGATTTACGCTTTTACGTGTCTACAGAAATTCGTATATGCGCATTTCAGGTTCTACAGAAAGCCGTAGATACGCAAAACCTTGAGGTCACGCGAGTTGGTCTACGAAATGTCGTTTCAATTCGCAGTTGTTCTCGTAAGTGAGCGTACTCGGTCAGCGCCCAGACCTTGGGGGCATCAATCCATCGCCGATCTTCCTGCGAGTTCGCCCAGACCTAACCCGGCATGATCGAGCGCGACGGCTGCCGCACGGTGCACCTTCCACTTCGACGGAGGACACACCATGTCGCAACTACCGACTCTGCCCCACCACCAGCATCGCGTCGACCTAGACTCTCCGCGTCATCGCAAGGCTGGGCCGACGGCTCATGCCATGGCCCCAATAGCGCCCAATCAAACAGCAACCGCGAAGCAAGCCGGTACTCCACCCCGCTACCTCACCAATACCGAGGCAGCGACCTACCTGCGCTTATCGCCGCGCACTCTGGAAAAACAGCGCGTACTCGGCGGTGGCCCGCGCTTTCACAAGTTCGGCAGACGGGTCATGTACGCCCTGGCAGATCTCGAGACTTGGGCCAATGAGCGCAGCTTTGAGACCACCTTCGATCCTGAGTACCTCGAACGCCACCCAGGAGCTCAGCGTGATGACCAGTGAAACCCTCGCCTATGAGTCGCTGCATGCACACCCTGCCAGCGCAGAACGAGCAACTAGACCTGTTCCGCGCATTACCGGGCGATATGGCGCCACGCGACGCCCAGGACCTGATGGCAAATCCGTTCTTCTCGCTTGCCAAGTCGCGGCGCACAACGCCTATCGACTTTCACTCAGGAGAAGTGACGGTGCGTGTGGAGGGCACGCTGGAGCATGGCATCGCTACGATCTGGGATGCCGACATCCTGATCTGGGCAGCCAGTCAGATCGTCGAAGCGCGCGATGCCGGTATTCCGACCTCGAGACTGATGCGCGCAACGCCCTATCAAATCCTGCGATTTATTGGCCGGGGCACGTCCCAGCGCGACTACCAGCGGCTCAAGGCCGCACTGGATCGGCTGCAGTCGACCAGCGTGGCCACCTCAATCCGCGAGACTACTGGCAGGCGCCTGCACCGCTTCTCCTGGATCAACGAGTGGAAGGAACTCGCCGCACCAGATGGTCGTCCGCTGGGTATCGAGTTGATCCTTCCAGATTGGTTCTACAGCGGGGTACTCGACCAGGCGCTGGTGCTAACAATCGACTCGGCTTACTTCCGGCTCACCGGTGGCATCGAGCGCTGGTTGTATCGCCTGGTGCGCAAGCATGGCGGGAAGCAGGAGGACGGCTGGCAATTCGACTTTCGCCACCTGTACCGCAAATCAGGGAGCACAGCCCGCTATTCAGATTTTGCTCTCGACCTACGTGCACTGGTCGCTCGGCAGTCGCTACCTGGATATCACATGAACATCGTTCGGTTCACCCCTTCAACCGAACTGCTCGCCTTCCGCGCCGTGCCGTATACGGCACGGGGATAACCTGCGCAAAAGCTGTGAATTCAGACGTGCTATCAGGCGCAAGCAGGCACGTGCTATCAGGAGCATCACCATCGTGCCATCAGGCGCACAAAATGCTCTGCAGGCCACGTCTGGCGCGGCCTACACCCGCCCTTAACTTAACTAACTTAAAAGCTCTAACTTTTTATTGGGAAGCTGCCCGATTGTGGACAGGTGAAAATCGGGCCTATCTGGCCAGGGAGACTCGACCATGATTGTTGCTCTGCTCAACCAGAAAGGCGGAGTTGGCAAGACCACCCTGGCCACCAACATCGCAGGCGAACTGGCCCTGCGTGGCAACAACGTCATCCTGCTTGATGCTGACCCACAGGGCTCTGCACTGGACTGGACGCAACGACGCAGCCAGCAGGGATTGCCTCGGTTGTTCAGCGCCGTCGGCCTCGCACGCGAGACGCTGCATCAGGAGGCCCCGGAACTGGCTCGCCGTGCCGATCACGTGATCATTGATGGACCACCGCGCATTGCCGCCCTCGCCCGCTCGGCGTTGCTCGCCGCCGACCGTGCTTTGATCCCTGTACAGCCCAGCCCTTACGATCTGTGGGCGAGCGCGGAGATGGTCAATCTGATTCGCGAGGCACAGGTGTTCAGGCCTATGCTGCGCGCGGCATTTGCCATCAACCGTCGCGTCAGCACCACGGTAATTGGCCGGGAAGCACGCAGCGCCTTGGCTGAACAGCCGCTGCCAGCTCTGCAGTCGGAAGTACGCCAACGCATTGTCTTCGCTGAGAGCGTCGCTGCAGGTCGCCTTGCGTGCGAACTAGCACCGGACAGCGCTGCCGCACGTGAAGTCAGCAACCTAGTAGACGAGCTGCTGCGGTGGTCGCTGTGAGCGGCAAGCGCATCGACATCGGTGCTCGTCCGTTAGCAGACCCCAAGGCCGATAACTGGATACGCCAGGGCGCCGTCCAAGACAGCGTCAAAGTCGAACACTACAGCGCCCGACTCACGCTCGACGTCACACCAGCACTGCGAACACGCATCAAGCTCGCTGCATTCGATCGCGGTGTAACGATGGCGGAGATGCTGCGTGATGTCCTGGAACGAGAGTTCCCAGAGGTCACGTCATGACGCCGTTGGGTCGTCATGCGTTAGGGCCCATTGCCTTGAGCGTCGGCAGTTTCTTCGCACTGGCCTGGACTGCACTCACGAGCTCATCACCCCTGCTCGTCTACAACGCTTCCAACAGCGTGCCCGCAGGTTGGTACCGCATCGCTGATGCTCGTCTTCTGGCTACTGGCGACCTAGCTCTGGTTCGCTTGCCGGCAGAGATAGCAGCATTTGCGGCGCAGCGCGGTTACCTGCCATCGACCGTGCCACTGCTGAAAACGGTAGCCGCTATCGCACCGCAGCACGTGTGCGTGCAGAGCAATCAAGTACTGATCGACGGCAAGCTTGTGGCCAGACAACTGCGATGGGATTGGCAAGGTCGCCCGCTACCGACTTGGCAGGTTTGTCGGCACTTGGTGAGCGATGAACTGTTCCTGCTCAGCAGCAATCCGGAGTCATTCGACAGTCGCTACTTCGGCCCTATCTCGATCGACGCAGTAATCGGCTTAGCACAGCCCTTGAGGCTGGTGACGCCCCCATGAGTCGGTACTCTCCGCGTCAACCGACTAAGCAACCTCGTGTGTTTCGCTTGCCAAGTCGTGCGCCGCCTGCGTGCAGGAAACACCGCTTTCACTCTTCCGCTGAGACGTGTTCACAGGCCACCACACCATCCCTAGCGACCCTCTTATGAACGACCAAGGCAGAAGAAAAGCAGAGGGCAAGATAAAAGGGGGCGGCACTTCGTGGCTCGCGGGGGTGGTCTGCACGGGAGGTTTAGGCGGCACACCGCCTAGACGATCAGGTGCCGGAATCACCAAGAGCGCTCACAGACACTGGCTTATAGGTGTGCCTGGTACGCCCATCTGCGATCAGCATTGAGGAGCAATCAATATGAGCAAGGGAAGCCACAAAGATAACGAGCAAGAGTTTCGACCCCAGCCAGGCAAGCCACGGCAGCGCGGCCAAACCTTCGTCAATCAGGTCTTACACCAGGCCAATAAGGCTGGCACGGGGAAGTCGAGAAAAGCAGCTCATCAACCTGGCGCGGGTATCGGCCGCGGACATGTCGCTGCCCGTTTCAGCGCGCAAAAACTGAACCACAACGCCCGTCGTGTGACCATCAAGACGCGCTTAGTGAATCTGCGCAAAGCAGGTAAGCGCTCGACACTTACTCACCTGCGCTACATCGAGCGCGACGGTGTCAGTCGCGATGGCGATCCGGGCAAGGCCTACGGCCCACTCACCGACCAGGCGGACGTCGGTGCCTTCGAGGAACGGGGTCAGGAGGACCGGCACCAGTTTCGCTTTATCGTTTCGCCCGAAGATGCTGAGCAACTGGATGATCTGCGCACCTACACACGTCACCTGATGAGCCGAATGGCGGCCGACCTTGGCACTCAACTTGACTGGGTAGCGGTTGATCACTGGAACACTGACAACCCGCACACTCACATCGTCCTGCGCGGCAAAGACGATACCGGTAAGGACCTGGTGATAGCGCGCGACTACATCGCCGAGGGCATGCGCAATCGTGCAGCAGAGCTAGCCACAGAGTGGCTGGGGCCGCGTACTGAACTGGATATCTACCAGGGACTGCAGCGCGAGGTGCAACAGCAGCGCTGGACCAGCTTAGATCGAACCCTAATGCGGGAACGCCAAGCGGACGTTCTGCGTGTGAAAACCCTCGTTAACCATCCACGCAGACAGTTACTGATCGGCCGTCTGCAGTACCTTGAGAAAATGGGACTGGCCCATGAAAGCCGGACGGGGGAATGGGTCATACGCAACGACGCTCAAACTACCTTGAGGGCCATGGGCGAACGTGGCGATATCGTGCGCACGATGCAACGCGCCATGGCTGGCACGCAGAGGGATCTAACGGTTTTCGAGGCAGGCGGCAGCAACCCGAATGTGGTCGGCCGAGTGATGGCCAAGGGGCTTGCAGATGAGCTGCACGATCAAGGCTACCTGGTAGTTGATGGCCTCGACGGCAAGGCTCATTACGTGACGCTGCCTGCCCGCGCGGAATTGTCTAACTATCCAATCGGGGCGGTGGTAGAAACACGATCCGTAAACGAACCTCGCGCTGTAGATCGCTCACTTGCCTCACTGGCTGTGGAGGGTATTTACCGCACTGATCACCACCTCGCGTTGGTCAGATCACAGGCTTGCGGGGGAAACGATCCTGGGCCTGGGGCTGTACGCACTTTCTACGAATCAGGCTCGACCAAAGGCATCCAGAACGATCACCCGAAACGTCTAAGCCGGATGCTGAGTTTTATGGACAGAGCTTGCGAACCATCCGATCTAGACATACCCGGGTGGCGACTGCATGCCCTTAAAGGGGAGCTTGTAGAATTCTGGTCTCTCACCATAAACGGCAATTGGCGAGTGATCTTTCGATTCGTTGGTAGCGACATAGAACTCCTTGACTAGCTTGACTACCACTGAATAGGAGGGGTTTCCCATGACCATGTTCAACCCGCCACATCCTGGCGAAACGCTGCTCGAGGACGTGCTCCCAGAACTCAATATCAGCATCGCTGAACTAGCCCGTCGACTTGGTTTTGCCCGTGAGACGCTATCGCGGATCTTGCACGGGCGTGCTCCGATTAGCACGGATCTAGCCGTCCGATTGGAATTGGCAGGAATAGGCAAGGCACGTACCTGGCTTGGCGTACAAATCGATTACGACCTCTGGCAAGCGACACATCGCGAGCACCCTCATATCGAGCGCTTCGCTGCGATTGCTTAGGCATCTTCGGCAAGTCACTAGAGCCCCAGCAGCGTGAAAGGCCCAGAAACTTAGAGCAATTCGGCTCGCGCAAACACGCCCGTCTGCGACTTAGCTTGTTTGGAATAAAAATGAATTCGATAAGCTGAGCCAACTGGAATGGCAAATAAGGCATGGAGCAATGAAAACGCTGTTTTTGCTGATGGCTCAATACAACGGGCAGGTGATAATCCCACTTGATAGAGTTTGCCAGGATTACTTTTCACACCTTAGCCCCGAGATGTTCCTGCGCAAGGCTCTCGCCGGGCAAATAAGGATACCGATCACCCGCCTGGAGCACAGCCAGAAGTCCGCTAAGGGAATCCACCTGCAAGACTTGGCGAGCTATCTCGACGATCAGCGCGCAGCAGCCTTAAAAGAATGCCAGCAGCTATACGCTTGAAAGCTGCTTGCGCTTGGCCACTGCCGCGCCAAACCTCACTGGCATCTCTATGACCTTCGGCAGCCACTCCCAACCTTCGAAAGAATCCCCTCGCCCATGCAGGTGGGTGTAGCGCCGAAGTGAGTTCCAATCCCGGTGGCCAGACACACTCGCCACTCGAGGAATATCCCAGTCCATTTCAAACAGCCTACTCACGCCACCGTGCCTCAGGTCATGGAAGTGAAGATCCTCGATCTGCGTCCTCTCAATCGCCCGCGCCCACGCGCCCTGTATCGCGTCACCTGTATACGGGAAAATCTCCTCATAGACCCGCGGCATACTTTGCACGATGGCAAATGCCTCTGCAGGCAAATGGCACCACACATCGTTGCCCCACTTGTCCCCTGGGTTTTTCATATCACGGACCAGTACCGCCTGCCGACTTTCGTCCAAGTCTGCCCAACGAATTCTCACTATCTCGTCCTGTCTACGCGTGGAGAACAATGCAAAGAGCACGATTTTGGGCATGTGAACCGACAACGGGCGTGCTTTCAAAACATCACAGAACCGCTCAAGCAACAGTGCCAGCTCAGCCGGGGTCGGCCGCCGCTCGCGCTCGCGGCTCTTCATCTTGTAACCCAGCTTATTGAGTACCATCCGGGCATCCGTCATCGCGCCGGCAGGCACGTCATACCCCCAGGCTGGGCGGGCGACTGACAGGACCGCTCCAAGATGAGCCAGGTCATTGCCGGCAGTTTGCGGCTGAACACCACCACCCTCTGAGCCCATCCGCCATAGCGCATAGTCGACGAGTACCTGGCTGGTCATCTGCGCTGGCGTCATATCACCCAGATACGATGCAGCAATCGCACGCAGCGTATACTCCTTCGTCCGCCCAAGCGGCTGAGCCTGGCTGACCTCTGCCAAGTACTTATCAATTACATCCCTGAGTAGCACACCGCCCCTCTTGGCGCGCTCGATTGCACCAGGCTCACTCAGCTCAGTCTCGCGACGTTTCACCCACGCCTCGGCCGCCTTCTTGCGCGCGAAGGTCTGGCTCTCTGTGTAAACTTGCACCCCATCTTTTTTGATTCGAATCTGAGCGGTGTAACTGATCGTGCCGTCAGCCCTCTTTCGCGGCCTGATCGTTGCCATGGTGGTACATCCTGTTTTCCGGTGGTACATGCGAGCATTTAGGTGGTACAGCGTACCACCTGACTTTTAAAAATGCCCGCAAACCCCCGAAAACACGTCAGAAACACGCACACCGGAGACACCCATGCTACAAGGCTTAACCCCAGAAAACACGCCGACTCCAGTGTCCCGCCGCTTCTCAGTTGCGCCGATGATGGATTGGACTGATCGGCACTGCCGCTATTTCCTGCGCCAGCTGTCGCAGCACGCCCTGCTCTACACCGAGATGGTCACCACTGGGGCGATATTGCATAACGATAACGCGCGCTTTCTGCGCCACAGCGTGGCGGAATACCCACTGGCCCTGCAATTAGGTGGCAGCGCGCCGGCGGACTTGGCAGCCTGTGCCAAGCTGGCGCAGGAAGCGGGCTATAACGAGGTCAACCTCAACGTCGGCTGCCCGAGTGATCGGGTGCAGAACAATATGATCGGGGCCTGCCTGATGGGCCACCCGCAGCTGGTCGCCGACTGCGTGAAAGCCATGCAGGACGCGGTGGATATCCCGGTAACGGTAAAGCACCGCATCGGCATCAACGGTCGCGACAGCTATGCCGAGTTGTGCGATTTCGTCGGCACCGTGCGCGATGCAGGCTGCCGCAGCTTTACCGTGCATGCGCGCATCGCCATTCTCGAAGGGCTGTCGCCCAAGGAAAACCGCGAGGTACCGCCACTGCGTTATGAAGTGGCCGCGCAGCTCAAACAGGACTTTCCCGACCTCGAGATCATCCTCAACGGCGGCATCAAAAGCCTGGAAGATTGCCAGCAACATCTGCAGACCTTCGATGGCGTGATGCTGGGCCGCGAGGCGTATCACAACCCTTACTTACTGGCGCAGGTGGATCAACTACTGTTCGGCTCCAGCCGCCCGGTAATGAGCCGCTTCGAGGCCATGCAGAGCATGCGCAGCTATATCGCCGCGCACTTGGCCGAAGGCGGCAGCATGCACCACATCACCCGCCACATGCTCGGTCTGGGCCAGGGTTTCAACGGCGCTCGGCGCTTTCGACAACTGCTCTCGGTGGACATTCACAAGACCAGCGAGCCCCTGGCGCTATTCGATCAAGCGGCGCAATTGCTGCAAGGCCGCTGACTCGGGTAAGGTCGGGGCATCTGTAACGACAAGGCTGCGCCATGACCTCCAAGCTCGATCAACTCAAGCAGTTCACCACAGTGGTCGCCGATACCGGCAACCTCGACGCCATCGCCCGCCTGAAGCCGGTTGATGCCACCACCAACCCTTCCCTGCTGCTCAAAGCCGCTGCCATGCCTGGTTACAGCGCACTGCTGACAAGCGCAGTGACTGCCGGCAAAGGCGATCTAGGCCTAGCTTGCGACCATTTTGGCGTCGCTGTGGGCGGTGAAATCCTCAAAATCATCCCCGGGCGCATCTCCACCGAGGTGGATGCGCGCCTGTCCTTCGACACCCAGGCCACCCTGCGCCGCGCTGAACGCCTGATTGGCTTGTATGAAGAGGCCGGGATTGGTCGCGAACGCGTGCTGATCAAGATCGCCTCGACCTGGGAAGGTATTCGCGCTGCCGAGCAGCTGGAAAAGGCCGGTGTCCAGTGCAACCTGACCCTGCTGTTCACCTTCGCTCAGGCCCAGGCCTGCGCCGATGCCGGCGTATTTTTAATTTCACCCTTCGTCGGGCGCATCTGCGACTGGTACAAGAAGGCCGAAGGCCGTGATTTTGTCGGCGCAGAAGACCCCGGCGTGCAGTCGGTTACGCGCATCTACAACTACTACAAGGCCAACGCCTACCAGACCGTGGTAATGGGCGCGAGCTTCCGCAATATCGGCCAGATCGAGCAACTGGCTGGCTGTGATCGCCTGACCATAAGCCCCGAGCTGCTGCAGCAACTATCCGATGATCCGCAACAACTGGCGCGCCTGCTCAGCCCTGGCAAAGCCGCCGCAACCAAGCAGAGCCTGAACGAGAGCCAATTCCGCTGGGCCATGAATGAGGATGCCATGGGTACTGAAAAGCTCGCCGAAGGCATCCGCCTGTTTGCCCGAGATCAGGAAAAGCTGGAAAAACTGCTCACCACTCAAGCCTGAATGGCCTGAAAACAAGCGGGGCGCTCAATGAGCGCCCCGCTTGTTTAACACCCCTAGTCAGTGGTGCTCGAGAGCATTGACCAGATCGTGGAAAGCTTCGCGATTGGACTCATTCAAGCCCATCAGAATCCGGTGCGCTTCCAGCACCTTGGCACGTACCACCTCTTCCGATTGATCCTGCGACGGCAGGTCATCCAGACAATCCGGGCACGGCACCGGCGTATCGACGATATTGAACACCTGATCGAACCCCATCGACTGCAGCAAGCGCGTGATGTCGGCATGGGTGGTCACCACAGTTGGCAACAGGCCGATCTTCTGCCGCGACAGAATCGACAGTTTGGCGAGCAGACCAAGGGTCGTACTATCGATACTGCGAGTCTCGGTGAGATCAATCACTATGGCTGAGAAGTTCAGCGCAGTGAAAATTTTCTCGATGGTCGAATCCAGGGCCGAACACAGTGTCAGGCGCACTTCACCCACAAACTTCAAGATGAACGTACCATCTTGCTCGGCAAATTGGATTCTACCGGGGCTTATCCCAGGGTTCATGCAAGGTTCCTGCTTAACACCAGCAAGGCAATATCATCCGGCATATCCCCCAGATTGGCCAGCCCAAAAGCCGTACGTAAGCCATCCAGAGTACCGCCCGCAGAACTGATCAGCTGCGGCAAATGGGTTTCCTTGTCTTTCAAGGTATCACCCGGCAGCAGATCAAGGATGCCATCGGAGAGCAGCGTCAAGCTGAAGTCTTCCGGCAATTCAAGTTCCAGATCATTGTATTCGGCCTCAACAAACAGCCCGACCGGCAGGCCGCGACCTTCCAGATAACGCGCCTGCCCTTCGCTGTAAAGGACCGGCAGCGGCAAGTGACCACCAACGCTGTAGGTCAGGCGGTTATTGGCCTGATCGATCACACCACCCAACATGGTCACATGCTTGCCCAACTTGCAGTTAATCAAGCCACGGTTGATATGACCGAGCACTTCAGAGGGTTTGAAATTCGGCAGATTGCCGCCGCGACGCGACTCGTACAGCAAGCGCGTGGTCATAAATTTCAGCAGCACCGTGACAAATGCCGACGAGGCACCATGCCCGGAAACATCGGCCAGATAAAAAGCGATACGGCTGTCATCGACGCGAAAATAGTCGACAAAATCGCCAGACAAGTACAAGGAAGGAATAATCTTGTGGGCAAAATTCAACCCATCAGCCTGCCACGGCGTCACCGGCAGCATGTTCATCTGCACTTGGCGACCAGCGTTCTGGTCTTCTTGCAGCAGATGTAAGCTGGCTTGTAGTTCGCGATTGGCCGTTTCCAACTCATCGCGGTAGCGCTGGTTCTCCAGGCGCAAATTGGCGCGATCCAGGGCACGACGCACCGAATGCTCAAGCACAGCGAGATCCGCCAGTGGCTTGATCAGATAGTCGGCAGCGCCCAGACGCAAGGCCTCGACGGCATCGCTCATGACTCCAGCACCGGACACCACGATCACCGGAGTATCTATTTGCAGAGCGTTAATACGACGGATCAGCTCGAGACCATCTACTTGCGGCATGCGCAGATCGCAGATCACAAGATCCGGCGACTCCGCATGAAAGACTTCCAGCCCCTGCAAGCCATTGGCGGCCTGCAGCACGTGAAAACCACTGTCTTCCAAGTAGGCGGCGAGACTCGCACGCACTACGTCGTCGTCATCGATTATCAGCAGCGTGGCACTGGTTGTGTGCATGAGGTATCCAGGCAAACTGCGCCGGGTATGGGTTGGTTTATGCGTCAGGGCAACCGCCTGGCCGCGCGAACTCGGCTTGCTTCAAGGCGCAGACGGTACTCCCATCCGTTACGTGATTCAAGCGGGTGCCGGTCGTCGCCGCACGACTTTACACCTCAAATCGGCGAAGGTTATAAGAGCTGCAGGACAGCCCCCATAACAAGAGGAAAAAGCCCATGAGCCAAAATGATCGTGCCTACAGTGAGAAACGCGATTACATCCGCATGCGGCTAGAGGCCCCCGTCACCCTGCACCATGACGGTAAGGAAATTCCCGCGCTGTGCCTCGACCTGTCCAGCACCGGCATGCAGCTGGAAGCCGAAAGTGCAGTGAAGTTAGGCGACAAGGTGCGGGTGCATATTGCTTCTGATCACAATGAATTACGCGGTTTGGATGCCCAAGCCGAAGTGATGCGTGTCAGTACCATGGAAGACGGCCGCCAGGCATTAGGCTTGGCGATTATTTCCATGAACTGAAATGCTCGGCCAACAAAAAGGCGGCCCGCTTGGCCGCCTTTTTTGTGCACACGAGAACTCAGAAGTCGTCCTCTACGTCACCATCGCGCACTTTGAATTCGCGGTTCTGCAGGTAGGCGTTGCGGATAAAGATGTATTTATCACCACTGACCATACGCTCGGCCTTGAGCAAGCTGGCCCGCAGGTCAACCGCCTGAACACCACGTACCACATTGCGCGTCGGCACATGGTCAATATACGCAGGCGCGGTCAGCATGCTGTCCGGTACCTTGCCAAAAGCATCACGCACGGTGCTTGGGCCTAACAGTGGCAGCACCACATAAGGCCCGCTATTGAGCCCCCAAGCGCCCATGGTTTGCCCGAAATCTTCATCGCTACGCGGCAGCCCCATAGCGCTGCCGACATCGAAGAAGCCCAGCAGGCCGAAGGTGGTGTTGAAGATCAAGCGGCCGCCATCAACCCCAGCGTCATGCAATTTGCCTTGCAGCAGGTTATTGGCCAAGTTGCCGACATCACCGATGTTACGGAAGATGTTGTGCACGCCATCTTCGAGAAACTGCGGCGTCACCGCCTGATAACCCTTGGCCAACGGCTTGAGGGTGTAGGTATCAACGTTATCGTTGACCCGGAACATAAAGCGGTTGTAGCCCTGCCAGGGGTCCTCTTCATTGGCTTGCGCCAGAGCAGGCAGCCACAGCGCGCCAGTAACGGTTATCAACAGGCTCAATCGTTCAATCCAGCTCGCACCGGTCATACGCATCACAGTCGCTCCTTGAAAATGCTCAGGTTGCCGCAGGCGGCCAAATCGGGCCGCGCATTATAAGGTGCCAGCCTACTAAATAGGCAGCATAGCGGATGAACAAATAGCCAAAAAACTTACTTTCTATTGCCGTACAGCTCGACGGCTGAATGCACGCCTAGAGAAACAAAGCCTTCATCTGTCTGTAATCTGGAACCGTTAGCTTGGGCTAGATTATTTTTCAAGGACGGACCATGCAAGCGCCCGCCATCTCGCCCGCCTTCACCGCCATTCTATTTAGCCTGTCCGGCTGCCTGGTTGATTTTGGCGCACGCACCATCCCCCTCACCCTACAACGACTTTATCCGGCCGCAGACAATCCCCAGAGCCTGCAACAGGCACTGGGCCGCGAACCCTTGGCTGAAGAGTGGCAGGCCTATCAGCAGAGGCTCTGCGAGACGGCATGCGAGCATGCCGAAGCCACGCCAGCTGCCCTGTCACTGCTTGAGCAACTGCAACAGCAAGCGGTACCTTGCGCCTGGCTCGATGAGCTACCCCGCGACGCCAGCATCAGCTTGGCCAGCGCACTACCGGGTTGGTTACCCGGTATGCCGAACCACAACCACCGCCCTTGGCCGGCGCCCGACGGTATCTGGCGTAGCCTGATGGAGCTACAAGTAGATCAGCTTGCAGGCTGCGTACTGGTGAGTGGCGAACCGCGCTTGCTGCAGGCGGCTTTGAATGCCGGTATCTGGACCATCGGCCTGGCAATCAGTGGCCCGCTCTGCGGCTTGGCACCGGCTGATTGGCAAAGCCTGCCGATGGGTGACCGTGATCGACTGCGCAGCCAGGCCACATTGAGCCTGTACCGCATTGGCGTGCACTCGGTGATCGACCAACTCAGCGATCTGCCCACCTGCCTGGCAGACCTCAGCCTGCGCCGCCACAAAGGCGAGAAACCCTGAGCCAGCACTCAATTGCCCGCTGAAACAGTACTCGGCGCTTGATCCAAAGCAAGCAAAGGCGGCGTGCTTGGATTAACCTGAAGATATGCAGGACCTTTCGCGCCCGCGCAAGGTCAGTCAGTCTGTCGATTACCAAAGGGAGAACTCCATGCCTGCAAGCCGCCTGCAGCAACAACTGCAAGATCTGCGCGACCAACTGGCCGAGCAAACACCATTGACTGAAGACGAGCGCGCCGAGCTGTTTGTCCTGACCCAGGATATTGAACTGCAACTGGCCCGCCAGGCAGCAGCCGCGCCTGACGCAACCCTGATCGACGGGGTCAATCTCGCGGTAGAGCGCTTCGAAGCCAGCCACCCGACGATTGCCGGCACCCTACGTAATATCGTGCAGAGTCTGGCCAATATGGGCATCTAAAGCACCTGCATAGAGCCTTTCGGATCTTGCGAGCTAGTGCGGGACAAGGCGCTACGTTAGTAACAGCCTCCGGCTGGTCAAAACTGCCGAAGAAGCGGAGTTTACGGCTGTAAATGAGCATTACTCGTTTCACTCGCCCTTCGGGTCGCGCTAAAGCGCGTTAGCCACATGTGGCTTACCGAGGCTGTTTTTAACGCAGTATCGCCGACGCACAGCAGATCCGAGACAGGCGCTAACGAAAACCCCAGCTCTAGCTGGGGTTTTTCATTACTGGCGCACCAAGCGCTGATTGTCAGGACTGATAGGTCCACTGCTGCGATAGGGGTTGATGTCCAAACCGCCACGCCGTACATAACGCGCATACACGGTCAGATGCTCCGGCTTGAGCAGGCGCTGCAGGTCGAGAAAAATCCGCTCAACGCACTGCTCGTGAAAATCTGCGTGCTGGCGAAAGCTCACCAGGTAAGCCAGCAGGCTGGCGTGATCCAGCGCCAAGCCCCGGTACTGCACCACCAGCGAGCCCCAATCCGGCTGACCGGTGACTGGGCAATTGGATTTGAGCAGATGGCTGTGCAGGCTTTCCTCGACCACTCGCGCGGAATCACAACGCAGCAGCTCAGGCTGCGGTTGCGCATAGTTGCTGATGGCCACATCCAGCTCGTCAATGCAGATACCTGGCGCGGCCTGCACACCGTCGGCCGTGACCTCCGCCAGGCTGCGCACACGCACGCCAACTGATTTGCCGGCGGCTGCCGAGAGGTCTTGTGTCAGTACCGCTACCAGTTCATCAGCGCTGTTGAACAGCGACTGGTTTAGCGAGTTGAGGTACAGCTTGAAGGATTTCGACTCGATGATATTCGGCGAGTCAGCGGGAATGGCAAACTCGCCTATGGCCACCACCGGCTTGCCCGACGGCAATAGCCAAGACAGCTCAAAGCAGTTCCAGAAATCCACGCCCTGATACGGCAGCGTCTCGGCGCTCAAGCCCAGTTCGGCCCATTTCGCGGCGCGCGGAATCGGGAACAACAGAGACGGGGTGTAGGTAGCGATGTACTCGCTGGATTTGCCCAGTGGCGAATCTTCGGCGGCGGGATGCATGGAGAAAACCTGGCTAGTCGAAATGCAGCGATTGTATACAACTTCAAAAACAGATTCACCGCGGCAAGCCTGAAACCAGCCTTGCCGCCAGGATCAGGCCAGTTCAGCCACCACAGCCGCCAGCGCCTGAGCTGGATCAGCGGCCTGACTGATTGGCCGGCCGATCACCAGATAATCCGCGCCCACGTCCAGCGCCTGACTCGGTGTCAGAATACGGCGCTGATCGTCCTGAGCGCTGCCGGCCGGACGAATCCCCGGGGTTACCAACTGCAGCGCCGGGTAAGCGACCTTCAGCGCCTGCGCTTCCTGAGCTGAACACACCAGGCCATCCAGACCAGCCTGCGCCGCCAACCCAGCCAAACGCAGCACCTGAGCCTGCGGTTCGAGATCCAGGCCAACGCCAGCCAGGTCTTCGCGTTCCATGCTGGTCAGCACGGTTACCCCAATCAGCAGCGGCTTGGCCCCAGCGAGCTTGTCCAGGGTTTCACGGCAAGCCGCCATCATGCGCAGGCCGCCCGAGCAGTGCACGTTGACCATCCACACGCCCATCTCCGCCGCAGCCTTAACGGCCATGGCAGTGGTATTGGGAATGTCATGGAATTTCAGATCGAGGAATACCTCAAAGCCCTTGCCCGCCAGGGCGTTGACGATCTCTGGCCCGCAACGGGTGAACAGCTCCTTGCCCACTTTTACCCGGCACAGCTTGGGATCGAGCTGATCAGCCAATGCCAGCGCGGCATCACGGGTCGGGAAATCCAGGGCAACGATAATCGGGGTCTGGCAGGCGGACATGGGCGGGCTCTCGGGCAAGACAAATTCGGCGCGCATTGTAGCGGATGCGCCGCACGCTTGCCGCTCCGGTGATCCGCCCGCCTCGCCCACGGCTCAAACAGAGTCGCAGCAAACCATGGCTTACCGCTACTCGGCAGGCTCAGCCACGCGCGCATCCGGCGCCGTAAATGCCTGGCGAAAACTGAACGCTTGCGCGCTGGCGCCCTGCTCACGCAACAACGCCAAGCGCTCGGCAGCCTCCTGCACCGATGGCCGATGCCCCGCCGGCACCCACCACAGCACCATATGCGCTTCACTAACCTTGCTGAACCACTCCTGGCGCCGCTTGAGCATCTCGGTATGGGCGGACTTGTACACGTAATCACTGAGCGCCTGCACATCGCGCCATACCGACAGATTCACCAGCACATCGTCACCAAACGGGCGAAACGCCGTGGCATCGCCCGCCTCGTCCTGCAAGCGCCAGATATAGCCGGGCGAGGATTCCGCCAGCGCATTAATGCGCTCCAGGTTGGCGACAAAGTCGGCCATGCTTGGCGACTCCAGCGGCTCCTTCATCGTGGCGATATTCAACTGCGCGAGTTGATAGCTAGACATCAATGCTTTCCTTATTTATGTAAATCCCTGAATAACCACTGCCCTGACTGAGCCCTACGCGCATCACAGCCTCGATGCACATGGCCAGCGACTCAGCGCGCCATGGGATCATCCCAGAATGAGCGCTCGCTTTCCTGGATAACATCCGCGCGGCTTAAGCCCAGGTCCTTCAATGCCGCATCATCGAGCATGGCCAGGCGCCGCCGTTGTTCGGCCAGCTGCCACCAGCGGGAAAACTGACGGCCAACCGCACGCAGTATTTCCAACGGCCGGCGGCCCTGTAAGCGTCCAGCACTGACTAATGCATAACCTTTTTGACCTTTCATCTCGTCGCCCTCCTTGTGGGGTTGGCGACAGTCTCGCGCTCGGCTTATGATCAATCCAACGAATGTTTCTTATGTAATGCATCTCGGAGATTGATGTATGGCCAGCTACCCGAGCATCGATAGCGAACTGCTGCGCACCTTTGTCGCGATTGCTGATCACGGCGGTTTTACCCGCGCTGCGGAAATGGTCAACCGTACCCAGTCGGCCGTCAGCATGCAGATGAAACGCCTGGAAGAAGACGTGGTGCAACGCCCACTGTTTCTGCGCGACGGCCGCCAGTTCAGCCTCACAGCCGAGGGCCAGTTACTGCTCGGTTATGCTCGGCGCATTCTCAAATTACACAGTGAGGTGATGACCAGCATGCGCGCCCCGCACATGGTCGGCACCGTGCGCATCGGCACACCGGACGACTATGTGATGCGCTTTATGCCCGGCATCCTCTCGCGCTTCGCCCAGGCCTACCCGCTGGTGCAGGTGGAGTTGCACTGCGAGCCGTCGTTCCAACTGCTGCAACGCCAGGATCTCGACCTGACCATCGTCACCCGCGAGCCAGGCACCGAGATCGGCCAACTGTTGCGCCAGGAACGTATTGTCTGGGCCGAAGCCCAGGGTTTCAGCCCGCATGAACAGGAGCCGCTGCCGCTGGCGATGTTTAATGCCCAGTGTTTCTGCCGCTCCTGGGCCTGCAACGCGCTGGACGCCATGGAGCGCGAATACCGTATCGCCTACACCAGCCCGAGCCTCTCGGCGATCATGGCGGTGGTCAGCGCCGGCCTGGCGATTACCGCACAGCTGCAAAGTCTGATTACCCCGGACATGCGCATCATCGGCACTGCCGAAGGCTTACCGGCGATGCCTTCCGCCAGCATCGTATTACTGCGTAACAGCCAGACCCAGTCGCAGGTCACCGAAACCCTGGCCGAACAAATCGTCGAAGGTTTCAGACTTTAAGCGCGAGCAATACCGCGCAGAGCAGCAGAAAGCCGGCAAACAACCCGCGCAATACCCGTTCTGGCAGCGCGTGGGCGAACTTCACGCCCCAGCTGATGCTGAGCAAACCGCCTAGCGCCAAAGGCGCCCCCAGCAGCCAATCGACATGTTCATGGGCCGCGTAGGTCGCCAGCGTTACGGCCGTGCTTGGCGCGGCCAGAGCCAGGGACAGCCCCTGCGCCATAACCTGGCTGGTGCCGAACAGCGTGGTCAGCACCGGCGTCGCCAATACCGCGCCGCCAACACCAAACAACCCGCCGAGCAAACCAGCGCCACTGCCCAGCAGCGTCAACCAGGGCCAGGGATAACGCAGGCCAACCGAGAGCATGGCCGGTTTGCTATACAGCCGAGAGAGGTTGTAGGCCGCCAGCAATACCAGGAAGGCCACAAAACCCAGGCGCATGCGCTCGGCATCCACAGTGACTGCCCAGCCTGCGCCCAGCACGGCAAACATCAGGCTTGGCACAGCGAGGGCCAACGCATGCCGCCAGTCGATACGGTTGCGCTGGTGATAACGCCACAGCGCCAACAGCACATTGGGCACGACCATCACCAACGCCGTGCCTTGAGCCAATTGCTGATCCAAGCCAAACAACACGCCAAGCGCCGGAATGGCGATCAAGCCACCACCAATTCCAAACAGACCACCTAGGGTGCCAAGGGCAAGCCCAAGCAGAAGGTTCAAGGCAAAGTCGAGCAAGGTCATCAGTGGGCTCCAAAGTGATGCCGCACAGCCTAGCGCCTCGACACTAGCCGTGAAACGCACAGCAACGCAAAATGGCTATGCACATAACGCACAGCAGGGCTTACCCATGAACCCCGATAGCCTGACCGATCAGCTCAGCCTGTTTCTCGATGTACTGGAAAACGGCAGTTTTTCCGCTGCGGCCCGCCGTCACCCACTGACGCCCTCAGCAGTGGCTCGGCGCATCGATGCACTGGAACGTTCGCTGGGCAGCAACCTGTTCAGCCGCAGCACCCATGCCGTGCGCGCCACCTCCGCTGGCCTGGCGTTTGCCGAACGAGCCAGGCGCATTCTCGCCGAGCTGCACCTGGCCCGCGCCGAAGCCGTATCGCTGAGCAGCGCACCAGAAGGGCTGATTCGTGTTGATGCCCCAGCACCGTTCGGCCGAAGGCATCTGGCCCCAGCGATTGCCGAGTTCTTGGTCGCCTATCCAGGCCTGGATGTGCAGTTGCGTCTGATCGACAGCTTCGTCGATCTGCATGGCACCCACCTGGGTGAAGTCGACCTGGTGCTGCGCATCGGCCCACTGGCAGACACCCGTTTAGTCGCCACAGCGCTATCACCCATGGTCCGAGTCGTCTGTGCTAGCCCCGACTACCTGGCTCGTCGCGGCGTGCCGCGCAGCCCCAGTGAGTTGATAGACCATGACGGCCTCGACTGGGACAGCCTCGCGCCGCCCTATGCCTGGCGCTTCGAGCAGGACGGTAAACTGCAATTGTGCCGCCCCAAACGCCTGCGCATGACCGCCAATAACGCCGAAGCATTACTATTCAGCGCCCTCTCCGGCCTGGGCATCGCCCATTTGCCAACCTGGCTGATCAGCGACTACTTATTGCGTGGTGAACTGCTGCCATTGTTCTGTGAAAACGGCCTACCTGCTCCCGAGCCCAGCGGCATTTATGCGCTGCGCCTGGAACGGGAAACCGACTCACGCAGCCGTCTGTTGCTGGAGTTTCTCAAGGCCCGCTTTGGCCCGGTAGCACCTTGGGATCTGGCGCTGCACAGCGGCTTACAGCGTAACTAGGGGCAAACGGCCGGAACAGCAGGCAGAAAAAATGATCGGGAATCATTTTTGGCATCGCGCAGCGACAACCCTAAGGGTGGCCGCCAAGGATGGCTGACCATAAAAAAGGCTATGTCCCAAGACCGTGTTGCAAGGACTACGCTTTAAGGCAGACATCCGCTTGTGAGGTCAGCCCACCATGGATACTCAAGCCTTTCAGCGCTGGTTGGCCCAGGTGAGCCAGCTCAGTGCCAA